>JAJQRA010000016.1:0-108489 GCA_046533095.1 Lachnospiraceae bacterium ZAX-1 | reverse complement strand
TTCCGATTCTAGGGTCTAGTCCAATGCCTTCGATAATCTGCTTTGTATCAAGCCCTCGTAATTCCGTATAGGTATCCAATTCATTGAAAAATGAAACACGCAATGCCAAATATGTATTGGCAAACAGCTTTACGGATTCCGCCTCCGTTGCATCCATAAATAGCGTAGCGATATCTTCTTTATAGGCACCTTGCTGCAGCAATTGGGCGAATATTTTCCCGGCTTCTACCAATGCTTTCTGGTCCTTTGGTATACCGACGATGATTCTGGAAGGGTAAAGATTGTCATATAGTGCTTTCCCTTCCCTTAAAAATTCGGGGCTAAAGAGGATATTATCTGTTTTATACTGTTCCCTTACTTTCACTGTAAAACCTACCGGAACGGTTGACTTTACCACCATAACCGCCTTAGAGCCGTATGCCATCACCTGCTTTATAACGCCCTCTACCGATGACGTATCAAAATAATTTTTTACAGGGTCATAATCGGTAGGGGTCGCTATAATCACAAAATCAGCGTTTTCATATGCTTCTTTTTCATCGGTTGTTGCTTTTAAGTCTAGTAACTTGGTTTTTAAGAAATCTTCAATCTCAGGGTCTATGATTGGCGATTTCCTATGATTGATTAAATCCACCTTCTCCGGCAAAACATCAACTGCATATACGGTATTGTGCTGCGATAGAAGGACTGCATTTGATAAGCCCACATAGCCGATTCCAGCTACTGCTATTTTATATTTTTTTTGCTGTTCCATCATGGCATCTCCATTTTTTCTTTATTTTAAAAATTTTCGTTTAACCTATCTGTTGAAATTCCTCCACCCCTTAGGTGTATGGAACATGTGATCATACTTTTGCGCCAAGAAACAATTCCATCCCTTAAGTATGTTGGATATGGCACATTCAATCACTTGTTTTCGCTTTCTTCTTATACGCAACCATCATAACGGATATGAAATAAGCTAAAATATCTCCTATAATCGTCATGATTCTATAAATCAAGGCTCCTGTAATGATCAATCCTTCATCGAGCCAACCCGCAAAAAAATAGCCAAGCACCGCTTCTCTAATCCCAATTCCTCCCGGAACCCCCGGTGTAATATATCCTAGCAAATAGGAAAAACAGTATAGCCCTATTGCCACCGGCCAATGGCTATAGCCTAAATGTCCGCCGACACTTGCTAAAATCCACAAAAACAAAATACCGAATAGTACAAACACAACTAAGTTATATAAGACAAGTATAACATAGGTCCTCACATTTTTCAAAGAAACGAAATGCTTATATTTTTCAAAATATTTTTTTAACGTATTTTTTTTATATTTATATAGGACAAAAAAAGCAAGGATGAACAAGATACATAAGATTCCTACTATTTGAACAACCAGCCTTAGATTAACTGACGTTTTCTGCAGATACTCCATTGCATAGTGGATTGAGAAAAGAACTGTTCCAAGCAAACATGCCACAACGGTCGTACTTATATCCAAAAGTGTAGCTGTCGCAACATCAAAATGAGATAAATTATCAGTGACTGCCAATTGATTTCTGCCTACATATTGCATGACATTGCCCGGTAAATATTTATAAAGGGCCGATTTGCAATAGATTGCCGCTATTTTTGTATGTGTAAACTTTTTTCCCGTTGTTATCTGTAATAATACCTTATATATCATTGGCAATGTATAGATTAAGAGTGCATAAAGAATTGCACTTCCTATCATAATGACTATGATTTTTCCATCCAAGCTACGGACGAGGGAATCTTTATATCCGTATATCTTTTTCACAATGAGTGCAAAAGCAAGGACCATTAAGATTCGCCCAATCCACTTCACTATATTTTTTTTATTCATACCCACACCCTATCTCATATTTTGGTTTAAAAGCTTAATAGTACACGTATAAAGCACATATAATAGTAAATCACGCAAGTTGGTATCTTTTCTAATTTAGCCTGTTTTTTTTCGGAAAATTCTTTGTTTTTCCTAGCCAAGTAAAAAGCCAGCCTATGATTCCATTTACATTTGTCCAAGATGTCTATCGCACAATCTTTTCCTGTTTTCTTCCTATAATATTGCATTTTTGCCTTCGCAAGGCTATATTTAAAGGCCAAAGCACGTTTCTGGCTTTTTATCATTTTGGTATCTGATAGATGCTTGTCTGTAATTACTCTGGCATCTACTGCCGATTGGTACATATCATAGGCTTTTTGATTCCTGATAACACAGCTTGTATGCTTCACCTGCTCCTTCTTCATTTCTTTCAGCCAAATATCGCCAAAGCTAAGATCTGCATGTCTGCCATATTGATCTTGGCACTGCATACAGCTGCCTTGTTCAAAGAAAAAAGCATTTTTATAGGCACAAATTGTTTTTGTATAGGAAAAGTTTTTTTCCGTACCGTCTTTATACTGTACGGTAGACGTTCCTCTCCAATGTCCGCGACGATAGTACATGCGCTGCGCATTGTCAAGTGTGATGCCGGCTTTTTTCAAGGACAGCAAGGTCGCTTTCTTTGAATGGTTGCCACTACAATATAACGCTAATTTTATAACGATCTTTTCTTTTAGCTGTTGGTCTTTTTCTAAGATCTGTGTAAACCCATTCATAAGGCAGGGCGTTAAGACAACTGCTACCTTCCCTTCAAATTTTCGTATCACATCTAGATGTTTTAGCAGAGGCATCTGCATATAGATACTAGAGGAAGCGGAACATAGTTCCTCTTTGGTTGTAGCTACAAAGGTTTGATAGGACAAGTCCCCTTCTTCAATATGGGATTTTGTGACCCATGCCCCATCAATTTGTTTTGTATCTAGCCAATGGCACAGCAGTGCAGTAACCATTCCCCCTGACGCAGCATTTTCCCGCACAGAAGCATCTGTGGCATACCCCTTTCTACATGCAACATGGTTTCCAATATATTTATCCGGATTGTTGTAGTCAAACAAGGTATTTCTGCCCTTTTTTGGTTGTTTTAATGTTTCTTCTATCACTTCGCTTATATAGCGGATATTATCCTTAGAGCTTTCCATTACTGTTTCATAATGTGTTTCCATACAATTTTTTATTTCCACCTCATGCGTTAAAAAATGATCAAATTCCTTCTTTAGCGCATCCAGGTTTAAATTGGAAAAATCAATTGCATATTGCCCAAGTCCAAACATATCCAATACTTCTTGGTATTTATGGCTCCACCCAATCAAGAGGACAGGAACCTTTTTCTCCAAAGCCCCAATCATAGCATGAAATCTTGAAGCCACCAAAACCCGGCAATGGCTGATATATGCCCGTATCTCCTCTGGCGTCATTTCTTTACAATACCACCGTACTTTTGTTTTGTCCGCAATTTCAAGATGAACCGCACTGCATATAAGCAAATCATTGTTTCTGCTCTTGGTGCTGTGGATTCTGGCTGCATTTGCAAGAATGAGTACATGGTATCCTTGCTTGTTTAAATCATCAATAAAAGAAACCATCACATCTTTATAATTGATGTTTAGCTTCGTACACTTTTTTTGTACAACAGAACTAATTGACAGTGCGATCACATTATCATTGTAAAAGGAATCATCGGCACACACTTTATCCACTGCATCATTCCAGTCAGGATTATCTGCCATGGTAAATGCACCGTCTGCGCATAGTTTTACATTTTTCACAATTCCTATCTTGACCAAATTATTTAAGGTACCTTCACCTCTAGCACAAATCAGTTTGCATTTTGGCAGAATCCATTTTGCCAAAAATCGGTTCACAAAGGATTGAAACGTCCCCATCGCCTGTGAATACTTCACAACCGGAACTCCTACAAGCATTGGGACTGCCGCACAGACAAACGCATATACATTCATCACAAAGCCCCTGCTGTCTACAAAGGAGATCCCAGCTTCATCTACGACAGCATCTGTTTCCCGATAAGCTCGGATGATTTTATTTTTCGCAATCAGTTTTTTTATAGGTGGGCACCAGGAAAATGCTTTATATAAAATTGCCAAAGGAAATGCAATAAAAAGCAATTGTTCCGGCTTGCAGGAAACAACTTCAATAAAATCATATGGCAGCTGTTCCTTATCTTCAGATGGATATACACTCATCAATTTGATATTGAGCCTATGCCCATAGTTTTGATACAGCTGCTGTATCGAACTTTGCAGCATCGCAGCCGCACCTTGGTTTCCGCTATAGCTTGCGGCAGTGATTGCAATTACAACATCCCTCACATTACTTCCTCCAAATTATATCCATTTTTCTCTATCGATTACAATGTAGCTGTATGTCCCTTTCTGTTTACGATTGTTCACATATTTCTGCATCGTTCTTCTTCCACTTTTCTTTTACCCTTTTTCTTTCTTTTCAGCGTCTTTGTCGTAATCCATCTTTCGTACGTGACGTTGAATATCTTCCAGCAATTTCCGATTGGAGGCTATCAAATCCGCCTGGAATCCAACGATAATTGTCTGGAATCCGATCATGAGCAGCGTACTGGCAAGTATCAAAGATTGAATATGGCCTCCACCGGTTCCCATGAAAAAATAAACCAAGAATCGTATTCCTATAATTGCCCCTAAGGCAAACACGATTCCACCAATCATTGTAAAAAACTTCAATGGCTTGTACATCATAAACGAACGGATAATGGTTAATATGGATTTTTTTACATAGCCTAGCATACTATGAAACAGCCTTGATGGACGCAGATATCCATTGGTCCGTATGGGAACGGACTCCATCGCGATCTTGGTTCTGCCTGCCTGTACAATCGTTTCTAGCGTATAGGTGTACTCATTTGTTACATTTAACTGCATGGCAGCTTCCCTACTATAGGCACGGAACCCACTAGGAGCATCCGGAATATCTGTTTTTGATGCTTTTCTTACAACCCAGCTACCCAAATGCTGGAGCATTTTTTTGATTGGAGAAAAATGCTCTGTCTGGTCAATCGGACGTGCACCGATCACAATATCTGCCCGTTCCTCTAAGATCGGCCGTACCAGTTTTTCAATATCATCTGCTACATACTGGTTGTCCGCATCTGTATTTACAATAATATCTGCGCCATTCCTTAGGCATGCATCAAGTCCGGCCATAAATCCCTTTGCAAGGCCTTTGTTCTTTTTGAAGTTCACCACATAATGAACACCCCAATTTTTTGCAACCTCGACTGTATTATCCTTACTGCCATCGTTTATGATTAAATACTCAATTACATCAATACCTTCGATTTTTTTTGGTAAATCATTTAAAGCTATTTCTAGCGTTTCCGCTTCATTAAAACAGGGGATCTGGATCATTAATTTCATGCTCTACCTCTTTTCATATCTTTCTTTGTAGTGATATTCATATGGGTAACTTGCCCTTCTTTTGCCTTGCAGTATGGTTCATAATATGGTCAGCTTGTCCTTCTTTTGCTTTGCAACATGGTTCATAATATGGTCAGCTTGTCCTTCTTTTGCCCCCGCCACTACCATTCCAATGATAAATGGTACACAAATGACCCATTGTATGGAATATCTGATTTGAATCAAAGGACCGATTAAGCTTAATAATATATTGGCAATGCAAAATCCCATTGAAACCATGTTCTCATACTGTTTCTTGGCTATAAAATAGCCAAGGGCAATTACAATCATCCATGTATAGAAAGCAGTAGAAAAGAAGATGGATAGTATGGGTAAGCCCATCAGCATGTCTACCATGCTTTTTACGATATCTCTATATCCTTTTGTGGATTCTATTTCTTTTATATCATATGGATTCTCCCGTACATTCGTATAGTATCCATTTCCAACAGGTGCAAGATAAAATATACGATAATCTTGATTGAAGGTAGCCTCCAAGCACGTTGCCGGATATTTTTTTAACATCCCTATCCAACATTTAAAAAAACTCGTCAGCTCTTTTGTTGTCGCTTTTGAATTATATCTCTTCATAACCGGTGTGCAACGAATCGGATTATATAAGGAAACCAGCACTTGCATCTTATCTTCTTCACCCTTTTTATATTTGAACACTTTACTAATTGCTTCTTTTTCTGCTTCCGTTATTTCATCCGCATGCTCTACTAGGCATCGCACTACCTGTTGCTCCGGCAGATACATGATTGCCCTTTTTGCGCCTTCCTGTGTAATATCAAAAGCAGGAAAAATCACTTTTACGATTAGCAGGGAATAGATTGCCCACGATAGTATCAATGTAGCTAGCGCCCGCCATTTATACTGTTTTTTTAAAGCAAACACAAAAAACAGCATAAACATCACCATGTACTTGCCATTGCTTTTGGTCAATTGTAAACCCAAAAGACTTATGACTGCAAAAAGCATAAATTTATAGTTTCGATAAAGATGCGGCTTTTTCATTAATGTATAAAAAACCATTGTGCAAAGCAATGACATTAATGCAAAGATATAATCTTTTGTTACGGTCATTGCCCAGAGTGGATTCATCGGAAATAAAGCGAAAAATACGACCGTACCTTTTATGATCGCTTGTGAAAATTTTAATTTTGCCATAAAATAGACACTTGACGCTATAATAAACGCACTGATAAGTACTTGAGACAGCGTAAATAATCCAATGCCTAAATTCATATTGCCAATGAACTGCCCTAGTTTTACAAATATTCCCAGATATAACGTATATACCACAGGATGGTGTGTATTTAGCAAAACATTTTCATTTAACAAGTCTAGCCTTTGTGCCGTGCCTGCATGTTGCCAGTCATTTAAGACCTGTGCTATTTCATCTTTGGCATCCCAAGTTAAGCTTCCCGGATATAAGCCATAATAATATGGCATCCAGGCAATCACGATCACTAGAAAAACAAAAATAATTGTTTTTTTGTTTCCTTCCAGATAGTTCATTTTGAATTTTCTGCTAGGAGCAGCTATTTGTTTGATTCCATCCTCTGTACGTATACAAGATTTTTTTGTTTCAAAATCAGCCAGTTTCGGTATTATGATTTCATACAAACATAAAAGAATACTATAAAAAGCAATCCCCATGCCAAACGCATAAAGGAATGCTCTAAACATACCAAACTTGGTAGAAAAAATAGCATCCCAACTGTTTTCTTTATCGAAACTGTAGCCTATCGCATTTAATATTCCAATCAAAGTAGCAATAAGACCAACCACTATTTTTTCTTTTTTACCATAGCTCTTCCGTAAAATCAAATGATAAACATAGGCGATCGCAATAAAAAGCAAAAAATGTAAGATTGAATATTCATTTATGGAATATTGCATTTGCAAAATATACCGTTCAATGATACTACCCGTAGTTTCCAGTTTTTTTATTTGTCGTTCGCTGAAATTTTGCAAATTCAGTGTAGTTGCCAGTACCGTCATAAAAGCCATCAGCATCACAATGCTATTATACCATCTACCATTTTTATGATACAATTTATTCATTTATACGCTCTCCTTTCCTTTACGTTCTAGGCGATGATTTCCCTTATCTCTTATGCTGTCCACTAATTTATTATATCTTGTTACTTTTTTCAGACATTCCACTATCATAGATAGCGCTAATGATTCTAGTAACAGCACGAGAACAACCAGCCATGCACTTTTAAATGAATAAATATGATGTCTAAGCAATTTTACTCTTATCAGCGTATGCAACATGAAGATATTCATACTATGAACACCAAAATAGATCAGTATTTTCCTTAAAAAAGGAATTCCAATGATAAATTCATTGCAAAAGCATATCATAGCCACTGGAATGACGGAATCGAATATATCCATATAACCTTTTGCAATATCCATCCTGCGAAATAGCAGACAAATTACCATTACCGCCATTTCGATGATTAATTTCAAGCATTTATTTAAATATATATGATTACATAATTTACTGTTTTTTATTTTCATTAAATTATTTTCATCTGCAAACCAAATCCCCATCATAATACAGAGCAAATACCTTGTAAGGTTCGTTACGCCCCAGTTCATCATCCTTGGCAAAAGTAAGGATAACACAATAGCACCATAGCCATATTTCTTATAGAGCTTAAGGAGTATCGGCAACAAGAATATCATTATGATTGCAACACCCATATACCACCATGTCCCAATCAAAGTATCTAGTTTCAGCATATAAGCGACACCAAACATATCCATGAAAAAGGTAAATACTCCTTTCAGCCCATCTTGATATATCTGCACTAATTCTCTACGAAACGTATAGCACAACAAGACTGCCGTCAAAAAATTAAATATAAATCCGGACATCAAAGAAAAATATCGATTAAAAATTGATTTTTCTATATCATTTTTATTGAAATTATAATGTTCATATTTATTTTTTAAAGAAATAGTCATTCCATAAGCAGATAAAAACACAAACATACCAACACATATTTTAAAAAAAGCCGAAATACCAATTGCTATATTCTCTGGTAAAGGCCAAAATGAAATCTCAAATCCGGCAAACCTATCCTTATCTAAAAAGCAATGATGGTATAGCATAACCATGATTGCAATCCCTTTCATGGCCAATGTATCATCTTTAGAAAAATTCCAGTTTACGTTTTTCATTATTCACTCCATTTCTGCACGATTCCTTGTGCATATTAAATTTGTGCAAGCGAAGTGCATCATCAACTTGTGAGGTAAAAGCATTTTGCTTTTACCTCACTTTATTTAATTTATAATCCTTTTCCCATATATTATAAATAAACGCTTCCTTTGTTTTCTCTGTATTATTGAAATAGCCTAAGGCAAGAGAAGATCCCTTACACGCAAGCTCTCCAGTTTTCCCTTGTTATTCTTACATGAAACTTCTATGGGCAGCACTTCACTATTGGCAAATTTCCTGCCTACTTTATAAAAGGCACCATTACAGGTGATTTCAATCGAATCATATAGATTGGCGTATGAAATCTATGGCAAATATTCTCTCCAGTAATTCAAAACTTTATTCTGTATTACTTCACCAGAAAACATAATTATATGCAGATAATTTGAAATTTTATTGGAAAAAGCTTTTAAATTTGCTACAATTCGAAGTGCAGAAGTTTCCCAAATTATTGTATTATTTATTTTATTCTCATTAGAAAAAGTGATGAGCTTGCCTGGAAATGAAAACATTACTTTCGGAATGCGATACATAGAACCGCCGTTTTTCATTGTTGAATAAATGTCTTTTTGATGGGCATTTGATAATCTACCGGTACATAAAAATTCCCGCTATAAGCGACAAAAAATCCAATTAAGCCTTCTATTTTCCGTTCAATCAAAACCACAATCGGCTTATTGATTCCAATATCTTTTACTACAAGGCTTGTCCCGATTGCTTCACTTGGATTGTCAACACTTTTTTATTAACATCTTCATACGTAATTTGATTGTTATCATCCGAAAGTAATAATTTATCTTGGTATTTTCTATTTGAAGTTTCAAAATATTCCAGTACATTATTTTGCATTTATTCATGCTCGCTTTCTTCTATTAATTTATAGTAGCATCTGATTAATTTGTAACTTTACAAAATAATTATATCGTATTTTAATCTGGCATTCAAGCAATTAATCAGCGTTTACTAATATCTTTATTGGTATATATTAACGCAAAAGAGTGAATAATACAAGGATTATTTGCTTTCACTTGAAATGAAAAGGAATATGTAAGTTCTGCAATCAGCAGTTGCATCAAAAATAGAAACAGCTAGGAATTTATTAAGGCTAGGGATGAAGATTGAGCAAATCTCAGAAGCTACGCATTTGTCAATTGCTAAAATAGAGGAAATTCGCCTATAAAGAATACTCAAATGTACGAATTATTAGGGAGTGTGAAAGACACTTTGGTTCTGTACACGGATGGATCTGGCAGAAGCAAAGAATCAAGCATCGTAACTTTTCCCAAAGCAGAATACCAGCACTACATCGTACATCAGGTAAGAAACATCTTAAGCACGTACCGGTGTTTAAGCAACCAAAGGCGTGTATTCCCAAGCGATACCGCCCTTTTGAAAGCCTTATATTTGGCAACTTTTAAAGCGACAAAGAAATAGACGCGCACGAGCAGGAACTGGGGCAAAGTATATGGGTAACTAGCAATCATGTGCGAAGAAAAGATTCCGGAATAGCCCTATCAAAAAAACACGTCTGCTAGGCAGGCGTATTTGATATGCAAATCAACATGTTTTATCGTGTTAGTAAGGCTAGACTCCCTATAAAATCAGGAATTCCAGCCTTTATTATCATAGAAAATCTATTTTACAGGAAAAACTTCACAGACTCATTAGTTTTTCATAAATTCTTTCACAAAAATGTTGATCTAAAAACCAAAATATCTCATTTATTTTTTTACATCCTTCCTTGCTTACTTTTCCCGTTTTTATGAAATATGCCGGATATAGCGCAACGATGATCCGATAGCTTTTCTCTAACCTTGGCTCTTTCTTGATCAGATTTCTATATGCATTATGTTCTTTTGCTATTTGCGACATCCGCTCCGATTTCATCTGAATCGCAACGACAGCATTGTCACGATTACCCATCTCATCGTTTATATGTTTTAATGCATCCTCTTGATAGGTTACGCCCGATTTTGTCATGCACAAATAAGTACCCTCTACTTGCTCTATTGCTTCTTCTAAAATACCACTGCCCTCTTTCGCACATCCATCCATATAAACCAACTGGCTAAGATCCCCCGGAAATTGGTTTTTAAATGCTTCCTCACTTATCCTGCCATCCCGATTGATTACAATTATCTGTATTTTGGCAAAATCTATGGTTTGCATATGCAAGCTTTCTAGTGTCTTTAATCCATCTTTCGTATTTTCATTCAAAACAATAAACGAAAACAAAAAATTATCCATTTTTTATCCCTTCGGGCGATCAATCGCGTTCCACTTTTCATACAGTCTACATCGTTATCCTTCACTCTTTAATTTTTCCAATACCCGTTTGCAGCAGTCCGTGTCATGAAATGCAAACGTATTTTCAATTCTTTCCTTGTACTGCTCTTTCAGCTTGCAGCTACCCTGCATATATTCTATGATTCTATCAACGGTACCCTCTAGCGTTTCTTCTACTTCTCCAAACCCATCTCTTTCATAATCAAAATACCCTTCCGTATAGGAATGTTCTCCATTAAAAAATTCTTCTTTGTCAAATTGACAGTATATAATGGGTTTGCGCAAATATGCAAAATCAAATGCCACCGAAGAATAGTCTGTCAGCATAAGGTCTGTCTGTGCAAACATTTCCCGATATACTTTTGTTTCATCAAAAAACAATACGTTTTCATTTCGTTTAAATTTGGGAAGTGCCGAAATGATGTTTGGATGGGGCATAAAACATAGTTTATATCCGTATTTCTTTGTGTTTTCCAATAATTTTTTATGATTTAGCAACGAGTTGTAGAAATGAAAATATTCACTATGAAAAAACTGATCCCCCAGCTGCCAGATACCTTCTGCATTTACACCACCGGAAATTGATTTCCTCCATGTGGGTATAATTGTAATATACTTTTTCTCATCGTGGTACAAGAAATCATACCTTGGCATACCGGTAAGCCAAATACGCTCTGGACCGTAATCATAGTCATACGTAAACATCGAATCATACTCTGGTTTTGTTGTAACAATTAGACCATATATATTACGGTTGTAGCGGTTTAGCCATTGCGCCTGGTTGTCTTTTGTAATTCCATGCTGTAAAAATACAAAGCGATCCGTGCTCATGATATCTGCATAATATTTTTGTGCCTTGCCAAATGGATTTACCACCGCCCCATTTCCTTGGGAAGAGATAAGATAGTCGCTCATCAAATGCAGCATTTTATGTTTCCATGAAAAAGTATCCACTACCTGACCATATTCTTTCATCCGCTCATAATCATCGGCATCTTTTCCAATTACAAAATATTTTTTTATGCCCTGCAGCTTTTGTTCTGCTAAATAGCGGAAAAATATTTCCCCATTGTCGTCACCTCTGTTGATGCGGTCTGAAATAAGCCATATTTTCTGCTTCTTAACCTTGTTATACAGATGATATAATTTTCGGACGATAAATGCTTTCTTGGAAGGCTTGGGTCCAAGCAAGAGTGCAATGTCTAATTTGCACTGCAGGTACAGTTTCTTAAGGAGCGATTTCTTGCTTATTACGATTTTATTGTCGCGCTCGCTAAAATAAAACATCGTATTCCCAATGACGCTATATAGTGGCGGCAGATTGGATATTGGTGCATATTTTGCAAAAATATAGGCCTTTTTCGCATAGCTGTTTTCGCTGTCAGCTTTGGTTCTATCTTTGCATACGAGCGATACATTGCTCTGCCTCCCTATTCTATTTCCCATCAGCTCCAAAAATGGAATTTGTGCTTCAAAAAATAGTGTATGCCCGATTATCACATCAAACCATTGGGCATAGATTTCTCCTTTTAGGGTACGGCAGGGTATTAAATGTTCCTCTATATCAAGGAACATATCAAATCCTCGTTGTCCGCTTAGCGAAGAGCTTCCTTCTATTGTAATACAATCCCCTTCCACCTTCAGGAAGTGAATCTCAGTTTGATCATATTCATTATTTAATATTTCTTCTTTTTTCGCAATATCCCCTTGATCAGAATCCTGATCCCATTGAAATTTTTCTAAAAGATACCTTTTTAAGAACCTAGGTAGATACTGGTTATTTATGATTAGTTCTTCGTCCCTTATCAATTCCAATATTTTGATCATTCCGGACTTTATATCCTGCTCTGTAAAGCTTTGGGTTTTTACCATAGCACTTTGGGTTTTGGTCGGTTTTGTATCGCTTTTTACTGATCCGGTATCTCCTTTTACTGATTCTAAAAGCAGGTCACCTTTTTCCGTTTGAGCTTCCAACACATTACAATAGTAAAGTAAATTGTACTTTGCATTTTTTATGCATATATGTTTCTGCTCTATTATAAATGCCGCTATTTCATTTACAAATTCATGTAGAAACGTCAATCGTCCCTTATGGTCAGACAGGCTGCTAAACCACGGTTCTACAAAGCTTCCTGCTCTTTTGCAACTGCATGAAGCTTTTTTTTCAAATCCCAATCGCTTATCAACTACGACTGTAAATAGAAGTTTTTTCAAGACCGCCAAAGACCATTCTTGACTTGCACATTCTTTGGTAGACATTTTTTCTGCTCGTACAAAAAATGCAGGGTATAGTGCTAAAATGATATGGTGGTTTGACTCTAAATTTGTTTTTTTCTTTAATCGCCTTGTATATGCATTATGCTCCCTTGCGATTTTAGACAGTATTTCGGACTCGACTGTAATGGCTATTACATTTGCATTGGATTTTTCCATACGCTTTTTGACACGCTGTAACGTCTCTTCCTGATATGTGACCCCTGCTTTCGTCATGCAGATATAGCACCCCTCTGCTTGTCTAAGCGCATCCTCTAGAATGGTGTGCTCCTGCCCCTTTAAAGCCTTTAGAATAAGTGCTTTGCCACATGTATGGCTCATTTCTTTCAAAAATGTGGCATCATCCAATAGTTTTTCCTGATTGATAAGAATTAGCTGAACATTTTTTTGAAAGTCCAGTGTCTGTCGTTTCAAACTTTCTATCGTCTTTTTACACTCACCTATATTTTCACTGAATAAAATAAATGAGAACAAATAATTGTTCATATATTTCTCCTACTATTCCCCTATTTCACGGCATACCCTTTCCCTATTTCATGGCATACCCTTTCCCTATTTCATGGCATACCCTTTCCCTATTTCATGACATAAATTCCTCATATTTTGGAAGCACATCATCTAGCGCACCTTGCATTTTAATTTCCCCATCATGCAGCCATAATATACTTGTACATAATTTTTTTAACGTATCGGAACTGTGGGACACAATGATTACCGTACGGTCATCGTGGGTGATAAGCTCTTTCATCTTGTTGTAGCTTTTCTTCTTAAACTTTGCATCGCCTACGCTTAGCACTTCATCAATCAGCATGATTTCCGTTTCCATAATTGCCGTAATCGCAAAAGCTAATTTTGAATGCATCCCGCTAGAATATGTTTTTACTGGTTTATCAATAAATTTTCCAAGTTCTGAAAATTCTATAATATCATCTAATTTAGCGTCAATCTGCTGTTTAGAATGACCTAGGAGCATGGCGGATAAATAGATGTTTTCCCTGCCTGTTAATTTCTTCTGAAAGCCTACCCCGATCGATAAGAGGGAAACCGAATTGCCATGTAGGTCAATATCTCCCTCGTCTGCTGCAAAGATACCTGCAATCGCCTTTAATAGCGTAGATTTGCCACTTCCGTTTTTGCCGACGATACCTAATATCTCCCCTTGCTCCACTTGAAATGAAATTCCCCTCACTGCTTCAAAAAACTCCACTTGGCTTTTTTTTAATTGAAACAGGCTTTTTCTAATTGACATTTTATTCAAACTTTTATATCTGATTTTCAGATTACGAACTTCTATCGCAGCATCTTTTCCCATCTCATAACCTTTCATTCAACCACATCTGCTTTACGAACTTCTATCGCAGCATCTTTTCCCATCTCATGACCTTTCATTCAGCCACATCTACTTTACGAACTTCTATCGCAGCATCTTTTCCCATCTCATGACCTTTCGTTCAGCCACATCACTTTACGGACTTCTATCGCGTCATCTTTATCTTTTTTCATTAAATCACCTTCACATAGCTATTTTCATATTTATATATGATTTTTAATCCAATAACAGACAAGGCAACACTTACCGCAAACCAAACAAGCAGGAAGATTCCATCCGGGTCTGTAGAATAGATCATGCAATCCCTTAGCCCATTCAATATAAGGGCAATCGGATTGATTTTTAACAGGATTGTACCATAAGGTTTTACACGTCCTTGTATGGAATAGAAAATTCCCGATACATAAAACAACAATCTTAGCAAGACATTGATGACGTTCGCTAGATCCTCTACGAATACACCAAAGTGGAGCATAATTGTACCGGCTCCAAACGTAAAGAGTGCCAATGTTATAAAGATAGGTATCATATATAAAATCCGATAGGTAATCGGTATCCGATAAGCCACCATCATAACCGCAACTAAAGCAAAGGATATCAGCATCTTAAATCCATTTGCATACATTTTTACAAAAATCAGTACATGCTTCGGGATATATACTTTCGTCACAATCGCCTTGTTCGATGTTACTAGTTTTACACTTTGCTTGACTGTTTTTTCAAAAAATGTCCACGCCGCTAAGCCAATAAAAACAAATACCGGAAAATATTCTTGTTTTGAGTCGAATACGATAACAGAAATAAATGTATATACCAACATAAATAAAAGGGGATCTAAGATCCACCATAACCAGCTTAAATGAGAATTGGCAATTTCTGATTTTAATTCTGATTTTGCCGAATATATTGCATATTTATAGTACTTCTTTAAATCATTTATGAATCTTTTCATTCTTAATCTTTCCCTGTTTCTGCAAAGAGCTAATATTTCAGCCTTTTATTCTTTCGCTTCCTTGTTTCCATCAATGATACTTTCGACACAATAAAGATAGCCTATTCGCATTGTCCCATCTACAACAAATGCCGATCCGTTCGCATTATACCACATACATTTTAATTTAGCAATCAGAAACCTCGACGCATGATTTCTTCGCAAATCCGTTTTGAATTATTGTGGTCAATGTATTTAAAATAGCTAGGATGCTTTTTTTCATATTCTTTCCGCAATGTAAATCCATTATCCGCATAATTTTCGATTATTTGCAGCAGATTGTCCACACTTTCTACACGTTCCCCCAACAGCTCCTTCTTTAAATCCATGTAGCTGCCGTTTTGCCGCATATAGTCGTCATAGTCAAACTGGAAAAAAATAACCGGTTTTTTCATATATAGCATATCCCATGAAACACTGGAATAGTCGGTAATCAGCATTTTGCAACGCATGATAATTTCGTTTAACGGCTCCTGTCCAAAAGGGGTTAGGCAGACTCTTTCCTCATGTTCCAACGCAAAATTTTTCATATATTCATTAAATTTCGGATGTATATAAAAATTAAACTTTAAATCATACTTTTTTAATACTTCTTTTAATTCTTCCGATTGCAGCAATTCCATATAGTTTTTATAATAGGAACTGTTTTTAAAAAATTCATCCGAACTGTTTTCCAGCCAGTTTCTCCATGTCGGCATGATTAAAATTTCTTTGCTTCCATTTGAGCAGTCTTTTAACACATCCCATCTTGCCAGCCCTGTTAAGGCAAGTTCCTCTTCTTCATAGCCAAAATGCTGTTTTACAATATTTTTTTCAAAATCAGCAGAAACGACAAACATATTCGAAGCGCCAATATCCCATTTTTGGAATGTGGTTATTTTCTTTAAACCTATGACCCCATGTTGTAAAAAAACTGCTTTTTTCCTCTTTATCAAGGGTGCCAAGGCACTGCCTTTTACTCTGGCATAGATATGCGTTTTTGATTCTGAACTGATGAGCAACCTAGCCGCCAATCCATAGGTTAGATGGCGTACGCTCATAAAGTCAATTACTTTTTTGCCATAAGGGTTTAGCCTATCCCGATCCATTGCACGTTTGTCAATTACATAAAAAATACTGCGGTTTAATTTTTTTTCCATATCATGTTCCATGCAGTACTTGAAAAAATAAAACCCATTATCCTGTGCCATACAGCAAAATTTTTCATATACAAGAAATATTCTTTTATGGCGAAGCCAGGGGTATGTCAAAACAAAGCGAATCACAGCCAGACGTTCTTTCAATTTAATGCGATAGTCATCATACTCTGCTTTTTCTCGATATTGCAGGGAAAATTCCCTTTTTGCGGACACATAGGGGTACACAAACATCCCATCGCCGTATTCGTATTTGTTTTCAAAAAACAGCAGGCAGTATTTTGCATAGTTTAAGTAGCTTGGATTTTTTAATACGATATAAAATGTCTGGTCCCCTTTCGTTGCAACCAGTCGAAAATCCCAGTGCATCGGCTTTAGCTTCACTTCCTTTAAATCTAGGATGGAACGGAATGTAATATAATTTTTCGTTTCTTTACGGCTAATGAAAGGGAGGGCAAATTCTTGTTTACGCTTCTCGTCATCTGTCCGGTACAAAAGGCGAAGTTCCTTACATGTATACGTATCGCAAAGAGATGCTCTCACCTTGCACTTTATATGGATCATGTCCTTTTTCACCTTAACCGAAACCATCTTGCCCTGTAATATTTCCTTTGTTCCACTCATTTAAAAAACCCTCACTGTATGGATATTCCGCCACATAAAAAATGGCAAATTTACAAATCCAAAAACGAAGTATCTTGCAATCCCCGTTGCACAATTGCTTCACAAATTCGTTTTGAATTGTCTTAAAATCCCCGCTACATAATTGCTTCACAAATTCGTTTTGAATTATCTTACAATCCTCGCTGCATGATTGCTTCACGAATTTGTTTTGAATTGTCTTAAAACCCACGCTGCACAATTGCTTCACAAATTCGTTTTGAATTATCCTGATCTATATATTTAAAATAGTCATGCTGTTTTTTCTCATATTCTTCCCGTAATGCAAATCCATTATCCGCATACTGTTCGATTACCTGCAACAGACTGCCTACCCTTTCTACTCGTTCTCCTAGAAGCTGCGTCTTTAAATCCATATAGCTGCCGCTTTGACTCATATAGCCGTCATAGTCAAATTGAAAAAAAACAACTGGCTTTTTCATATACAAAACATCCCATGAAACGCTGGAATAATCGGTGATCAGCATTTTACACCGCATCATGATTCCATTTAAAGGTTCCTGACCAAAAGGAGTTAGGTGGATCCTTTCCTCGTTTGTTACCACAAAATTTTTCATATATTCCTTGAATTTTGGATGTATATAAAAAGTAAGCTCCAAATCATGTTTTACTAACAGCTCTTTTAATTGCTCCGATTGCAACAGTTCCATATAGTTTCGATAATAGGAACTTTTTTTAAAAGTTTCATCCGAAGTGTGTTCCAACCAACTTCTCCATGTTGGCATGATTAAAATTTCCCTGTTTTCATTTTGACCGTCTTTTAGCACATCCCACCTTGCAAAACCTGTTACGGCAATTTCTTCGTCCTTGTAGCCCAAATGATGTTTTACAATATTTTTTTCAAATTCAGAGCAAACGATAAACAGATTGCTCGAACCGCTCTTTCCCTTTTGAAACGTCGGTACTTTCTTTAAGCCTGTAACTCCATGCTGTAAAAAAACTGCTTTCTTCCTTTTTATAAAAGGCGCCAAGGCACTTCCTTTTGTTTTGGCATATATGTGTGTTTTTGATTCCGAACTTATTAGCAATCTAGCCGCTAACCCATACGCTAGATGCCGTGTGCTCATAAAGTCAATTACATTTTTTTGATAGGGCTCCAGTCTGCCCCGATCCGCCGCATGTTTGTCAATTACATAAAAGATGCTCCGATTTAGCTGTTTTTCCATATGATGTTCCATGCAGTATTTGAAAAAATAAAATCCATTATCCTGTGCCATATCGCAAAATTTTTCATACACAAGAAATATTTTTTTATGTCGAAGCCATGGATAGGTCAAAATAAAGCGAAGCACAGCCAGACGCTCTTTCAATTTAAGGCGGTAATCGTCATACTGTGTTTTCTTACGATATTGCAGGGCAATCCCTCTTATGGATGAAACATAAGGATATACAAACATACCATCGCCATATTCATATTTATTTTCGAAAAACAGTAGGCAGTCTTTTGCATAAGTTAAATAGCTTCTATTTTTTAATTCAATCGAAACGCTCTGATCGCCTTTCGCTGCAACCAATTGAAAATCCCAATAAATCGGCTTTAGTTCCACTTCATTTAAATTTATGGCAGAACGAAAGGTGATATCGTTTTTCGTTTTTTTGCAGATCGTAAGAGGAAACGAAAATTCTTGTTTCTGTTCTTGCTCCTGTTCTTCCTTGCCGACCCGATACAAAAGCCGAAGTTCCTGAAAGGCATAGGTATCGCCAAGAGAGGCCTTCACTTTGCATTTTATATGGATGATGTTCTTTTTCACTTTTACCGAAATCATGTTGCCTTGCAGCGGCTTTTCTATTCCATGCATTTAAAAGCTCCCATTTTTACTTCTTTTCTGTAATGGATGATGTTGCATCTCTCCAAATATTTCCGGTTTTATTTTTCGATACCTTTGTCTTTTTCAGTGACACGGTTGAACTTTTACTAACAGAGATTCCGAGCACTTTATTCGATGTAACTTTATTATTGTATGCTATCATTTTCGATCGATCGGCAACCATAATTCCATCATAGCCATTTTTTGAAATGGTATTATTTCTCACATCTACCAAATTTACCTTTTGTCTTGCACCTATTCCATGCCGTCCATTTTTTGAAATGATATTCCCATCCAGTTTTACTTTCGAACCATTAAACACCGAAATGCCACATTCATGATTCTCTGCTATTGTTGAATTTTTAATTTCCCCATAAGCACTTCCTGAAATTCCAATTCCATGTCCAATCGCACCATCGCCTGAAGTTTTCGGCTTTACCCCATTATTTGAAAACGTACTATTTGCTATATATACTTTTGTCTTGCTCCCTGTTGCAGAAAACCCGCTCCAGTTATTTCCCGAAAAAGTAGAATCCTTCACATGTACGATGGATTTATTTCCTACCGACATCCCAGTCCCCTTACTTGCTTTTACCGTTATGTTATGGATGGTAGCCTTCGATTCAAGGTTTACTGATATCCCTTGCGTTTTACTCGACTTTATCGTTACCTGATCCATGGCAACAGTCGAACCGCTTAAAATATAGATCCCCTGTCCCCCGCTCTTTTCTACGGTTGCATTGTTAATGATCGTCCCTGTTGATTTTGAAATATAGATACCCTGTGCACTACTCTTTTTTACCGTTACATTTTTGATGATCGTGTTTGTTGATTTTGAAATTTTAATCCCCGCCTTGGAATTATTAATTTTCGTTCCATCTATCGTAACATTGCCGGCTTCGTAAATATCAATTGCACCTTTCCCTTGTCCATCTAGCTGACCGCCAATAATTTGTATGTTTTTTACTTTCTCTAACGCTCTTGTCCGAAAAATTGCATTTGAACCACCCTGTTTTGAAATCTTTGTGTCACTTTCCATCACGATGATATTATCACTGTGAAGCAGTAGCTTTTTATCATCCTTTATCGTATAGTTTCCGGATGGTATATAGATAATCACTTCTTCCCCATCCTTGGAAGTTTCGAAAAGTTCTACTAATTTTGTCGTTATATCTCCTTGTGTGGAAATTTGTTTCACTTGCGCATCCGGATGTTTTGCACACACCGATTCTAGCGCCGTTGTCTTCGCATAGGCTTTTTGACCTCCTCCCGCTCCTATGAGCATAACTGTCAAAAAGAGTGTCCATACTGATAATTTTTTTGTTGCTCTCATAAAATATTCCTCCTCGCTTAGCTAAAATTATTTTACACACCTTTCATGAGTGCTTTTTGCATCATACTTCTGCAAACAATTTTCTGCCTCTTCTTTTCTCAAATCATATTCTGAGGTTAATTCACTGATAATATAATCATCTGACGCATTTACCTTTTTTAAGGACCGAATCAGAGTTTCTATTCCCTTTTCTATTCCCTTTTCTATTCCCTTTTCTATTCCCTCTTCTATCCCTTCTCTTTTCGCATCCATCTCGATGATAGACATTTTCATATATTCATTCCTCCAATCTTCCCGACCTTTTACAATATCTACCCTTTTATTTATTTCCCTAACAAACTTATTATTACTTGGCAAACCACACACATATTTCAAAAACTCTCTTGTATCATTATCTTTTCCTTCTGAATAAGCCATCGCGTTAAAGAAAACCTTTTTTGCCATATCATTTAACTTTATCGCTACGCCCTTGTTTATACACATATTTTCAAATGAGTATTCAACCAGCCCCTTTTTAAAAGGGTCAAACATGCAGATAAATATGACATAGCTCTCTTTTAGTTCAATATAATCTTCACCCGAATCCAATATATTTAAATCTATCATCGACTGGTAGTATCTACTTCTCTTTGCGAGTTCTTTTTTATCCTCTAGTTGCATCTCTATATCAATCGCTCTATTTTCATCTTCCAAATATACATCCAAACGAACGCCTTTGCCACTCTTTTTATTATCCATTACCTTTTCGCTATTATGGCACTCGACCTTGGATATTTTTATATCCAGTAATATTTCTAATAATTTTTTGCATATTCTCTCGTCCTGCATTACTTTAAAAAATATAAAATTATCCGAAATGCCTAACCTATTCCAGTATTCTTTAAATTCCTCATCAGATTTAAATTGTTTACCCACTTATACCCCCAATAACCGACCGAACTGCCTCAGCAGGTCCAAACACAGCTAGGTTTAACGCTATGCCAGTCGCCGCAACGAAATACCTTAAACATTTTTTGCTCTTTACCATACAAAAACCTCCGCCATAATCACTGTTTGCTATGCCCCTATAGTTCCTTTATTGCCTCAAAATTTCGTCTGCAGTTTTCTCTATCAGAGCCTGCAAAAAATTCATCTGCACGCTGTCGATATGGCTCTTCCATTTTAAAATTATGCGAGCATAAATTTAAAACTGCAGTTTCCAGTTCCTCTAAGCAACCACAGACCTCGCCGAATCCATCGTCTTTATAGTCAAAATATCCGGCTGCATAGTGACCGTTTCGATACATTTCATAATCAAATTGATAATACAGCAATGCCTTTTTCATATATGCAAAATCCATCGCCACACTAGAATAGTCTGTCACTAAGAGTATGGCTTCTTTTAATAGATCCTGCACATCATACTCTGGCCATTTTGCAAGTACGATGCTTTTGGTATCTAGCTGAAAATAGTGTAGATGACCCTGCATTTCCCGATGAGGATAAAAAATAAGTTCTATATCTTGTTCTTCCAGCAAGGTTTGGACTGGTATGCTTTTTAAAAAACCGTTCCATTGCTTAAAATATTCTGTATTTCTAAAGTCCTTAATATTTTCGTATTGATAGGATTTACTGGTTGGGGCTCCAATCCAATTGCGCCAGGTCGGCATGACAAGTATTTTCTTTTTTGCACTGGGAACAGGAAACAAATTATCAAAACGGCAGAACCCAAGATTTAAAACACCCCCAGCAGGATAGCCAAAATTCTTGCTTACATAATCATATTCTTTTTCCACGGCACATACAAATAAACTCATTTTTGTATTTTTATAATAAAGAAACTGCATGTCATCTTTCGTGATACCATGCTGCAAAAAAATACGCGTATTTTTAAGTAGCCCATTTACTTCCAATACATAGCAGATGGCCGCATTCGGCTTGCCGCCTTTTTGGGAACTGATATTTTTACTTGCTGTTAAATAGTAGATCCAGTGGGCAAAGCCACCATATGAGACTATTTTCCCCAACTGTTTTACCCGTATATAATCAGGTGATTTCTTATTTATGGCATACATCACATCTTGATCTTTTTTGGTATTTACAATATATCGGTAAAGCCAATAGCCATTATCCCTTGCTTCATTTTCATTATCGCAAATGAGCCATAGGTCTTTGCGGAATCGGCGATAAACAAAAGAAATGGGGCACGCCAGCAAGAAAAAAATGATATGCACGAGATCCTTTATTTTTACCCGCTGTAATTTTTGCCAAAATCCCTGTTCCATCTATTATCTCCTGTTCCATCACACATTCTTTGGCCTTTGCTACGTAAAACATCTCTCATTGCTGCAAAACGATCTATATTTCAAAATCCCATTCACCATATAATGTATAAAATATGAACTAGTTGCCACAAAACTATCTATATTTCAAAATCCCATTCACCATATAATGTATAAAATAGTAGATGGATTTTACATAACCATATCCAACAACCCGGTAGACGCCAAAGTGCATCTGCGCAGATTTGTATTTATTCCTTGATTTCCCGCCTTGGCTTAGCCTTGACTTTAACATAGGTTCATCTATACCATAGGCACATGGGTATTTATTTAGTACCTGTAGCCATAAAAGATAATCTTCATGGAGTTCTGCATGGCTCATATAAAATTCTCTTACTACTTCTGTCTTTATTAATGCGGAAGAAAAGGGAATACAGTTCGTCTTTAGCATCATTTTATAGGTAATAACTTGCGGTACTCGAATCACTTTGCCCATGCTCGTACCGTCTTCCTTCCTTAATTCCCGTCCTGTACAACATAGGACCCCCTCATTTTTGTTTAAACATGCAAGCTGTTTTTCTAGTTTGCCAACATCCCACCAGTCATCGGCATCTAAAAATGCAATAAAAGCACCTTTTGCCATTGAAATAGCCACATTCCTGCTTTTGGCCGCACCCATATTCGTTGCATTTTTCACATAAATCACGGTGCTCCCATCTACATATGGCATGACAGCCTCTGCAGTATGATCCATCGATTGATCATCAATGATAATAAGTTCTGTATCTATCCCCTGCACAAGGACCGAATCTATCGCCTGCTTAATATATTTTTCTGCATTGTAGGCCGGCATAACGACTGTTACCAGTGGCCAAAATGTATCATTCACCTGCATACTGCTGCTCCTTTGAATTTTCGCTACATCGCCCTATCATCTAAACGCCACCCTTTGAATTTTCGCTACATCGCCCTATCATCTAAACGCCGCCCTTTGAACTTTCGCTACATCGTCATGTCTTTTAAACGCCGCACTTTGAACCTTCGCTGCATCGCCATGTCTTCTATACGCCGCCTTTCCATTACTTTTCTTTCACTGCCGTCTTCTGGCTGTGCTCGACGCCTTCTGTATTTTCCCCTTGGAATACAATTTTAACCGTCATGAGCAGAAGTTTTAAGTCAAGCAAAACAGAATAGTTTTCCACATAAGTTAAATCTAATTTTAATTTATCGTATGGAGTTGTGTTATATTTTCCATAGATTTGGGCATAGCCTGTTAGGCCTGCCTTTACTTTTAGCCGAAACCCGAATTCCGGTATGATGCTTTCATATTCCTCTGCAATTTGTGCACGTTCCGGTCTTGGACCTACGAAGGACATCTCTCCTTTTAAAATATTAAATATTTGTGGAAATTCATCAAAATGGATACGCCGCAGGATGTTTCCTATCGGGGTAATCCGCTCGTCCCTTTTTCTTGCAAGGCGGGCGCCCTCTGTTTCTGAATCTACACGCATACTTCGAAATTTTATAATCTGAAAACGTTTCCCATCTACGGTAACACGCTCTTGGGTATAAAAGACCGGTCCCTTGTCATAGCCCTTGATACATGCCGCAATAAGCAGAAACATCGGCGAGGTAATGATAATTGCAGCGATCGAAAGGACGATATCTACCATTCTTTTTACAATCCGCTGTTCAATTGTCAAACCCTGATTCCTTGCAAGCATTAATGGCGTGTCGAATAGGTGGACTTTCTCTGCACCAGTTATGATAATATCCGACAACTTGGGCGTCATATAGGTCATTTTTTTCTGGTCAAAACAGAATTTCAATATCTGATTACGAATTTCTGATGGAAGATCACAAAGCAGTACTGCCTCATACTCCATGATTCTGGTGTAAAGCATTTCATAACCTACTTTCACGCTTTCCGTCGCGCATATATCATACCTGTCTTTTCTGGAATTAATTTTCTCAATTAAATCCTGCGGTGAATATTCCCCATAGATGACAATCATTTTTCTTGGGGGATACAAGCGTGTAAAAAGATAACGTATGATAAAGATGCTTGGCAATATCACAACTAGTTCCGCTGTCGTCAGCTGCAGTATCGGCCGCACTGGTAGATACTGATCGCTGGCGATCGTAATTTGAATTTGCAGATAACCCACCACGTTGCTTGCGAAAAGTGCCAGCACCTGCGATAGGCAAACGTCGGCTATCCGCAGATATCCGATGCTATAGCCGCCAAATGCCCTCGTGAATAAAAAGACAATCAGCGTATACATGCCAATCACTGCCCAATTGCCCCTGCGGTAAAATCCCCTGTCCATGTTTTCCATAATTACCACATAATAGGTATACCACATATAGCCAAACATAAAGGTTTCTACCGCCAAGATCCACAAACTTGCCGCATAATTCAATAATCGTTTATATTGTTCTTTTTTACCCATGATACTCCCATTAATCCATTTAGCATATCTTCAAACCTCGTGCCTTTGACCACTCTTTTCATTTACTCTATATAGCCTTAACAGTTATAATCAAAAAAAATCTGATCTTCGTGCCTTTGGTTCACTTTTTTTGAGTTTTCTTTCTATTCCCTCTTTTTGATCGAAAAATACTGTTTTTAGCAGATGCGTCTTGTGTTGCATTTTCAGGCTTCTGCTCTGATTTTTGATCGTTGGATTCCTTTAAAATCGAAACGTTTTGTGGCGTTGTATCCTTCGGTATCTGTTCTGCCGGTTGATTTCGCGTTTTATTCTTCAGCTTATGAATCAGATATTCTACTGTCTCTACATTTAATAGATTGAGTCGATACTCGATATATAGCACTTTTCTGTCTTTGAAAGAATCTGTAATCGTAATATTCGGATCCGTTGTCTGAAAAAGGTACGTACCTTTATCTAGTTCATATCCATTTGTCGTAATCTTCACCTGTTCTACAAAATCCTTATCCCACGCTATCTTTAGTTCCTCAAGCATACATGCCTTTAAGCTGGGGTCTAAACGCAATCGAACCACACCTTTTGGCAGTTGTACTATTGCCTGGAATTTCCCTTGTGTCCCGGATTCGATAAAGCAGGAATCCGATTCCTTAAATCCATCTCCTCTATCAAAGTATACTTGCAGTTTCCGCTCATCTATCCTTTCCAAAATATCAGAAATTGGAATCGCCGCCTGCCCCATCGCATGATACAATGTCCCAAGCGCTACGTGATCCCCTTGGGTATATTTTTGAAAATTCTGTTCCATTCTTTCATAGGCAATCATTTCTGCCGTGGAGATGCCCAATTGTTCATATGGGTTTTTTATTTTGACCGTCCAACGCTTTGCCGCACTTTCGATATAATAATGAATGGCACGAAATACAATGTAGTTCGTAGGTATCGGAAACAAAAAGGTCCATTCATAGTCAATGATATTCCAATTATCGTTGACTAAAATATTTGAAAACAGCATGTCAATGTTTGCTGCCGGTGCGGCCAGTAGTCCTCCTGGAAGTTGGGCATCTCCAAACACCTCCACAAATTCAGGGCTCTTTTCAAATTCTTTTTGATCTTTGATTGTACGAATCTGCGTTGCCGCTTCCCCTATCAATTGCAAAACCCCGTCTATTTGCTTTCTATCAAGGAGGGTATCAAGCTCTTCTTCTAGGGTTGTGCCCTCTATATATTCTAGTATCACTTGATCTGCATCCAGAAAACACCGGTTGATCAAAAATCTGCTTTCCGCATATAAGCCGGCTAATGTTTCCCCCACAGCGGCAATATGTTCGATATGCTTTTGTGCGCTGGGATATTCGCTGCTTTTTATAAGAAAACGCCTCTTATTTTCCCCCACTTCCACGATCTGCGTACGGATACAAAATTGTTGTGCACGGTCGTTGGAATACTTCGTATATAGTATTCTTTTTATCCTATCCCTGTCCATTTTAAACCTCTTTTCTTATTTCAATCAAAAATGAATTGGCGAATGTTGGGTACAATTCATCTGCAATAATCTGATTGTACACTTTCCCCTCATCAAAAAGTACGAGTCTTCTGCGATCAAAATTGCATACATTTTGATTTAATTCCCCTATATGGGGCAGGTATGCATCAGAATAGATTGTTTTCGGAAATTTATAGTCAGGATACGGATAATAGAAATAGTAGTCGCGGCAGCCACATTCTTCTATGATCTTTGTTAATTCCTGCCTTGAAAACGTTCTTGCGCCATCCGTGTTTTGATACCCTTCCATATTTTCAAAAAATCTTCCAACATGATCTTCTTGGCAGCCTGCCCAATATTTTAGTCCGTATTTATTTTCGATTGCAATAAAAATCTTGCCCCCCGGCTTTAAATGGCTTAATATGGCACGCAACATCCCATGGTAGGGGTGAATGCCCTCTATATAAGCTTGCCCATATTCAAACGTTCCTATCAACGTTATATAGTCAAAATCTCGTTCCAGCTCTTGCTCGATATCCTGAAAATTGCCAACCAAAATTTCAATGTTTTGTTTTTCCTTATTTCGATGTGCATTAATTTCACTGCGTTTCTTTGATAAATCAATACACACTACCTTGTTTCCCTTTTCGGCCAAGGTACCGGTGATTGCCCCACAGCCTGAACCGATTTCCAATATTTTTGCATCTTCTTCAAAAGGATACCATGAAATAATATTTGTCCGCTGCTTGGATAGATGATACAAGATGGCCCAATCCAACCGTTCATTGATGATTTTTGTAAAATCCTCCTCTGGGTTATTTTTTACGATGTCTAATATCTCGTCCTCTACCTTCCCATCGCTGTAAAAATCTTCCCCCGGGTAATGTCTGTAATTTAAACTTACCTCTCCTACCTTTTCTATCATATTTCCTCCTTGCATTGAACACTTGGTGAAGTACTCTTAAACCTAGTGTGAAAGCGCACCCAGACACTGAACGAAGTCCTTTAGGCTTCCATGAAGTCCTTTTAAGCCCAGTGGCTGTGGTGCTTCCTTATTGGCATTGAACACTTGGTGAGGTACTCTTAAACCTAGTGTGAAAGCGCACCCAGACACTTAACGAAGTCCTTTAAGCTTTTATGAAGTCCTTTTAAGCCTAGTGGCTGTGGTGCTTCCTTATTGCTGTACTTTTATCAAAATTTCCTCAATGAAAAATCTGCTTTGGCCAAAGTGAGATTTCGGTTATAGTAGGGGTCGCCCTCTTCTAAAATCTTTGCCCATTTTTTCATAAAGAAATTCATTTCATCATAAAATCGTTCTAATTTTTCCGGTGTATCTTCCAGCCCCCTAGACTTCGATTCATAATGGTATAATTGTGCATAGGGGTTATATACGACTAGTTTACCTGATTCCCTGACTTTTAGGCAATAGTCGATATCATTAAAGGCTACGGCTAATCCATCTGTCATTGCACCGACTTCTTGAAAAATGGATTTTTTCGTCATCATACATGCGCCGGTCACAGCACTGTAGTCTTGTGCACATATGATTCTGGAAAAATACCCATTATCCGTTTCGTCGCTCCCTACAAACGTGTGCCCTACAATTCCACCAATTCCAGCCACAACCCCGGCATGTTGGATTGTCCCATCTTCATAATGGAGCCGAGCGCCTACTACGCCTACGTCTTCTCGCATACAATAGCCAAGCAGCTCCCACAAACAGTCGGGGTTTCGAATCTTTGTGTCGTTATTTAGCAGGAGGAGGTACTCGCCATTTGCATATTGCACACCAAAATTATTGATTTTAGCATAATTAAATTCATCCTCCCAGTACACTACCCGAACCTTTTCATCCTGTTCTTGCAGCTGCTTGTAATAAGCTGCCGTTTCTTTTTTCTGGCTGTTGTTTTCTATAATGACAAATTCAAAATTCCGATATGTGGAGCTTGTCTGAATTGTTTTTATACAGTTGTCCAAATCTTCGATATGATCTTTATTTGGAATCAAAATCGAAATCAAAGGCTTATCTTCCCACTGGTATGTTGTTCTATATAAGCCTGGATATTCTCCATTTTCTACATGGGCGGGTATGCCTATCCTCTCATAGTGAGCCTGGATCGCCCTTTTGCCTGCTTCAAAGGCATATGCCTTGCTTTTTGGGTTTTCCGCCGTAGAATCTATGTGGGCACGCCAGTGATACAGCGCTTTTGGTATATGCCCTATCTGCCTCGTCTGTTCGACACAGCGTAATACGAAATCGTAATCCTGTGCACCGTCGAATTCCCCCCTTAAAAGCCCAACACGCTCTATAAGGCTTTTTTTGACTACCACCAAATGGCAGAAATAATTCATGCTGCACAGTAAATCAATATTAAAATCCGATTTAAAATGCGGTTGGAAATAATGTTTTCCATCCATTGACCGTTTATCTTCATCGGTATAGATAAGCTCCGTGTCCGGTTTTTGATTTACAAGCTTTACGCACTCATAGAGTGCATCTGCGCGGAGCAGATCGTCATGGTCTACGAAAGCGATCAAGTCCCCTGTAGCAATTGCAATGGCGGCGTTTGTATTTTCTGAAATCTGTAGTTCCTGCTCGCTGTATACTACTTTTATCCGGCAATCCTTCTGTTTTAAGGGTTTTAGGAATTCAGCCAGCGAAGCATCCGCACCGCTTCCATCGGACAGGCACAATTCCCATTTTTCATAGCTTTGCGCTTGTATGGATGCCACAAGCTGCCGTAGGTATTTTCGGGGCGTTTTGTAAAGGGGCACTACAATACTAAAGAGTGGCTGGTATAAAAAGCATTCCCTCTGCTGTTTTTCCAGATGATACCGATCCGGCATTTCCGCCTTTTGATATTTCTCGTAGGCTGTACTGGAAAAATATTTGCTTGACACAATTTCAAATATTCTACGCAAAGCCAAGACCAATCCATGCCTTTGGAAAAAGCGAATCCCTTTTCCGATATAGCGATTGGAAATTCCTTCCTTTACACTTACTTGAAGCAATACCGGAACCCTATATTTGCTTTCCTTCTCCCCTGCCTTTATTTGCACCCCCAGTTCCCCGATTTTATTTTGAAAAATCGTAATTTCAAATCCACAGTTTGGCAGTTCCTTTACTTCCCGATAATAAACCAATAAATCGTTTCTTTTATGAAACGTTACTCCATAATGCTCTTTTTTCTCAAACTGCTTTCCCAATAATGTTATGTCAAGTGGCTCCATAGAAACTGCCCATCCTGTTATCCTGCAGTTCCCATCCCTTTTTTCCACCGAATCGATACAATATTCCACTCCACCTTGCAGTTTGCACAATTGCGGCGTACCTATTGTGTATGACAGTTCTTTTTCCGTTTCACTGCCTGTAAACAACATAAGCTTTTTTCTGTTTTTGTAGTCTTTTGGAAGTTCAATATATAGGAAATATTCCGTCTGGATTCCCATATCATATGCATGGTAGCGTCTGCGTACCTCAAACCCCTCCTGTTTTTCGGCCGTATAATGAAGGGATTCCCCATCCAGAAAAACCTTAAATTGATCCGCTGTCTGAGACATTCCACATACAAAACCTTGGATCACTAAAGTATGTTCTTCTTTTAGATGAAAACGTACCCTTACAACATTAAATTTTTTCACTTTCATTTTATACCCCTAATTTACACAATGACTACTTCCAAATCCATATCAAAATGCTACGCCCTAGTTTATTCGATGCAGCGATTCCTTCCGCAATGATTTCATCAGAGACTGTTCAATCAGCAATGATTCGCGGCTATTCAATCAGCAGCTCTGAATCCATATCGAAATACCCTACTGTATTCTTGTCGGAAACAACGGTGATCCCACATACATCATACAATCTGTGATAAACTACAAATTGCTCGTTTCGATAGCCACTGCACCCTAACGACAATAAATATTCCCCGCCTTGCAGGCGCATAACTTGTGTAAACGTAATTTCCTGTATTTCCCCCTTCTTTTTTGGCTGTACAATCTGCTTTTCAAGCACCGTATTCGTACCTGTTAATTCTATGCCCAATAGGTTCTTAAGTGTAAATGCAAAAATAGGTTCCTTTATATCCTCTGTAAATTCCACTTTCATTTTAATCGAAAAGCAAGTCCCTTTTTCAATTACATTTAGAATGGATCCCGCTTGATCTAAAACTGCAAAATCTGTAATTTCTGCCCGCTTATCCCCATATTCCAGCGTTTCCGGATTCAATAAAAGATGGCTGCTCCATGTTGGTCCCCTTTTCTTTGGTTCCCACTTTGTCGTATGTTCCATGTCGCTTTGAACCTGATTGACAAGCACCCGCTTGTACATATCTACGGCTTCCTTTGGTGTCCCTTCCATTACCTTTATCCCTTTATTAAGCAAAACTGCCCGGTCACAGTATTTCGTAATGCTGCTTAGGTCATGGCTGACAAAAAGAATCGTCTTCCCTTCTTTTTTAAACTCTTCAAACTTTCGATAGCATTTTGCCTGAAAAAACACATCTCCCACGGACAATGCCTCATCTACAATCAATATTTCCGGATCAATATTAATTGCTACCGCAAATGCCAGGCGTACAAACATACCACTCGAATAAGTTTTTACCGGCTGATGTGCAAATGCGCCAATATCTGCAAATTCTAAAATAGCGTCTAGGCGTTCCTCTATTTCCGCCTGTGAAAATCCGATCATCGTTCCATTTAAATAAATATTTTCGATACCGGTATACTCCATATTAAACCCGGCTCCCAGTTCTAATAAGGCGGATATGCGCCCTTTTACCAACACATCTCCTTTCGTCGGGTTGATGACACCCGTAATAATCTTTAAAATCGTAGATTTCCCGGAACCGTTCGTCCCTATAATGCCGACCGTTTCCCCTTTTTGTATCTCCAAGTCCAAATCATTGATTGCAAAATGCTCTTGATACTTCTTTTTCTTCGCCAAACCAAACGCTTCCTTTAGGCGATCTGATGGTTTATCGTAAAGCTTATACATTTTGCTTATGTGGTTTACCTTAATTGCTAGTTCCGTCATACCGCCTCCCTTATATTACATCTGCAAAGTGCACTTTTAGGCGTTGAAAGATGATGTTTCCAAGTAAAATGATCGCAATGGTCACACCCCAAAAGTATACGCTCATGCCCGGATGTTCCCAAAACCATATCTTATTAATCAATGCATCCCGATAGCCTGCAACAATATAAAACAAAGGATTGAGCCTTAAGATAGACAGCAGGGCAGGGGAGAGCCCCATGGTATCTATATTCCACATAATCGGTGTGATCCAGACTCCAATTTGAAGGAAGATCATAACAATTTGACTTAAATCCCGAAAAAACACAACGACCGCACTGGTTATGTATACCAACCCTAAAACGAAGCAGGCAATACAAATAGAATAGTACAATACCTGTAATGTATATAAATCAGGCAAATAGCCATAAAAGCAAAAAAGCAAAAGTACAAATGCCACAAAAGCCATATGGACAAACAGTGCTGATACAATTTTCACGATGGGCAATATCCGAATATTAAATACTACTTTTTTTACGAGATAATTATATTCCAGCAATACGCTTGTACCAGCGCTTAAACAATCTGAAAAGAAAAACCATGGGGTCAGCCCTGCAACAAGCCAGAGCACAAATGCAACTTCGATAGCCTCTTTTGTATTTACCCCTTTTTGATGTAATCCTTTTTCAAAAACAAACCAATAAACGAAAACCGTTACAACCGGCTGCACAAATGCCCAAATACGTCCGAGATAAGAACCTGCAAACTTTGTTTTAAAATCGTTCTTCGATAGTTTCCATATTAATTTTCTGTTATGGAGCATTTCTGCTATAAAATTCATATTATTTTGTGTCTTCCTCTTTGCTTATTTTTTTAATGTAGAGATTCCACTCCATTTTAGATCTTTTTCCGAAATAATCAACCCCTCTTTTGCAATTCCCTCCGGCAAGATCCACTCTATGCCAATTTGTGGATCGCTCCATAGCAGTCCACCCTCATCATTTGGGCGATAATAGTCTCCACATTTATACGCAAATTCAGCATCATCCGACAATACGACGAATCCATGTGCAAAATTTTTCGGAATAAAAAACTGTTTTTTATTTTCTGCTGAAAGTATGACCCCATACCACTTGCCAAACGTAGGAGACCCTTCCCTTAAGTCAACTGCCACGTCAAATACTGCGCCGCTTACGACCCGTACCAGCTTTTCCTGCGGGTGGTTTATCTGAAAATGCAGTCCGCGAAGGACGCCTTTTTTTGAGGCTGACTGGTTGTCCTGCACAAATTCTACTGCAATTCCCGCCTCTTCATAATCCTTTCTATTATATGTTTCCATAAAATAGCCCCGTTTATCGCCGTATATGGTCGGCTCAACTACTTTTAGCCCTTCTATTTCCTGTCCCTCAAAAAGACATGCCTCTACTGTAATTTTACCCATGTTTTCCTCCGTTTACACACTGTTCGCCCATTTTTTCTTTCCGATCCCCTATAGGCCATTCGCTATATCAATGAGGTATTGCCCATATTCTGTTTTCACCATTGGCTCGGCTAATTTTAATAATTGTTCTTTCTCAATAAATCCTTTTTTATAAGCGATTTCTTCAATACAAGAAATATATAGTCCCTGCCGTTTTTGGAAGGTAGCTACAAAATCCGCCGCTGCCAATAGCATATCATGGCTTCCGGTATCCAGCCATGCAAACCCTCTACCTAGTGTTTCTACCTGCAAGGTGCCTCGCTTTAAATATTCATTGTTTACGGCAGTAATTTCAATTTCCCCTCGTTTGGAAGGCTGCACATTTTTTGCGATCTCCACAACATCATTGTCGTAAAAATAAAGTCCGGGCACTGCATAGTTGGATTTTGGCTTTTCCGGCTTTTCTTCAATTGATAATGCTTTCCCGGAATCATCAAACTCTACAACACCATATTCTTTGGGGTCTTTTACATAATAGCCAAAGATGGTTGCACCGCTTTCGCGTCCGGCCGCATTTCTTAACACTCTGGAAAAACTTTGCCCATAGAAAATATTATCGCCTAATACAAGTGCCACACTGTCTGTTCCTATGAATTTAGCTCCTATGATAAAGGCGTCTGCAAGCCCTCTTGGCTCTTCCTGCACTGCATAATCCAATGCCAGCCCAAGCTGCTGTCCACTACCGAGCAGCTCTTTAAAAACCGGCAAATCCCGTGGGGTTGAAATAATAAGGATCTCTTGTATCCCGGCAAGCATCAGCGTAGACAAGGGATAGTAAATCATCGGCTTGTCATAGATTGGCATCATCTGTTTTGAAATTGCCTTTGTCAGCGGATAGAGCCTTGTTCCTGCACCACCTGCTAAAATAATACCTTTCATTGTAATCCTCCCTGTATGAAACACTTGGCAAGGTATTTTTGTACCTAGGCGTTTCTTTTTTGAGCTTCGTGGCCAGGTGCTTCCTGATACATTTCTTCATAATAGCTTTGGTAGTCGCCGCTCGTTACATGCTTCATCCATTCCTCATGTTCAAAAAACCATTTGATAGTCAATTTTATTCCTTCTTTAAACATCGTTTCAGGTTCCCACCCAATTTCTTGCTTGATTTTGTCGGGTGCAATGGCATATCTTCGATCATGCCCTTTCCGATCTTCTACATAGGTAATCAAATCATTGCTTATCTGTGCCCTTCTAGGGTCTGTCTCGTTTAACATTTCCTGCAGGACTTCTATAATAATTTGAACAATTTCTATATTTTGCTTTTCGTTATGCCCACCTATATTGTAGGTTTGCCCTATGCGGCCTTCCTCTTGTACCAGATCAATCGCTTTTGCATGGTCATCTACATACAGCCAGTCACGGACATTCTTGCCATCGCCATATACCGGAAGTTTTTTCCCTTGCAACGCATTATTTATAATCAAAGGAATCAATTTTTCCGGAAACTGGTAAGGTCCATAATTGTTGGAGCAATTTGTAATATTTGCAGGGAATTGATAGGTGTCAATATAGGATTTTACTAAAAAGTCAGAACCTGCTTTACTTGCCGAATAGGGGCTGTGTGGATCATAGGGCGTCGTTTCGTAGAAAAATTCATCTTCCTTTTCCAACGAACCATACACTTCATCTGTAGACACATGGAGAAATTTTTTCCCTTCTTTAAAGGTGCCATCCGGCTGTTCCCAAGCTGTCTTTGCACAATTTAACATCACAAAGGTTCCTAGCACATTCGTCTGTACAAACACCTCTGGGTTTCTTATACTCCTGTCTACATGGCTCTCTGCCGCAAAATGTACGACACGGTCAATCTCGTGTTCTGCAAAAAGTTTGCTGATTGCCTCCTTGTCGCATATGTCCGTTTTTACAAAAAGATAATTGTCCCTACTCTCCACTGCCTTTAAATTTTCCAAATTACCGGCATAGGTCAATTTGTCAACATTTATGATTGTAATATCCTGATTATATTTTTGAAACATATAGTGAATATAATTGGAGCCAATAAACCCGGCTCCTCCGGTTACTAAATACGTCCTCATGTGTGGTTCCTCCTGCATTGAACACTTGGCAAAATATGTTTGCACTTTGTGCGAAAGCACGCTTTGGCAACTTTGTACCCATAGTGCCTCCTACGCACAGTCTACCATTTTTTTAGAAAAAGCACAAGATGAAAAACATCCCGCGTTATAGAGGGTAATGGGCTGTGAATCGTAATCCCTGCTTGTCTTTTCTATCCTTTTTTCTGCAGCTCTTCTATCTTTTTATCCAATAAAGCGATTTCCTGCGTTAATTTCTTTACCCGCCTAGATAATCCTGAAATCACAATGGTCAATACGAAGATAATCAGCAGTGAAAAACAAAATCCAAGGAAAAACAGCATATTGATAGGAAGTTGTATTCCCAGATACGCTGCCATTTTCTCCATGATTCCGGGAAATAGATCTAAAATCAAAATAATAATTCCTACCATAAACCAAACGAGTGCATATTTTAAATCCAGAATATTTTTTCGAATAAAATTACATATTATGATCAATACAATTAGAATGGCAACTGCAATGATTATCTGTGTCCTAAAGCTCATATTCCTCCCTACTATGCCTTCTGCTTACGGATCGCGGCAATCCCGATTGCTAATGTCACTTTTACCATATAATAGATAGATTTATGGGCAGAAATGGAAGAAATGCCTTCTGCCCGCTCTCGCATGATAACCGGCAACTCCTCTACCCTTTTCTTCATTTTCAGTATTGCCGTTACGCTTTCCGGCTCCGGATAGTCTTTTGGGTAATCTATGGAGAACAGTTCGATTACGTTTCGATTTACCATTCGCATACCGGAAGTTGGGTCTGTAATACGCTTCTTCGTTATGATTTTTATCAGTCCCGTAAAATATTTGATTCCAATTCTACGCATACCGGAGGATTGAAATCCTTCTTTTTCAATAAATCTTGAACCAATCAGCATATCTAGCTCTTGTTCTTCTAAGCGCTTTGCCATTGGCTCTAAATACTTTGCATCGTGCTGTCCATCTCCGTCAAATTGAACAGCTATATCATAGCCCATTCGATAGGCATAGAGATATCCTGTTTGCACGGCACCCCCAATTCCCATATTTACAGGCAAATTAACGATATTGAATTTATTTTTTCGGCATATTTGCAATGTTGCATCGGTAGAACAATCATTAATGATGACATAATCAAAACTTTTTGCATATTGTTTGATGTCTTTTATTGTCCGTTCAATATTGCCCTGCTCATTATAAGCCGGTATAATTATCAATTTCTTCATTCGTCCCTAACTCCATTCAAGCATGAACTATTTTGCAAATATTTTCAAGTAGACGCAAATCAGCACATTGCGAAATTTGCGAATCAGTATACTTAATCTTATTTCCAGCCAACTCATTTTTAAGAAGCTGCTTTTGGCGCATTTTAAAAGCAGCTTCTTGTGTTCTGCCACATAGACTTTGCGGTTATTGTTGATCAAATCACCGGTATTGGAATCATTGCGAATGCGGAAACTATTCAAAACTTCATGTATAATATAGATATCTCCCAAACACGCCAATCTTACCCACAAGTCAAAATCCAGAATATAGGTAAATTCTGCATCAAATCCGCCCGTCTTTGCCAATGCAGCACTGCGTACCATATTATTGACAGGTGCACCAAAAAAATTATGAATCATCAATGCAGATTTCGCGACTTTTTTGCCATTGATCAAACCCGCTTTGGGATATCGGCGAAACACGCCCGTCTTTTTCCCGTCCTTATCAACCAGTCTTGTATCGCTTTCTACGAGGTTTACCGTCGGATATTCCACCATTGCCGCCACCTCTTTTTCTATCGCCACCTTATCAATCATATCGTCTGCACAGACTAATTTGATAAAGTCGCCTTTCGCAAGTGACAAGCATCTATTCCAGTTTCCTGCCATGCCTAGGTTTTGTTCATTTTTATATAGGGTTATCCGGTTGTCTTTTCGTTGTAGCTGCTCAATAATGGCAACCGTATTGTCGCTTGATTGGTCGTCTACCACGCTGATTTCTATATTTTCATAGGTCTGTTTTAAGATAGACAAAATTGTATTCCTTATGTATTCCTCGCTATTATAGGTGGGAATACAGATACTCACCAATGGCTGCATTTCACTTATCCCCCATCACACGAAACAATTATCACTGCATTTCACTTCGTTCTATACGAAACAATTAGCGCTGCATTTCACTTCGTTCTATACGAAACAATTAGCACTGCATTTCACTTCGTTCTATACGAAACAATTAGCACTGCATTTCACTTCGTTCTATACGAAACAATTAGCGCTGCACTGCATTTCACTTCGTTCTACGCGAAACAATTCGTACTACAGTACCCTCCGCGCTACTTTTCACTTATAAAATTCATTTTAAGTTTATTTGTTGGATGCCTCTTTTTTTAAATAGTCAACAAGAGCGTCTTTCCAGTCCGCCATAGAAAAATCTGTCGTCAGCTTCAACATATAGTTTTCTAAGATGGAGTAAGCCGGCCTTGCCGCCACCGTTTTAAATTCCGCTGTTGTAATCGTTTCAACTTTCGTTGTTTTCCCTGCAAGTTTAAATATTTCTTTCGCAAATTCAGCCCAACTGCAGCTACCCTCGCAAGTTCCATGAAACAGCCCATAGTTCCTTGTTGGTTCTAAATAATGAATCATTTTCGCCAATTCCACCGTGCTGGTTGGCGTTCCTACTTGATCGCCAACGACACGCACCGTATCGTTGCTTTCGGAAAGCCGCAGCATCGTTTTAATAAAATTTTTACCATCGCCATACAGCCATGCGGTGCGGATGATAAAATAATCCTTGGCAAATTTTTGTACGAACCGTTCTCCCTCAAGCTTTGTCTTGCCATATGCACTATTTGGACCAACTTCATCAAACTCCGTGTAGGGAACCTTTGCTTGTCCGCTAAATACATAATCCGTAGATATATGGATTATCTTTGCCCCGGCTTTGGTGGCCGCAATACTCAGATTTCGAGGTCCTAATGCATTGATGCGATAGGCGCTATCCCACTGTGATTCACATAAATCCACAGCAGTATGTGCCGCACAATTGATAATGACATCGGGTTGCCTTGTGTGGACAAGTTCCTCTACCTGCTCTAAATTTGTTATATCAAGAGCTGTAACGTTATCGCTCTTTTCCACATCTGTATTAATAAATTCCACATCTTCTTGCGCATATTCTAAATTAACTGCACGGCCTAGTTGTCCATTACAGCCGGTTACTAGAATTCTTTTCATTTCATATCTCCTCTGTCCAACTTTTAGCAACGATTTCATTTACCCAAACTCTCGGCTTTCCATCCATGATTGCGTGCATCCAGAATGATCACATTTACATCCATTGCGTTACCCAAAAATGCCCGCATTTACATTAGCCTATTTAGTGCACTAAAGAATGCCCGGATAGAGGCTCTTGTAATATTTGAGCTTACCCCTACCCCAAAGGTAGATTTTCCTGTTTCGTTGTTCCTCATCTGGATATAGGCAGCCGCCTTCGTATGGAATTCTTTCCCGATCGCATGTTCCGAGTAGTGGGTTAGCCGAATGTTTATATCCATCTGCTTTGCAATTGCATGTTTCACTGCATCGAGCGGTCCATTTCCCTCTCCGTCCTCATGCATGAGCTCGCCCTTATATTTAAAATCAAGCGCGGCATGAGAATCTTTTTCCCCTACATCTTCTACTTTTACTTTTATAAACTCGAATGGATCTTTTAGTTCTAAATATTCCTTCTCAAACGTATCCATAATGACATTTGGCGTTACTTCTCCGCCTATCTGTTCTGAAATTTTTTGAATAACAGCCGCAAATTCCCTCTGCATTTCTTTCGGAAGCTGATAGCCGTATACGGTACTCATGACAAATGCAACGCCACCCTTGCCGGACTGGCTATTAATCCGTACAACAGGCTCATATTTCCTGCCTAAATCAGATGGGTCGATTGGCAGATATGGCACTTGCCAGATACCGTCCTGCTTTGCCGTCAATGCAGCTACACCCTTACTAATTGCATCTTGGTGTGAGCCGGAAAACGCAGTGAACACCAATTGCCCCGCATAAGGGTGGCGTAATCCCACCTGCATTTTACAGCATCTTTCATAGGTATCAATAATTTCATTCATATTTTCCAAATCAAGCATTGGGTTTATGCCATGTGAAAACATATTGTATGCAAGGTTTAAAATATCAACATTCCCGGTACGTTCCCCATTTCCAAACAAGGTTCCTTCCACCCGCTCTGCGCCTGCAAGTATGGAAAGCTCTGTTGCCGCTACGCCGGTCCCCCTGTCATTGTGGGGGTGTACGCTCAGAATGATTGTGTCACGGCTTTTCAGATTTTTGTGCATCCATTCAATTTGATCTGCATATACATTTGGCGTAGTCATTTCCACTGTATTCGGAAGATTTAAAATAATTTTATGTTCCGGCGTTGGATTCCATGCCTCTGTTACTGCCATACAAATGTCCAATGCAAAATCCAGTTCTGTGCCACTAAAACTTTCCGGTGAATATTCCAATGCAAGATTGCCTTTAAAATGCTTGGCACGCTCCTTCACCATATTCGTTCCATCGACTGCTATCTTCTTAATTTCTTCCCTGTCCATGCCAAAAACGACTTCTCTTTGCAGCGTGGATGTAGAATTATATATATGTACAATGACATTTTCAATTCCAACTATCGATTCAAATGTACGTTCAACCAGATGTTCCCGGCACTGCGTCAACACCTGTACGGTAACGTCGTCCGGTATCAAGTTTTCGTCTACTAATCTTCTTAAAAAATCAAATTCAATCTGAGAGGCTGCCGGAAAACCAATTTCAATTTCTTTAAACCCTAATTTAATCAGCAATTGGAATAGTTCAATTTTTTCACTAACATCCATCGGTTCAACTAATGCCTGATTGCCATCGCGCAAATCTACACTGCACCAAATAGGCGCTTTTTCTATTTCATGGTTTGGCCATTCCCTTTTTGGATAATGTATGACCGGTGCCCGCTTGTATTTTTTATAGTTTAACATACTGCCCCCTACATGATAATTTCTTTTCGTGTCCTTTCATTATTCGCCAAGTCCACTTTCAATTGCCTGAATAATCGATTTTAGTGCCTCTTCTTCGTCATCACCGTCAAAAAAAAATTCAACTTCATCGCCAGATTTGATGCATGCCCCTAACACACTTAATACGCTTTTTGCATTCGCTGTGCTTTCTTTGAATTTAAATGTAATCAAAGAATTAAACTGCATTGCCTCTTTGCATAAAATACCTGCAGGCCGTAAATGCAGCCCCGTCGGATTTTTAATTACTACCTTTTGGCTTACCATTCTATTATCCCCCTCTGTTTTATTGATAGCCTGATAAAAGACACGTCTTTTTGTGCCATAAATCTGATAAGTCTTCTTTACAACATATTTTTCATGATTAGTTCAGCAAGCATCTTTGCATCCTTATCAATGACCGCCTGCTCCTTCCCTTCAATCATAACTCTGACAAGCGGTTCCGTTCCTGACGGACGGATGAGCACTCTTCCTTCGCCTGCAAATTTCTTTTCTAGGTTTTCGATTGCCTGCGCAATTTCACTATATTCCATATACCTCATCTTTTTATGGTTCGGTACTTTTGCATTAACCAATGCCTGTGGCAGCACTTCCATGACCTTCGACAAATCCGAAAGCTTCTGTTTGGTATCCACCATAACTTCTAACAGATGCAGTGCACTAAGCAGTCCATCACCTGTTGTATTTTCATCCAGAAAAATAATATGCCCTGATTGTTCTCCACCCATATTATAGCCGTTCTCTACCATATTTTCCAGTACATAGCGATCTCCCACTTTTGTCTGCTCTATATGGATGCCACGTTTTTCCCCCATAAGAAAAAATCCAAGGTTGCTCATGACCGTAGCTACAACCGTGTTCTTTTTCAAAGTGCCTTTTTCTTTCATGTAATTGGCACAGATCGCCATCACTTCATCGCCATCTACTTTATTTCCAAGCTCATCTACCGCCAGCATACGATCTGCGTCTCCGTCAAATGCAAGACCCACATCTGCCTTTTCATAGACAACCCTTGCCCGCAATTCATCCATATGGGTAGATCCGCAGTTCGCATTGATGTTTGTTCCGTCTGGATTCGTATGGATTGCAACCAGTTTGGCTCCGAGCCCTTGAAGTGTCGCAACGGCTGTATAATGAGCCGCTCCCTCCGCGCAGTCTACTACAATTTTTAATCCGCTTAAATCTATAGGCACTGTTTTTCTCATGAAAAATACATATTCTTCTCGTGCATCAAAACGGTAGCGTATTGTCCCAATCCCAGATCCCCGTGGCATTGTAACGCCTTCCATACTACTATTTATCAAGCCCTCAATCTCATCTTCCAAGGCATCCGATAATTTATACCCGTCTCCGTTAAAGAACTTAATGCCATTAAATTCCATTGGATTATGCGATGCAGATATGACCACGCCTGCATCTACTTTATGTTTCCTCGTAAGATAAGCAATTGCCGGCGTAGGCACCACTCCCATATAAACTGCATTTGCACCTACAGAACAAATACCTGCCATCAATGCATTCGCAAGCATACCTCCTGAAACCCTCGTATCGCAGCCAACAATGATCGTAGGTTGATGTTCCTTCGTTTTCGTAAGGACATATGCTCCCGCCTGCCCTAGTTTCATCGCAAGTTCAATCGTTAATCCCGTCCCGGCAATTCCACGTACGCCGTCCGTTCCAAACATCCTGGTCATTTTTTTATACCTCTGCTATTCTTTATTTTCTAATGGGCAATCAGTGAATCTTCTTGATTGCCCACAGATGATTTATTCATACTGCCACCTGTATTATCCGGGCCTACCGTATTTTCATTTTCGCTTTTATTTTCCGTGATTACAATTTGAACCATAACCTGATCTAAAACCTTGAAGTTATCGGCCATGATCACTTCTGCCTCTACCGGGTGCGAACCTAGGTCAAGTCCTTCTAGATTCAGCTTGACGATAACGTCTTCGGCAGATACTGCATCTATATCATCCGCCAGCCCCCTTACACGGATTGTAATTGTTTCCTGAACAAATTCCCACTTATATTCTTCCGGCGGTATATTATCGACCACAATATTTTTAACGGAAAATTCAATGCTTTTTGTAGCAAGCTGCTCTATGATTGCCTTAACCGCAATTTGGTTTGCATCTGCATCAACTAAGGTAATGCCCTCCGGCAAATAGGGTGTAATATCAATGGGTTTTTCGACATCTGCTGTAGCACCTTGTATATCGATTGCCCATCTAGGAATCGCAATTTCATCAATTGCATTTAAATCGGCCGCCTTCCCCTTAACAGTTACCATACCCGGCGCATATTCTAAATTTGTAAGCTGATAGCCATCCGCAGGTTGGCCTTCCACCTCGCTGCAAGTAATGGGCAGACTCTTTGTACTAAGGATTTGAATGCGTACCAAAATAGAACTATGGTTTAAAGTAAGCTGATCCGACTCTATGATATTTTCGCTTTCATCGTACATCATGGGTATCACATTATCCGTTACATCCGTTTTTAGACCTTCTATATTCACACTTACCACTACTTTTTCTATTTTAGAAACAACCGACTGTGGCCCAGAAACTTTAATCAGGCTTGGTGTAGCTTCTATATTCCCTCTTGCATAGCCTTTTGCAGGTGTACCATACGTTAGGGATGTAATAACAAATTGCTCCGATGATAAATCTTCGATTGTAATCTGCATATTGGCTGTCTGGCGAACGATTACAAACTGCGTCTCCCATTTGTCTGGTTTTACTACAATCGGCACCGTTTTCACTTCACTCTCTTGGGTAAAATCAACCTGCCCTAAATCTGCCATAGCCGTAAAATTAGCAGGCGTCATTTTTTCTACATAGGAACGTTTTCCGGTAAACGAAAAAGACGCGACGTTGGTATCATTGATTATGTCATATACTTTTCCCATCTTCTCGACCAGTTCTTTGTTTTGAACCGTTACCGGTATCGTAAAAGACCTCGTTATTTCCGGATCGTCAATGCCTACAACCACTAGCCACAATACAACAGAAAACACAACAGACAAGACCTTAAGCCCAAGGTGATTTGTCAGATGCTTAAATGCTGTTGCCACCATTTTCTTAATCATGCTTCACCCTCCTTTTCCTCCACGCTTTAAACCATGTAGTATTAAGAGAGCCTGTTTGACCAAAAGACAGTTTGCCACGCAAGTATTCCGCATCTATATTCCGCCATAGTTCTCCGCCTACTGCGAGCGAAACATTTCCTGTTTCTTCTGAAACGACAACAACAAGAGCATCGCTTACTTCACTGATTCCTATGGCCGCACGGTGTCTTGTACCCAAATCTTTACTTAATTCCAAGCTATCCGACAACGGCAGATAGCAGGTTGCAGAAATCACCCGATCCCCCCTTACGATGATTGCACCATCATGCAATGGCGTATTGTGTTCAAATATATTGATCAACAATTGACTTGACACAATAGAATCCAATAAAATTCCAGTTCGCTCATATTCTTTTAATACTACCTCCTGCTCCACAACGATTAGCGCTCCGGTTTTCACTTTCGCCATTTCAAACGTCGCCTTCACCATCTCGTTGATCGTTTTTTCACTCACCATCTCTTGATTCTTTTGCGAGTCAAACGGGAACAGCGATTTCAGAAATTTTTTTCTGCCAAGCTGGTCTAATGCCCCTCTAAGTTCCGGTTGAAAAACGATAATAACAGCAATAATGGCAACATTCACTGTCTTGCCTGCAATCCACAAAATCGTGTTCATCTGGAATAGGGCCGCAATTACAATGAAGATAAGAATCACGATAATTCCCTTAAACAGCATCCATGCCCTCGTATTTTTAATCCAAACCATAATGTTATATACAAGAAAGGAAATAATAATAATTTCTACAAAATCTATATGGTTGACTTCAGGAAAATCAATCCAGAATAAGTAATTATCTATGAAGTTATTTAGTATTCCGAATAAATTTTCCACCTACTCACAACCTTTCTGCATAGAACACTTCATGATGTTTTCCAAAACCTCGTGCAAAAGCCACCCGATCCACTTAGCGAAGCCCTTGTAAATTTCGTGGCTGTGGCGCTTTCCACTTTAGTCATCTAGTAAATCCTGATCTATATCTAATTCTTCTGCCAGTTCTCTTTTATTGATCGTATCCCTTTTTTGCGCATTAATCTTCTTTACCTGTTTTTCTTTCGTGGACACATAGCTCTTTGGTATTGCTTTTACATAGTAATAATATTCATCATCTTCAAATTGCACACGTTCAATTCTAGAGTAATCCAAATTGTATAGGAAGAACTCGATCCCAAAATTAACAAGCAAGGACAACAACGTCCCTAGTACAGCCCCTAAAATTTTTGTGCCCTTTTCCAGTACAGAATAGCCCACCAGCATGATCGTCAAATCTAAACTACAGCCTACGCAAATGGCTATCGTCCATGCATGGTTTATGGACAGCCGCCTTATAAGGTATACAGTTAATGCAGTTAGGGCAAGTGCCGCGACTACCAGATACAGTTCTTTATTGCCAATTATCTGCTGTAGTGCAAGCGTAAACTTCGCCGCAGCAGTGTCTTCTTCTGTTGCACTAAACATCGCTTCATTTTCCTTGATTCCCTTTAAAAAATAAAACCATATTGTTGTGCAAAGCATCGAAACGATAGAAGCAGGATCTTTGAGCAATCCAATCGATACGGGCATTATTTGAGGGATGCCCAGGGAGAACAGCAGTGGGTTCATCACCACATTGTACCCATTATCCGAGGCAAACCGAAAGTACATCAAAAACATCAATAGCAAGATACAGGAGGCCACAACACACACTTCTAAGGAAAGTGCCGACAGATGTGCCAATATAAGTCCACAAGAAAAGAGGATGACTGCATGAATTGGAAGAAAGGTACATAAAAGCGCCATAACCAAAACAATTGATATACTGTGCAATCTTTCCATATATCCCATCGTTCGATTAATAATAGAAAATGCAGTCAAGGCCAAAGCAAATTTTACACCTGCCATAATGTATAGTTCAAACTTGCCAAAAATAGTCCTTAACCCCTCTTTTATTTCTAAAACTTTTGTCACATTACCACCTCCATTCCACAGGTATTACAAATTTATAGCCGCTTTGCCATACCTCCTTTCGCGCTAGCGCAAATTATCCATTCGGACGCGCTTTTTCTTCTTTTTCATAAAGTTTCATAACCTTTTTTAGTTTAAAATGATACTGCCTTAAGATTTTTTGTCCTCTTGCATAGCGGATATTATAAACTATACAGGCAATCATCTGATAGGCTGCAATGAATATAATATATTTTAGCAAGAGTGAAATACCAAAATCCATCACCTTGATTTTATGGATATTCGCCATCAAATAATCCACCTTATATAGCACCCATAACAAAAGCAAAATACCAAAAGCAAACGTTGAATAAATAAATGTCTTTAACATCTGGTATCCCACGTAATCCTTCCGGTAATATTGGCTCATCGGTATATATTTTTTACCTTTCCGTTGTTCAAATGCGGCCATTTGCGTCATCAGCCTTGCTTTTTCCTCGTTTAGCATATCTGCTCCTAAAAAAACTGCCGTAGTTACGCCACGGCAGTCTGCTGTTTTATAAGTTGCCCATAGCTTCATATGCTACGATTGACTTTTATCCGTTTCTATTGATTATCTAAAAATCTCATGCGCTCTTTTTCACGTTTATCCGATTTTGCCGGCTGTATTTTGGGTCTTGCGATTGCTCCGGATATGTCACTTTTTAATATGGCTTTACAATTGTTGCAAAACCTGCCACTACGTATTTGTGCTCCACAATTTTCACAATCTATGGTAACCGATGAATGCTCCGAAAATGTCAAACGTTCTTCCCGCACCCACTGTTTTAACTGTTTTACGGATACCTCGTTATCATCTGCCACTCTATTTAGCGCTGAATCCGGATAGTCCCTTAAGTATTCTTTTACTTGAAAAAATTTATCTTCTAATGCTTTTACACATGCTGGGCATAATGGCGGACCTGATAAATAATTAAAAAGCCTACCGCAACCTTTACAATTCCTTACCTCCATAGTACTTCCTCCTCGAAACCTCTACCGATACTAATACCTACATAGTATACACATGTTGTCCCACCTCTAATCAGTTCCTTAGCGGCTCCATCAATCGTACTGCCAGTTGTATAAATATCATCTACTAATAGGATATGGTTTAATTGTACCTTATTTGGGGAAATTTTAAAAGCCTTTTTCAGATTATTTTTTCTCTCTGCATCATTTAATTGTTTCTGGGGCTTTGTATTTTTAATCCGCTTTAATAAATCCGTATATACTGGTATCTCCATGCTTCTGCCAATCTCTCGCGCTAAGAGCTCCGCCTGATTAAATCCTCTTTGCCGTTTTCGCTTTTGGTGGAGCGGAATCGGTATGATAGCCTCAATATTTTGATTCCGAATCCATGCACCATACCGCCGAACGATTTCGTGTCCATAGTATACTGCATATTCTCTGCGATTTCCATATTTAAAACGGTAAATGGATTCTTTCACTGCACCTTTATATAAATAGAGTGATTTCCCCTGTTCAAATGCATGTGGCATTTTCCTGCAGTCATAGCAATACTCTAAGCGTTCATCCGAAATTGGTTTTCCACACTTCTTGCATAGGGGCTCTACAGCGTACTCCGGCTTTCCGATACACTGTCCGCATATATCCGGCGTATCCATAAAGAGCGAATGCACGATGATCCGATCACAGAATGGACATCTTGGCGGATAGAGCAAATGCAGTAGCCGGCGAAAAGGCAATCGTAAATTTTCGCCATACTTCTTTTTATATCGTTCCATATGCGCCTTTCCGGTAACCGTTTTGCCGTATCTGCTTCCTGCCGCACCTCTATATAAATAGAAATCTTATCGGAGTTTTAAAGTTCCTATGATCATGATATCACAATTATGCACTAATTTAAAGTTCCTATCATTATGGTATCACAATTATGCACTAATTTCCATAAATTTTTTGTGAAAAATTATAAATTTTTCTTGTTTACGAAGGAGTAGGAAATTTCGTTCTCATTGTATGCTTCGTACCTATTTTTAGGAACCTATCTTAGAAACCCTCGGGTTTTTGCCACGCAAAACCCTTCGCGTTACCGGGGGAGCCGAATGGTTATATAGGTTATACTTGCCACTGAAGAAAAGAAGATTCCTGCTTTAGGAATCTTCTTCTAGGAAAGCATCATGCGGTCATTCGCAAATTCGCCACCGCTTGCCTCTTCAAATTTCGCTAGTAGGTCAGCTACTTTTAAATTCTTTTTCTCTGTACCACTTATATCATAGATAATTTTCCCTTCATGCATCATAATAAGCCGGTTTCCCATGCGAATTGCATCTTTCATATTATGTGTTACCATAAGGGTGGTAAGCCGATCTTTTTCTACAAGCTCTTTCGTTAACTCCAATACCTTTGCCGCAGTTTTAGGGTCTAGAGCTGCCGTATGTTCATCTAAAAGCAAGACTTTTGGCTTTTGCAATGTTGCCATAAGCAAGGTCAGTGCCTGTCTCTGTCCGCCAGACAGCAACCCTACTTTTGATGTCATTCTGCTTTCCAATCCTAAATCCAATGATTTCAATGCATTTTCAAAATGTTTTTTCTCTTTTTTTGTAACGCCCCAGCCTAATCCTCTTCGCTTTCCCCTGCGGTTTGCCAAAGCTAAGTTTTCTTCAATCTCCATATTCGCGGCAGTTCCCATCATTGGGTCTTGAAATACTCTGCCCAGATAAGAAGAACGTTTATAGTCCTGCTTTCTCGTTACGTCCTTTTTATCTATGATGATTGCCCCGCTGTCTATGGGATCGATTCCGGCAATCATATTTAATACAGTGGATTTGCCTGCACCATTTCCGCCAATAATTGTAATGAAATCACCTGGCTCCATATGCAGGTTTATGCCATTTAATGCTTTTTTTTCATTTATGGTTCCCCGATTAAACGTTTTTTTTATATCTTTTAACTCTAACATTGCATATCCTCTCATGCATCGGCTCTTGCAAGGTATTTTCTTTGCGCAAACGCAAATTGTGCTATATGTCCTTCCTAGGTTTACTTTTCTGCCTGTCTATCATAACCGGTACTGATAATGCGACCGCTACAACAATAGCGGAAAACAGCTTTAAATCTGTAGTTTCAATAAATCCAAACTGTAGGACGACTGCAATAATCATTCGGTAGATAATTGAACCGATTAGTACGGATACCATTTTAGATGCAAATGATTTTGCCCATCCCATCAAAACATTCCCGATTACAATGGCCGCAAGTCCTGTTACAATTGCTCCTGTCCCCATGTTCACATCAGCATATCCTTGGGTCTGGCATACCAAAGCTCCCGCCAGTGCAACAAAGCCATTGCTTATCATTAGCCCAAACACTTTCATCAGCCTCGTATTGCCTCCAAGAGCCTTTACCATAGCCTCATTGTTTCCGGTAGCTCGAATTTCATTTCCAACTTCCGTGCCAAAAAACCAGTATAGGATTACAATTGCGACCACTGCTGTTACCCCGCCAATGAGCAACGCCGCACCGGTACTATTTATTTCCGGCAAAACATTCTGTATGTTATTCACAACCGTCTTTACTTTCAGCAATGGCGTGTTAGAACGCCCCATAACTCTAAGGTTTGTGGAATAGAGCGCAAGTTGTGTCAAGATTCCGGCTAATATAGCCGGAATATCAAAAACAGCATGTAATATACCCGTAATTAGTCCGGCAATCGCCCCTGCAAAAATTGCGATAAGCACTGCCACCACCGGATGCAACCCTCCAAGTGTTAGTACCGCACACACACTTCCTCCAAATGCAAAGCTTCCATCCACTGTCAAATCTGCAATATCAAGGATTTTATATGTAATATAGACGCCTACCGCCATAATTCCCCACAGGACTCCCTGGGCCGCGGCACCTGGCATAGCGGACAATAAACTTGAAAAAGTCAACATAGCTGCCTCCGATCCTGCATTAAATGTCTATTTAAATTTTGATTCATCAATTGTAATTCCAAGTGCATCTGCAACTTCTTTGTTATAAGAGAACTCACAATCTGCATCGTCTAAATATGCGATCGGCATGGTAGCCGTTTGTGCTTCTTTACTTAAAATCTGTGCTCCCTGTCCACCTGTTACTTTGCCCAGATTAAAATAGCTTAAACCTTTCGTTGCAAGTCCACCGCCATTAACCATTCCATCTTCACCAACGATACAAGGGATCCCTGCCTCTGTTGCTACCATAGATACGGTCGGCATCCCTTCTGCAACCAGATTGTCAGTAGGGGTATAGATTGCATCTACTTTCCCCTTCATAGAATTTACGACTGCCTGGATCTCGTCCAATGTTGAAATAGTATACTTATCGCCTGTCAAACCTAGCTCCTGCAATTTTGCAATTGCCAAATCCGCTTGAAATTCCGAATTGTCTTCGGAAGAGCAATATAAAATTCCGACCGATTTCGCATCCGGTAAAATTTCATGCAGCAAGTCTATCTGTACTGCAACCGGTGTTAAATCAGAAGTTCCGGATACATTGCCACCGGGTGCCTCATTGGAATCAACCAGCCCCGCGCTTTTGGGATCTGTAACTGCAGTTATTAAAATTGGAATATCGCTTGTCTTGCCTGCCGCCGCCTGTGCTGCCGGAGTAGCAATCGCAAGAATCAAATCCACCTTGTCATTTACGAATTTTTCTGCAATCGTTACACAATTCGACTGATCCCCCTGTGCATTTTGAAGGTCAATTGTTATATTTGTCCCCTCTACATAGCCTGCCTCTTTTAGGCCTTCAACAAATCCCTCATAGGTAGCATCAAGTGCCGGATGCTCTGCCAATTGAATAACGCCTATGTTAAAAGTTTCTTCTTGGTCTTTATCTGCCGTATCGCTCGCCTCTTCTGTGGCATCATCTTCCTCTTCTGTAACATCATTATCTGCCTCTTCTGTCGAACTCTGCCCCGCGTCAGAATCACTTTCTTTTGCACCATTGTCTGTACCACAGCCAGTCAGCGTCATCGCCACAAGTGCCATTGCCATTAGTAACGTTACCATTTTTTTCATATTCGTTCCTCCTTTAAACTTTTGTCCCTTTGTCTTTGGCTTCTACCATATTCGCATGTTTCAATGCACTTTAACACATAAATGCGTTAATATTTTATCATGTTATCATGATTTATCTATAAAAGTCAAGTCAAAAGCTTCCTTAATAAGGACTATATTTTCACAGCAGCCAGTCCGCTATATATCCTTCAACCGCTCTTTCAATCCGGAATATCTTTTTTGTTCGCTGACATTTTCTATCATCTCTTTAAATGTCACATCATTGCCTACCAATGCAACACATTTCCTTGCGCGTGTAACAGCCGTATACAAAAGATTACGATTCATTAACAGCTTTGGCCCCTTTAATAGAGGTATCACAACTGCAGGATATTCACTTCCCTGTGATTTATGTATGGTAATCGCATAGGAAAGTTCTAGTTCCTCTAATTGTTTAAACGGATAGTCTACCATCCTGCATTCGTCAAATTCAATTGTCATGAGCTCTGAAAAATGGTTGATGCTTCTTATGATTCCCATATCTCCATTAAATATCCCCAAACCTTTTTCCATCGGCAGACCATATTTGCCTTGTATTTCCCATTCCATTTGGTAGTTATTTTTTGTCTGCATGACCTTATCCCCCTCACGGAAGATGATTTGCCCATACTCTTTTTCTACTTTTTTGACATCAGAAGGATTTAGATATTGCTGTAAAATACCATTTAGCCGTTCCACACCTAATAGCCCTTTCCTCATTGGAGTAAGCACTTGGATATCATATGGGGTAGCGTCTACAAATTTGGGTAGTTTCTGGCTGATAAGCTGAATCATAATATTGATAATTACATCGGCATCATAACGTTTTAGGAAAAAGAAATCCATACTTTTATTATCAAGCGCCACTTCTTCCCCCCGGTTAATTTTATGGGCATTTACAATGATATCGCTCTGTGATGCTTGCCTAAAAATTTTCGTCAGCCGTGCAACGCAAAAACGGTTTGCTCCGATTAAATCTTTTAGTACGCTTCCCGGGCCTACACTGGGCAGTTGGTTTACATCTCCTACAAGTATAAGTCGTGTTCCGGATACAATTGCTTTTAGCAAAGAGTGCATTAACGTAAGGTCGACCATCGACATTTCATCGATAATAATGACATCTGTTTCAAGGGGGTTTTGTTCATTGCGTTCAAACCCTTCCGTTCCATCCATTGCACCATTTAGTTCCAGCATACGATGGATCGTCCTCGCCTCATACCCCGTCGTTTCGCTCATACGTTTTGCCGCCCGGCCAGTCGGTGCCGCTAAATAAATGTCTAGCCCTTCCATTTCAAAATATTTAATAATCGCATTAATCGTGGTCGTTTTCCCTGTTCCAGGCCCTCCTGTAATGATGAGAAGTCCATGACGGACCGCCTCCCTTACTGCCTCCGCTTGAAGTTCATCCAGCTCCATACCGACACTTTGTTCGATTTTGTGTAATCGACTTTCAATTTCATTTGTACGAACATCATAAGAAACATTAAGCTCTTTTAACATTGCGCCCGTATTTATTTCCATAAAATAATAAACTGCCGCATAGATAAACTGTTGCTCTGCATTATCTTTTATCATCAGCTTTTTATCTATGGCAAGATCCATATAGTGTTTTTCGATGAATTCCTTTTCGATGAAGTGCCGCTCATTATGTTCATCTTCCACGGAAAGCAGGTCTCCGGCCCGTTTTGTCAACTCCGCTGTCGGCAAGCAAGTGTGTCCCTCCATAGACGCCTGCATAAGCACATACAAAATACCGCTTCGTATTCGAAAATCCGAATCCGTATGAATGCCGGCGCGACCGGCAATTTCATCTGCAATTTTAAACCCTATGCCTTGAATATCATCTGCAAGGCGATATGGGTTTTCTTTTAAAATACGATATATTTCCAGTCCATAGGTATTGTATATTTTCACAGCCAACGTTAATGATATTCCATACTTTTGCAGGAAAATCATTGCCTGGCGCAACTCTTTCTTTTCTTCCACCTGTTCGGCTATTTCCCTTGCTTTGCGTTCACTAATCCCTTTGATTTCCACAAGTCGTTCCGGTTCTTCTTCAATGATGCGAAAGGTATCTTTTTTAAAACGCTTTACAATCCTTGCCGCCAGCGCCACTCCAATTCCCTTCACCGCACCGGAGCCTAAGTAGCGCTCAATAGACAGTATATCTTCCGGTGGCCTTATTTTACTGGAGGCAACCTTAAATTGCTGTCCATAGGAGGGGTGGCTGATATAGGTTCCCGCTAATTCTATGGATTCTCCCTCGCTGATGAGGCCGAAAATACCCACACAGGTAACTTCTTCCTCATTGCACACGAGATTGAATACGGTATATCCATTCTCCGAGTTGCGGAAAATAATATGTTCTACGAAACCTATCATCGTTTCCAATTTCAAACTCCATCTACTCGCTTTAGCGAATTACTGTATTTATTATAAACCATAATTTCGTTTCATTTGCTCAAATAATGTCTGTGCCAATCCAAGGCCTGTTCCTTGTGCCGATGTATCAGCGTAGCCCTTTATCATTTCTTCTTTATAATAATCCTGAAGCTGCTTAGAGGATGCCGACATTTCATTATCGGATTCGGGAACCATCTTTTGCATAGCCTTAAACATCTGCTCTGTAAAATAAGCTTCAAATTCCCGGCATACGTCCATCAGTTCATCATCGGTAGCCTTAGACAAGTCAGAACTTAATGTACCTTCCAGTGCATTTGCCTTTGATAATTCTGTCGTACCATTTGCGTATCCTCCAAGATTGCCTAAACTATCAATCGAAATACTCATCCCGCATTCCTCCCATTCTGCATGTAAAATCTTATCTTCTCAGCTGGTTTGCCTGCCCCAGCATCTCGTCTGAAGCCTGAATCGCCTTTGAATTCATTTCATAGGCTCTTTGTGCCACAATTAAATTTACCATTTCATCCGCTACTTGGACATTAGAAGCTTCCAAGTATTTTTGCCTTATCGTACTTGGGGTCAATGTATTAACTGTATCCTCGTTCAATGCCGCCCCGGATGCAACTGTTTCCTGCAAATAGCTACCGGACAATTTTTCCAACCCCGCAGGATTGTTAAATTGGTACAGTCCTAATCTCTGATTTAAACTAACGAACCTATTATTCGCATCCAAATAGCCAAAATTACCATCTACATCTATTTGCAGTTTACTGATGCTTATATTATCCGGCAAAAGAATCGATCGCCCATTTGCATCTAATACCGGATACCCTTCCGAAGTAGCAAGCATTAGCCCTTGAGGACCCCTGCTTAATTTAAAATCACCATTCCTGGTATAAGAAACTCCCCCATCTACGCGGCGAACCGCAAAAAATCCATCTCCTTCAATCCCAAATGCCGTTGGACTCTCACTGGCAGTTAAACTGCCTTGGGCAAAATCAGAAGTAACGGCCGCTATTCTTGTACCTAACCCTACCTGCGCCGGAATTGGTTTTTGCTCTCCGTTGGCTGTTGTAGTTCTTGTCTGCAGCATTTGATAGAGCAGCGTTTTAAATTCTGCCTTTTCTGTTTTATACCCTGTCGTATTTACATTGGATAGATTGTGTGCGATTGTGTCTACATTTGCCTGCTGCGCAATCATGCCTGATGCAGCAGACCATAGTGATCTCATCATATTTTTCCTCATTTCTGCTTTTTATGAAAACTAAGCTTTGCGGGCTTATTGTGTGAACATGTTCTCTTTCGTAATTCTCGGGATTTTGCTTCGCAAAACACCTTGCACTACGAAATCGTTGATTTTGCACTTGCTTATTTATTTGCTTCCTATTTACTTCCTAGTTTATAGCTTACCAAGACCGTTCACTGCTTTATCAAGCGTTGAATCTATAGTTTGAATTATTTTCTGATTTGCTTCATAGGCTCTTGATATGGTTATCATCTCTACCATTTCTGAAACTACATTTACATTAGACATTTCCAGTGTCCCTTGCACAACTTTTGCATTAGAAGCCTGTACCTGTCCCCCCTCTACTAGCTCATACATGTTTTCTCCATATTTGCCAAGATAGTTATAATCCTGAAAATCTACAACCCCAAGCTGCCCAATCTGTACGTTGTTTTGATAGAGGTATCCTTGTTCATCAATCACTAATTTCACATTTGGATCAATCTGAATATAATTTGCCGCTCCAGGATTTGCCGTAGTCGCACCTGCTTGATTTAATACATAATCTCCGTCTTTCGTTACTAAATATCCTTCTCTTGTTGCTGTAAATGCTCCATCCCTGGAATATTTTACAGAAGTTTCCCCTTGCTTATTAGTAAATGCAAGGGCAAAGAAGCCATTCCCATCCAGACCTATATCATAGACATTATCCGTCACACGAAATGCACCTTGATCATAATTCGTGTAGCATTCTCCAATTTTCACACCAAGATTAACAATCCCCAATCTCTTTGGAATGCCCATATCCGAGGTGTCTTTCAGTTTAATTGCCAGTTCATCCTCAAACGACTGGGAAGTAGCCCCCTCTTTTTTGAATCCATTTGTAGCAGAGTTTGCCAGATTATTTGTAAGCACATCTAGCCTGTTCTGCTGATTAATCATTCCTGTATACGCGGTGTATAGACCCTTTACCATACGTAATCCCTCCTTGTATGAAACAGCCGCTGTGGCGTTCCTTTCGTGGCTGTGGTGTTCCCTTTGTTACGATCAATCGCTTGATTTCCCCGATAAAAATTCTACATATTTGCCTGTGCCAATGGCTACACAGGTCATCGGTTCTTCTGCTGTCATCGTGTTTATGCCTGTCTTATCTTCTATTAGCTCTTCCATCCCCCGCAACAACGCACCGCCCCCGGTGAGGACAATGCCTCGATCGGCAACATCAGCCGCCAATTCCGGGGGAGTTTTTTCAAGAACACTGTGTACTGCTTCTACAATCTGCAAGGTTGGTTCACGCAACGCCTCTTCGGTTTCTTCCGAAGAAACCGATACGGTCTTTGGCAGACCCGTAACGAGATTACGCCCTCTTACATCCATCGTTTCATTCTGTGCAAGGGGAAAGCAGGTACCAATTTTTATTTTAATATCTTCCGCTGTCCTTTCTCCGATTAAAAGGTTATGTTTTTTCCTCATATAGCGAACAATCGCCTCGTCAAAATCATCTCCTGCAAGCTTAATTGATGTGCTTACTACCGTACCGCCCAATGAAATGACTGCAATATCCGCTGTACCACCTCCAATATCGACAATCATATTGCCACACGGTTTTGAAATGTCAATACCGGCTCCTATCGCTGCCGCTATAGGCTCTTCTATAATCGAAACTTCTCTGGCGCCTGCCTGATAAGTTGCATCCTCTACTGCTTTCTTTTCTACCTCCGTAGCTCCGCTTGGAACACATACACTGATCCTTGGCTTACGAAAGCTTTTTTTACCTAATGCCTTCTGAATAAAATACTTTATCATCTTTTCCGTTACGGTATAATCGGAGATAACACCTTGGCGCAAAGGCCTTACTGCTACAATATTCCCCGGTGTCCTGCCTAGCATTAGTCTTGCTTCTTCGCCGATCGCTTTGATTTTATTTGTATCCCTGTCGAATGCCACAACAGAAGGCTCTTTTAACACAACGCCTTTCCCCCTTATATAAACGAGAATGCTTGCCGTTCCCAGGTCAATTCCAATATCTGTTGAAACCATTTTCGTTTCCCCTTTCGTTATCCTTACAATTTATTTATAGCCACAAACTACGGATTTAAACATATTTAGAAATATTTTCACATACATACTAACATTATATACAATATCTCCTGTTTTTCAAAGTCTTTTTTTACAAAAGATGAAATTCGGTCGATTTTTAATGTTTTCTACCATATATCTTTCAAAAATTTATATAATTTTTATATTTAAGCCCCGTTTATTTGCTTTTTCGTGGTGTTTCATTCCAAATATTTTCTCATATACTGCCCGGTATAGGACATCGGGCACTCTGCGACCTCTTCCGGCATCCCTTTTGCGATTACTTTTCCGCCGCCATCTCCCCCTTCCGGTCCCATATCAATAATATAATCTGCTGTTTTAATCACATCCAAATTATGCTCGATCACAATTACGGTGTTTCCACCCTCCACAAGCTTTTGTAAAATTTCAGTCAATTTGTGGACATCTGCGAAATGAAGCCCTGTCGTTGGTTCATCTAAAATATAAATCGTCTTGCCGGTACTTCGTTTGCTTAATTCCGAGGCAAGCTTAATTCGCTGGGCTTCTCCTCCCGATAATGTCGTTGATGGCTGTCCAAGTTTAAGATAGGATAGCCCCACATCATTTAACGTATCTATTTTTCGCTTAATAGACGGTACATTTTCAAAAAACGTCACCGCCTCTTCTACCGTCATATCAAGGACATCGTATATATTTTTCCCTTTGTAGCGTACATCCAGCGTTTCCCTGTTATAGCGTTTTCCTTGGCAGACTTCACACGGAACGTAAACATCCGGCAGGAAATGCATTTCAATTTTTAAGATACCATCACCAGAACATGCTTCGCAACGGCCACCTTTTACATTAAAACTGAAACGTCCTTTTTTATAGCCTTTCGCCTTGGCATCTGCTGTGGTGGCAAATAAATCACGTATTTGGTCAAATACGCCTGTATAGGTAGCAGGGTTTGAACGGGGCGTCCGTCCAATCGGAGATTGGTCAATATCAATCACCTTATCAAGCTGCTCTATTCCATCAATTCCCCTATGCTTGCCCGGTATCACTCTGGCTCGGTTTAAATCTCTGGCAAGCCGTTTATATAATATTTCATTGGTCAGCGAACTTTTCCCTGAGCCTGACACTCCCGTAATACAGGTCATAACTCCCAATGGGATATCAACATTCACATTTTGTAGATTATTCTCGTTTGCACCGATGATGTTTAGAAATCCTGTTGGGATCTTTCTGGTCTTTGGCACCGGAATCGTGATTTTATGGCTTAGGTAGGCACCGGTTATGGAGCGCTTATTCTTCATAATATCCTCTACACTGCCTTGTGCCACAAGCGTCCCCCCATGGTTTCCGGCACCGGGACCGATATCTATAATATGGTCTGCTGCAAACATGGTCTCTTCGTCATGTTCAACGACGATTAACGTATTTCCTAGGTTTTTTAGATTCTTTAATGTGTTCAGCAGTTTGTCATTATCGCGCTGATGAAGTCCGATACTTGGTTCATCTAAAATGTAGGCAACCCCTACCAATCCGGATCCAATCTGGGTAGCAAGGCGGATACGCTGTGCCTCGCCGCCGGAAAGTGTTGCCGTCCCACGCGCCAGTGTCAAATAGTTCAAGCCTACATCAATTAAAAATCCTACCCTTGCACAGATTTCCTTTAGCACCTGTTCCCCAATGAGCATTTGCTGGGCGTTTAACTCCATCGTATGCAGAAAATCATGTAGCTTTGATATGGACATCGCTGTGACCTCATGGATATTTTTATCGCTTAACGTGACCGCAAGCGCCTCTTTCTTTAATCGCTGCCCCCCACATTCTGCACATGGGGTAATCCGCATAAACCCCTCATATTCCTGTTTCATCGTATCTGAGCCAGTTTCCCGATAGCGACGGTTTACGTTTCGAACCAAGCCTTCAAACGCTACATCATAGACTCCTTCTCCACGTTGTCCTTTATAATATACTTTTACTTCTTTTCCGTTTGTTCCATGAACGAGCATATCCCTTACTTCTTCGCTCAGCTCTTCATAAGGGGTTGCCAGATCAAAGCGATACTCTTTTGACAATGCCGATAATACCGCGTAGGTATAGCTTGATGGATCGGTGCAGGATGCCCAGCCCACCACTTTGATTGCACCATCCGCAATACTTAGGCGTTTATCCGGAATCATAAGATCCGGATCAAATTCCATTTTATAGCCTAGTCCAAAACACACCGGGCAAGCACCAAATGGATTATTAAACGAAAAGCTTCTTGGTTCAATTTCATCAATGCTAAAATTACAGTCCGGACAGGAAAAACTTTGGGAAAATGCAATTGGCTCTCCTCCAATCACATCAACCGTTAGGAGTCCATCGGCTAGGGCAAGTACATTTTCGATGGAGTCGGTCAAGCGCTTTTCAATCCCCTCTTTGGCCACAAGGCGGTCTACGATGATTTCTATGTTATGCTTTTTATTTTTATCCAGCTGTATTTCTTCTGTAAGTTCATAAAGGCTGCCATCTACCTGTACACGTACATATCCACTTCTTTTCGTCTGTTCAAATAGTTTTTGATGGCCGCCTTTTCGTCCACGGACCACCGGTGCAAGCAGCTGAAGTTTCGTTCCGGTTGGAAGTGACATGATTTGATCCACCATCTGGTCAACCGTTTGCTTCTCAATTACTTTCCCACAAACAGGGCAGTGCGGTATTCCGATTCTTGCGAAAAGCAGCCGAAAATAATCATAGATTTCTGTTACCGTCCCGACCGTAGATCTTGGATTACGGTTTGTAGACTTCTGGTCGATCGAAATAGCCGGGGATAATCCTTCTATTTTCTCTACATTTGGCTTTTCCATATGCCCTAAAAATTGTCTGGCATAAGAAGACAACGATTCCATGTACCGCCGCTGCCCCTCTGCATAGATCGTATCAAAAGCCAATGACGACTTCCCGGAACCACTTAATCCGGTCAGTACCACAAGCTCATTTCTTGGAATATCTACATTCAGATTTTTTAAATTATGTTCATTGGCTCCTCGTATTTTAATATATTGCTTCTCTAACTTCTTCATGGTGTGACTCCTGTGGCGCCTCCTTATAGTTTCCTACAAGTCCCGCAAATTCCCTTTTAGTATGATCATCTTATCCCGCAGTTCTGCCGCCGCTTCAAAGTTTAATTCTGCCGCCGCCTGCCGCATTTGCTTTTGTACTTGCGTAATCAGCTTTTCCAATTCTTTCTTATTCATAGATTCCGGGGCTTTTTTAAATGCATACTCCTCTTGGGCAACTTTCTTAGATATGCTGATAATATCCCGCACGGACTTTTGTATGGTCGTTGGCGTAATGCCATGTTCTATATTATATGCTTCTTGAATCGCACGGCGGCGATTTGTTTCCGATATGGCTTTATTCATAGAGTCCGTGATTCGATCTGCGTACATAATCACATGACCGTCAGAATTTCTTGCCGCCCGTCCAATCGTTTGAATCAAGGATGTTTCCGAACGCAAAAATCCTTCCTTGTCTGCATCCAAAATTGCCACTAAGGTGATTTCCGGGATATCAAGACCCTCACGCAACAGGTTAATGCCCACTAATACATCAAATATATCCAATCTTAAATCCCGGATAATTTCTGCCCGCTCTAGCGTATCGATATCGGAATGTAGATATTTTACGCGAATACCTGCCTCCCTTAAGTAATCCGTTAAATCCTCTGCCATTTTCTTCGTCAAGGTCGTAATCAATATTTTGTTTTTCTGCGCTATTTCCTTATTCACTTCTCCGAGCAAGTCATCGATCTGCCCTTCTACCGGCCGTACTTGTACGTTTGGGTCTAACAGTCCTGTTGGACGGATAATCAGTTCTGCCCGCAACAGCTCATGTTCTTTTTCATAGACATTCGGTGTTGCTGATACAAATAGCATTTGATCGATTTTACCTTCAAACTCTTGAAAATTTAAAGGCCGGTTATCTTTCGCCGACGGCAATCGAAACCCATAGTCTACGAGTGTCGTTTTCCTTGACTGGTCGCCCGCATACATGCCGCGTACCTGTGGAATCGTAATGTGCGATTCATCTACAATGATTAGAAATTCTTCTGGAAAATAATCAATCAAGGTATGTGGCGGCTGGCCCGGCTCTAATCCGGATAAATGGCGGGAGTAATTTTCAATACCGGAACAAAATCCGGTTTCTTTTAGCATTTCTATGTCAAAATTTGTCCGTTCCGTTATCCGTTGTGCTTCTAACAGCTTGTCCTCGCTTTTATAATATGAAATCCGCTCCGCAAGTTCAAGCTCAATTGCGGTGGCGGCCTGATTAATTTTGTCTTTTGGCACAACGTAGTGGGAAGCCGGAAAAATGGCAATATGATCCAGTTGACTCTTGATTTCGCTGGTCAGTACGTCGATTTCGGTAATCCGCTCTATTTCATCTCCGAAAAATTCGACACGGACTGCCGTTTCCCCCCAAATTGCCGGAAATATTTCCAATACATCACCTCGCACCCGAAACGTCCCCCGGTGAAAATCCATGTCATTCCTTGTATACTGCGTTTCAACTAGTCTTCGTATGACTTCGTCTCTATCATTGATCATCCCCGGGCGCAGGCTGACCATCATATTCTGATATTCATCCGGATTTCCCAATCCATAAATGCAGGATACGCTGGCTATAATAATGACATCCTGCCGTTCTGCTAGTGCCGCCGTTGCAGAAAGGCGCAGCTTATCTATTTCTTCGTTAATGGCAGAATCTTTTGCAATATACGTATCGGAAGACGGAACATAGGCTTCCGGCTGAAAATAGTCATAATAGGAAACGAAATATTCTACCGCATTATCCGGAAAATACTCTTTAAATTCCCCATACAGCTGACCCGCCAACGTCTTATTATGTGAAATGATTAAGGTAGGCTTATTTAGCTTTTGAATGATGTTAGCCATAGCAAACGTCTTGCCCGATCCGGTAACACCCAATAATGTCTGAAATTGATTGCCATCATAAAATCCATTTAACAAGCGTTCTATCGCCTGTGGCTGATCTCCTGTGGCTTTATATGGTGATACTAGACGGAATAACTGCTGATTGCCCATATGCACTCCTTGCTTTGAACATTGTTAGAACTAACGTTCTTTACATTCTACTATCTATTTCTACAAATGTCAACAAGAAATCTTGCCCAATCTTATTTTGCAATATTTTTACAATACCATTCTTTAAAAATATAGAGGTTCTTTTCGAAAAGAACCTCTATCGCCATATCCATTATTTTTACCCCGATAGCCTGCCACAGCATTGTTTATATTTCTTGCCCGATCCGCAGGGGCATGGGGCATTTGGGTAAATTTTTGCGCTTTCCCGCCGTTTTGGAGCATTCGGGGCGGTATCGTCCCGATTGGTCCCAGTCACTTTTGCAACCTGTTCACGCTCCACTTTCTGTTCGATTTTGATGTGGAACAGCAAGCGGACGGTATCCTCTTGAATGTTGGCAATGACACTATCAAACATATCATAGCCGCTCATTTTATATTCGACCAGGGGATCGCGTTGCCCATATGCCTGTAGCCCAACGCCTTGGCGCAGCTGATCCATGTCGTCAATATGATCCATCCATTTGCGGTCAATCACTTTTAGCAAAATGACCCGTTCCAGTTCACGCACAGCCTCCGGTTCTGGAAATTCCGCTTCTTTTATTTCATAAAGCTTGACTGCCTGCTCTTTTAACCTGTGCTTTAGTTCATTTGCTTTTAAACCCTGTGCATCTTGATCGGAAATTGGCTTTACCGGAACGATGGGGAGCAAAAGTTGGTTCAATTCATTTAAATCCCACTCCTCGTTTGGCTGGTCTGACGAAATGCAGGTATCCACTGTATTTTCTACCCGATCTGTAATCATTTTATAAATAACATCTCGCATACTTTCGCCGTCTAAGACACGTCGTCTTTCCGCATAGATAATTTCACGCTGTTCGTTCATGACCTGATCATATTCTAAGAGATTTTTACGGATACCAAAGTTATTGCTTTCTATTTTCTTCTGCGCTTTTTCAATAGCATTGGTTAACATTTTATGTTGAATCTGTTCGTTTTCCGGCACACCTAGCGCGTTGAACATGCCCATAAGCTTTTCTGAGCCAAACAGGCGCATTAAATCATCTTCCAGGCAAATAAAGAACTGCGATTCACCAGGATCCCCTTGCCGCCCGGCACGTCCCCTTAACTGGTTGTCGATACGACGTGCCTCATGCCGCTCCGTCCCTATAATTTTCAAACCTCCGGCGGCTTTTGCATCTTCGTCCAGTTTAATATCCGTACCACGGCCTGCCATATTGGTTGCAATCGTTACGGCAGCATGCGCACCGGCCTCTGCAACGATTTCCGCTTCCAGTTCATGGAATTTTGCATTCAATACATTATGTTGGATCCCCTTCTTTTTCAAAATGGAACTGATTTCTTCCGATGCTTCAATCGTAATCGTACCCACCAGTACAGGCTGCCCTTTTTCATGCGCTTCCTCAATTGACTCCACAACGGCAGATAGCTTTTCTTTTTTCGTTTTATATACTGCATCCTGTAAATCCTTACGTACGACAAGTTCATTCGTCGGTATTTCGATTACATCCATTCCATAAATATCGCGAAATTCCTTCTCCTCCGTCAACGCTGTACCGGTCATGCCTGCCTTTTTTTCATATTTATTAAAGAAATTCTGGAACGTAATCGTGGCCAGCGTCTTGCTCTCGCGTTTTACTTTTACATGCTCCTTTGCCTCTATCGCTTGATGCAGGCCATCGGAATAGCGCCGTCCGGGCATGATACGTCCGGTAAATTCATCTACAATTAAAACTTTATCATCCTGCACAACGTAATCCTGATCGCGAAACATCAAATTATGTGCACGCAATGCCAAGGTAATATTATGCTGAATTTCTAAATTGTCGGCATCTGCAAGGTTTTCTATTTTAAAGAAATGCTCTACTCTGCGAACGCCATCCGCTGTAAGGTTGACCACCTTATCCTTTTCATTTACAACAAAATCGCCTGTTTCCTCTACCTCAACGCCCATGATTGCATCCATTTTAGAAAATTCCTGGCTAGCTTCGCCACGTACCATCTGGTTTGCCAAAATATCACATGCCTCATACAGTTTTGTTGATTTGCCACTCTGCCCGGAAATAATAAGCGGCGTCCTTGCTTCATCTACGAGCACCGAGTCAACTTCATCAATAATAGCAAAATATAGTTCACGCTGTACAAGCTGTTCTTTATAAATCACCATATTATCCCGCAAATAGTCAAATCCAAGTTCATTGTTCGTAATATAGGTGATATCGCAGGCGTATGCCGCCCGGCGTTCATCATTGTCCATCGCATTTAAAACAACGCCTACACTAAGCCCGAGAAACTTATGCACCTCCCCCATCCATTCGGCATCACGGTGGGCCAAGTAGTCATTTACGGTTACAATATGTACCCCTTTTCCCACTAATGCATTTAAATACGCCGGCAGTGTCGATACTAGCGTCTTTCCTTCACCTGTTTTCATTTCGGCGATACGCCCTTGATGCAATACAATGCCACCAACAAGCTGTACGCGATAATGTTCCATGCCAATGGATCTTCTTGCCGCCTCACGTACCGTCGCGTACGCTTCTGGCAAAAGCATATCCAATGTCTCGCCATCTTGTAGCCGCTTTTTATATTCTTTCGTTTTATCCCTTAGCTGTGCCTCGGTTAATTCCATCATGGATGGACGCAGCTCTTCTATTTTGTCTACGATTGGATTTACCAGTTTTAACTCTCTGTCACTGTGTGTGCCAAAAATTTTTTCTATTACTCCCATGTATTTTACTCCTATTTTTTTCTTTTTAGACTTTTCACGCCTTTGATGTGATAAGCCAATTTTGTGCCGTTTTCTTTACCAAACACACTTCAGATAACATTCTACCACATATACGATGATTTAAACAATATGCAATCCTTTGAATCCAATGAACAAATTGTGAATTTTTTATTAAATCATTGTGATTACGTGGTAATCATGCTATATTGTTTCTATGTTATGGAAATAGTAATTATTTGCATCTATGGCGTTCGCAATGGGAACAAACATTTGTTTTTCAACGCTTATGCCTTTGCCGTCCGCTTTGTGGCATAGATGGCATAGGTGGCTTACGTTATTGGGAACTGAATAATCGCTAGAACTGTTCCATATAATTTACAATTTATAAAGGAGGCTTTTATGGGGTACTTATATAAACCAAAGGGTACTTGCTCTACCATGATTGACGTAGAGCTAGACGGAAATGTGATAAGAAATGTGGTATTTACCGGAGGGTGCAATGGAAATCTGCAAGCCATCCCAAGACTGGTGCAGGGAATGACCATCGACCAGATAGCGGAAAAAATCGGTGGCATTTCCTGTAGTGGAAGGCCTACTTCCTGTGGCGACCAATTAGTAAAAGCATGTCAAGAAGCTTATGCATGTCAGCAAAAATAATTCTTGCCATAGACAATCGCTTGCTCGTAAAACGAGTGGGCGATTGTTGCTATGGCGACATACTTATGATTCGTTACAACTTCCAGCTTCCGTATCCCATAACGTAAAGTTTGCCTTGATTTTAAGGATATTGCCCATTTACGCTTTGGTATATAGTCTATTTGTGTCCTTTGCCAACTGGTTATGAGGCGTTATAACAAAATATTTTACATTTTCTATCTTTTTTCCAGAATATTCAGTTTATTAAAACATCTATTTCTTTTTAGTCAGTTATAACTAATATTAATAGTAAATTTTTTATTTTAGTCTTGACTTTTCTCGTGATATGAGATAAGATTAGCTTGTAAAAAGAATTTGATAAACAATATAAGCAGGAGGTAGTAGCCATCAAAATAAAATGACAGGAGGGATAGTCCATTGGGAACGACAAAAATATTTTCATAATATCAAGAATAGGAGGTACAGTCCACCAAAAACTTAAGTTTATACCTTAGACGGTTTTGATAGTTGATTTTTGTTAAATTTGGGCAAAGCTATACAAGGTAAGGATGTGTTCTTTGCATCACCAGCCTGATTATAGAAATGTTTTTTCCTAAATAATATTTATATTGAGCAGGATACTATATTCATATGAACAGATAGCATTTATATCAAATAAACAACATTCATATGAACAGCTATTATTTATATTAGACGGAACGATTATTTATGAAAGAAACCACTATTTATAACGGAACTGCTATTTATAAAAGGAACCACTATTTGTAACAGAACTGCTATTTATAAAGAAACCACTATTTATAACAGAACTGCTATTTATAAAGAAACCACTATTTATAACGGAACTGCTATTTATAAAAGGAACCACTATTTGTAACGGAACTGCTATTTTATGAAAGGAATCACTATTTGTAACGGAACTGCTATTTATAAAGAAACGATTATTTATAACGGAACTTCTATTTTATGAAAGGAATCACTATTTGTAACGGAACTGCTATTTATAACAGAACATTATTTGTAACAGTACTGCTATTTATAAAGAAACGATTATTTATAACGGAATTGCTATTTATAAAGAAACGATTATTTATAACGGAACTGCTATTTTATGAAAGGAATCACTATTTGTAACGGAACTGCTATTTATAACAGAACCATTATTTGTAACAGAACTGCTATTTATAAAGAAACGATTATTTATAACGGAACTGCTATTTATAAAAGAATTAGAGGTATAGTCCCATGGATATCATAATTTAGAAGGGGTCATTGATGATAAGTTCAATGGTCCCTTCTTTCATGCACAATTATAATCATAAACAACTGTTTCACCATTTTAGCAGTAAGCATAAAATTAAAAATTGTGTCCGCATTGTTCATTTTTTAATACATTTGTTCATATAAATATTAATAAATTAGTATATTGAAACAGGCCAGTAAATATGTTAAAATAAAGCAATTTCTAATGGAGGAGTTTACATGTCAATTAAAAAGACGAAACTTAATTTATTATCTATTATCGGCTATATTTTTATGTATTTATTTTTGTTCTATATTATCATTGTCAGTGTCATTAACATAAGGCAGTTGTCACTTAACATTTCATCAACGGAAAGCCTACTGGTAAAGCCTTTAGAGGAATTGGTAAATTTCACCATGCCTTACGTGAATGTCCGTGCGGCTATGCGCGATTTGGCCCACGCAACAGCGCAAGAAGAAAACGAGCTGCATCGTAGGACATTGCAAGATAATTTTGCCCTCATGCAGACATCTATAGACAATTATCAGGCATATTTAGAGGTAAATATGTCATCCTCCACACAGGACTTTAGCGAAGAAATAAGGCTGATTCAAAATTTATCGGATCTACTGGTGCAATACAATGATGTGTTGGAAAACAAGCTGATCCCTGCCGGTATGCAAAATCGTGCCGATGATGTGTATACCTATATTTCTGTTGATTTAAAAGACTTAGGCATAGCAATACGGGCAAATATGAACAAGCTTCTTGTGGCAAACAGCAAAATTAGTACCTATTATGTCAAGCATGGCGAAACCGTATATCGCAACATGCGGTTTTTATACATAGCATTAATGATTATGGTCAGCATACTAGCCCTTGTCGTCATTCAAAAGACAGTTCGCTCCAAAAAACTTGAGGAAGAAAAAGAAACAGCGGAGGACGAAAAGCGTAAAGTACAGCAGACCAGCAATGCTACAAGTGATTTTCTAGCCCAACTCTCTCATGAGATCCGTACACCTATGAACGCGATTCTTGGTATGTCTGAACTTATCCTTCGAGAAGATGCCACCGATACTATTCACGGACATGCTCTAGATGTAAAGCAGGCAGGGACAAACCTCCTTTCAATTATTAGCGATATACTTGATTTTTCTAAAATCGAAAGTGGCGATATGGATATTGTCAAAGCTGAGTACGATCTCGCATCGCTTATTAACGATGTAACGAATATTGTGCGGATGCGTACCACCGACACGACACTTTTGTTTGTCGCAGATATAGACCCGCACCTTCCAGCCAGCCTGCTTGGCGACGTTGTCCACGTACGGCAGATTTTGCTGAATTTGCTCAACAATGCCCTGCAGTATACACACAAAGGCCATATTAAGTTCTCCGCCAAAGGCAAGGCAAATGACGACGGGCAAATAATACTGTCCTTCTCCGTTTCAGATACGGGGGCCGACTTGCATAAAGAGGATATGGAAACTCTGTTTGGCAGCTTTGCCAAGTTTGATTTACATGCAAATCTCCATGTTGAAGGGACAGGATTAGGACTTGCGATTGCCAGAAACCTTGCACGCGTTATGGGCGGTGATGTGACGGCAACGAGCGTTCCCGGTGAAGGAAACACATTTACTGCTACCATTCCACAAGAAATAGCATCCAAAGAATTTTTAGCTTCGGTAGAAGCGCCGGACAGGCTACATATTCTGGTTTTTGAACTCCGCAAAATTTACGCCGATTCCATCGTTCTGGCGCTAACTAATTTAGGCGTTCCATGTAGGCTAGCTTCTACTGCCGTTCTATTTGAAGAGATGGTTTGCACCGGAAATTATCCGTTTGTATTCGTATCGACGCTGCTGTTTGATGAAACAGTCAAAACATTAGAGATTATGAATGTTTCCACAACGCTTGTTTTGCTTGCGGAAAACAATGAAACTGTCATTTCCCCCAATGTACGTGTGATTCCCATGCCCGTTCACTCGATTTCTATCGCTAATATGCTAAACGGTAGAAATGATGTGGGCGATCCGAAAAAGCATGGTACCGGAATCACCTATACTGCACCGGATGCCCGGTTGCTTATTGTGGATGATATTAGCACAAATTTGCGGGTTGCACAAGGTTTGCTGACACCGCTTAATGCCACGATTGACATTTGTTTAAGTGGATTCGAAGCGATAGAGCTTGTGCAAGAAAATGACTACGATATTGTATTTATGGATCATATGATGCCTGCAATGGACGGCATAGAGACAACTGCTGCGATCCGTGCACTTCCCGGCAAAAAATTCCAAGAAATGGTAATCGTTGCGCTCACTGCTAACGCAATTAGCGGTATGAGGGAACGGTTTCTCGCTAGCGGAATGAACGACTATATCTCCAAACCGATCGAACCGAAAAAACTATATGACCTCATACATAAGTGGATTCCGAAGGAAAAATGGGTAGAAACGAATACTGTTTCAAACATTGCTCCTGCTACAAAGCGAACACTTTTAGACATTTACGATACAGATGTTGAACACGGAATTCAAATGATAGGTGGCAATGAAGAAAACTATATCAATGTATTAAAGGTATTTTCGAAGGACGCACGGATGCGCTTTGACTTTCTGCGGGATATTAGTCTTACCAGTGAAACAGATTTAACATTTTTTTCAATACATGCCCATGCCTTAAAAAGCGCGGCGGCAAGTATCGGTGCCGCCAATGTATCAGAGTTGGCAAAAAAACTTGAATTTGCAGGAAAAAGTAGGGATATTGAAACAATCAAAGGAAGTGTTGAAACGTTTTTAGCTGAACTTGCCAAGCTTGCTGACAGCATAGACCGTGCGGTGAATCCAGATAGCAATGCACCATCGGCAGATTTAATGGAAATAATCAATCGAGAAGATTTGCTCACACTGAAACATGCGCTGGAAATGGACGAAATTTCTACTGCCGATGCTTTGATCGGCAAATTCCACAATATGAACCTAAGTGCCAAAAACAAGCAGGTACTAGAGGAAATTGAAGAAAATATGCTAATTTTCGACATGGAAAACGCAATAGAGGGTATCAATGCGCTTATGTAAATCAGGGTTTGCTTCACCGGCTAATCAGCAATCCTCGCCAAACATTGCTTTATTCTAAAGCTTTGAGATCACTTCGTAATCCTGTATCATTGCACTGGAAAATTTAGCCAAGTAGCTATTTATTTCTTTTGTGCATAGGGGCAACGATGACAAATCCCCTGCATAGACGATCTTCAGTCGCGTAATCATCATAGAAAATCCAAGCTGCGTAAATGTGTAGTTGCCTTTGAGTAACTTTTCCGTCTGTGCCAACGTTATATTCATTTTTTAAGTCCCCCTCTTTGCAAAATATTTCAATGTCATAAATACTATTCTAAACCCACCGATTTAGATTGTCAACAGTTCTGTCTGATCGTCCACAAAAATTGTCCAGCGTCGCCAAGTTTGCTGAATTCATCCGCAAGCTTTTCGTCTTTCGGAACTTCATCTTTTTTCCTCTTCTTGTCTATTTTTTTCCACTGCAGGGTCTTTCATTTCCTGAACCCTCCTCCACTCTTTGCTCTCACCCACTTTTAAAGCTTCCGTACGATTTTTACATAAAAACCGTACAAGCTGGTATGGGTCTATCCAAATTTCTGAATTTCCCTCTTTTTGCGATTCATCAAAAATCAGCTGAATGCCAAAATGCAGATGTACACTGTCAATATTATTTACATTCTCCGTTTTACTGTATCCAGTATGCCCCATATAGCCAATGACATCTCCGGCAGTCACGGTACTGCCTTCTTTTAAGCCTTCCCGAAAGGGATAATTCTGGCGCAAATGTGCATAGTAGTAATAACGTTTTTTATCAAAACTTCGGATACCGATTCTCCATCCTCCATATTGATTCCAGCCAATCGCCTCAATATATCCGGATTCCACCGCTATGATCGGTGTGCCAATTGCTCCCAAAAAATCATGACCCAAATGCGGCCTTGCATAGCCATACGTTCTAGAAACGCCAAAATCATCGTAGTCGCAATAGGGAAATCCTTTTGCAATCGGCGAAAATGCCATCAAGCCATATTTTTTCTCATAGGTTGGTTGACTCGTAGAATCGTTTTCAACCTGTATCTCATATTCTCCTACATAGCCGCCTAAAACTGCCGTGTACGCTTCCAGATAATACGGATAATACTTCATATCCAGTGTCAGTGTTTCCATTGTGGTTGTACCCACACTAAGCGCCTCCCCGGTTTCTTGTATTTCTCGGCTGGAAGTAGAGGGAAACGTCCCGCCATTTTTGGCCGCTGTATAGGCGAGCAGTTCAATAAAGTTCACATGGTGCTTCGTTTTGTAAGTTTCCACATCCAAATTATATGCCGTCTCCAAGGCTTCATAGGAAACATTAAAATCGACCCATTTTATGTATTCTTCCTCCACTTGATTTTGTGCCACATTCCTCATTGCAAATTTGGATTCCTGATTGTTAAATATTTCACTTAAAATAGAGTTGTGTTTCATACTTATTGCAACAATTGTCAACAAACATACCGCTTCCACGATAACCGCCATTTTCATTTTTTTCACGTAAGCCGTAGCTCCTCTAAATTCGGGTCTTTCTATATTATATGAAAAAGAAATCAAAGAAAGTCTACTCATACCCAAAGTATAAATAGACTTGCTTGCGTGTTACGTTCACAGTCGGCAACTTGCTTTTTTTATGATAAGCTCTTGGTTTCGTCTAAATTTCTGATTTTTGTTTTTTTCTGCTTGCCATAAAAATGATGATCCCCGCCACGCAGACAAAAGGTGAAATAAATTGGGATGTAGTTAGGCTTCCTACACTCCCCCTGATTAAATCCCCCCTGAAAAATTCTAAGGCGAATCTTCCAATACTATAAAAAATGAAATACAGCGCGGTTATCTGCCCATTATGTTTTACTCTTTTTGATAAGAAAAGCAACAGAAAGCAGTTTGCAAAATCCAAAAAGCTAGATATCAATTGGGTCGGTATCAATTGTACGTTATTCGGTGCAAACGCAGACTCCCGAAAAATAATGTGAAAGGCAGAGGACGTTTCATTTCCGTAGCAGCACCCTGCCAAAAAGCATCCCAGTCTTCCAAACCCTTGCGCCAACGCAACAGATGGTATCGCTAAATCTATATATTCCGATACCCGCAAGCCGTGTCTTTTGCAGTAAAAATACGCCGTTGCAATCCCTCCGATAATCCCTCCATATACAACGAAACCATCGGAAAGGTCAAGCAGCCTTCTTGGATTTTCTAAAATAGTCGGAAAAATTGTGATATAATACGTCAATTTAGAAGCTACGTATCCAAGTACAATTGCCCACATAACCATCGAATATAATTTATCAAAATCCAGATTCTTGCTTTTTGCCCTGTAATAAGCCAGCAACAATGCTGCTATAATACCGATTGCGATCATCAGCCCATAGCCATGAATTGTAAAAATCCCAATTGTTAACAAGTCATTTTTCATAAAGCAACCTGTCCCTTCTTCTTTCTTGTATTTTTATTGCAGCTATTCAGTACCCCAATATTGCGAGGTGGATGATCCGGCCAAGTCCGTTTCTTTTCATTTTGATAAAGCACTGCTAAACGGGGGAAACTTTATGCGACACGCTCTATTTATATCCATTGGGATTCTTGCTCTGCCAGTGCCAGCTGTCCTCACACATTTTTTCAATGTCAAACTTCGCTTCCCAGTCAAGCTCTTCTTTTGCTTTCTTCGGATCTGCATAGCATGTTGCAATATCTCCCGCTCGCCTTGGCTTGATTTCATAAGGTATGGGTTTTTTACATGCTTTTTCAAAAGCTTTTATTACCTGCAATACACTATAGCCTTTTCCGGTTCCAAGATTGTAGATGCTTAGACCAGATTTGGCTTCTATTTTCTTAAATGCCTTTACGTGGCCTAAGGCCAAATCAACCACATGAATATAATCACGAACGCCCGTTCCGTCCTCCGTATTATAATCGTTGCCGAAAACATTTACATGTGGAAGCTTTCCAACTGCCACTTGAGCAACATAGGGCAATAAATTATTTGGAATCCCTTTTGGATCTTCTCCAATCATTCCACTTTCATGTGCTCCGATGGGATTAAAATAGCGAAGCAATACGACATTCCATGTTGGATCGGCTGTATGAATATCCATTAACACCTGCTCTAGCATAGACTTGGTCTGTCCATAGGGGTTTGTAACCTCGCCCTTTGGGCATTCCTCCGTAATCGGGATGAACGCAGGATCCCCATAGACGGTTGCTGACGAACTAAAGATTATGTTCGTAACTCCATGCTCTTTCATCACTTCACACAAAGTCAACGTCCCTGCTATATTATTCTGGTAATACGCTAAAGGCTTTAAAACGGATTCGCCCACTGCTTTCAGCCCTGCAAAATGAATCACACAATTCACTGATTCTTTTTCAAATATTACATGCAGCGCTTCCTTATCCCTTATGTCCGCTTTGTAAAATGGAATCTCAACCCCTGTTATGTTCTTGATACGATGCAGGGATTCTTCACTGGAATTAGACAGATTGTCTATCACAGCAACGTTATGTCCCGCACGAATCAGTTCAATGCAGGTATGGCTACCAATATATCCTGCCCCGCCAGTCACTAAAATCGCCATTGATCGGCCTCCTATTTATGTTACACTCTAGATAGATATTCTCCGGTTCTTGTATCAATTTTAATTTTATCATCTTGCTCCACAAACAGCGGAACATATACCGTTGCCCTTGTTTCAACGACAGCCGGTTTTGTTGCTCCTTGCGCCGTATCGCCTTTAAATCCGGGTTCAGTCTCTACAATCTGTAATTCTACAAATAATGGTGGCTCTACTGCATATACGCTTTTATTGTGGGAACACATCTTTACCATTTCGTTCTCTTTTACAAATTTTAAAGCCTCACCAATCGTTTCTTTCCCTAAAGCAATTTGCTCATATGTTTCTACGTTCATAAAATGATATAGATCGCCGTCAGCATACAAGTACTGCATATCTGCCCTTTCAATATGCGCCTGTGGGCATTTTTCGGAAGGGCGAAATGTTTTTTCAATTACACCGCCACTCTTGATATTTTTTAATTTTGTTCTGACAAAAGCTGCCCCTTTCCCTGGTTTTACATGTTGAAACTCAATAATTTGGTATATATTATTTTCTATTTCGATTGTTATGCCATTTCTAAAATTTCCTGCTGATATCATTATTATCCCTCCTTAAACTCCCATTCCATCCGCCTTATTGGATATTCAATGCACCCTACGCTTTTCTATTCTATAATAAAAGACCATAATTTTCAACCTTTTTCTTCAATCGCCGCAATCATATCAATACGTCCCTGGTGCCGACCACCTAGAAAATCTGCTTCTAAGTAAGCTTTTACGATATCTTTTGCCAATTCAATTCCAACAATCCTGACTCCAAATGCAAGAATATTCGCATTGTTATGTTGCTTGATTAACCGTGCCGTTGTGGTATCTGAACACACGCCTGCCCGTATCCCCTTTATTTTATTTGCCGCAAGGGATACCCCTACACCAGTACCACATATTAATATTCCGCAGTCTACCTCATTTGAAGCGACCGCCCTTCCTACTTTTTCCCCATATAATGGATAATCACAACTTTTTGTTTCATTTGTGCCAAAGTCTATGATATCATGCCCTAGTTCCTTCACATATTTCATTATTTCATTTTTCATATCGATTGCCGTATGGTCATTGCCGATTGCTATTTTCATCCTTTTACCTCTCTTCTAAAGTGGTATTTTTTGACAGTCCTTTACTTTTTAAGCTGTTTTTTATAAAAATGAAGAACTATTTTCTCAAGATAACGTTTCAGTACAATCTGTATTTCTTCTTTTGGATGAAGCGGTTTTACTAATATGCTACGCATCCCTGCTCGTTTTGCACCATAAATATCTGTAAATATTTGATCTCCAATAAAAGCTGTATTTGTTATATCTGTTTTTAATTTTCTCATTGCTTCTTGATAGTTCCTAACAGAAGGCTTTCGTGCATTGAAAATAAACTCTACCATAACGTCTTCGTTAAAAGACTTGACTCTTGGTTCTTTATTATTAGAGAGCAGGCAGCAGGCAAATCCCATTTTTTTTAATCGAGCAAAAAGTTCTTTTGCCCTCTCATCTGCTTTTGCACCATGTGCAACTAATGTATTGTCGATATCAAAAATCAATCCACGATAGCCGGTTTCATATAAGCTTGCAAAGTCTATCTGATAGGTAGTGTCTACATATTCATCTGGATAAAAAATCTCCAACATCATCTGTCCTCCAGCTGTAGTGCCTCCTTAATTTATAGCGATTCCCTCGTACCTCTTTTCAAAGCACCTTGCATGATTGGGGCACAAAATTGCTACTCTTATTTTACCAATTTTGAAATCTGCTTAAATTTATCCGTTCCTGCTTTTCTTGTCAATTCAAATAAAATGGCTTCGCTTGTCGTAAGAAGAGCCCCTTCCTGTCTTGCACGCAACAGGGCAATCTGCGCATCCGACTCCTTTCTAGAGGAAATACAGTCGGTCACAAGTATTGGCTGATAGCCTGCCCCCCGTAAATCAATCACCGTCTGAAGTACACAAACATGCGCTTCGATTCCACAAACGATTACATGATTACGCCCATAGTCAAGTAGTGCTTTCTTCACCTCTTCGTTTTCATAAGAACTGAATGTCAATTTATCTATACATTCTTCTGTTCCTACTGCTTGGGCTATTTGGGGTACGCTTACCCCTAGACCCTTTGTGTATTGTCCTGTAATGATCAATGGTATTTCCAGAATTTTTAATCCTTGTAATAACTTTACAGAATTTTTAAGCAGCTGTTCCTTATTTGCCATTGCCGGCACTAGCTTTTCTTGATAGTCAACGACAATGCAGCTTGTGTTTTTTTCTAATATACGCATATAGATCGCTCCTGTTCTTTTCCTATTTTCTATAGATTTTAATTTATTACCGATACGTTTCTTTCCTCTATACTTCCCATTATATCAAAATCAAATCAAGTTGCAAGTATAACCTATGTAACCTCGTTTAATTATATAGGAACAGTTCATTTCTTTACTGTTCCTTATTTCATTCACCTTAAGCCTTACCGAAAGCAATTATTCCCCATATTTTAAAGAGGCGCGTTTATGGCAGTCAGCTATAAAAATCTATGGCATTTACGAATTAATCGGGATATGAAAAAACAGAACTTGCAAAAAGCAACTAGTATTGCCCCTGCCTCGTTCGTAAAACTTGCCAAGGGCGAAACAGCTACAACCGAAACGCTCAAAAAAATTTGTAATGCTCTTGCCTGTCGCATGGAAGAAATGATGATGATTTTACCCAACAAGGAAAGTGATGCAGAAATGGGTGAAAATAAGGACGGTGACGACGCGGTGCAAGGTAGAAACTGCCCTGCCGCCCGCATTCGAAGGAAATTGCGAAACGAAAAGCTAGTCGATAAAGATGCCCCGCAGTGACCCATTAACTACGGTAGCATTAATGAGCTCGTCCTTGACGAGCGAGATGGGGAAACACTCATAATCTTGAAAGGCATTATCGAAAAGCAACCGTACAACGCAACTATTTGTTGTGAAAGTTTTTACTTATTCTAAAATTTTCTTTAATTCATTCATAAAGGTATTGATATCTTTAAATTCCCGATAAACGGAAGCGAATCTAACATAGGCAACCGCTTCCAGCGTTTTTAATTTATCCATGACAATTCCCCCAATTTCGGAACTGGATACTTCTTTTTCTTCTCGGCTAAAAACCTCCATTTCCACATCGTCAATCAATTGATTAATCTGATTTACAGAAATAGGGCGTTTATGGCAAGCACGCAATACGCCTGCTTCTATCTTAGAGCGGTCATATTGTTCCCTATTATTATCTTTTTTAATCACAATCAGGGGAATCGTTTCTACTTTCTCATAAGTAGTAAAACGTTTTCCGCAGCCATCGCACAGTCTTCTGCGACGAATGGAACTGTTGTCTTCTGCCGGCCTAGAATCAATCACCCTCGTATTATCAATACTGCAAAATGGACATTTCATTTAAATTCCCCCTGAAGTTTCATTCATTTTTATCTGTTTTCGTGGATTTTTCGTTGCATATTGTAGCATAGTAACCTGCATTTTTTATATCTTGTGTACATAAATATGGTTTTGCGTATAGAGCCAATTTGATCTTTTATAAATTGGTTCTGAAGGAAGTACGGCTAAATAGTTACCAATTATTAATTATGATAGGAACAGCATTTTGTTCCTAATTCATATAACTAAGTATAGCTTTTCTCCGTAATACTGTCAATATAGTTTGTTCTATTGATTTTCATACTCGTTTGTTCTACTACTTTTTCATACTCGTTTGTTCCACTACTTTTTAATACGAGCTTGCTCCACTACTTTTTGATATCTTCTTCTTTCACATCAACTAGTATAATATCCGGTCCGATTCTTACAATATTGCACCAAGGTATAATATACTCGCATTCTCTGCCAAAAATTCCCCACAACCGCGCTTGACCGGGAACAATCAATGCACGGACACAACCTGAATATTCATCTATATCTACATCTACTACAAATCCAATACATTTACAGTCGCATACATTGATAACTTCCTTTTCCTTTAGCTCGCAAATACGCATAAACCCCCTATGAAAAAGTTCTTTCCTCATTGAAATTATATGCACAGCACAGGAAAATATAGAACTAAAATCTATGGAACTAAATTTCATATAATTAAACTTGATCAGGTCAAATCTTATTGCACTAGCATCCACCATGCCAAACTTCGTCAGCCTAACCTTCGCCAAGCTCTATTGCACTAGCATCCACCATACCAAACTTCGTCAGCCTAACCTTCGCCAAGCAACGTTTCTATATCTAAAGTACTTCCATTTTTATACATTAAATCGGAATAAAATAACATCTCCGTCTTTTACCACATATTCTTTCCCTTCAAGGCCCACCAACCCTTTTTCTTTTGCCGCCGCGGTAGACTTGCATTCTAACAAATCCTGATAGTTTACTACTTCTGCCCTTATAAAGCCACGTTCAAAATCTGTATGGATTTTCCCTGCCGCCGCGGGCGCTTTTGTCCCAATTGGAATTGTCCATGCCCTTGTTTCATCTTCTCCGGAGGTCAAGTAGCTGATTAGCCCTAAAATGCGATAGCTGGCTTTGATTAGTTTTTCAAGCCCTGATTCCTTTAGCCCCAGTTCTTCCAGAAACATTATTTTTTCTTCTTCCTCTAATTCGGCAATTTCCTGTTCGATTTGAGCGCATATGACAAATGCCTCACAATTTTCTGTTTTCGCCAATTCCTGTACTTTTACTACGAATGGATTTAAATTCCCCTCATCTGCCAAGTGCTCTTCGGAAACATTCGCCGCATAGATGACAGGCTTTGCCGTAAGCAGATTATAGGACGCAAACAGCAGTCGTTCTTCTTCGTCATGAAGCTCCATCGTCTTTGCAGGCTTTCCATCTTCAAGCCAGTCTTTGGTTCTGCTAAGCAAGCTTGTTTCCTTTGCAAGCGCTTTATCATTCCTTGCCCCTTTTTGGGCTTTCGCAATTCTTCTTTCCAGAATATCAAGATCAGAAAAAATTAATTCTAGATTTATTGTTTCAATATCTCTTATAGGTTGAACGCTTCCATCTACATGTACTACATTATCATCTTCAAAGCAACGTACTACATGTACGATTGCATCTACTTCTCGTATATTGGATAAAAACTGGTTTCCAAGTCCTTCGCCCTTGCTTGCCCCTTTCACTAGTCCTGCAATATCAACAAATTCAATCACTGCTGGAGTAACTTTTTTTGAATGGTACAAATCTCCAAGCTGTTTTAAACGTTCATCCGGAACGGCAACAATCCCCACATTAGGGTCTATCGTGCAAAAAGGATAGTTCGCGGATTCTGCCCCCGCCTTTGTCAAAGAGTTGAACAATGTACTCTTCCCTACATTTGGTAGACCTACAATACCTAATTTCATATTTTATGATTCTCCTTTTGTTTTCATTACGGACTGCTATCCACGCCAGCTTGTTTCGATTCATCACTAATTATGAAAATATCGGCTGTGTAATGATAGAAGAGCAACACCCGTTTCCTTTTTCTTTCTTTATCTTTTCTCTATTTATCTTTTGCTTCTATCACAAGCAGGATTCCTTCTTTAAAAGAAATAATTCCCTCCTGTGCCACAATGACATTGCTTACAGCACTGATTGTGTTACGATCTTCCATATAAAAGCTGTTCATCGTGTAATCCTTAAGCGGATATAAGAAGCCCTCTAAAGTTAGTCCAGTCACGGTTTGTGTATATGGAATCAAAGAAACATAATCCCCAAACTGCTCGTCTGCCTTTATGATCATGCGCTCTTTGATTAAGCGGATTTTATTATATGGATCTAGAATAACGCATTCCGCTTGATGTTTGAAGCCCAATCCAAGTAGTTCTATATTCCCCATCACATGATCTAGCCGAGTTCCAGTCGCACCAAGCAAAAAGATATTTTTACAGCCTTTTAAAAGGGCTAGCATGACAGCCAGTTCTGTATCCGTTTCATCCTTTTGCGGTTGATACTCTTGAATTTCCACATGTGGATTTTTACGATATTTATCCAATATTTTCTTCGGTACAGAATCAAAATCTCCTATAATATAATGAGGATTTAATTGTTTTCCCTCAAAGAAAAGCAAGCCTTTATCTACTGCAATCAGTATATCATATGGTGTTTTATCTATAAAATCTAATGTAAATTTATCATCTATAGAGCCACCTGTTATAACAATCGCTTGCATATATAATTTTCTCCTAACCCCGGACGAAACATTCGCCATCTATCCTTTGCTGTACATACCGCCTCTTTTTAAACGAAGCATTCGCCACCTATCCTTGATCTACACGCTACCTCTTTTTAGCCGAAGCATTCGCCATCTATCCTTTGCTGTACACGTTTATTTTGATTTTTCACTTTAATATTTCCATAAAATCTGCTACATTTTTCGTAATGTCGCCTTTAAAAATAGCACTTCCGGCAACAATAATATTTGCCCCTGCACGCAATGCTTCTCTTACATTGCCAAGATAGATCCCACCGTCCACTTCTATATCTGTTGTTAAGCCCCGTTGGTCAATTTTTCTTTTTAATTGACGAATTTTCTCTGTGCAATACGTTATGTAGCTTTGCCCACCAAATCCAGGATTTACCGTCATCAGCAAGACCATATCAAGCTGGGGCAATACATAGTCGATAAGGCATAGATCGGTTGCTGGATTTAATGCCACTGCGGCGGCTACGCCATGCTCTTTTATCGCCATAATCGTCCGATCCAAATGGGTACAAGCCTCTGCATGAACCGTAATAATATCTGCACCTGCCTCTACAAACTGCTCAATATAGCGTTCCGGTTTCTCTATCATAAGATGCACGTCAAATATTTGTTCTGTATAAGGCCTTAACGATTTTATAACAGGCATCCCAAAAGAAATGCTTGGCACAAACATCCCATCCATAATATCAAGATGTAAATACTGCGCCCCTCCTTCATTCAGCTGTCTAATTTGTTCTCCAATTTTCGTAAAATCTGCCGCTAATAATGATGGTGCTAAACAATTCATATGTAACCTCCTGCTTTTTTCAAACGAACGCTCATACCGGAAATGCCAAAATCCTTCTCGCCAATCACATACGTAGCCTCCTGCCTTTTTTTAACGAACGCTCATACCGGAAATGCCAAAATTCTTCTCGCCACTCACATATGTAGCCTCCTGCCTTTTTTAACGAATGCTAATACCTCTTGACTGCCTTTAATTCCGCATACATTGCTACATAATTAGCATAGCGAACTGTACTAATTTGACCATTTTCCAATGCTTCTTTCACGCCACAGTCTCGTTCATTGATATGGCTACATCCCATAAAGCGACATTTTGGTTCGAATTCATTGAATTCGAGGAAAAATTCTTTCAAATCCTCTTTTTCAAAATCCGGAATATATAAGGAACTAAATCCGGGCGTGTCCATAATAAAGGTATTCTGTTTGATCAAAATAAGCTGGGTATGTCTGGTTGTATGCCGTCCCCTTCCTATCTTCCCGCTAAGTTCCCCTGTTTCCATTTCTACGGTGGGCTGCAGACAATTAATCAGCGAAGATTTCCCAACGCCGGAAGGACCTGCTAAAACAGTCGTTTTCCCTTCCAGCAAACGATAAATCTCATCAATGCCCTCTTCTTCTTTTACACTGGTAAACAATAGGTCATATCCGCATTTATCATAGGCTTTCATAAGTTTCCCTACTTCTGTATCCGTTGCCAGATCTTGCTTATTAAAGCAAATCGTAGTCGCAATTGCCTGTCGCTCCATCATGATTAAAAATCGATCCAATAAATTTAGATTGGGGTTAGGCGATTTTACTGCAAAAATAACCAATGCCTGATCCACATTTGCAACCGCCGGGCGGATAAGTTCGTTTGAACGTGTACCTAATTTCACGATATTTCCGGTTTTTTCATCCGTACTTAAAATGTCAATGATCACATTATCCCCCACCAGAGGTTTCTTTTTTTCTTTCCGAAAGATTCCTTTTGCCTTACATTCATAAATACCAAATTCTTGCGTGTATACATAATAAAAACCGGCAATCCCTTTTATAATTTTCCCCTGCATAGGTCAATTCACCTTCGTAAAATTTACCGGTATTTTGTCCGGCGGGCCAGGATCGTCATCTTCGGTTTCCCAAGTAATGATCAAGATGCCCTCACTGCAGTCTACAATATTCGTTTCATTGACGGTATAAGGGAAAGAGCTAGTGCTCCATGTGTTAATCACTTCTTCTGTATCCTTCCTTCTTAGTTCAATCTTGGCTCCGATGTATGTTTCATCCGGTTTGTCGATTTCCCTTGAAAAGGAGTAGATAGACGGCTTTCTGCCTAAACTCACGATCAGTGTTATATTGGTACCGGCTTCTGCAAAAGAGCCCTCGGCTATGCTTTGGCTAATCACATTCCCAGCGGCAATCGAATCGCTCGTTTCGCCTGTAACATTTGTAACAACTAGACCTGCCTCGGCAAGGATTTCTTTCGCGACCTCTTCCGGCTGATCAATGACGTTTGGTACGCTTATCATGGCCTTTCCTTGGCTTACAACGATTGTCACCGTATCCCCTTTTTTTACGGAAGTTCCGCCAACGGGATCTTGTGAAATGACCCTTCCAGGTGCTACACTGGTGCTGTTTTCAAACTCCCTGTTAAACTTTAAATCCACGTCTTTTAGCTTTGCGATTGCGGCATCCGATTCATACCCTGTCACATCCGGCGCTTCAAAGGAACCGGCACCACTGCTTACGATTACATTCAGCGTTGTGTTTATATCAACCATTTCCCCCTCGTCAATTTCTTGACGCATAATCACACCTGACTCGTATTCATCCGAAGATTCCATTGCTTTTTCAAATATCCCTAATTGGATGCCGTTTAGCTTTTCCTTTGCGGTGGCAACGGTTGATCCAACAACGCTAATCATCTTAACCTGCTCTGTTTTCGATGTTTCATCCTCTGCCTCTAGCTCTGCTTGCTTATCGGCCTCTTCCTCTTGAGCCGTTTTTTCCGGTTCCTTTCTGTTCCCCTCTCCAAATTTAAAGAGCCCCGATACACTTCCGATGATATAAATAATAATTCCGATAATAATCAGTGCGGCCACAATGCCCATAATGGTAACCGCCTTTTCCATCTTAGGGTTTAAAAAGCCCGTATCCTCTTTTTCATTTTCTTCGTCGTCTTCCTCTTCCTCTTCTATTTCTTTCTTTTGCGCTTTTACATAAATGCCCCTTGTTTCTTCTTTAATGGCATTTACATCATCCGACTCGATAATGCGGGTTTTATCCTGCCCTGCCACCGGTATCATGACAACAAAATCTTCATCTGGGCTAATCAAGGCTTTCTTTAAGTCAATCAATAGATCTACAATGCTTTCATAGCGCCGATCTGCACTTTTTTGTGTACATTTTAGAATAATTTTTTCCATACTAATGGGTAGTTCTGCCGCATAGGCGCTTGGAACCACCATTTCTTCCTGTAAATGCTGGATTGCAATTGCAACCGTTGTATCTGCGTCAAATGGAACATGCCCCGTTACCATTTCATACATGACAATCCCAAGGGAGTAGATATCGCTTTTTCCATCTACAAACCCATTACGCGCCTGTTCCGGCGAGGAGTAATGAACAGATCCCATAACGTCTGAACTGATTGTATTTGAAGATGCGGCACGTGCAATCCCAAAATCCGTAACCTTTACTTTCCCCTCGGTTGATATAATGATATTTTGAGGTTTGATATCACGGTGGATAATCCGTTTGTTGTGGGCGGACTCAATTCCTCTGCCGACCTGTATGGAAATGCTGACTGCTTCTTTAAAGGAAAGCTGCCCCTTTTTTTCAATATAGGTTTTTAAGGTTATGCCTTCTACATATTCCATGACAATGTAATACATGCCATTTTCACTGCCGACATCATAGATATTTACAATATTTGGATGTTCAAGCCCGGCTGCAGACTGTGCTTCCGTACGGAATTTTGTTACAAAATTTACATCTTCACTAAATTCCTGCTTTAATACTTTTATAGCTATAAAGCGTCCCAAGGTATGGTCTTTTGCCTTGTATACATCAGACATTCCGCCTGCGCCAATCTTGCCTACCACTTCATACCTGTCGGCAATATACATTCCCTCCGTTAACATGTTTTCACCTCTCCCGAAAATGGTTCAATCACAATTACCGTGATATTATCACTTCCCCCACTATCATTGGCTTTTTCTACCAGTTTTTCTGCCTTTTCAACGATATCCCTCTGCCCATGAATGATTTTTCGTATATCGTCATCGTCTACCATATTCGTCAAACCGTCCGAACACATTAATATCTGATCTTGTTCCTCTAATTTTACCTCAAAAAAATCTACCCTAACGTCGTTCGTCACGCCAATTGCCCTTGTAATGATGTTCCTATCCGGATGTATTTTGGCCGTCACTTTATCAAGTTCCCCCATGCGTACCATTTCTTCCACAAGGGAATGGTCTTTTGTTATTTGCTGTATCTCGGTATTCATCACATAAAGCCGACTATCCCCTACATTTGCTACACAAAGGTATTGCCCCATAATCGTTAATACAACCATTGTCGTACCCATGCCAAGCAAATGCACGTCTTCTTTCGAACGCTCTACCAGTCTGTCGTTTGCCCGATGAATCGCATGTTCGATGATCGCGATCGGATCCGTTGATGTATCGTTTGTGATTTCTTCTATCATCGTTTCAACTGCATATCTTGAGGCGTATTCCCCAGCGTTATGCCCTCCCATTCCATCTGCAACAATAAAAAGATTTGGCAGATTTCCTACCGGTTTTTCGCAGGTATAAACATAATCTTGGTTCATCTTACGCTTCATCCCTGTGTCCGTAATGGAAAAAGTTTTCATAGGTGCTCGCCTACCTTTCTAAAAAACGTTTGCGCAATTGTCCACAGGCGCCATCTATATCCTTGCCCATTTCCCTTCTAATAGTAACATTAATTCCATTTTTTTCAAGTTTATTTTTGAAATTTAAACGAACTTTTGGGTCTGGCTGCTTATAATCTCGCTCTTTTATTGGGTTTACCGGAATCAGGTTCACATGGCAGTTTATGTCTTTGATCAGATCTATGAGCTGCATTGCATCTGTATTTGAGTCATTTATATGCCTTATCAAGCTATATTCAAAGGTTATTCGCCTTCCGGTTTTCATAAAATAATACCGGCAAGCCTCTATCACATCTGTAATTTCATATTTTGCCGCAATCGGCATGAGCGACTTTCTTGCATCTTGCGTGGAGGCATGCAGGGAAATTGCAAGCGTAATCTGTAGGTTTTCGTCTGCTAATCGATAGATATTTGGAACAATTCCGCAAGTGGATACGGTAATGTTTCGTTGGCTGATATGAAGCCCATTTGCGTCTGTAAGCAATAAAATGAATTTTAATAAGTTGTCATAGTTTAAAAGTGGTTCGCCGGTACCCATCACCACGACATTTGAAACACGTTCTCCGCTCATCTGCTGTATCCGGTATACCTGATCCAGCATTTCGGATGGGGTTAAATTACGGGCAAACCCATCCAGCGTTGATGCACAAAATTTGCAACCCATCTTACAGCCTACTTGCGAGGAAATACATACGCTGTTGCCATGTTTGTAGCGCATCCACACTCCTTCGATCACGTTTTTATCAGGAAGGGCAAACAGGTATTTTGCCGTACCGTCAATCGCGGAAGTTTGTACTTTTATCGACTCTAGGGTAATTAGGCAAAACTCTTTTGATAGCGAATAAATTAGTTTTTTCGGTATATCGGTCATTTCGGTAAATGAGGATACTTGTTTTTCATGCATCCACGCGTAAATCTGTTTTGCCCGAAAGGATTTTTCACCCATTGCGGCGATCCTTTCTTCCAGTTCTTTTAAATCAAGGGACTTTATGTCATTTGTTTGGGTCACTTCATTTATTTTGGCTGTTTCATTTGTTTGGGTTGTTTTATTTTTAACCATATATCCTTTCATCCTTGGTTTAACAGTCTTGCTATAAAAAATCCATCCATTTTTCCTTGTCCATCGGGCAATAGCTGTTTTTGCCAATCAAGTTTAAACGTAGGATGTTCTTTTAAAAACCAATCTATATTATATTCATTTTCATTGGGGTTTATCGTACAGGTGCTATACATCAAGACACCGCCCTGTTTTACATAATTTTTTACGGTATGTAGTATTTCCCTTTGGAACTTAATCAATTCCTGCTGCTTTTGTTCTGTCATCTTGTATTTGATATCGGTTTTTTTCCCCATAACGCCAAGACCAGAGCAGGGAAGATCCGCAATCACTACATCGGCGCTTGCACCGCCCGCCTGTAGCACCCTTGCGTCTATTTGCCGCACTTTTATATTTGCAAGTCCCACCCGTTCTATATTTTCTTTTATGATCGCAACTTTATGGGGCGTCAAATCCCTAGCTTCCACCATTCCTGTACCTTGTAGCAATTCTGCTATATGCATGCTTTTCCCTCCGGGAGCCGCACATACATCAATTACAAAATCATTTTCTTTTATCTGCGCCCATTCTGCAACGAGCATGGACGTTATATCCTGCACATAAAACTGCCCTTCTGCAAATGCCTGTATACGTTGTAGAGAATCAAAATCCTCGATATAAAGTGCATAGGGAAGCCATTCGCTTTCTGTCACTTTGATCTGATCCGCACAAAGTCTGCTTTTTAATTCCTCTTTCGTTGTTTTTTTCGTGTTTACCCGAATTGAAAGTGGCCCTTTTACAAAAAAAGACTGTAGAATTTTTTCTGTCTTGTCCAAAGTATATGTGTTGAGCCAGATATTTAGAATCCATTCTGGCATAGAATAGGCAATCGATAAGTACCGGATTGGTTCTTTCTCCTTATCCGGCAATTTCACTTGATCCAAATTCCGGCTAATTGTACGTAATACGCCATTAACAAATCCTTTTAGGTTGTGAAAGCCTTTTTTTTGCGCTAGCTTTACCGCCTCATTACAAGTGGCGGAATCCGGTACAGAATCCATGTATTTTAGTTCATAAACAGCACTTCTTATGATTGTCCTTATAACAGGTTTCATTTTATTTGCTTTTACCTTGGAAAACTGATTGATAATATAGTCAATCAGTATCATATGTTCAAGCGTACCCTCGCATACCCTTGTGATAAAGCTGCGCTGCTGCTTATCCAAATACTGGTATTTGTCCAATGTATTTTTAATCGCTATGTGACTGTATGCCCCCTCTTTTGTGATTTCTAAAAGAGTGCCTAGATTAAGTTCCCTTAAGTCGATTTTATCTGTATGTGGTGCCCCTGTAGCGGTATAAGCGATACCCATATGACCTATTTCACCTCTTTCCTGCACGATTTTTTATGCATCTTCCATTTGTGCTTGCACGAATTGGGAATTTCCCCCTATTTTGAGCATACGTTGCAGATGATACCATTTCGTTTTTCGATTTTTTATGCATCTTCCATCTGTGCTTGCATGAATTGGGAATTTCCCCCTATTTTGAGCATACGTTGCGGATGAGATCATTTCATTTTTCGATAAATTTTGTTCAATCCCTACATTTAGGTCAAAATAATTCCTTCTTTCACCAGATACCCTCGTAAAAATTCGCTGACTCCCATTCGTTTTTTCCCTTCCAGCTGAATTTCTTTTAAGGCAAGGGTTTTTGTTCCTGTCTGAACATAGATTCCATCTTTCGTTATTTTTGTGATTGTTCCTTCTACGTTGCCCGGCATTCCATTTGCCGCTGCCATCGTATCATTTTTCATTCCTTCCAATTCATAAACTACATCTGCCTTCCATATTTTCAACGTTTTCCCATCTAGTTTTGTATAGGCGCTCGGCCATGGATTTAAACCTCTGATCAGTCGTTCGATTTCTGCCGCCGGCCTCTTCCAGTCAATTTCACCCATTTGTTTCTTTATCCTTGTTGTGTGGGTTGCTTTTTCGTGCTCCTGTGGGGTGAAAACCGCTGTCTGATTTTGGATCATTTCCAATGTCTTGACACACAGTTTTGCCCCTTTTTCCGAAAGCTTGTCAAACAGTGTCCCTGCTGTTTCCTCTTGGTCTAGTACGACCTCTTCCGTTAAGATCATGTCTCCGGTATCTAACCCCTCATCCATGCGCATCGTCGTCACACCGGCCACTTCATCGCCATTTATGACTGTCCATTGAATCGGTGCGGCCCCCCTGTATTTTGGCAAAAGCGATGCATGGACATTTACACAGCCATATTTTGGCATATCAAGAATTCCTTTGGGCAAAATCTGACCAAAAGCCACCACGACAATGATATCTGCCGGATAGTTTTTTAAGTATTTTATACAGTCTGCCTCCCCTACCCGCAAAGGCTGATAAACTGGCAATCCATGTGCAAGTGCCGTTTCTTTTACCGGGGTATATTGCATGGAATGCCCTCGCCCTTTTGGTTTGTCCGGCTGGGTCACGACTAATGTAATGCTATGCCCTGCAGTCAACAATGCTTCTAAGGTGCCAACCGAGAAATCCGGTGTCCCCATAAAGATTACGTTCATATGGTTTTTCCTTCCTTATTTCATTCTAACCATGTAAGGCTTTTCCCTTTATGCAAGTGCGACATTCTTTTTCATTTTTTGCTTGCTGTGCGATTCCTAATTGAATCATCAAAGAATGCTTTTCCCTGTTTTTCTAGTTTTCACCTTCGTCTTCATACTCCACATCATGCAGTTCGCCTTCTACTTTCTCTACATACATATGTCCGTCTAAATGTTCGATTTCATGACAAAATGCACGGGCAAGCAATTCGGTCCCTTCTGCTTCAAAAAGTTGCATATTTTCATCATATGCCCTTACTTTTACATAAGTAGGCCTTGTCACAAGCCCTACTTTCCCGGGAAGGCTTAAGCATCCCTCATCACCAGATTGTTCACCCTCTTCTTTTAGGATAATGGGGTTAATCAGTACCATTGGACCATCCCCTACGTCTACCACAACAACCCTTTTTAAAACACCCACCTGCGGTGCGGCAAGTCCGCATCCATTGGCTGTTTCCATTGTTTCAATCATATCTCCTATCAGCTCTTTCAGCCTTGGGTTTATTTCTTTGATTTCTCTGCACTTTTTTTTCAAAACCTCATCACCCATTTGTCTAATTGTTCGCAATGCCATTTCTACTCCTCCAAGTTCACACAAAACACAGGACATGATCATTCAAAACCTCGTATTTGTAGTGTTTTTTATTTCTTTGGTACTTCCTTATTTCCTATTTTAAAACCCATTCATGGGATTAAAGTCAAATTGTATGGATACATTCAAGAAAGCCTTCTGCTGGTCGATAAACTGTTCTAAGGCATCTTTGATTTTTACAAGTACCCCATAATCTTCATGTTTCATGTAAATTACTTTTCGATAAATGTCTTTTACCTTAGACACAGGCGGTTCTGCAGGCCCTATCATCTGCAGATCTTTTATATGCCCGTTTTCTTGCGCTTTCATCACTTTTTTACCAAGCAGTTCTGCACTTAATGTGGCTGTCATCTCATCTTTTGAAGCAATCAGCATTCCCATCATATGCCAAACCGGCGGGTAACGCAGCATTTGACGATAAATCATCTCCTGTTCATAAAAGCTTTTGTAGTCCTGTTCTTTCGCTCGCTGTATGCTATAGTTGTCAGGGCTATACGTTTGAATGACAACTTCCCCCTCGCAATCCCCTCGCCCTGCCCTGCCCGCTGCCTGTGTCAAAAGTTGAAATGTCCTCTCCTGTGCATGGTATGTACCCACATTGAGGGATAAATCTGCGGCTAGGACACCTACTAGCGTTACATTTGGAAAGTCATGCCCCTTTACAATCATCTGTGTTCCGATTAAAATATCGGCTTCTTGGTTTGCAAAGGCGGCCAAGATTTTTTCGTGCCCATCTTTGTTTCTGGTTGTATCAAAATCCATGCGAAGTACGGTTGCATCTTTAAACCGCTGCTTCACCACTTGCTCAATTTTCTGTGTCCCCGCCTTAAATCCTCCAACATAATTAGAATGGCAGACGGGGCAGGCCTTTACGGTATCTTCTTGATAGCCGCAATAGTGGCATACCATTTTTCCATTGTTATGTTGGCTTAGGGAAACTTCACAATGAGGACATTTAAATACATGCCCGCACGTTCGACAGGATACAAATCCCGACACACCCCTACGGTTTAAAAACAGCATAATCTGCTGCTTTTTCTGCAAACGATCTTCCATAAGGTCTTGCAGCTTTTCACTTAAAATAGACCGGTTGCCATTTTTTAGCTCTTCCCTTAAATCCACGATATCGCACTGGGGCATTGGCTTTTCTTTAATCCTATCCGGAAGTTCATACAGCTTGTAAATTCCATGAACAGCTTTATGATAGCTTTCAATAGAAGGCGTTGCAGAGCCTAAAACAACACTCGCACCAGCCATTCTTGCACGCTCAATCGCTGTTTCCCTTGCATGGTACCTTGGCAGCGCCTCGCTTTTATAGGTTGTTTCATGTTCTTCGTCCATAATAATAAACCCTAAATTTGAAAATGGTGTGAACAATGCCGAACGTGGCCCAATTACCACATCTATATCACCATTTTTGGCCCTCATAAGCTGATCATAACGCTCCCCTTGCGACATTTTCGAGTTTAAAACAGATACGCGGTCTCCAAACGTCTGATAGAAGCGCATGAGCGTCTGATAAGTCAACGCAATTTCAGGGATCAGCACGATTGCCTGCTTGCCCATGCTGACTACTTTCTCGATCAATGCAATATAAACGGCCGTTTTCCCACTTCCAGTGACCCCATGCAAAAGATAGGTGAAAAAATGATCATTGTGGTAGTCCTTCATAATTGCGTCTACGATAGACTGCTGTTTGGCATTGAGGGAAAACGTAGGTTTATTTTCCTTCGCCGCTTTGACTGGGTTTCGATAAACCTGTTCGGAGGTCAACGAAAGGATTCCTAATTGCTCCATTGCTTTTATAACGGACGCTGTGATGTTTAATTTCTGTGTCACAGCCTCATAAGGAAGAGTCGGGGTATCGAGCAGTGCACGTAGTAGGCGTGCCCTTGCCGTGTTATTTTTCTTTTCAAAAAATTCCAGGCTTTCCTTTGCCTGTTCCTTCTCCAGCAAAAGTGTAATCTGCCTTTTTTTCTTTGCCGTCGCCTTATGCTTCACCGGAATGACTGTCTTTAACGCATGGTTCATCGTTGCGCCATAATTTTTACGCATCCACCCTGCCAGTGCAATCAGCTGTGATTCAATGGGGACGCTATCCACAACAATTTCACGGATGGCTTTTATTTTAACCACGTCATATTCCGCTTTATTTGTAAGCTCCAGCACGTATCCTTTCGTGCTATGATTGCCTTTTCCAAATGGGACAAGTACTTGCATACCGACTTTTAAATTGCACTTTAACTGCTCCGGAACTTTATATTGAAAAATTTTATCTAATTTTTCATGTGAGATATCTATAATAATATTGGCATAGCCTGCCGTTTCCTGTACTATCATTTATTCCTTATCCAACTTTCTGATAAACTATCCTAACAAAACGATCTACTATTTATAATTTCTGGGATTCCTGTAAGATTTCCGCAATTAGATTGCGTTCGTCCATCGGATATTTTACCCCTTTTATCTCCTGATAGTCTTCGTGCCCTTTCCCGGCAAGCACGATGACATCACCGGGCTGTCCATGCAAAATTGCATATCGAATCGCTTCTTTGCGGTCGATAATTTCGACAAAATCACTCTTTGTTTTCGCCAGGCCTATTTTGATATCTTCTATGATTTCTTGTGGATCTTCATCTCTTGGATTGTCCGATGTAATGATTGTAACATCAGACAGGCGGCCGGAAACCTCACCCATCTCATATCTGCGCATTTTAGCGCGGTTCCCTCCACAGCCAAATACCGTTACAAGCCTTTTTGGCTGATATTCACGCAGAGCGATGAGCAGGCTCTCTAAGCTCATTGCATTGTGGGCATAGTCTATCATCAGCGTAAACGAATCCGATACGTCTATGATTTCGATTCTACCCTTTACTTTTGCTTGTTTTAATGCTCTTTGCATATTTTGCAGCGCCACATCAAAATGCCTGCATATGGCAATCGCCATCAACGAATTGTATACACTGAATTTTCCGGGCACATCAATTTCTACATTGCCGTTCACCAAGCCGGATACCGTGTAGGATACCCCTAAATAGCCCGGCTTGCTCACTAGCTTTGTATTTGTGGCGCAAATATCTGCCTTGCTTGAAAATCCAAATGTTTCTATGGTACAGGTGTGCCCCTTAATTACCTCGCTACAATTTTGATCGTCTATATTTACGATACCGATATGGCACTGTTTAAACAAGCGTCCTTTACACTGCATATAGTCGGCAAAATCTGCATGTTCATCTGGTGCGATATGATCCGGCTCAATATTTGTAAAGACGCCGATTTCAAATACAAATCCTGCACTTCGATGCATCATAAGGCCTTGGGAGGATACTTCCATGACGGCCAAGGTACACCCTGCATCCAGCATTTTTCGAAAATATTCTTGGACGATATAAGATTCCGGTGTCGTATTATTTGCAGGTATTGCCTCTTCCCCCATGATTGCCTCGATGGTTCCGATCAAACCGACTTTATAGCCTGCCTGTTCTAAAATAGATTTTACCATATAAGTTGTGGTCGTCTTGCCTTTTGTTCCGGTAATACCAATCACTTTTAGCTTATCCGCCGGATGGTCAAACCATGCAGCCGATAAAAGGGCGAGTGCATAGCGGGTATCCGCGACCTGTATGACCGTAACATTTGCTGGAGCCACAACCTCTTTTGATACAATCACAGCACTGGCGCCTTCCTGTGCAGCCTGCGCAATATAGGCATGCCCATCCGTTCGCGTTCCGTCAATGCAGACAAATACACAGTCTCGTTCTACACATCTTGAATCATATACTAAATGGCTGATTTCTATGTCGGTACTGCCTTGCTTTAACGTATATTCCATACGCGCAAGCAATTGTTCTAATTTTTTCATCTCCCCAAACTCCTATCTGGTTTTCTATAAGTTAAGACTCCTCTATACCGTGTTGCACAATCTACGATAATGCGCAGCATAGCCTCAAAAGGTATTTGATACATGCAGCAAGATCATCGTCGCTTGTGGCTATTATATGACAGTTTCACAGAATTTACAAGGATTATGGGATTGGTTTTTTCAATATAGGCCTCCTTTGTGCCGAAGATATCGAAAGTGTCCCATCGGATCACGCTATTAAATAAGTGTAAGTAATTGGTATCTTTTTCTGCTTTCATGGCAATACTTCCTATTATGAAAAAAAATTTTTTAATTTGCGGCCTTACCGGTTGGTGTATGGAAATCCTTTTTACTGCATTTGATTCCTTTCGGAAACGTGAACTCACCCTTACCGGCAAAACATCTATCTGGATGTTCCCTATTTATGGCATGGCTGCCGCCCTAAAACCGATCCATCACATTTTGAAAGGAAAATCAATGCTTTTTCGCAGTGGAATCTATACTGTCCTAATTTTTACCTGTGAATTCATCAGTGGAACTTTTTTAAAAAAACACAACCTGTGCCCTTGGGACTACAGTAAGGCAAAAGCAAATGTAAATGGGGTGATTCGCCTTGATTATGCACCTTTCTGGATGGTTGCAGGCTTGATATTTGAACGGATTCTGGCAAGAAGCAATGAAACTACATGGTACCCAAAGCGGACAAAAGTTCCCACATGGCAGAAAAGTAAATAAATGTTTCTCTTGAAATTTCGTACTAACTATTATATGATTGTTCAAAGGAAGCGCGTGCGCGTCCCACGAAGCGTTGTTATTTCATGGGACATGTTTTCCTGCGAAATAATGGAATAACACAATAATTAATTTCATTAGGAGGAACCATATGCGACATTTGATGAGCCCACTTGATTTAACGGTCGAAGAATTAGATGCCTTACTTCATCTTGCGGTTGATATTGAACAAAATCCAAAAAAATATGCACATACGTGCGATGGCAAAAAGCTTGCTACTTGTTTTTACGAACCAAGCACCCGTACAAGACTTAGTTTTGAAGCTGCAATGTTAAACCTTGGCGGCAGTGTTTTAGGCTTCTCCTCTGCTGACAGCAGTTCCGCCTCCAAAGGAGAAAGTGTTTCCGATACCATTCGTGTCATTTCCTGTTATGCCGATATCTGTGCCATGCGCCATCCCAAAGAAGGTGCACCTCTCGTAGCTTCTTTAAAATCTAAAATTCCTGTTATCAATGCAGGGGACGGTGGCCACCAGCATCCCACGCAGACCCTCACGGATCTCTTAACCATCCATTCTTTAAAAGGAAAAATAGAAAACCTTACAATTGGCTTGTGCGGAGATTTAAAATTTGGCCGTACGGTCCATTCTTTAATTCATGCCCTCATTCGCTATCCAAACATCCGTTTTATCCTTATCTCACCAGAAGAACTACGTGTGCCCGGCTATATTCGGGAAGATGTGTTAAAGAAAAACAATGTTCCTTTTGAAGAGGTGGAGCGTTTAGAAGATGCGATGCCAACTCTTGATATCTTATATATGACACGTGTACAAAAGGAGCGTTTCTTCAACGAAGAGGATTATGTACGTATGAAAGACTTTTACATTTTGGATAAATCTAAAATGTCGATTGCAAAAGATGACATGCTTGTGCTTCACCCTCTCCCTCGTGTCAACGAAATTTCTGTCGAGGTTGACGATGACCCAAGGGCTGGATACTTTAAGCAGGCACAGTATGGGGTATATATCAGAATGGCTTTGATTCTCACATTAATGGAGGTAGCGGTATGTTAAATGTAGGCGCAATTACCGAAGGGTTTGTATTAGACCATATTCAGGCGGGCAAAAGCCTGTCCATTTATGATGATTTAAAATTAAACGAATTAGACTGCTGTGTCGCCATCATCCGCAATGCAAGAAGCAATAAGATGGGAAAAAAAGACATTTTAAAAGTAGAATGCGATATTGACACGTTGGATTTAGATGTCCTAGGCTTTATCGATCACAATATTACCGTCAACATTGTAAAAGGGGAAGAAATTGTGGAAAAGCGGAGCCTTCAACTTCCAAAGGCGATTAAAAATGTAATTCGATGTAAAAATCCCCGCTGCATTACTTCTACCGAACAGGAATTAGACCAGATCTTTCTTTTGACTGACCCTAAAAAAGAAGTTTACCGTTGTAGATATTGCGAAGAAAAATATAAGGGGAATAAGAAAGTCCGGTAATATTTTATAATCGAAAGATGAAATATTTCTTAAAAGAAAATAACTCTATTGACAGAAAAAAATTTGTACGCTACCATAGTCTGTAACAGCATTCCCATGATAGGAAAATCGTTATGCATAGAAGCCATCAAATGTAGGCTTAGATGATGTTGTATCAGGTACAAGTGAAAACGTAATTTTTTTTAAAGAACTCATTTTATAGAAACCTCAATAAAACTGAAATTCGCATGAACGAAAGCAAACAGACTTTCGTTTACGCAGAAATGTGGTAAAAATGAAGCTAAAAGAAAAAATGCAGCAATTTATGGCCGGCAGATACGGAGCTGACCAGCTTTCCAAATTAATGATGGCAGTATCGTTGCTGCTCCTTGTTATTTCCATGTTTACAAGATTAGATCTATTTTACATACTGGCTGTTGGGATGCTGATTCTTACTTACCTTCGCATGTTTTCTAAAAATGTGCCGAAACGCTATGCTGAAAATCAAAAATTTATGACTTGGCGCTATAAATACGTTGCGAAGTGGAATACCCAAAAACAGCATTTTAAACAAAGGAAGACCTACCGATTCTTTCAATGCCCTAGCTGTAAGCAAAAGGTACGTGTTCCCAGAGGAAAAGGAAAAATCAGTATTACCTGTCCAAAGTGTCAAGCAGCGTTTCTCAAAAACAGTTGATGGTGGCTTCATTGCCCACCATTTATCGTAGCGCATTTCTAGTAGCACATTTATAGTAACGCATTTTATAGTAGCGTTACCTTTTTCCCCATACTGTTTTGATCAAGTGCATAGGCCACTGCAGTTCCTGCCGTTATATGGCTTTTCATATATAGATCAAAAATGGCATTATCCATCGTCTGCATTCCCTTTTCCTTGTTTTCCTGCATAATATCTAAGATATATTCCGTTTTTCCTTCCCGGATCCTGTTTCTTATACTTGTATTGGCAAGCATCACTTCAAATGCCGCAATTCGGCTTCCCGAATCTTCCCGCACTAGAAACTGCTGTGCTACAACCCCTTCTAAGACATTTGAAAGCTGTACCCGTACCTGTTCTTTTTGATGAGTCGGGAATACGTCAATCATACGGTCAATCGCCTCTATCGTATTGCTTGTGTGTAGGGAAGAAAATACAAGGTGCCCTGCTTCTGCCGCATTCAATACGGTAGACATCGTTTCTAAATCTGTCATTTCCCCCACTACAATGACATCCGGATCCTGTTTTAGTGCAGCGCGAAGTGCCTGTGCATAAGTTAAGGCATCATAGCTGATTTCTCGTTGGGTCACCATCGATTTTTTGTAAGGATGCAAATATTCGATCGGATCCTCCAGCGTTATAATATTTTTTACATAGGTTTGCGCTATCTTGCCAACCAGTGAGGCAATTGTTGTAGACTTTCCACTGCCTGCCGCACCTGTAACAATGATAAGCCCTCTTTTTTTCTCAATTAGGTTGATAGCAGATTGGGGCAATCCAAGTTCTTCCGGGGACGGTGCTTGTCTAGACAGCATCCGAAGCGCCACCGCATATGTTCCTCTCTGCCTGTATACATTGACACGGTTTCTGCCAAATTCCCCAATTGAATATGCAAAATCAATCTCGCCATATTTTTGCAGGCCTTTTTTCTGTTTTTCATCTAATATGGCTCCCACCAGCTCTTGCATATCTTCTTTGCTGACAAGCTGCCCTTCTTCTGCTTCCAACACTCCGTTAATCCGGTACATGATTGGCGTACCCGGAGCCAGATGTACATCAGAGCTTCCTTTTTTTGCCGCAATTGTCATTATTTCTTCTATGGTCTTCACGGATACCTCTTTTCTATTGCCAAAATGTGAACCAGTCAAATTTATTTTGTTTCATGTGCAAGCAGGACGATAAGCCGGGTTATGTCTTGAATAATCATCTATCTAGGATAACTGTCGCCAGTTACCTCCTGCGACCTACCTAAGGCTAGCGGGCCACGTCATCGCCTTTATACGGTCTTGCTTCGAATGGGGTTTACATATGCCCCTCTTGTTGCCAAGAGGGCGGTAGTCTCTTACACTGCCCTTCCACCCTTACACAGCCTAAAGATGCTGTGCGGTATATTTCTGTTGCACTATCCTTGGAGTCGCCTCCACCGGCCATTAACCGGCATCCTTGCCCTGTGAAGCCCGGACTTTCCTCACCTGCCTGTCTTTCGACACATGCAGCCGCGATTATTTGTCCTACTTGCATATTACCTGTTTATTCATTCCGATCAGTAGAAATCTAATTTATACCCGAAAACAGCTTCCACCAATAAATTCCCGCAAAATAGAATTTTTCCCTACATCTTCGCTTGGAACCGGAAGAAAATAGTCTAAAAATTTTAACAGACGCTTTGCCTCCATATATTCTGGTGCCTTTTTATCAATCCCAAACAGCAGCGGTTCCGCATATTGCTTTAAGATGGCAAGTTCATAAATCAATGCCGAATTAAACATGATATCTGCCTGCTCTTGAAATGGGAAGATATGGCGTTCTTCCCCCCTTCTAACGGAATCCCACATTGCAATGGTTACCTTTGCAGTGGTACCTCTTGTTCTGGCATCTCGCACCATACGCCGAATCAGTCGTCCGTCTGTTGTAGGCAGGCTATTATGCTCATCAATATTTAACTGCGTCAATGCACTGATATATATTTTTAGCTTGCTTGATTTAGGAAGAGCATAGGAAAGCTTGTCATTTAGTCCATGAATACCTTCGATAACGAGGATATCGTGTTCCTTTAGTTGTTTAAAATCGCCTTTATATTCCCTGCGCCCCATTTGAAAATCAAACGTAGGCAGCTTAACTTTTTCCCCGGCAAGCAATGCTGCCATATCCTTGTTAAACTGTTCTACATCAAGCGCTTCTAAACATTCAAAATCAAACTCCCCAAATTCATCTCGTGGCGTGTCTTCCCTGTTTTTATAATAATTGTCCAAGGCTATGGGGTGTGGTTTTAGCCCTTGTGCCATCAGCTGTATGGAAAGACGATGGGAAAATGTTGTTTTCCCTGACGAGGACGGTCCCGCTATCATGACAAACTTTTTATCTTTTGTGTCGACTATGGTTTCTGCTATCGTGCCAATCCGCCGTTCCATCAACGCCTCCTGCACCAAAATAACATCTCGTATCATTCCCTTTGCAATGGCATCATTTAATTCCCCTACATTGCGGATCCCTACTTTTTCCCCCCATTTTGCCGCCTCTTCTAATACTTGAAACAGCTTATGCGATGGTTCGAAATCCGCGGCCGCCTTCGTGTTCCGATAGGGAAACATCAGTACAAATCCATTTGCATATCGTTCGATATTAAAATATTTCAAATAGCCTGTATCGGGTACCATATAGCCATAATAATAATCTGTATAGTGGGCAATACTATAGATGTTGACCCGCGAACTTCTTCGATAGCGAAATAACCTCTCTTTGTCTGTCATACCAAGCGTTCTAAATAATTCCACGGCTGCATCGGTACCGATACTCTGCTTACGGATTGGAAGCGCAGCGTTCGCTAAATCCATCATTTCAGCTTTCAATTTCAATATAAAATCCGGCGATAGCTCCAGCCCACCAACCAGTTCACAATAAAACCCTTGGCTTATCGAATGCATGACTTTGACAGAAGCAGGTGTCTTCATATCTTTTGTCAAATTGTAAACCGCCTTTTGCATTAAAAGGGTAACGCTTCTGCGATACGCCTTTCTGCCTGCTTGATCAGCCGTCGTAATAAATACCAGTTCTCCATCCTGATCAATTGCTTTGTTCAATTCCCGAAGCCGGTTATTCAGCAAAGCCAACACAATATCATCCGAATAATCCGTTTGGTATTCTTTGGCGATATCCAATAATCGCGTTTTCGGGGGATATTGCTTTTCTTGGTTGTTAATCGTTATTTTATACATTGTTTCCGCCATCGTCGATAAAACACCTTGCCTTTCCTTTTCCCTTTATCTTTGGCCTACGCCCTTTGCCTGTATCGTACTTATCAAATTCATTTTGGGATTCGGTATCCGCATTTAAACTACGCCCTTCGCCTGTACCGTACTTATACATACAAAAAGGGTTGTGTGGACATCTGTGTATGAACCGCTACACCCGTTAGGTTCCTTTCTAAATACTCTTTCATATAGGGGACAAATATCTGCTCTATGCCATAATGCCCCGCATCAATTATGCACATGTTTCTCGCCACGGCATCTATTCCTTCATGATGGCCAATATCTCCGGTGATTAGTACCTCCGCTTTGGCATGTAGTGCATGGTCTATAAGGCTTTTACCGGCACCCGGCACAATTCCTGCTCTATGTATTTTGGTGTCCAGCTGTCCAAATACTTTTACGGTATCCAAATGAAATGCCTGTTTTACATGTTCTGCACATTCCCGCAATGTCATCTGCGTAGGGAGCATCCCTACTTTTCCAATTCCATAAGGTACACTGCCTGCCTGTTCATAGCCTTTTATATCTAATACCCCTGTGGCTGTAAGCTTGATCGCATCTGCTGCAAGCCCTGCCATACCCATGATGTCAAAATTAGTATGCATCGCATAATAGCATATTTCATGCTTTATTAATTGTATGACCCTTCTTCCAATAAAATCTTGTGCATTGATATTCCTTAATCCCTCAAAAATTAGCGGGTGATGGGTTAGGAGCATATCCGCATTCGCTTTTCGTGCTTCTAAAATGGTATCATCCGTAGCATCTAATGCTATATAGATGTTGGTAATATCCTGTAGGTGGCTGCCTACCAGCAGACCTACATTATCCCAGCCACAAGCGTAGGTTTCCGGCGACTGGCAATTTAATACTTCAATTATTTTTTCGCAAATCATATCTTATCCTCATGCCGGTTTATGTATCTTCATCGTAACTATTTCGTGCACCTTCATCGTAACTATTTCGTGCACCTTCTGAATCATTGCCCTTCAATCATATATGCATTATTTCAAGTGCTTTTTTAACACCCTCTAGCTCACTTGCTACTTCTTGCCTACGTTGCGTCCCTGTTTCCGGCTTTGCTTTTGTATCCAAGTTTTTTAAAATCATTTCTAGTTTTTCTTGCTGTTTCTGTAAATATTGCTGTAAGATCGGATGTCTGTTTTTCAAAAGAAATGCACCATACCTATCCTCTAGCGTATCCGGGACTTCACAAAAAGACTCCGCCACCCTAACACACACATCCGATAATGCCTGCGCTTCGGGCAATCTCTGCTTTTCCCCTATTGCCTGCGCTTCGGGCAATCTCTGTGTTTCTCCGATTACCTGTGTTTCTTTTGATATCCATGCTTCTTTTGATAGTCGCATATTCGGCACGGCTCGCATGACTTGATAATATTTCCCATCTTCAAATACCATATCTTCTTCTAGCACCGTAAGCCCTTCCTGCCTTAAGAACTTGCGTACCGGTACGAGCATCGACTGGGGCTGTAGAATTAATTCTTTTAATTTTTTTACAACTTCCATTCTTTCGCTTAAAATCCGTATTGTAAGATTGCCTCCCATACCGCAAATACTTACCGTATCTACCTCCCCAACTTCTATCCCCATAAGTCCGTTTGCGCACCTTGTCGTTATGTGCCTTGCCACTTGGTTTGCCTTAATATTTGCATCGGCATAGGAAAGCGGACCTTTGTTTACATCTAGTGCAATCGCCTTAGATATCATTTTTTGCTGTACCAGATAAATGGGAAGATACGCATGGTCTGTACCCACATCTGCCAAAACGTTCCCTGCACTCACCAAGTTTGCGACTGCCAAAAGCCGCTTCGATAATTTTACCATACAGCTAGTCCAGATAGTCTTTTAATTTACGGCTTCTGCTGGGATGGCGCAATTTTCTTAATGCCTTTGCCTCTATTTGGCGGATACGTTCCCTCGTTACATTAAACTCTTTTCCGACTTCTTCAAGCGTTCTGGCTCGTCCATCGTCCAACCCAAAACGTAAGCGCAGTACTTTCTGTTCCCGCTCCGTAAGCGTGCCAAGCACCTCCACCAACTGTTCTTTTAGCAACGTAAATGCCGCTGCATCAGCGGGTACAGGAACATTATCGTCTTGAATGAAATCCCCTAAATGACTGTCCTCCTCCTCGCCAATCGGTGTTTCTAAAGATACCGGCTCCTGGGATATTTTTAATATCTCCCTTACACGTTCCACAGGCATTTCCATGTCTTCTGCAATCTCTTCCGGCGACGGTTCCCTTCCAAGCTCTTGTAGCAGCTGACGGGACACGCGGATTAGTTTATTAATCGTTTCCACCATATGGACCGGGATGCGGATCGTTCGAGCCTGATCTGCAATCGCCCTTGTAATTGCTTGGCGAATCCACCATGTTGCATAGGTGCTGAATTTATAGCCTTTCCGGTAATCAAATTTCTCTACGGCTTTAATCAAGCCTAAATTCCCTTCTTGAATCAAATCCAAAAACAGCATTCCACGGCCTACATAGCGTTTTGCAATGCTGACGACCAAGCGAAGATTTGCCTCCGCAAGCCGTTTTTTTGCCTCCTGATCTCCAAGTTCCATACGCTTTGCCAGTTCTATTTCCTCTTCCGCAGTAAGCAGCGAAACCTTTCCGATTTCCTTTAAATACATACGAACCGGATCTTCGATACTTACGCCGTCCGGCACGGTTAAATCTATTTTTTCAACTTCTACGTCTTCTTCATCTTCTAAAAGGATGTCGTCATCATCATCAGAAATGCGCAAAACATCAATATTATGGTTTTCCAAAAAATCCAGTATCTTTTCAAACTTCTCCACCTCTAATTCCATGTCTTGAAAAAAGTCGCTGATTTCCTGATACTCCAATATATTTTTCTTCTTTTTAGCAAGCACTAACAATTCCTGTAGTTTTTCGCCAAATTTTATGCTTTTTTCTTCCATTTTGCTTCATCCTTCCATTTCTTGTTTATATTTTGTCCTTAATCGATAGAAATATGCAATTTGTGAAGCGTCTGTAGTTGCTGCTTGTCTGCAACCAATTTTTGCAATCCCGCCATATCGGTAGGTTCAAGATTTTTCATTCTGCTGTTTATGCTGTTTTCCTTCATACGGACAATTGTATCTGCCAACGCCTTTTCCCGGTCTTGTTTTGTCCTAAGTTCGCCAATTTTTGCATGGAATACGGCGGCTATCTCCCTTTGCTGTTCCGCACTTTTAAACATGTTGACGATTTTTGCTGGAACTGCTTCCATGAAATTCCCATCCTTGCCATGATTTTGTTCTTTGTCGCCATGGCTCCGTTCATATTCTTCAAACAAAATTCTTGCCGTTTCACGGTATATCTCCTCCGTAAAATCATCCGGTCCTATATACGGTTTAATTAGAGCAAACAATTTTGGGTCTTCCATCAGCCACGTCAAAAGAAATTTCTGCGACTGCTTTATGCCGTCCTCCTTTTTCTTTTTCTCGCTCATCATGGACCACGGCCTATCATCATGCATCTTTGCTTTTAAAGGCTTTTCAGTCCTATCCATGCCGATTTTCGTTGCCATGCTGTAGACGAGTTTTCGCAGATTATCGTAGCCGGTCTGATATTTTTCTGCCACCGCATCGATATAATTATTTCGCTCCATCTCCTCTTCAAATCCTAGGATTTTTCTTGCTATTTCGTGATAAAAGGCTGTTTTGCTTTCGGGGTCTTTCAAATTATAATTCTGCTCCAAAATAGATAATTCAAACAAGAAGCTGTTCTGCGCACCTTCAATTTGCGCTTGATATGCGGTCGCACCTTTTTCTTTAATCAGCTCGTCCGGATCTTTATATGGCTCCATGTGGACAATCTTTGCCGTAATTCCGGCATCTTTTAGGATCGGGATGGCACGTAGGGCTGCACGGACACCGGCTCCATCGCTGTCAAACGTAAGATAGACTTCCTTTGTATAGCGTTTTAGCAAGCTGGCATGTCCTTGGGTAAATGCCGTCCCTAGCGAGGCAACCGCATTGTCAAATCCCGCCTGATGCAGCGCAATGACATCCATATACCCCTCGCACAGCAATATGTATGGCTTTCTAGATGTCTTTGCGAGGTTCAACCCATATAGGTTTCGGCTTTTATCAAACACTTTCGTTTCCGGAGAATTCAAATATTTAGGCTCCCCTTGCCCCATGAGCCGTCCGCCAAAGCCAACGACCCTGTTGTTTGTATCCATAATCGGAAATATGACGCGATTCCAAAACCTGTCATACCCCCCTCTTTTCTCATCTATCGTTACAAGCCCCGATTCCTTTAAAAGCGTATCTTCATAACCTTGTCCACGCAAATAAAGATAGAGCGTATCGCGAAACTTATGGGCATAGCCCAGTCCAAACTTCTGCATGGTTTCCTTTGAAAGTTCCCGCCGGGCAAAGTAGTCCATCGCCACCTTCCCCTGTTCTCCCCGTAGTCCCGCATAGAAATATTTTGCCGCTGCCTTATTCATCTCTAGGATACGCATACGAAGATCCGCTTCTTCTTTCGCCTGTTTTGACAGCTCCACTTTTGGAAGCTCTATCCCTACCCGTTCGGCTAAATGCTCCATTGCCTCATAAAAATCAAAATTCTCGTATTCCTTTAAAAATGTAAATACATTCCCTCCCGCTCCACAGCCAAAGCAGTAATAAAGCTGCTTCCCCGCCGATACGGAAAAAGAGGGCGATTTCTCATTATGGAACGGACATAGGCCATAGTAGTCGCTTCCTTTTTTTTGTAATTTTACATAGCCGGAAATCACATCTACAATATTGTTCCTTTGGCGTACTTCCTCTATCAGTTCATCTGAATAATATGGCATACAAAGCTCTCCTGTAGTGCTTTACATGAAACACTTGGCACGATGTTTCAAAACCCAATGCAAACCTGTAGTGCTTTACGTGAAACACTTGGCACGATGTTTCAAAGCCCAATGCAAACCTGTAGTGCTTTACATGAAACACTTGGCACGATGTTTCAAAGCTCAATGCAAACCTGTAGTGCTTTACGTGAAACACTTGGCACGATGTTTCAAAGTCCAGTGCAAACGTACACCAAGCTTGCTTTAAAAGATACTGCCAAGCCCGGCGGCTGTAGTGCTTCCTTAATTTACCTGCCATGCTTTTGGCAAAAAATATTCTTCAAATTTTGCAATCGCGTATTGGTCGGTCATGCCTGCAATATAGTCGCATACGACGCGGTCTACGTTTTCCCCATCGTCTATCATCTTTACAAATTGCTCCGGCATTTCCTTTAGATGTTCCATATAAAACTGAAACAGGCGACGAAGTATTTCTTTGGCTTTTTGCTCCTCGTTTTGTGCCAATGAATTTTTATAGACAGTTTGAAACATAAACTGCCTTAAATTCCTCATTGCCTGATCCATTTCTTCGGACATATGAATATGGGCAGTTTCAAAGCTGTTGGTTATCGTATTATGTATCATGGTATCCAACCGTTTTCTTGATGAATACCCAAGGATATCCCGATATTCTAATGGTATATCGGTTTCACGGATAATATTGGCTCGAATCGCATCATCAATGTCGTGGTTAATGTATGCGATTTTATCAGACAGCCTTACAATGGCACCCTCTGGTGTCGCAGGGGTAGAATTTGTCTGGTGGTTTAATATGCCATCTAAAACCTCCCACGTCAAATTCAGTCCTTCACCAGATTTTTCCAGTTTTTCCACCAATCTTACGCTCTGGACATTATGTTTAAATCCGCCTTTGCAGAGTTCATTTAAGGCAGACTCGCCGGCATGTCCAAATGGAGTGTGCCCTAAATCATGCCCCAATGCAATCGCTTCCGTTAAATCTTCATTTAACCGAAGCGCCTTTGCGATCGTTCTGGCATTTTGGGAAACTTCAAGGGTATGGGTAAGCCTTGTACGATAATGGTCTCCGCGAGGAGTTAAAAATACCTGTGTCTTATGCTTTAAACGGCGGAATGCCTTGCAATGTAAAATACGATCCCTATCACGCTGAAACACGGGACGAATGTCACATTGAGGTTCTTGCCTCGCCCTGCCCTTTGAATGTTCGCTCAATGTGGCAAAGTGGCTTAAGGAAGAACGTTCTAAAAATTCCATATTTTCCCGAATGGTCATGTGTCAATCACCTCTATAAAGATATAGTTCCGCATAACTTTCCCATTTCCTTTATTTTTTGCAAAAAAACACTGATATGCTCCTTTTGTGGCAAACCATACATGTTATAAAGCTCGAACATTGTCTGATATAGCAGTAGGCCTTGCCGGTGCCGGTTTCCATTTCAACGTCAAGCAATACCGGGTGAAACTCATCGATCTCTGCGGCGGTCAAGTCCTCTTTTGATTCTAAATCCATCTCGGAGTCCTCCTTATGGTTACAGGTCGAAGTCGAAATCATCGGCAAGCGCTATGTCAATGCAAAACTCCACCTCTTCGGGAGCATCGGTGTCATTCGCAATAACAAGGCGATATAATTTGTTTTTGTTGTACTGCATTTGTTTGAGCGTGAACCTTGTACGGAACACACGTTCTGATGCGTTTCCGTTCGTTCTGTCTGCGATGACCGTCTGGAAGTCGCTGACAGGTGCACCCACTTCGTCGGTGAAGTGCATGGTATAATAGCACGGCTGCACCTTGTCGCCCACGGGGTGTTTTTGCAGGAAGTCGAGCGAAAACATCAGGTTCGACACCTTGCGGCTGTCGGAAATGAGCGTAAGACCCGGATTCTGTACCTCGACGTATCGTTTGGACGTGGTGCGGATGCCTTTGTAGACAATAACCGGCACGACCATTTCCTGCATACTGATGCCGCCGTGGACATAGTTCTCACCGCCACCCTGAACTTTAATGCGGACGGTGTCCTGCGGCGCATAGCCCTTCATCGGAATGCCACCGATTGTTCTGTCCGTCTTGACAGGCAAAAGATAGTCGGCGGTGGTTTCGGGCGACACGAGGGCGTAACGCCTGCCCAATTCTAGAATGTCGCCGTTAAAGGTCTGGCGACTGATTTTCTGGCTCTCGTTCAAAGGATGGTAGGTATAGAGGAAGCCGTGATCTGCGGTGAGAATCAAGTTCACGCCTGAGAGGTCGTTAACAATGATCTTCACGACGGCGGTCAGCTCATCAATTGCATCGTTGCAGGCATCGAACACCTTTTGCTCGGTGGCGAGTTTGTCGCCGTTGGCATCGATAGTATTGTGGTAGATGTAGATGATTTCTTTTCCCGCCACGAGGTCGCGCCGTTCCTGCTTCTTCATCTGGAGCAGGTCTTTATAGGTCACGGCTATGCTGTCAGGGTTGGCAATGTGAAGTATCGCGCCCCGCTGTGGCGTGGCGATGGTAGGACTGCCGTCCACAAACACGTCAATCTTCTCATTCGCCGACATCTCTTTGCCGGGAAGCAGAGCCGCCATGCCGAATTTCGTGATGCTTGGGAATACGACCTGCACCGCCTCAAGCGTCACCTTGCCCTTAGTGGTGTGGCTTAACTGTTCGGAGAGTTCAGCGGCCACCTCGTAGCGCAGAGCGTCGGAAATCACAATGAACACACGGTTGCCCTTGCTCACGTTCGGCGATACATAGCGGCTGTAGAACCTGCGCTGTTCATGTATCTGTGTATCGGAAACATAGCCGAGAGACTCCAAATCGCTCGCTATGGACTTTGTCCAAGCCAGGGTGAGCTGCTTTAAAAACCACTCGCGGTATAAGCCTTCAACCGTGTCGGAACACTTCTTCAAAGCATCTTCCAAGAGGGCATTCGGGCTTTTCAGTGTATTGCCGAAGCGGAAATGAAAGTGCCGGTAATGGCTGTCCATTTCATAAGCGTCGGTGGTGTAGAGTTTCCAGACCTTCGCCGGGTCCACGATGTGGAAGCCCTCAATGTGTGAAAGGTAGAACTCCTGCATCTTTGCAATGTAGTAAAGGCTTTCGAGGTAATCCTCAGTCAGGGTATACCAAGCCGCCGTTCTGCGATTCTCGATCGCACCGATGATGTCCTCTACCTTGATGACATTGTCAGTAATCTCGGCAAAGAAGCATCCCAGTATGCTCTCGTTAATTGTGGGAAACGTGTCGCTCTTTATGAGGGTGTTTACCTCTATCTTGTTAAAGCAGTCGGCAAGGCACAACTCACGCTCCACATGGCGACAAATTTCCTCCAAGTCGTTGCTGCCGTCGCCACGCTGCCACTCGTGAACAAGCTGGTAGCAGTATGCCTTGTTGGAATCGGAAACGAATCGCTCCAAGCCACGCAGGGCGGTCATCGGCATTGTCTGCGACAGAGCGGTCATCAGAATATGGGCGGCAAGTTCGCCAAGGGGTCTGTCTTCCGTATTCTGATATCCCGTGTACTTTTGAATCAGCGACCAGAAAGCGTCAATGTTACCGAACTTATCTATCGCCGTCAGAGCAGAATTATTTTCTTTCTCCACTCCCGCCGAAAGCACAGCGACAAACACGTCCTGCGCCGAGCCGCCGTTTTCACCACACAGCACCGCCATAATGTCGATGTGCAGCTGCAGCGGAGTTTGATACATCCTGCCGATTTTTTTTAGTTTTGACTTGCGGTCTTTGTTGTCCATAAACTTAGCATACAGCTTCATTGTCTTTCGCATCGCAGAGGACGGCTCGACAAGCAGTTCCTCCATTTGAAGCGACACAAGGTCGGCGCGGAACTCCTCGCTGTAGAGCCTTATATCCAAAAGCCAGTCGTCTTTCTGCTCTTTGTCATAGGGCAGCGGGTCATAGACGAGGTAGTCGCCCATAAGGTCGTCTGCCACCAGCAGTTTTTTTATGGCAAAGTTGTTTCTGCCTGTGAGCGTGATTAGCCCCACGTTTGGCAGGTTGAGTTCGTTTATCTGTTCGGCAAACTCGCCGTCCTCGTCGTGCCAGAAGACGATGCGACGCTTATGAAATTCGGGCAGCGATGCGGCAAACCGCTCCGCGAGCCTTGCTTTTATCGTTTCTGACAGCATATCCTTTCCCTCCATTTTGTTATTCTGCAATCGTTTTTTTTGAACTTTAAGTTCCAAGTTAATTCTAAGTCAGTTCCAAGTTCAGTCCAAGTTTATTGTGCAAACCACTGTGCCGCCGAGGTTTCATTGCGATACAAGTCGCAATTAAGTCGCAATCTTGTCGCAATCAATCATCACAACGTTGTCCTCCCGAAGCTTGCAAAAACCACTTTGCGGCATTCGTTTTGCCCTCGCAATATATACGACCATCTTTGCGAAGTTCACGCATTAAAACTTGCAACTGATTATGGCTATGGCTCGGCAAAACCTGCTGTAATTCTTTAAGTGGAGTTCCTTTATCGCCATTCTTGCGTATGTGCTTCAGTATTAACTCTTTATTCGTATCACGGTCTAAGCCGGTAATCCGGGTATGAACACCTGATTTGCCCGTTGCTTCATAAAGGCTTCTTGCCAAGACATACTTGTTTCTTCCCAAATGCTCGATAATACCCAAATCAACGAGTTTTTTCGTATGAGTACGCAGCTCGTCCGATAGTTGCTGCTCATGGAATAAGTCGTTAATCACGAGGAAGTCATCTGTTGACAGGAACTCCAACCGCTCGTTGCCTATTTTGTTGATCAGTGAGAGCATCCGCTTATCAAGGACTAATCCATTAAGTGTTATCTTCACCAAGTAAGCATCTGTGCCACTGAAATCCGGTAGGGACTTGGCTTCTTTGATGGACAACTCGTAAATAAGGTTCATACCTTGTCCGGCACGTTCCACAAGACCGCAGAGAGCAAAAATTTTCGCAATCGCGCGGTTTCGGGCATATTGACGGTTTCGAATATTCTCGGTCGTAATGCCGAGGGGGAAACCACCGGGGCTGTCAATCTCAAGCCTATCTCGGTACTGGCGTATGAAGATACTGCCGCCAAGCTGATAATTTCGATGGCTCACAGCATTTAGCAAGGCTTCACGAACTACCCGCTCGTTAAAAGTGAGAATATCAAACACGAACAAGCCTTCCTGATAAAACTGCTTGTCATTCCGCAGGTTGATAATCTCCCACAGCCTGTCGTAACAAGCAAAGAAGCCCTCCAAGAATTCCTCTCTCTGTTGCGCCGGCCCCGAAGCGTCCGACGAGCGGTACTCGAAGATGATTTCCGCTTGCGAGAGATGCTTTTTTAGAGCGGTGCTCGTTCCGAACAATATTAGGGCGGCATAAGTAACGCCGTCGTCGGTAACCGCACCGCAATCACGAAGCAGTTGTTCAGCTGAGAGGGTTTTCACACGGTTCGCACCGCTCCTAACTGACCATTTATCTCGAAAGTTCTCAATAGCTTTGTCATCCAAGTCTTTCAATGTAGCGTTGAGGCAGACATCGCCTGAAAAGTCGTGTCCCGTTTCATCGTATATTTTTCGCAAAATGTCCTGTGGCATTGGAATTAAGCTGTCGCCCTCATACCACCAAGCCACGCCGTCCACTTGCACGGGCAGACCTGACGGACGGCTTACCACGTCAAACACCAAAACACGCTTGCCTTCGTGGTCGTAAAGTTGAAAATCAACCATTACGTGCAACTTGTCTATCAGTCCTTTGCGCGTACGCTCCGGTTGGTCAAACGCTTTACTTCCGACAATCTGACGTGGACGTTTATCGGTGATGCCGAAGACCAATTTACCGCCTCCGCAGTTCGCCAAGGCACAGCAGCAACGCGCCGCTTCGCCGGAATCAAAGTGAATAGGTTATACTTAACTGGACAAATATTTGCCGAACGGGTAAAATAGGAAACATCAAAAACAGGAGGCAAAAATGGAGCAAACGTACACAGACGAATTCAAGATAAAAATCGCGCAGCTACGAGAGAGTGGAAAAAGCATCAGTGACCTAATGCGAGAATACAAGCTT
>JAJQRA010000015.1:0-11018 GCA_046533095.1 Lachnospiraceae bacterium ZAX-1 | reverse complement strand
CCACTCTTTGTCAAAATTTTTCATCCACTCGTTCGATCCTTTCGGCTTTCCGTTTTCCGCCGGCTCTTCTTGCGCGTGGCGTATGCTGTATCCGGACTTCGTAGTAAGCCTTTCGTTCACATACTTTGACACGTTTTTTTCTCGTATACCTATCAAATCAGCTACCTTTTGTATGCCTAGTCCCTTTCCTGCGATTTTTCCGTTAAGGTAGACGTTGTATTTGTATCCCACCATCTCCGTTCCTCCTAGTCAAAAACGACTTCTTTGTCCTCGAAATAAGTCGGGTATCTTCTAAGCGTCCGATTTATTTCTGCGATTCCGTCCTCTATGATTTTATTTTCCCTCATATCGACTACAACGTGATCGTACCAATCTTCGTATACAATTCCATTGTCCTGTATCGACTCTGCTAGCTGCTCGAGACTTATTTCTTCGCATGATAAATATGCGGTGTAGCATTTTTCTCCGTGGTTTTTCACTTCGTTCATGCGGGGTAAAAATTCCTCTTCATCCTCTATCCACTCTTTTTTTGTTCGGAAGTCGTTTATATTTTCTACATCGCCAAAAAAAATTATTTCATCGTCCTTGATGTCCGTTATGTGTATTTTTTCAACCTCTCTCATTTTTCTTTTCCTCCTTTAGTCTCTCAATGCACTCTTCTACTGCTTCAATCGGCAGACTCATGTCTCCCGCTATCGCCTTCGGCGTCCATATTCCTCCCACTTTCCACAGTGCGCCAATTTTTCCTTTTTGATCCTTGGTCAGCACTCTTTTCCTTTTCTCGTCCATCGCCTTTAGCTCTGCTAGGTTTCGCCCGACCGTCGATAGCGATATGCCCATTATTTTGGCTATCTCTTTCCCTTTCGTCCCCGATTCCCTTAGGTCTCTAAGCTTCTCATAGTCGATTTCTATCCTCTGGTTTCCCCTGCGTTCCCTTTTTGACTTTTTTGTATCGGCTTCTTTTGTATCCTCAAAAAGCTGATCGAATTCCGTATTTACCTTGGCAGGCTTTTGGTCGACCAGAAACTTCAGCCCGTTGAAGTACCTGCCAAGCGGTATCGCGCGCTCATCCTCATCGTCGGGTATCAGTATCTTGACCTCATCCCCGGCTAGGTATGCTTTTAGCGCATTTTCCAATAGCACCTCTCTGTACATTTTTTACCTCCACATAAACCCTAACTCCTCTGCCTTCTTTATCTCGGCTTCCATTCCTTCACTGATGCCGTACCTATCCCCGACAAGTATGCCATCGCATATTTCAAGCAGTTCAAGCCCTGCATCAATTCCGATCTTCCTTTCTTGCGGGTCGTTGTCGTCCAAGCTCTGGGTCAAGGACAGGTGTGGCACAATTGGCGCGTATCCTTTAAGCAGCGCATCCCTTTGTAGTTCCTGCGCGTACTCGATGTTTCTTGTAAGCTCTTCATCATTCTTTGCCCGGTATGGGCTGCATATGTATGCAATCATCATTCCTCTACCTCGCTTTCTGCCCATTCTTTTATCCTTTTATAGCATTCGCCCACATCTTCCGAACTATCCGTGCGTGCGACTAGGCAGATTCCGCATACCATTAAACCGATTATGTCTTCGTCCGGGACTTCTTTTCTCCACTTTTCTAAATTCGTCATTTATGCCTCCTGTGTGATTTTCTTGTTCTGTTGTACGCTGATCCTGTTTCTTATATCGCTTGGCATCCTCTTTAGCTCGCTTTCCCTCTTTTGCACCGCTCTGAAGCTGCGCATGAAGTTTGACTGGATCACCGTCTGGACTTCGTCTATCGGAAGTCCAGACCATTCCTTTAGCCTTGCCGGGCTTCCAACCGCTGTCTTTACGATATCCGGCAAGAGTTCGAATTCCTCTTCAGAGTAGTAGCCCGATCGGCATATTGCCTTATAGACAAATCCCCACGCTTCGAGTTCCGTCATGGTGTCCGCTTCCCTGTCCGTGATCTTGTGTATGCAGTTTACGATTTGGCTAACAGTCGGCGCGAAACCGCTTTTTTCTGTTGTCAGGAAAACCCTTAGTCCTGCCTGCACAACAGGAAGGTCATATTTGCAAAGTATCGAATGCCATAACTTGACCTTGTCCGAAAAATCCTGTCCCGACATTCCGCTGAATTGTTTTTGATATTCTGCCCTGATAAGATACAGCATCCTTGCAACTTCATCTTCGCTCATCGCTAAAGTACCCCCCTTCTATCATCTCGCGAAACTCGTCCCTCTTCTCTTCTCCCTTACGCCCATCTGTCCTGTCCTGATAGTTTCCGTCAAGCACTTTTGCAATGTTTGCGTCTTTTATCAGCCAGTCAAAAGACGCTTTCCACCCGTTGTTGTTTTCGCCCTTTAGGAAACTGCTTTTTTCCGCCTTTTCAAAAGCCGACTGTAGATCGCCGATGGAATAGCCCTTTGACAAAATAATCCGTATTGCGTTTTTTCGGGCATCGGAAAGCGTGGCGACCTTGGGCAGCGATATGCAGGTCGCGTTGTAGGTATCAGCGATCAGCTGATACTGTACTTTTTTCTTTACTTTACTTTCCTTTTCCTTTTCTTTCTCTTTACTTTCCTTTCCTTTACTTTGTTTCAAAATGCTATCATTTTCTTTCAAAATGTATACATTTTCATTTGAAATGCTAACATTTTCATAGCAAGACGTATCAGCAAGCAAAATATCGGCTAAAATCACTATGTTTTTTCTCCTTGCCGATGCTTCTAAATATCTCTTTTGGATACCCCGGCTGGTTAAAATATCGAACCTCTCAAAAATGCCTTTATCAAAAAACCCACGTTTGAGCAATTCATGGACTACGTCATTCGCTAAAGAATACTGACATCCGTCACCTACGCTTTTCGCAAATAGAAGCCCTATATCTTGATTCCACTCCGTAAAGTACCCATTCCGATATATTTTACAAAGAAGCCGTACAGCTATTGATTCACCTTTTATTCCAAATCTTGCCGATACGAATTGTATTTTCTCATCTTGAAAAAAATCAATGTCAAAAGGAAAATAGTCTAGCCCAGTCTTTCTGTTCACGTAGCACTTCCTTTTTTCTTTATTTCCAGCTTGCTACGATTATGGAGACGGCTTAAGCTAGCGAACAATCCTCCCTCGCCGAGACCAATCGGCGGCGACTGCATGGCCTTTTGTGATATACCCATACGACTGCTGATATGAGTCAGCATTGATAAGTTTCTATGTAATGCCGTTTGGCTTTACACCGCTTCATCATCCCTGTTTCCAAGGAAATTGTTTATAAAGTACTGCTGCCCTTTTCCTGTGACCTTTGTTGTTTTGCTTATTCTCGTACTTCCATCTGAATTTACAATGGTTGTTTCTTTTATTTCAAACAGTCCAAGCTCCATAGATTTTTGCGTCGGCATATTAAAATCCGTACCCTTTCTTGCGATTAGATAGCCTTTACTCCTTAACCTCTCAAATAGTCGGTTCTGCCCTATATCTACGCCGTTCTGTTTAAGCAGCTTCGCAAGTTCTCCGACCAAAATAGTAGTTTTAGCTACAGACACTGCATCGGCGAAGACAACTTTGCTTCTTTGTCCTTCGATCTGCTGTTGGAGTTTTAATTTTTCTTCCTTTTCCTTCTTATATTCTTTCAGAACCCTTATGAATGCATCTGGATTCTGTATCATCTCTTCTAGTTTATTGGATTCTACATACATTCCGTGCTTTCTAATTGATGGGAGGACATCATCAAATACCCATTTTTCAAATTTATCTGCTGACGGTAATTTGCTATTTATAACCAAGCGATACAAATCTCCTTCCGGTATAAATAGCATCTCGATATTCTGGATGGAAGGTGTTCCATCAACCTTGATTCCTGTTTGTACCCCTATACGGTGTTTTAACGTATGGCTACAATGATTGGAAATTGCATCATTAGGTCTTGCGTATCCCAACGCTTTTGCGATATCGCTCCCGCAAAATAGAATCTTGCCATTTTCTTCCATTGTCCTAACCTGTCCAAATTCCTCGTTTTCAAAAATCTGTAAATTGTTCATTTTTCTATTTCCCTTCTTTTTTTCCATGCAGATCTATCAGTAAATCCTCTAGCGTCATCGCCGTTTGTATCAGCGATAGCTCCGTCAATGTCACTTCGATCCTCGGGTGCTTCTTATCCACAAATACGTCAAAATACGTGTGTGAAATACATTTTTGATTGTCGTCCCTTAACGTCCCTGCTGCCACCAAACTGTCCTGTATAAATTTTGCAGCCAGTGAGAAAATATTATCAACGTCCCTGCGCCGATCCTTCTCGAAAAACTTGTAATAAACAAGCACTGGGTCTTTGATGCGGATGCCTTTCAGCTGTGACCGTATCGCGTAGATAATAATTCCTTCGTGCTCTTTTTTAAATTTTGCGCCTGCGTACTGGTGTGTTCGATTTGCTGTTATATACTCGTTTAATCCCGGCATCCGGTCTGGGATGGTGAATTTATAGGTTTTCAATCTTCGTACTCTTCTGGAAAAACTTCCTTTAGGTCGATATCCAGAAAATCAAATTTATTTAGGTCAAAGTAGACCTCGTGGCATCTTAAGCCTGCTACTACAGGATATTCGTTCATGCATTCCCCATAGATTTCAGTGATCCCATCAGCAAATTCCTCAATCCTGCAATACGGAATCCATACTAGAAACTCTTTTCCGTAAACCCTCATATCGAGAGAACATTCTTTCATAAGTTTGTAAAATTTAAAATCATTACTCATTTTTCCTCCTTCTTACTTTACGCTTCATCGCTCAATCTTCGTACTCTTCTGAAAAAACTTCCCATAGGTCAATGTTTGGAAAATTAAATTCGTTTAAGTCAAAACAGACACCGTGGCGTCTTAAAACTGCTCCCGGGGGATATTCGTCTAAGTACTCTCCAAATATTTCTGCGATCCCATTGATAAAATCCTCAAGCCTTCTATACGGAATCCACACTAGGAATTTTCCTTCATAATATCCCGAACTAGACGAATATTCTTCTACAAGTTTGTATAGTTTCAAATCATCGCTCATCTAACCATCTCCCTTCCGATTCTCCTAAACCCACGCACTACCGTTTCCCCTTTTCTTCTGGCAGAAATTGCACGTGCTCTGGAAGCACTTTCACTATCCTTCCGTCAGAAAGCTCGACCAGCGCGACAGAATATGTCGCTATTTCGTCCCAGATTTCATCGTACACTAGACCAAAGCAGTGAAATAGGCCATCTTCAAATTTGGTATGGGCAAAACCATCATAGAAACTTCCTTTACATTTTCTCATCTTCTTCTCCTTAAAATGGATCGATATTTAAATTTATCTCCAGTCCACTTTCTGTTATCACCGGTGTTTTCCCGGTTTTATTTTCAACCTCTCGGCAAAACATCTTTTCATCCGAATTCGCATCCGACAAATGGCATAAAATGATGTTCCTGCTCCTTTTCGCATCGCTTGCATTTAAAAATTTGATACAGTTCTTTAGCTCCATATGCGACCGCATGATGCGACCTCGCAGCACTGTGGGTATCTTTCCATCTATGCAATTTTTGTCAATGATTTCTTGGCTATAGTTACACTCTATCAAAAAATGATTCACATCTTCGAATGTATATTCTATATACGCTGTATCTGTAGCAAATAGCAGGCTTCCCATTTCTTCATGCTGAATCAAGAAGCCAAGTGGCTCTTTTGCGTCGTGTACCGTGCTAAATGCCGACACGGTAAAATTGCCAATCTCAAACTGTTCTAAATCCTTTACGTGCTCAAAACAAAAACTATCACTAATCATTCCTGCTGTCCCACGGCTTGTATACACTGGGATTCCTGCGTTGATATAGTCGGCAATGTACTTTGCGTGGTCTTTGTGCTCGTGGGTTACAAGTAGCCCCATGATATGCTTGGTCTTGTAGTTTAAAGTTCTTACAACGTCCTTAAACGGTATCCCTGCATCCAAGACCAGACACTCGTTGTCATTATGTATCAGGTAGCAGTTGCCGGATGAGCTGCTACCTAGTACCGTAAGCCTCATGATTAAAATCCAGGGTCTAGAGAGATCTGGTCGTCAAGGGAAGGGTTGATGTCTTTCGGGATCTCTTTTTTCGGTTCTTTTTTAGGGGATGCCTTAAATTCTTTGATGTTGGCTTTTTCCTCAATCTCTGCTTTGATTTCGACAGCCGTAGCGTCAATAATGTCGTTGTCGTCCACTTCGTTGAGCGATTCTATTACCTCATCGCTTAAGGTAGAGTCGTCAGAGGAATTTATGAGTAGCTTAGACGCCGCCGTTAAGACCGTTTTCTTCGCCATATCCTCGGCAAAATCGTTATGCGCTTTTGAATTTCCTCTTGCCGCCCCCATCGCCCAGGACTTTCTAATCTGCGCCATATTTTTAATTTCTACGATATGCGCCTTGTCGGTGCGGATAATCGCATATGCTCCAACAATTTCGCTCCCAATCCGCTCAAGGCTTGTCTTGTGTTTTGTAATGCGTTGCTCTCCTGTCTCCACGTCAATTTCATATTCAAACTCATCGCCTTTATAGATTACCCTTGCCTGTGGCTCACCTACTACATTAGCAATCCTCTTTAGCACCGTCTGCGTGCCAAAGTAGGACTGCATCAGGGTGCACTTGCTCCCCATGGCGATAAAATAGCATTGTTTTTTTAGTGGATTTAATCCAAGTGTTGCCATTATCACTAGGGAATTCATTACGGAATCCCTAGTGCACACCTCTAGCAAAGGTTTTCCGTTTTTGTCCTCTGCCTGTTTTAGCATGAGATAGGCACCGTTCATAGCGTTGGAAACGGAATAGTTTGGAGGGAATTTCAGCCCTTTTTCCTGTTTTGCTTGGAGCTGTGAAATTAACTGCTCAATGTCTTTGTTATCGACTGCATATTTTTTTTGCGGTGCGATTTGCGCGTTGTTTTCTGCCATTCTTATTTTCCTCCTTATTCAAGAAACGAAACACCTAGATCCTCTAGGATATCCAATAGTTTTTGTTCTAGCGTTCTTGCGTTAAAATCATGCGCTTTCTTCGTCTCTTCTGGTTTTTTCACTTTGACGATAAACCCTTTTTTTCTTAAGCACTCTCCGCAAACATCGATTCCGATACTGGTTGCCGCCGCATAGTTATCTATGCCATTTTCTATTCTTATCCCAGATGAAGTTACCCTAAGGTTCGATAAATCATTTTTCCCCTTGCTTTGCTTGCATAGATCGCACGTGTATATTTGTGTTGATGCCATTTCTATTCTCCTTCTTTCATCAGCTCGTCTAGGTCTATTGCACCTTCTATTTCCTTTTGTTTTACGATTAAATTTATAATCTGTGTATCCATTTCCATGATATCCGTCACGCTTTCGCGATTGTCGATGAATATCGGGGCTTTTACTCCATAGGTCGCCGATAGTATATTTATAATATCAAGACCTGCGTTGACCCTGTTCGCTCCGTTTACCCCGTGATACGGTACTCCTTCCACTGTGCATTCACAAATTTCTTTCATGCCGCCATTTATCTGTGATTCAAACAATTTCCAATTTACGAGTTTAAATCTGTCATTGATGGAGCCTTCCAGTGTGCTAAGTTTTGTCTTTATAAATGCTTCGATAAGATCTAGCGTCCTTTGGCAGTCTGCCTTTTTCTGTGCAATATCCTGTTTTTCCTCTTCAAGTTCTTTAATCCTTTCTTTCGCTTCGCTGATGCCGATTTTCTCGAAAAGGACTTTATTTACTATTCCCATTCTTTCGATAGTCTCCTTTTCGTCATCCCTTAGGGTGACAAGGATCCCTGTATCCTCTTCTTTTTCTACCCTGCTTTCATAATCAAGGATTTCAGCTTTGATATTTTGGTGCTCTTTGTTTTTAGAAAAATCAATATCCTTTTCTTCAGCCCCTGAAGCGTCCAATACCTTACTCTTGGCTTCTTCCTTTTTCGCTTCGAGATCTGCTATGGAATCGTTAAGTTCTGCCAATTCAACGGTATTCTCAACGAGTTCTTTTGTTAGCCCCTCAATAAGCTCTTTTTGTTTCTTTCCCTTTCTTTGCACCTCTTCTACTATCTCTTTTTTTGATTCGCGGAATGTTTCAATCATGGAGGATTTTATTTCCTCCTCGAATTCTTTTCCGCATGTAGGGCAAAAGTTTTTTGATTCGTCGAATTCTTTCCCGGCCTCATCATGAAATTCTTTCAAGAGGTTCTCGCGTCTTTTTTCACTTGCTTCTATTTCCGCGCTGATCCGATTGTGGTTTTCCAGTAGAGAGCTTTTAAATTTATTCTTGCTCTGGATCTCCAAGTCGATGCTTTGTGCTTTGAATTTTACGGCATTGATTTCCTTGGCGATCTTGCCCCTTTCTTCTTCTTCGATGTCGGAAAGTTTTCGCTTCAAGCTATAAAAGTATTTTCGCTCTTTTTCTCTTGCTTCATAGGCTTTTGATGTGTCAGCTATCCGATCCCGCACCTTTTTCAAGTGGTTGTTTAGCCACTCTAGCTCTTTCTCCTTCTTTTCGAAATCGACTTCTTTTATGGATTTTCTTTTTTCATCAATCCTGACTGGTATGTCGTGCAATTTGTCATTATATTTTTTAAGCCTAGCTTTTTCCCTCTTTTCAATTTCTTCGATCGTTCCGTCCTCGAGCATCTCGCGGATCTCGCCGAACCCGCCAATGGATTCCGCTAGTTCTTTGTCCGGCACATCGCTCGCAAGGCTAAAAAGGAATTTTCGTTGTTCTTTCCATGGCAGCGATACAAAGGCGGTCGAGCTTGTGACATTTTTTAGTACTGATTCCTCGGCCATCTGCTCCAAGAAGGATTTGAATTCTGTCTCGCTTTTTGGGATTTCGTTAATCTCGAAAAGATTAATATTCCCACCAAGCTTTTTCTCTTCCTCCCCCTTCTTGGTAACCCAGTTTTGCTTTTGGGTTTTGCGGAGCGATACGTCCTTATCGTCAATCGACAGGATAAGTTCCACTACGATGTCCACGTAGTCCTTTTTTGTGCCGTCTGGGTTGAGCGGCCGAACTTCAAATTTTTCTACGCCTGTGCTGTTCTTTCCGAACAAAACCCAACAAAACGCATCAAATATTGTGGTCTTGCCGATACCGTTAGAGCCGACAAAGTAGCTTGTCGGGTCGCCAAATTTAAAAGTTTTGTCGTTTAGCCCTTTAAAATTCTGAACTGAAATTGATTTTAAAATTATTTCCATAAATCTCTCTTTCTTTTTTAATATGCATAAAATCTATGGTTTCCGTAGTCGAAAACATGGGTTAAATTGTCCGTAAAAACCGTATCACATTGCTTTGATACAAAGAACAGATAAAACGGATAATCCCTTGCAACAGAGCCATTTAAGACCATTGTAAGTGCCTGTACTGCCTGCGGATATTTGGGGCTATTCTTTGCATCCCAAAACTTCTTAGGGCTTGTGTAAAACTGCGACTTTTGGAAAATGACATCCGCTACACTATCTGGAAATCTATCGCTTTCTACGCGATTTAGTACCGTCTGCATCACCAAAGCCATCCCAAGGGTATCTTGGTTTTCCGCTTCGGATATCGCTAGCTGAAGCAAAAGAGCCTGTTCTTTCCCGGTTAAGGCATAGGGTTCTTCCTTTGCCGCCGGCAAAGCATCTGGTACCGTCCCCTCGTACGGTACAAAGACAATTCTTTCCTCCGGCTCTGCGAAGATGTCGGCACTTACTCCTGCTGTTATATGGGATGCATTCGCGCCCATGGGGGCAAGCGATGCTATCGCACAGGCAAAGAAGAGTCCGCGCTTTAGCCTTTTCTTGACAGGTGGAAGATGCGTCACGATCCTGCCGTCGTTTATCTCAAACGTGATTTTGAATTTCTTGTATATGGAAACAAGTTCCGCTACCGTTTTTTTGTTGTAGTCAATCGTTTTCTTCATCTTCTGCCTCCTCTTCGGGTGGCTCATAATAGCTTTTCTCTTCATCGCTCATCTCGTAGCCAATAACATCGAGGACTTTTAGGGCGATTTCTGATCCTTCTTTTTGGTGTGCCACATTTGGCCAGAATCTCCATACATCGTTAATTGTTCCCTCGATTTTATCGGAAATGAAATCGTAAAAAGAGACAGTACATAGCATGTTCGCTATCTTTTCCAGTGGCGTTTTTATCGGGAACGACTTTAAGTGTTCTTTGACAAGGGCGATGTGCGTTTCCCTTATCCTTCTAAGCTCATTACGCTTTTCCTCGTCGAGGTCAATTTCCGGCTCTTCATCCTCTTTCTGTACAATCGGTCTTGTGAGGGCAATTCCGCTGTGTCCTGCATCAAGATAGCGGACATTGTCTAAATTCGCATATTCGTCCAGAAGTTCAAGCGAATATTTGCCTGCATTATCAAAATCATATCCACCGTCTTCTTTTTTTACTTTTATATTTCCATTTTTTACATATGCAAAGACTTCTCTCCCACCCTGTTGCCTCTCTTCCCAAATATCTTTGTGCTCGCTTTTGGGGATAATCTCGTTTTCTTCTTCCCATTTCTCCTTGAATTCTTTTAGCTTCCGATCCGAAATGGCTGAATCGTAGGTGAATTTAAAATTCGACGTTCCGATACGTTGGATAAGATATTCTTGTATCTTCGGATCGTCCGCAAATTCAAGGATTTTTAGGTGCTCGTCAATGGTCGCCTGCTTCTCGAATGCCTCTTCTGGTGCATCCGCAATCTTTATCTGGTTTTTGATATGGCTCTTTTTAAATCCGCTCTTGTCGGCGATAGTGTCCGCGCTCCATCCAAACATTGAAAGCTGTTTAAATGCCTGCGCCTGCTGTTTTTGCGACAGGTCGCCACGTAGGACGTTCTCTTGTAGCATGGTGGATACCTGTTCTTCCTGCGTCATAGTGGTGATGCCGCACGGTACGCTCTTTAGCCCCGCAATCTTTGCCGCTGCAAGTCTCCGATGCCCTGCTATCACGATGTAGTGGTTGGATCCGGTCGGCGTTACCACAAGGCTTGACAAGATTCCGTTTTCCCTTATGGATTCCGTCAGCTCTTCCAAATCGCCGAGGTCGTCCCT
>JAJQRA010000014.1:0-157931 GCA_046533095.1 Lachnospiraceae bacterium ZAX-1 | reverse complement strand
CAAACAGCGGGCTTCTGATTTCCTCATATTGTTCGACAGTGAGCCGGCCTTTAAGCGGCTTCAACAGAGATTCGATTTCTTTTGTAATGTTGCCCTCTGCAACGTCAATCTGCGGAATGTCCACCTTTGTATTGTCAAAAATGCTGTAGATCAGTTTTTTCACCTCTGCTCCTTTCTTTATACATGCAACAGTCTGTAAAAATTTAAGTATTTTTCCTTCCAATGAAGTGTTGCCCCTTTTGGCATCACTCCCGATTCATGTAGTTCCGGATTCCCTTTTCAATTCTTGCACGTGATACAAACGGCGGTTTTTTTAGAATGCGCACCGTAATGTAGTCCGCACCGACAACGTAGCCACCCGCAAAATGATATCCCGCACCCTTACCTTGCGTAAGATCGCCTTCAAAACAGATGCTATATTTTTCTGCATCTGTTTTCCCCCTTTCCAATAATTTTTGTAGATCAATGGGCTTTGCAGCCTTAAATTCCATCAGCATTGCTCCACCATCCTTTACCAGGTTATTTTAAGGAAGAGCTGCCGTTTGGGCAACCCTCCCTAATGCTGCTTGATTTCATTACTTGATCTGAAGATAGTCGTCCTGGCACACATCGGAATAGTCTTCCATCGTATTGTTTCCACTGCTGGTGACGTATGAGATGATAATTGTTATAATCACAGGGATTGCGCCCCGTGCCAGTTCCAAGCACAACAGCTTTACAGCTTTTGACATTTCCTTCTCCTCCTAATTATGCCACATCCTGTTGAATTGCGGCATCCATAATTTCCTTGAATTTGAGGCCAAACATCTTAACGTTCCCGATATCTTCCGGGCTTAATCTGCCTACGGATTCAAAGCGATACTTTGCGTAAGGCTGTCCCGTCCGATTTGTCGCCTTTTCCAATGTGATTTTCGTCAATGTCCCGTATATGGGTACCATCTGGCTGATGAGCCGAGTCGCATATCTTTGAAACAGCAGCTTGCTCGACACAGGGATTCGGACGACCACAGGCATAATGGTATCCGGCCTTAGCAGAAATAGTTCAATAGACTCTTTGCACGCCTTTGCATTTGAATCGCCACCTTTTGAGCCAAACGTGTTAAACTGGCATTGTTGACACGGCTTGCCGTCATTTGATATCAAACTGTCAGGGCTAAAACAGGTTGGAAGCGTGCCTTCCACCGGATCCGGCGTATCCCAATATGCGCGCGGAGCGGCGTAATCCAGGATAATCCCCATCAGCTCTTTTTCGATTTCATCACCTGCCAATCCCGGCACGGTGAAGGCGATACTTCCACCACTCGGTGATTTGATGGTGTCAAACAGCTGACGGGATAATGGCTGTCGCTTTAAGTTCTCCTTTATGAGGTCGATTGCGTTATTGGTAAGTACCGCATACTCCCTCCGTATGGGCGTATATAGAATTTCCTGTCTGTTTTCCATCTGTGGGGCTATGGTTTCGGTCTGATCAAGCCTGATGTTTTGAATTTTTCCCTCTAAACGTGTTCGAAGCTCTGTCGCGCTCATGCTGTCTCTCCTTCCTTTTTGATATCCTTGATTGAAAATCTACGGTATAGCGACGTAGCTGTATACTTTTTGCAAAGCTGCGGGTGTTCGGCTTTCAGCGTCTTGGAATCCAATCGCTCCTGAGCCACCGTCTTCCAAGCGACAACCCGATCCGAAATTATTCCTGCCTCATTATCCCCAAGCATTTGCTTTATCAGATTCTCGGCCTCTTGTTTTTTCTCTGTTTGGTTACGGATAATTTCGCAGGAACTGTCATAGCTCAGGATAAGCCCCTTAGCTGTATCCGGCAACGTAATATGCGTGTGCGGTATGCTGTTCGGAAACCGTTCGTTTAAGAATTTCACAGATGCATCGGAGCCGTCAATCGGCGGCGGGGTTGAGGATTCCACATGACGCCAGAAATCCCCTTCCAATTTGACGAGCATTTCAATCAGTTCCTCATCCCTCTCAATAAAGCGCCATTTGAAAGTATTGCCACCGATCAGAACGGCGATATATGCGCCCTTGAATCCAGTGACTGCAAGGTAGTGCTGCACCTGCAGCATATATTCGTCAGGGATCGTCTCTTCCCATTTCCCTGCCAGGTATGCGCCTGCTGTTTTCGCCTCAAATACGCATGTGCCGTATAGCGGGTGTTCGCAGATGCCGTCAAGGTTGGCTAGCATAAACGGGCGTTCCTCGTTTTGCAGGATCTGGCTTGCAATCGTTACTTCCAGTCCTGTGCGTCTGGTGAATTCCGTCCTTACCAGCGATTCCAGCTGTGTTCCCCAATATGCGGCCTCTCCTGGTTCCGTATCCTTGGACTGCCCCGTTTTATCCATATAAAGTTCGATGGGTGTCTTATATCGGTTGATTCCGCAAACCACGGACGCGTCCGATCCACCCAGCCCTTTGCGGCGATATTCGAGCCAGTCCGCGTAAGGCAGGCCTTTTGTCGATACTAGTTCCTTGTACATTGATAATCCTCCTGTGACTATAGTTTTAATTTATTTAGGCGGCATTTAACATGATCAATGCTTTATCCGTCAACGGGTGCCCCTCCGTCGTCTTCATAAACAGGTTTTCTTGATATCCAGATGTTTCCCTGAGTGGCTTCGCATGGGTGGCGAAATCCGAAACAGCACAGATGAAACGGAAGCCGTTTTTCCCGACGTCTTTAAGGTCGGGTGCGTCAAAATACCGCATCTTCATGTCTTCCCTCACTTGATGTGCATTTTTTCTCTGTGTTGCCGTGGCATTATCCGGCAGGGGGAGGAGTCCCTTTATAAAATCCATCACCTTTGCATCCGATAGTTTGATTTTGTTGAGACTGTTAAATTCAGCCCCTAGGTTTTTCATGTATAGATGTGCCAGTCCAAGTGTTTCTTGCGCCTCATGCAATCTAAACTGCACATTGCCCGTGTGCTTTGCCGACCACGTTCGTTTTGCCTGTAGCAATGCAAGATTCAATGTGTTCTGGCAAACCACTCGAATTGGCGTCATGCAGACCTTCATACTTGCCGAGCCGTCATGTGAATTTGAAAACACCAGATACGGTTCAATGCTCTCGCCACCTATGATGTACTTTTCTGGAAGTTTTGCTAATATCCACACTCGCCTGCCCCCCTGCAAGGATCCGGCAGTTTCATATTTTACCCCCTCGCCCAACAGCACGTCGGTAAATGCAAACGCTTCATCATTTTGGACAATGGAATACCGATCGCCTACCACACCCAATACCGAATTGTCCGAATCCCTCACATTTACTTTGTAGCCGGGTATCGGTCTGTAATCCCCTGTCATAACGGGCTTCTGCAAGACTCGCCAGTTAAGTCCCGCTGCGTGCAGCGCATCTTTAGAAGTCAGTGTTTCCTCCACCCGTGTCCCTAGCCCATGCCACGGCGTTTCCCTTACGTAGAACATACTTTCAACATTTGCTGCCATTTGTTTTTCCTCCATTTTTTAAGTTTTGTCTGTGGTGTTATCCTTGTTTTGTAGGCTTGCTTTGCAAACGGCCAATTGGCCATGCATGATCCGATGCAGCGTCTTCCATTGCCGGGGAGAGTGTCCTTAAATCCTTATTGTAGAGATATACTTGATTTGACAGCTGTTCCTCGAACGCTACTTGGCTTGCATTGACTTCCTTTACCATTTTTGTAAGTATATCCACCCTTCCAATATTGGCGGATATGGCAATTACCTCATGGATGCTTGACGGCATAATATAAAGGCTGCTTTCCAATTTTTCTGCCAGTTTGTGGAGTTCTTCCTCGTAGAGCATACTGGCTGCACCATGGAGCCTGCTTTCATTGGAAATCACGTACATCCTCTGCTCGATGGGTGTTTCGTTCCTTCGTATTTCTTCTAGTTCTTCCGACTGCTCACCGTTTTCCATCATGCCCATTATAGCTTCCAACATGGAGTGGACAGTTGGAGGGAATATGCGGCGGGTATTTTCTACTGCCACTTCGTAAAGCTCCTCCTCCTTCATGCCCATGCTGTTTGCAAGCTCCCAGCTAATGATCGTGCTGGCAATGCGGTTAGGCCCTTTTTCAACGACCAGGCGGTAGCTGATAGACAGGTCATGGAAGGGGCGGTGCGGCATGTCCCCTAGTGCCATTTTGTTCTGCCCCGTATTCATCAGTACCATGACGATGCTGTCCTTGGATAGTTCATAGTCCATCATAGCTTCAAACCTCTCCTTTCTTGTGCTGTGATCCCTGTGTTTTGGCAAATAAAAAGACGGCAAAGCGGAGCGCCCTGCCATCTGTCGGGATTAAATACTTCTCCTCATTGTAATAGTATGCAATTGAAAATCGAGTTGATTGCCGTAGTTTCACCGGCTGGTTATCGTGCTGTTTTTAGGGATGCCGAAGTTATGGCATATCAATATTTGCCGACATAATTTTCCTCCTTTGCTTTTTGCTCGTTGTTTTTTATATAGCACTACGTAAATAGAATATATAATTAGAATGTGGGGATATACGGATACGGAAAATACCACAAAAACTGCTTGAATTTTCATGGAATAACAGGCTGATATGAAACGTCTGCATTTTATTAGGGCTTAACTATTTTTCTACAGCAGGTTTTTTACATCGTCTTGTGCGTTTACCATCGAGAATGATAAGAAAAAAACTCAAGCCCATAGATGGGGGTTGAATTTTTGAGGTATTGATTGCCGAAAAGACTGCGCTATGGTAAAATGCTATTTAAAAGAAGGGCATGCCTTTATTTGGGCCTGCTATAATGATTGTGAACAAAAACAAAGCAGCGGCAACCATTCTATAAGCCCCAGTATCATCGAATCGGTATTAACGCTTGGCAGAATCGGTTCACAGACGTGCTTGAAAACGAGGAATCTTTGTGAGGATTTCCTTCTCAAAAAAATGTTTTATAATATCAAAAAAGGAGTATACATATGGGAGGAAACATAGATGGCATATTAACGCCGGTTAGAAGAAACCAAAATAGCAAGGAAAGTACGGTAGCGCAGAATGCCGCCATTGAAGATGGCATATTAACGCCGGTTAGAAGAAACCAAAATAGTAGGAAAAGTACGGTGGCGCAGAATGCCGCCATTGAAGATGGCATATTAACGCCGGTTAGAAGAAACCAAAATAGTAGGAAAAGTACGGTGGCGCAGAATGCCGCCATTGAAGATGGCATATTAACGCCGGTTAGAAGAAACCAAAATAGCAAGGAAAGTACGGTAGCGCAGAATGCCGCCACTGAAGTAACCGAAATTGAACTTGATAAACTTATACCTTATAAAAATCATCTGTTCCAGACATACGAAGGCAACCGACTCGAACAGCTTATAGACAGTATTAAAAATAACGGTTTGCTACAGCCAATCGTCGTCCGTTCGATTCCGGAACGGAATGGGTATTTCAAGACCCTCATGGGGCATAACCGTGTTGAAGCCATGAAACAGCTTGATTATAGTAAGATAAGCGCAATCATTAAAAAAGATTTATTTGATGAAGACGCTGAACAGCTTGCTATCGAGAGCAATCTGAATCAGCAGTCATTCTCCGACTGGACGTACTTACAGCAAATACTGGTAATTAAAAGATACCACAAGTATATTCAAGCGAATTCTCAACAGGGGAGAAGAAACGATTTGGCAGAAAACGAAACCTGTGTCCAAATTGGACACAAGTCAACAGGTAAATCCAAACGTCTCAAGGCACGAGATAAAATGGCTAAACAGCTTGGCATTTCACCTACAGCCTTTGAAAGATACAGAAGCCTTGCGAAACTAGATGAAAATACAATTACAACGCTTTGTCAAATGATGGATGAAAAACGCATTTCTTTTTCGGCTGCCTACCGGTTTTCACAGCTTAAGCCAGAAGAGATTACGGCAGTTGTCAACTTACTGGAAGATAACGCTGAAATGAAAATCAAACTCAAAGTAGCTTCTGTCCTTTACAAAAAGAGCAAAGGGCAGGAGCATGATTTGACCACAGAAGAAATACAGGATGCATTATCCGCTGATGGTAGCGGTGAAATATAAGGCCAGACACTAGACAGTAGAAAAATCCAAGCTCCTGAACTGCTGATTATTAGCGGAATACGAAAGGTTGAATATCTAGTGTCTAATTGATAATATCTACGCAAAAGGAGGAATTTACAAATGAATAACATCTATGACTGCATTAAAGATGAAAACGGAAATTTTTTTGACCTTGTACTAATAAATGGTGAACCCATTATTAGTGACTATAGTCAACTAGAGAAAAACCTTATTGTTTCAAAAGAGCATATCATAACAGTTGGCGGCGAAAAAGAAAAAATTGAAATTAAATCCATTAGTGATTTACAAAAAGCATTAGCCCATCTCATTATATCTGTACACACTAGCATTTGTAATACTAAAATACATATCAGAAGTGAATCTGATAATAGTTTAATTAATACCGCATCTATGGAAATGAGATTTGAATTTCCTTCATTTCCTCCAATTGATGACAATTTAGTATTTCAATTAGTTTTTGATATTCTATATGATAAATATCTCATCGAATTGCCACGAATAACACTCAATAAATATTGTAACAAATATATCAATTACGAATGGGATACATCAAAAGATTTATCAGGCGATAACTTAGCAAAGGCAAAAAATGCCGCCCATAAAATGATGGTAGAACAAATCAAACGTACCGCTAACATTTATAACAATGATTCACAACGGGCAGATCTAACAAAACTTGGCGTTAATCCTGACCAATATCTTGAAGATCTCGATTCCCGTAATACTGTTGATAAATCTAAGCCTGTCTATTATCAATCAGAACAGAGAAAGTCTAAACATGATTGGGATTATATCTATTACAATGCCGACCATAGATTGATTACATATAGGCAATATAAACGAAAGTTTGAGAGAGATAGTAATTATCTTTATAATGACTTCATAAGAAATTTTTGTAATTATGATAGTTTTGTTCAAACATTTATACCAAAAGATAACTATACAGATTATGACTATTTTTATAAATCCATGGGTTTTTATGATTTAGAAATTTATAAAAGATTAGATTTCATTTATAAACTTGCTGTAAGAATGGAAAGCAAAAATTTTCCTAGTATTGATAAAGAATTTTTTTCGGTAAAAAGATTCCATCCTATTGTAGCTTGCCCCTGTATTTATAATAATAGTTTGTGTGTTTACACAAAAAATAAATATTATAAACCGCTTCTATTAATTGAAGACTTGTGGCAGCAACGATTAGAGAATATAATATATGAAGATAGTAATAAAATATCTCTTAATTTTTTTGACTACTACTATCCGCTATATCTTATTAGGGCAAAAACATATGAATTATTCAATTACCATTACAAATTTATTTCCAATGACTACGATGATATTTCTACTTTCATTCACAAACATTACGATATTTTATCTTATCATGAACCAAAGAAAAAGTGGTTTGAAATCGAAGGTACAACTACACATTATTTTAAAACACGTATTAAAAATGCAGAAACCATAAACAATGCTCTGTTTTGGAAATCTGATAAAAGAACTCCTGTTGAATGGGTAAATCCCAGCAAAAACAATTAAGTATAAAAAATGTAGTCCGGTGGCACCGGGCTACATTTTTTTACATCTAAAAATACCGCCTAAACAGTTTCATTTCAAAATTTGCATTTTTTTCAAAATTCGTATTATTCTCAATAGAAGCATTAGCCCATACCTGATAGAATGGGAAATACATAAGCACTTCAGCTTATACATTAGGAAAAATGGGTAGGAGGAAAAAATGGATAAAAAAAAGAAGCCGTAGTATTACACCATGTATTGTAAAAATTTTAAATGTAAAGATCCTCGCAAAATAAAATTAAAATTACCATACTAAATTTAAAGGTGTATATGCAGGTAATTTATTGTGAGGAACAAGAGGATGAGATAATCCGTTTTCATAACGTGATGCCTCTTTAGCAAAGAAAGGAAGGATTTTATGTTTAAGTTTTAATTATTTTTAGAAAAAGAAGCTCATTCGGAAACGAATGGATTTCTAGAGAACAGTGACTTACTTAGAATAAAGTTTTATCAATTATGAAAGGAGAACCAAAAATGAAAAACCATAACAATAGCTTTGATGATGACAAATATATAGATGCTGAATATACGATTCAAGATGTTGGCGGTGACGAGAATTTATTATCAAACGTTCCTGCCGTATCATCCAGCAATTTTAAAAAGAAAGATAGCAAAACGTCTGCAAAGAAAAAATTGAAAAAGCAAAAAAGAAAGCAAAAAAAATATAAGCGAATAAAAAAAGAATTGAAATTGCAGGAATGGTATCTTGAATCACTCCACACATCATACAGTAACGTACTTACATGCCGTCCTCCGATGATAATTGATCAGTCTTCGGAGCGTGACGGGAAAAAAATACCTGACTATATGCTGCTTGTTTCGCACCAAGACGGAGGATTTTTTTTCGGTATGCGAGAAAAAGTCAGCACAAAGCATTACGTGGGAAAACCAATGGAGCATGATGGTCATATTGCAGTCATAGGTGGACCTGGAAGTGGCAAAACGTCGGCTTTAGTCATTCCGACTTTACGAACTTGGTCTGGAGTGATCATTGCAGTTGATGTGAAAGGAAATTTACTAAAACACTGGGAGCAGCAGAATAGGCATACAGGCAAACGTGTCAAAGTGTTTAACCCATTTCAGAAAGATGCTTGTGGTTATGACCCGTTTGCATTCCTACGCTTTGGCGGCGATGAGAATTTAGTCAGCAATGCCGTAGCATTGGCTCTTTCAATACTTCCTATGCCACCAGAAACCAGAGAGCCAGTGTGGGTAAAATCTAGCCAAGCATTCTTGACGGCTGCCATTTTATATTACTTCGATCTAGGAGAGACATTTTGCGAGACTATGACTGCCATTCAACTTACATCAGTTTATGAGTTAATAACTATGATTAAGGAAAGCAAAAATGAGGTTGCAAAGATGTATATAAATAAACTGAAAGATGTAGAACCTGAAATTGTGTCTAACATTGGCTTGGATATAACTGATCTAATAGTTTTCGCCACCGATCCACTGATTAAATCTGCTCTTTGCAGTGAGAGTAAATGCGATGTCATTGATTGGAACTATTTAAATGATGCGGATGCTCCGTATGACATCATTTTACAGATACCAGAAAACAAACTCGAACAATGGACTCCCATGACACGACTGATGCTAAATCAAATGGTCAAAGCACTGGAACAGCGGACAGAAAAAACCTACAGGGCAGATCAGGATTTGCCACCCATACTGGTTATGTTAGATGAGTTCGCTCGCCTAGGCAAAGTTAATGCAATAGAAAGTGGACTGGCAACACTCCGCAGCCGTGGGGTGACATTTGCTTTATTTTTGCAAAGTATCTCGCAACTTGATCATTTGTATGGCACAAATGGGCGAAAAACGATAATGGATTGCTGCCAATACAAAAGCTTTCTGGGCATATCGGATGCTGAAAACGAAAAAAACGTAAGTGATTTATTCGGCGATATCACGGTAGAGACCCATAGTGTCAGCAGAAATTATATCCCCGCTACGGGTGAAATAACATATAGCCAGCAAATTGGTGAATCCCGCGAACCCCTCATTTTTCCCAATACATTACACGCACTCACAGATATTTTATTACAAACCCCTGAAGGCTTTTGTCGGGTTGATAAAGTGCCGTATTTTCAGAAGCGTATGCGACTTTTAGCATATGATATAAATTCCTATACGAAAGATACTAGATAAATTAATAACGAAGAGGAGAAATTATTATGCTAACCATCAATGAGCAGATTTCCAAAGAAAGAGAAGAATTAAAACAGTTAAAACGTCAGCAAAGGGCGCAGAACATCAAGGACAGAAAGACAGCAGATGCCATTGACACACGACGTAAGATAATTCTTGGTGAAATGGTTTCAAAATATTTCCCGGAAGTTTTGCATTTTCAGCCGCGCCAAACCAGGGCCGAGAATGATTTTGAATTTCTACCACTTGCAAATTTCTTATCTATGTTGGCTGCTGACAAATCGTATGTATCGGAACTTGGCAAGAAAGAATCCACAGAGCATCAGCAAGAATAGTGGCATTCCACTATTCTTCCAAATTATTAAATTGTCACTGCTAGCATAAATACATTAAGGCATGTTGCCTGTAAAATATAATATTTTTACAGTTAAAATTAAATTAGCTATAGTTCCCGAAGCTTTTTTACTACATTGTTTTTACTGGATTTATCTCAAATGTAGCTAGAACTAATTCTTACTACAAAGTTAACTAAAGATGCTTGTTTTCCAATGCTCAGCGATGCTGTAAGGATTTTCGTCGGGAACGATAGATTAATCATAAGAAAGGATTTTGCTATGAAGCTATATCATTTATCTGTTAAATATATAAGCAGAAAACAGGGGCAATCTGTTGTGGCCTCTGCTGCTTATCGGAGTGGAGAACGATTGTATGATGCCTATTATGGATTAGTACATGACTATACCAAAAAAACGGGCATAGTCTATACCGAAATTTTATTACCTCCTAATGCGCCACATAGGTATTATGACAGACAAACCCTATGGAGTGCAGTGGATGCAGCCGAAAAGCGCATTGATTCAAGAACTGCAAGAGAGATAGAAATCGCACTTCCAAATGAATGTACATTTGAAGAGCACAAAGAATTGGTGCGGAATTACCTCAGTTATTTTATAGATCTTGGCATGTGTGCAGATGTGGCGTTTCATCACTGTCATTATAATATTGAAAATCCCCATGCCCATATCTTGTTGACCACACGGCCAGTCGGTCCTGAGGGATTTAGCAGTAAAAAAGACAGGGATTGGGACAGGAAAGAAAATGTTAGTCTATGGCGTAAACTGTGGGCAGACGCACAAAATAGAATATTTGAGAGAAAAAGATTAGATGTGAGAGTCAGCCATGAAAGCTATAAAATGCAAGGGCTCAACCGTGAACCTACCATACACCTTGGTCATAGAACAGCAGCTCTTGAACAGCGCGGCATACACACTGACCGGGGTAACCAGAACCGCGATATTAGGGAGCGAAATAGGGAACGCGAAAGACAGAAGCAACGCCACCATGGGCGCAAGCGATAAAGGAGATATTTTATGATCGAAAACTATCCGGATGTACTCAACGTCCAAGATATATGTGAGATTTTAAGGATTGAAAAAAAGACGGTATACGGTCTATTGCAAGAAGGAATAATCCCCAGCCGGCGCATTGGCCGCCTTTATAGGGTTTCCAAACAGGCTATAGTTGATTACTTGGCTGTCGCTAAAAAAACTTCATAAACAAATAATTTAAATTTTCTGAAAAGCATGATATAATCTCTTTAAGGGCTATATCGTGCTTGTCAGAAAGGAGTGAAAAAATGACAAGCTCATTACTTACAAAAGCAACAACGTCAGGCAAAGAATATTTTTATGTAAGGCTAAAGTACAAAGACCCTATATCCTTTAAATGGAAAAACAAGGATATCAGCACCGGTCTGGAAACCAAAAACAATAAACGAAAAGCCGAAGCCGCAATGAAGCAGATCGCTGAGGGCAATTCACATTTAGAAGAGCTTCCACAAGAGTACGATTTTTCCATTAATTTGGATATAAGCCTCTGCGATTATCTGGATTCCTGGCTTTCGGACAAAAGGACGGCTTTAAAGCCAATAACCTTCGAGGGCTATACATATCGGGCAAGCTCCATCAAGAAGTTTTTTGCAAAGCCCAATCCTAAGCTAGTTGATGTCACTCCACGGATGGTTGATTGTTTCCTTAAGGAGGCATTGAAAAATGGCAAGAGAAACCAGAAAACCGGGGCAAAGGAATCCTTGTCTGTCCGTACAGTAAGGAATTATAAAAGCATCCTTTACGCTATGTTTAACCAAGCTATGTTTAACCAAGCTATGGTAGACGGCTATATCAAATCCAACCCTACATTCGGAGTTGCCGTGCAAGGTCGGAAGAATAGGGATTATGATGAAGATCTGCTATTCCTTACGGAAGATGAGATTTCCGAATTACTGCATTTCCTGTCAGGGCACGAGCATTACAAACGGCTGCTACCCATTGTCTTTATGGGGGCATATTACGGGCTTAGGCGTTCTGAAATACTCGAGTTAAAGTGGCCTGCCATAGACTTCAGCAAAAAGACGGTTGATATCAGGCATACTATGGTAAGGTGCCGGACGGTAACTTCTTCAGATTCCACGAAGACGCAGGCGGGGAAACGTATGCTGAATCTTTTCGATACCGCAGAAAAGTGCCTGAACCAAGTAAAAGCCGAGCAGGAAAGCAACAAGTTATTTTTCCAAAGCACATATAAGGACAAGGACGGCTACATATTCACATGGGAAGATGGCACGTTGTACGACCCGGACTATATCTCCAAGCTATTTGGAAAGGCTATGAGGGCATTTGGCAGACCCGAAATAACCCTGCATAAACTTAGGCACAGCTGCGCCTCAATGCTGATTAACAAAGGATGGGATATCAAGAAATTGCAGTATTGGCTTGGACATACGGATACGCAGACCACGCTGAATATCTATTCGCATTTTAACAAGCAGCGACTAAATGCCAGTGAAAATGATTTAAGTGAAATATCTTTGGCATCAGCCGATTTGTTCGGGTAAAAAAGTTTGGTGGAATTTTTGGTGGAATTTTTATTTTTACAGCATTTTGGTGGTATTTTCAGGTATAATCTGCAGCATGCCTACAAATCAAAAAACCCCTAAAAGCGTGATAAATAGGCACTTTTAAAGGTTTCCATACAAGACTCGATGCGACAAGATTTGAACTTGCGACCTCTGCGTCCCGAACGCAGCGCTCTACCAAGCTGAGCCACGCATCGCTTTACCATGAATAAAAGCACTCTTTCATAAGTGTGCTTTTCACTTAAATATCTTACCACAGATTTTCATGCTTGTCTACTATGATTTTATTTTCTGTAATTTTATTTTCCTTGAAACATTCCTTGAATTTCCCTCGGCTCCTACCGCCCGGCATATTTACCAATTGCCTCTAAAATGGGCTCTTTGCCACTCCTAGATAGGTCACTTTAAAACGAAACTACTTATCTACCACAGGTACAACGGACTCATCTGCTTTATCGATATCATTTATGTATTTCTTCGTTTCTTTTACAATTACATTTGATAGAAATAACAACGCTACCAAATTTGGAATCGCCATCAAGGCATTAAATGTATCGGCCATATCCCACACAAGGTTTAAGGTAATCAGTGGTGCAACTGCAATGGAGAGAATATATAAAATACGGTAAGGAATGACAATGCCACGCCCTCCAAGATATTGCGCACACCGTTCCCCATAATATGCCCAACCAAGTATCGTAGAATAAGCAAATAGGACAATTCCGACCACCAATATCGTCCGCCCTATATAGGGAATCTGCCCAAAAGCAAGGGTGGTCAGCTCGCTGCCATCTGTAATGCCGGATACTTCAATACTTGGATTTTTCAAAATACTGCTTACTAGCACAAGCCCTGTCATCGCACATACGACAACCGTATCCCAAAAAGTTCCGGTAGACGATACCAAAGCTTGGCATACTGGATTTTTCGTTTGTGCAGCCGCCGCCACAATCGGTGCCGAACCCATCCCGGACTCATTGGAAAATAGCCCTCTGGCAATTCCATATCTAGCAGCCATCATCATCCCGGAACCTGCTAATCCACCTGCTGCCGCACCCGGCTGAAAAGCCAATGTAACAATCGTCTTTATTGCCGGAATGATAAAATCCCAGTTATAGCACAAGATCAAAATACACCCTAGAACATAAAATATTGCCATCATCGGCACTAATTTTTCACATACGCCGGCAATAGACTTTACGCCTCCCAATATAACCACGGCTGTCAACAATGCACAAACAACACCAATCACCCAACCGGATATATTCATATTCTCGGTCCATATACTAGCAATTGCATTCGTCTGTACCATAGATCCAATTCCAAAAGAAGCTATCATTGCAAATAGGGCAAATAGTATGCCAAGCCATTTCATATGAAGCCCACGCTCCAATGCATACATTGCTCCGCCAAGCATCCGCCCATCTTTTGTTTTCACACGATATTTTACGGCAATCAAGGATTCCCCATATTTCGTTGCAATCCCAAACACTCCTGTGAGCCAGCACCAAAGAACCGCACCCGGTCCTCCAAGTGCAATAGCCGTCCCCACCCCAATGATATTTCCTGTTCCTATCGTCGATGCCAACGCTGTCGTCAATGCACCAAATTGGCTGATATCCCCCTCCGCACCCGCATCTTTTTTTACCGAAAGACGAATGGCGCGAAAGATATTCTTTTGCATAAATCCCGTACGGAATGTAAGAAATAGATGTGTTCCAAATAGCAATATAAGCATGGGCGCCCCCCACAACACATCATTTATGTCCGTTATTACTGTCTGCAGTCCGTTCATAACAAAACGAAATCCTCCCCATCATAATTTTAAACAACTTAAGCGTATCCACAGCATACATCATACAATAGGCACAAAATACTGTTCCTATCATACAGCTTACACCATTCATTTTTTACAATTCTTTTATCCTGTTATCTAGAAATCCCTGTATCTGCTGTTCCTATCGCTTACACCATTCATTTTTTTTACAATTCTTTTATCCTCTTGATTGCCGCTACCGTATTTTCATAGCTACCAAATGCAGTCAGACGAAAATACCCTTCTCCGCTTGGCCCAAATCCCGATCCAGGTGTTCCTACTACATTTGCCTTTAAAAGCAACCGATCAAAAAATTCCCACGAGGTCATTTGATTTGGCGTCTTTAACCATATATATGGTGCATTTACGCCTCCAAATACCGTATAGCCCAATTCTTTTAATCCCTCATAAATTACTTTTGCATTTTTCATATAGGTTTCCACCTGCACAGCCAGCTGGGCTTTGCCCTCAACCGAGAATACAGCTTCCCCTGCTTTCTGAACAATATAGGGCGCACCATTAAACTTTGTCCCATGCCGCCTTGCCCACATTGCATGTAGAGAAACATCGTTTTTCTTTAAATCCTTTGGAACAACTGTATATCCAAGGCGAATGCCTGTAAATCCTGCATTTTTTGAGAAACTCTTAATCTCAATTGCGCAGGTTCTCGCCCCCTCGCATTCATAGATCGAATGTGCAATATCCGCTTCCGAAATATACGCTTCATACGCACCATCATAAATGATGACTGCGCCAATCCGATTTGCATAATCTACCCATTCCTGCAGTTGGTTTTTCGTAATCGTCGTACCCGTTGGATTATTCGGGTAACAAAGATAAATGATATCCGGATCTTCTTTCGGAAATTCCGGGACAAAATTATTTTCCATTGTACAAGGCATGTAGATAACGTTGCTCCATTTCTCCGTCTTTACATCATATGTGCCGGTTCTGCCTGCCATGACATTTGAGTCCACATAAACCGGATAAACCGGATCGCAGACTGCTATGCGGTTATTGATATCAAACAGCTCCTGGATATTGCCGGAATCACATTTTGCTCCATCTGATACAAAAATTTCATCTGCAGAAACATTACAACTTCTGGATTGGTAATCCCCTTTTACAATCGCATTCCGAAGAAATTCATAGCCTAAATCCGGAGCATAGCCATGAAATGTTTCCGCATTGCCCATCTCATCCACTGCTTTGTGCAAAGCATCAATAATGGCCGGCGCGATCGGTTGTGTAACGTCTCCAATACCAAGCCGTATGATATTTTTATCTGGATTCGCTTGTGTAAATTCCGAAACCTTTTTCGCGATTGTACTAAATAAATAACTGCCTGGCAATTTTTGATAATTTTCATTTAATTTGTACATAAACTATTCTCCTCATCTTCTATATTCCTAGAAGCAGCGATTCCATCGGTCCTTCTTTCACGCATACCCATACTGCCCCATTCGCCGTAAATACCCTATAAACAACGATTCCATCGGACATTCCTGCACCATCATGCGATTGCTATTCTTTGCTTATTGCCTTCTTTTTATATGCACTGTTTTGGCAACACAACCTCTCCGTCAAATACCGTTGTTGCAGATCCGCTCATATACACAAGGTTTGTCTCTTTGTCCCACTTAATATCTAAATCTCCACCCAAAAGCTGGACCGTGACTTCATTCTTTGTCAATCTATTTAAAATGGCCGCCACTGCTGTTGCACAGGCTCCGGTTCCACATGCCAAGGTTTCTGCCGACCCTCTTTCCCATACACGCATACGAATTGTGTTTTGATCGATAATATTTGCAAATTCCGTATTGATCCGTTTTGGAAAGAATGCGTGGTTTTCAAAATAAGGACCGATTGCTTCTAGCTCTAGTTCCTTTACATCTTCATCCAAAAATAGTACACAATGTGGATTTCCCATAGAAACACAAGTCATCTGATACTGCTTTCCTTTTACTTCAATGCCCACATCAACTGCCCGTTCGCCCTGCGTTAAGACAGGAATATCTTCCGCCGTCAAAATCGGTTCCCCCATATTCACCTTTATCCGTTTTGCTTGTCCATCTAAAACAGTCAATTCCAGATATTTGATGCCCGCAAGCGTTTCAATACTGATTTTGGTCTTGTCCGTCAGCCCATAATCATAGACATATTTTGCCACACAGCGAATTCCATTTCCGCACATCTCGGCTCGTGAACCATCTCCATTATAGATTTCCATTGCAAAATCAGCTGTATTGCTTGGCTTTATTAAAATCAATCCATCAGAGCCAACCCCAATATGCCTGTCACTGACAAATTTAGCTATTTCCTCTGGTTTATCTACTGTTTCCTTAAAACAGTCCACATATACATAATCATTTCCAATCCCATGCATTTTTGTAAATTTCACGAAAACCTCTCCTTTCCTATTTGTGATAAGCTTTCTTATTGAACATTCTCCGTTCCATAAGCAGATTTGCGGTACAAAAAAATGCGCCTTCATCTCCACTTGCTTTGCAATTTATGGTAAGCTTTCTTATTTGAACATTCTCCGTTCTATAAGCAGATTTATAGCACAAAAACATGTGCCTTTCATCTCCACTTGCTTTGCAATTTGTGATAAGCTTTATTATACATCATTTTTCTAAAAAATGGAACAAAAAAAGATTCTGACTGCAGAACCTTTTTTCATTAAATATTTTTTAAAACAATTCTTTTATTTCTTTATAAATACCCTCTGCGTCCAATCCATATTTCTTTAATAATTCTACGGCAGGACCGGATTCTCCAAATACATCTTGAATACCTATTTTCTTTACTTTCACTGGTGCGTTTGCACTCAAAACATCGCAAACGGCACTCCCTAGTCCGCCAATGACGGAATGTTCTTCCGCTGTAACCACTTTACCGGTCTTTGTGGCTGACTTAAGGATCAATGCCTCATCAATTGGCTTTAAGGTATGGATATTAATCACTTCTGCATCAATACCATCGGCAGCCAGCAATTTAGCCGCTTCTAACGTTGCACTGACACACAGTCCCGTTGCAAAAATTGTAACATCTTTTCCTTCTTTTAATATAACGCCCTTTCCAATTTCAAATTGATAGGTGGTTTCATCGTTAATCACCGGAAGTGCAAGTCGTCCAAAACGTAAGTACACCGGGCCTACATAGTTATATGCTGCCTTTACGGCGGCTTTTGCTTCTACGTCATCGCATGGATTGATGACAACCATGCCGGGAATATTGCGCATTAGTGAAATATCTTCGTTGCACTGGTGGGTTGCGCCGTCCTCTCCTACTGAAATACCGGCATGGGTTGCGCCTATCTTAACATTTAAATGTGGATAGCCAATGGAATTCCTTACCTGCTCGTATGCCCTGCCTGCCGCAAACATTGCAAAGGAACTCATAAATGGTACTTTTCCGCTTGCCGCAAAACCTGCTGCAATTCCTGCCATATTTCCTTCTGCAATCCCGCAGTCAAAAAATCGTTCCGGAAACGCTTTTTTAAATACGCCGGTTTTGGTTGCTCCTGCCAAATCTGCATCTAACACCACTAAATCTTCTTGGTACTTCCCCAATTCAGCTAAAGCATTACCGTAGCTATCTCTTGTTGCTATCTTCTTTACTTCTGACATAATGCTTCACCTACTTTCCCAAGCTCTTCTATTGCTGTTTTATACTGTTCCTCATTCGGTGCGGCACCATGCCAAGATGCTTGGTTTTCCATGAAAGAAATGCCTTTTCCTTTCGTGGTTTTTGCGATAATGGCTGTCGGCATACCTTTTGTCTGCTTTGCTTCTGCAAAAGCAGCACGAATTTGGTCAAAATCGTGACCGTCTATATTGATAACATGGAAATTAAATGCTTCAAATTTCTTATCAATGGGGTAAGGCGAACAAACATCCTCAATATTTCCATCAATCTGTAATCCATTATTGTCTACAATGAGAACCAGATTATCCAGTTTACGATGCCCTGCAAACATCGCCGCTTCCCATATCTGTCCTTCTTGAAGTTCTCCATCTCCGCTAACTGCATATACTCGATGGTCTGCTTCATCTAATTTTGCCGCCGCCGCCATTCCAACCGCAGCCGAAAGCCCCTGTCCTAAGGAACCACTTGACATATCAACACCCGGAATATGCTTCATATCCGGATGCCCCTGCAAATAGGAGCCTACATGGCGTAAGGTCTTTAAATCTTCTACCGGAAAATATCCCCTGTGCGCCAGTGTAGAATATAGGCCCGGGGCAACATGTCCTTTTGAGAGTACAAACCTGTCACGTTTTGGATTTTTTGGGTTTTTAGGATCTATATTCAATTCTTCAAAATAGAGGAACGTGAATATATCTGCCGCTGACAGTGAGCCACCGGGATGACCGGATTTTGCACTATAAACTGCTGTTACAATACTTTTTCGTATTTCATTAGCCGTTTTCTGAAGTTCTATATTCTGCATATCTTATTCCTATTCTGCGTACTACAAATACGCTTTTTCATCAATTATTTAAGACAACGTATCCGGCTTTTGCTACACAAAACACCGCTCATCGTCGTGTGTACGAAGTAGTTGCATCGTTATTATTCCCCAAATACTGCCTCATAGTCAGCTTGAAATTTTGCAATTCCCTGATCGGTTAACGGGTGTTTTGCCATTTGTTCAATCACACTGTATGGTATGGTTGCAATATCTGCCCCTGCTAATGCGCAATCCATTACATGAATCGGGTTACGAATACTTGCGGCAATAATTTTGGTGTCGATCCCATGAATATCAAACATCTCTGCTATCGTTTTTATTAATTCTACACCGATCACATTGATATCATCTAATCGACCTACAAATGGAGAAACATAGGTTGCACCTGCTCGTGCTGCTAATAGTGCCTGATTTGCATTAAAAATCAAGGTAACATTTGTCTTAATCCCTTCTAAGGCAAGTGCTTTTGTCGCTTTTAGCCCCTCTAGCGTCATCGGGATTTTTACTACCATGTTCGGATGTATTTTGGCAATTTCCTTGCCTTCGGCAATCATACCCTCGGCATCTACTGTCGTAGCTTTTACTTCACCGCTGATTGCTCCATCTACAATTGATGCGATTTCTTTAATTACTTCAGCAAAATCTCGCCCTTCCTTTGCAATTAGGGATGGGTTTGTTGTCACTCCGCTAATCACACCTAAATCATTTGCTTTCCTTATGTCTTCTACCTTCGCTGTGTCAATAAAAAATTCCATTTTATATCCTCCTTATAAATTTTAGCTTCTTTGGGGCTTAATCCCTTACTGGGCAATGGCTAAAAAATCTCGTGTCATTGGTACTGGATCGTTTCTTTTCGCTATAAACGCAACGATTATGTGTATAGCACCTCTTTTTTTGTCTACGCTCTTTAGTATAGCACAAAAATTATATTTGTCTATCGTTTAATCACTAAACTATATATTTTTTTGCAAATCCAAGCTTCTTACTTTTTCCCTGACCGGCAGGATAAAAGATGGGGATACGGACAATTCATCAACACCCATTTTTAAAAACGTTTCCGTCAATGTCGTATCTGCACCAAGTTCTCCGCAAATTCCAACCCACGCGTTTCCTTTGTGCCCATTTTCTATGGTTTGCTGTATCATGCGCAAAACAGCTGGATGGTGGGAATCGTAAATATTGTCCAATTTTGGATTTTGACGATCGATTGCCAAGGTATATTGCGTTAAATCATTTGTCCCTATACTAAAAAAGTCTACTTCTTGTGCCAGTTCTTCACTAATCATAACAGCCGCCGGCGTTTCAATCATAACTCCGACCTCTATCTCTTCCTGATAGGGAAGCCCCTGCCCCTTTAATTCCTCTTTCATAGCGGAAAGGATTCGTTTCGCCTGCAGCACTTCATCGACAGAAATAATCATTGGAAACATGATAGCGATATTCCCAAAAACGCTTGCGCGCAACAATGCCCTTAACTGTGTTTTAAATATTTCAGGCTCTGCCAGACAAATTCTTATCGCACGATATCCAAGTGCCGGATTTTCCTCTTTTTCCAGGTTAAAATAGCCTACCTGCTTATCTGCACCAATATCAAGCGTACGGATAATGACCTTTTTCCCAGCCATATTTTCAGCTACTGTTTTATAGGCAAGAAATTGATCATTCTCTGTCGGAAACGTATCCGATTCAAGATATAAAAATTCACTCCGAAACAGTCCAATTCCTTCGCCATCATTTATGAGTACCGAACCTGTATCCGATACACTGCCGATATTTCCATAAAGATGGATTTTCTTCCCATCTAACGTAACGGTCTCCTGTCCCTTTAAGGTCTTTAACAGTTCTCTTTTACGCAAATCCTCTTCTTTTATCTTCTGAACCTTGTTTAAATATTCTTCGTCCGGTTCAATGGTAAGGGTTCCCTCGTAGCCATCTATGACAGCCATCTTTCCATGCCATTCTTTCTTTATGCCTACGCCGATTAGAGCGGGTATGTTCATTGTTCTTGCCAAAATTGCCGTATGGGAATTGGCTGTACCATGGCGGGTTACAAAGCCAAGCAGATTTGATTTATCCATCTGAACCGTTTCGCTAGGAGCCAAATCGTCTGCAACAAGAATAGCAGGTTCTGTAAGGGCTGCCGTATCCGTCCCATTTCCGGTTAAAATATTTACCACTCGTTCCGATATATCTTTGATGTCGGCGGCTCTAGCTTTCATGTAGTCATCGTCCATCTCTTCAAACATCTGCGAATAATGATCCCCTGCAACTGCCGTTGCATATTCTGCGCTCATTTCCTGTGTTCGAATAATATGGTACACTTGCTCACAATAGCCGTCATCTTCAAGCATCATCATGTGTACTTCAAATATCGCGGCTTCGGCTTCACCAACTTCTTTTTTCGCCTTTTCAAACAATACGCAAAGCTGCTCTTGTGCTGTTTGTCGGGCATCATCAAAAAGCTTTACTTCCGCTTCCACGTCTTCGATTTTTTGCCGTTTTACAATCACTTGGTTCTTTTCGTAACAGTAGATTTTCCCAATGGCAATGCTGTGAAAAACTGATTTTCCGCTATACTGCTCCATAAAGCTGTACCCCTCTTTTATAAGTTTTTGTTAAAGAAACTTTCAATTGCAGTATAGGCCGCCTCTTCGTCTGTCCCTTCTACCGTAACTTCCACTTCATCGTGCTTCTTCGCGCACAATCCCATAATTGCAAGCAACTGTTCGGCGCTTACTGTCTTGTCTCCCTTTTTAATTTTAATTGTGCTCCTATACCGTTTTACTTCCTTAACGAGCAGTCCCGCCGGTCTTGCATGGATTCCAAGCTCATCCCTTATTACAAACGTAAATGATTTCATAAATCTACTCCTTCCCTGCACCATTCTTTGTGCATGCTCCATTTATGGGTCTGTATACTACGGTTTGTTTGCAAAGCGTACTCCCGTGCTAAAGCATAAATTTTGTACAATATGATACATCTTTATAGGTTGCAAACGTCAAAGCCATCTTTTTGTATAAATATTCTATATTTTCTTTTCTCTACTGTGTTTTTTTTTAGCTATATTGATTATCTCAAAAGAACTCGGTTTCGTCAAGCCTATTTCCAATGATTGTTTCATTGTCTCCTGCTTTTTGCTTTTTGTTTTTTTGTTGCTTTTCTAGCATTTTATTGTTGTTTTCCACTTCCTTCGCTGTTCGTTTTACTGCCCATAATAGGCACCCGCTCCATGCTTGCGATAATAATGTTTATCCATTAATTCTTTCGGCGCCTGTTCTACTTTTGGATTTATCATTTCACATCTAGCCGCCATTTTTGCAACCTCTTCCACAACCACTGCATTGTGCACAGCTTCTATCCCATCCTTCCCCCATGTAAAAGGTCCGTGATTTTTACAAAGGACTGCCGGCATTGCCTCATAGTCATTTTGTTCAAACGCTTTTACAATTACAATCCCTGTATTCTGTTCGTAATACTCCAATTCTTCTTTCGTCAAATTCCGAACACAGGGCACTGTTCCATATAAATAGTCGGCATGGGTTGTTCCATAGCATGGAATCCCCCTTCCTGCCTGTGCCCAGCTCGTTGCCCAAGGAGAATGGGTATGTACTACACCACCTATGTTTTGAAATGATTTGTATAATTCTACGTGCGTCGGTGTATCGGATGACGGCTTATAGTTTCCCTCTACAACCTTTCCTTCTAAATCCATCAAAACCATATCTTCCGGTTTTAATTTTTCATATTCCACACCGCTTGGCTTGATTGCAAAATAGCCGGTTTCGCGATCTATTTCGCTTACATTTCCCCAAGTAAATGTCACCAGCCCATATTGGGGCAACAGCATATTTGCTTCATATACACGTTTCTTTAATGCTTCTAACATCATCGTCTCCTATTCTCCTGCTTTCGCAAGCCTTTTCACGCAAAAATGGTCATTCCCTGTTACGATTCACAGTCCTCCATTGCCACGAAGTCACTTTTGTGCGTTTTTACATAAAAGTGACTTCGTAGCAATTATAACATCTTTCCCATTTTTTGTATAGCAAAACACATTGGCGGAACCGCAACTATGATTCAAATATGATAATGTCCTTATATACCACAAATGATTATGCCCCAATGAGAAGATGTAGTATACGAATGCCTCAGACGAAAAGGAATGCGGTGCACATGATCAGAAAGGCGATCCTAACATTGAGCGAAAATGAAAAATACCAAATGTTCAAAAAATCTCGCTCATCATTCCTGTATTTGGTGTAAGTCCGAAACATCCCATAAATGCTTTTTTTTCATATACCGTCTGCAAATTACGGATTGCATAGTCCCCTACCGTCACTTCTTTTGGGTAGCGCAGCTCCCCTCCGGTAAGGATTACATTTACATCCGTACCATGCTTATGGTTAATGGATAGCCGAATTCTTTAAGCAGACTTCCCTTAACGCGACCGGAAGTGGCGATAGAACTTTTAAATGAAAGGATAAAAAGTATCGGCATTTCAAAATAGGTGAACCAAAAAAGGAAAACCCAATCAATCATGTTGGATTTTCCTTCTATCCTTTCAAGCACTTTTATACAGCAATTCCGTTGTTCCTTTTATTTTTTTTAAAACGAAGTTTAAAATCAAAATTTAACTAAATTGATTTATATAAGCCATTGCAAGCTGCCAGTCTGCCCGGCTAAAAAATGTGTACCGTGGCGCAGACCCATAGCAAGGCTCCTTTGCAAAAATGTGGTAGGGGCTTTTGGAAATTCGGTATCGGGCGCCACAAATCCCGTTTCACCTGTAAGTTGATATGCCTCGTCTGCTAAGATACAGCTTAAATATTCATTTTCTACATCGATCCACTCATCATTTTCAGCAATCGATGTCAACAGTTTGCGCGGCGCACAGACAGCTACTGCAAAATGTTGGTCAAAGGGCAGAAGATGATCCGCGTATTTATACTGATGAAAGTTTTTGCAAAACCAGTGATGGTACTATACTTCTTCCATGGTTTGTTTGTTCTTCTGACGCGTAAAGCCAACGCCGACTGTGCTCGATCCAAAAGGCATGACATAGTCAAAACGCTCATCTTGTGCTCCACACCAAAGAGCCGTTTTCCCAAGCCTTGAAAATCCCATTGCCGCCAATGGGGTATCTATAAACTCATCCAAGGTTTTCACATAATCGGCAACACGGCTCATTGCATAGGCCCACATGCCCAGTTTTCCCCACCCTGTCTTTTCGTCACGCGGAAAAATCGCCGCAATTCCATTGTCGTAGTCGCCATCATCGCTTGCTACACTTGTATAGTCAAAAATGGCAATGGCAAATCCGTCATCTATAATCTCTTCAATTGGACAGTTAGGGCAATAGCGACTGCCATTGATTGTTTTTTCCATAAAAGCAATATTGATAAATACAGCCTTTGGCTTCACCGCTTTTGGTATCACGAAAGTCACAGGCAAAGCATATCTTCCATTTGGTGCGCTAAATTGCAGTTCAATCGTGCGCTCTATCGCCTTGTCGCTGTAGGCACCAAGATCTTCTTTTTGAATTTTCCCAGATACCGCACATGGCGACGGGGTCATTCCATACATTTCTTCTTGCATTAAAGTAAGGATTTCTTTTCGTCGCGCCTCCCATTTTACAGCATCTGCAATTTTTGTTCCATCTTTTGCAACAGCAAGAGGTGGTAATTTAACAAGCACCCACTTCGTATATGATCATTTTCATCCATTTTTATTGCATCCGTTTCCATTTCATCTGCTTCTTGCAGTGCAACCTTGATCTGTAGCTGCAGGTCATCGCCCCCGGTAGCGTGCCTTATGCTATTTTCCACAAAGGTTTGGATGAGCAGCGGTGGTACTTCGTATCGAAAAAGAGCGAAGGGAATGATATTTTGTCTTCTTTGCTAATTCCATGTTAAACTCCATTCCATTGATTGGCTATATATCAAAGCTCAAATTGAAGATATACGCAAGACCACATTTCGTAGACGGCGCACGTGATGCAAAAATTAAGTGAAAAATTGACAATTAGAAACAAACTTGGTACAATTACCAAAGAAAACACCAGCCACGAAACTCAACCAGGAAATGCTATCACCACTCAGTTCAGCCGAACCTCACGAAGTGTTCCATGCGACTGTTCAATACGAGAAGGGAATGCCTATGAATCAAGAAGAATTTGAACACCTATCGGAACTTTTTAAAATATTCGGCACCCCCACACGATTACAGATTTTATACGCCTTGGTAGATCAAGAGAAATGCGTGTATGACATTGCAAAAGAATTAAATATGTCACAGAGTGCCATTTCCCATCAGCTAAGTATTTTAAAACAAAACCGACTGGTAAAAAACCGCCGTGACGGCAAAACAATTTACTATTCCCTGTTAGATGCCCATGTGCTTACCATCATTGCACAGGGACTAGAACATGTGCGAGAATAGGAAATGGCTATTTCCCCCTTGTATATGATCGAAAAACAGCAACCGTTTGGCACCCCTACAACGCAAAGCGTTTTTCGTAGCAAAATTCTTTCTTTGACGTTAAAAAGGAGGCATTGTTGGAATGCCTCCTTTTGCTTACATCTTCTATTCTATTTCAATCTTCTATCCATCTCAATCTTCTACTCATATCAAATAAGGGTGGCGTCCAATTGGAACTGGCCAACCAACGTATTAAGTGTCTCGGACTGTGCAAAGAGTTCCTCGCTGACGGCAGAACTTTCCTCGGCGGTCGCAGATGTATCCTGCACGGAGGATGAAATCGTCTCAACACTATTGTTGACATCTTCCATAAATCCAGACTGGCTATCAAGCGAACTCTTAATCTGGTCTACTGATCCAACGATCGACTCCATCGCAACCAGTACGCCGTTTAGGGCTTTGGATGTACCCTGCACAATCGTGTTGCCGCTTTGAATCTCCTTTAAGGATTCTTGAATTAAATTTCTGGTATTGGTGGCGGCTTCAGCACTTTGGCTTGCAAGCTTTCTGATTTCATCTGCAACAACAGCGAATCCTTTTCCGGCTTCTCCGGCTCTTGCAGCTTCTATTGCGGCATTTAAAGACAATAGGTTTGTCTGGCTGGCGATTTCTTCTATGTCATTGATAATCAATTCGATTTGACTGGAGGTTTGGCTAATCCGGTTCATGGCAAGCACCATTTCCTCCATTTGCTGCTGGCTTTCTTTCGCTTGAGCACCGACATTTCTGGCATCGGTACTGACTTGTTCCGCTTGTTTGGTATCTTGTTGGGACTGTTCTGTCAGCTGGTTGATCATCGCTGTCATTTCTTGTACCGAACTTGCCTGATCTGTAGCACCTTCTGCAAGTGTCTGGGCTCCATCCGCCATATTCTGGGCACCTGCCTGTACTTGCCCCGATGCACTTTGAATCTGTCCGAGTAGATTATTAAAATTGTTACGCAGTCCCTTCATTCCCTGCAGGATTTGAGAAAACTCTCCACTGTATCGATCCTCGGCACGCGAATGCACCACAAGATTGCCATTGGATATTTCACTCAGGCAGTGTCCAATGTCCGGCATAATGGCTTGGAACATAGAAAGCATTTTCTTTAAGGATGCGGCAAGGGAGCCAAGTTCATCCCCACCTTCGTATTGGATAGATACGTCTAATTGACCATCTGCCACTGACTTCGCTACTGCTTCTAGTTCGTAGATTGGACTGGTCAGCAGCTTCGTAAGGAGGCGAGCAAAATAAATGGCAATCACAAGTGAAATGACTGCTACTACGGCAAGCAGAATAAGGGCTATATTTTTGGTGTTGGTAATCTCATCAAACGTTGCTTGTGCTTGGTCGTCCACAGCATCAGAAATTTCCGTCATGACGTCATTTACAGCTTCGGAAGCCGGAAGATACGTGGTTTGAAACACCTCATAGGCTCCAGTGCTATCCCCGGTTTTTAGAATATCCAATACCTGTTGCCGCAAAGGGCTTGATATGGCTAATGCGGCATCCAATTTGTTAAATAAATCCACTGCATCTACATCTGCATGCAACGTGTTCAATTTTTCCGTGAACTTGTCGGCATCCTTTACGGCATCGTCAACATATTGCTGCATGATCGTATCATCCTGCTCCGCAACGGCAATGGCCATATTCTTTTGCATGCTCTGCAAATCTTTTCTGGCCCGCTCAGACAAGGTTGCACTCTCATAAGAACTTGTATGGAAAAAAGTTACTTTGTTTGAAAGCGTAAGAAATGCAATGGTAGATACTGCCACAAGTATTACAACAAATAAAATCACTATCATGAATGAAATCGTGATCTTCTTACTAATAGAGTAGTTCTTGAATAATTTTCCCATAATGGACTTCCTCCTTAAATTTTAATATTGCATGCTTCATTTTTTGCGCCTACTAATTCTTGCGCCTCGCCCATTCTCTACACAATTGAAAGGAAGAGGACAGCGCATGAAATACGACATACAACCATTTTACGTTATTATAATACAAAAATAAACAAATTTCAACATCTTTATCCAAAATATCTTAATGCCACAATTGTACGGTCATTTAATTGCTGTGCCCCACCTGCAAACTGATCTAAATTAGCCTCAATTTCTTCAATCATGTCTTGCAAAGGATATACTTTTCCCACCAATCCATTTATGAATTCATTTAAGTTGCTTTCCATATACAGATTGCCTCTAGCATCTATCGTTTCTGGCACGCCCTGTGTATAAAGGAGCAGGATATCTCCTTGTACTAGTCGGACTGACTGGCTTAGGTAGGGGATATTTTCCATACTGGCCAGTGCGAAGCACTGTTTTGTTGCTAGCGGTACAAAGGCAGCTCCCGAATGTTTCCATAGGGGATCCGGCTGGCCTGCATTTACATGGTCAAACTGTCCCGAGGTCAAGTCTAAGATTCCCAAAAAGACCTTTACTTGAAGCCCTGCATCATTTTTATAGCTTAATTGATTGTTTGCTTCCGCCAAAATACGCGTTGGCGAATAGCCCATGCCCGCATAATTTTTAATATGGGTCTTAGCCACCACCGCCATAAGCGTAGTAGGAAGCCCACTACCCGATGTATCTCCTGATACAATGCACAAATGCTGCTTATCCACGAAAAAGAAATCATAGAAATTTCCCCCTCCCTCATTTGACATTACAATTTTAGCACAAACTTCAAACTCCTTTCTATCATTCGAATCGGAAAACGCCAAAGGCAGCATGTTCTTTTGAATCTGCCGCATAATATTAAACTGTGCCATAATGCGCTCTTTATCGGAAGCCATATTCTTCGCATTTTCTATATGTGCTTTCAGCTTTTGCGTCATTTCATTAAAATCATCCGCCAATTCCCCAATCTCATCCTTGCTATCGATTTCAATGATCTGGTCTAGGTTACCCGCGCCAATGGATTTTACTTCTTCCGTCAGTTTTTTTAGCGGTTTTACAATATTGCCCGCCATAACGGTGACAACAAAAAATACCAGCAATGCACACAATACCACAATCACTACAAAGAGCAAAATACTGTTGCGGATCGTATCGGATAGGATTTTAGAAACCACCTCCCCATTGCCGGCTATCGACTCAGCCGCATACTGTGTAACCTCCTGAATCGCCTTCTCTTGAAAAATCAAGCACAATTTCCAGCCATTTTCCGGAAGTTCAATAAACGAAATCAGATTCTCGCCTTTCGTTACAACATCGTTTGAAACCTGAAGGTTTTCTATATCCGGATAATCATTGACATTGATCATCAGCTCATTGTTTTCGTTATACAAGATAATATAGTCAATCTGGCTGTTTTTTATGTTTAAAACGGTTTCACCAATATAGGCTTTGGTAATATCTCCCGCCGTTACCCCGATAAAACGACCATCTTCCCCGTAAACAGGAACTGCACACGTAATTTTTTCTTTTCCCGAAGCCGCCCCTGTAAAAATGCTGGCCCAATAATACGGCTGCTCCTTGCTCCGCTGATACCATTCCGTTTCCCGCAGATCTGCATATTCCCCTTCTGCAATCCCCACAAAGCCCGATCCGTCTGTTCCATCTAAACACATGCCGCTCTGTGTCGTAATATAAATGTCCAACGCATCCAGATTCTTCGGGTCATATGTCGGCAATGTATTGATCAATTGGCGAATACCCTTTATCGCAGAAAATTCTGCTTTCACGCTCTGCCTTGTCGCACCTTGCATCAGCCCCACATTATCATCCACCTCCGCTCCCGTTGAACCGTCGTCTTGGGATCCTGCTTCTGTCAGGCTGCCATTTTGATGCAATACGCCTACCGCATTGGCTATCGTTTCTACATTTTCTCTGATGTTCTTGAAATTTTGATTAATCCGTTCTGCATAAACTGCGGAAAAGTCCCGCGCAACCTGTAAATTAGTCTCCTCTAACCGCGTCTTTATTTCTGCACCCAGCTTTTCGGACACTTCCGTATTTGTCTTGTCTACATTCGCTTTCTGGTGCTCCATTTGAAGTACAGATATCAGCACGATAACCAGTGCGAACCCCATCGTTACACCTAACATGGTTTTTAAAAGTTTTCTTTTCATCTAGCCTCTCCTTTGGACATCGCAACAAACACCTTGCGGCATCGCACTCTTTCCCGCTACGCCTGCTTGACTTTTTTCTCTTTCATAAAGAAAAGGAAAACCAGCGGAACCAAAATATAACAAAGTCCAAAAATAGTCAGATATTGCGTCTGCCCTTTTGGCTGTATTAAAAGATTGTAAAGCAGTGGGCATAATATCTGGACAATATTTCCCGCACTGTTAAACAATGTCAGCATACTCGTGGCATCTCTTCTTTTCACCTGCGGCAGATTATTAAAATAGCTCGTAACGCTTGGTGTTCCAAATCCATCAAACAATCCCATCAGTCCGGCTGAAACAAAGATGACGCCCAATCCGGAATCCAAAATTAAAACTAAAATCCCGGCCAGACAAAGTATAAAGGTTACCACCACCGACATTTTAAGCGATATTTTCTTTAACATGTTCGTCAATACGCTGCCTAAATAGACGCCGGCCAAGCCGTTAATCAAATAGGCATAGCTAGTCGCTAATGCCGACTGCCCAACACTATCCATATAGGTAGGTAGAAATGCCACTACATACATAAGTCCGATGTTTAATGGGATACAGCCAAAGATGATCGTCTTCACCACAACTGGATCTTTAAAAATGCTCTCTTTGTCCTTCTTATCCTTTTGGACTTGTGGACCCACAGGGGCTCTTTGAAGCTCCAGGAACTTAAATGGTACACAGGTCAAGAACATGAGCAAAATCATTGCTGAGATAATTGCTGTAAAATAATAATTGAACTGGTATCCCATTGCCTGTGCCAAGATTGCCCCAAGCGATGCCCCTACCGTAATTCCACCCAACAATCCTCCGTTTAATTTCCCAAAGTTTTTGCTGACGCCTTCCGCACTTTCTGAACCGGCAACCACAAGCGCGTTCAGCCAGTATTTCAAAAAAGCAAAGCCAATGCCGCAAAATGCCCGAAGCAAAATCAGTATATAGGGCGAGGATACATTGACACAGGCCAGATTGCCCAAAATCAAAAATGGAAAAATCAAAATCCCAATTTTCCTTATTGTATCTTTCCTATGGATTTTTTGAATCAGCATAGAGGCCAATACAACACAGAGCAGTTCTACCGTAAGCGGCAAGGATGCGCTTATACTCCTAGATAGCCCAAAAACGGTTGCCCCCCAATTCTTCATTATGACTGCCGCATAGGGCATACTCGTATAAATACCCGTATAGGCGACAAACGAAAACAGACGTATAAAGGTGGAAACATTGCCATACTGCTGCGCCTGTGTCTGCGTTTTAGCTTTTTCCATCCTGCCCTTTACAATGCTTGCCAGAAATGACAATTCATACGTAATCATCAGGCATATTACAAATAAGGCCAAAAATGTCATCGACATCACTTGAATCTTTCCCTTTACGTAGTCCCCACTGATCGAAACCTCCATACGGATGTTCGTCCCTTTTATTGGCAAGTGGACCAATTCATCTTCTGACTCGCTTTCTTCCCATTCAAAAGAATCATAGTAAGGTTCCACAATGCTGATACTTCCAATCGCATCATTTTGGAGGACTTTGTTATTGATGTAGGATGTAATATCATCCAATCTGCTCGGCTCAAACCCTTTCTCAATCAAATCATTTAGGGAATCGCAAACTAGTTCTGCTGAAGATACTGCATTTTTGTGGATCAACTCATTGTATTTATTCTGGTAAATCAAAAACAGGCTGACAATGAATACCAAAACCCCCGCCATAACGGTGGAAATCGGCAGAAGTTTTAAATACTTCTTCTGAGCGTCCAGATCTTGGCCATATGCGAATACAACAAGCAAAATCAGGAATGCACAAACCGTGATGATCCCAATAATAAAGGGAATATGGTTGCTTTCTTCATCCTTTGAAAGGTTCGCTAAAAGAGCATCTTTCTGATATGTAATAACCATATGCCCCAAGAATTCGCTCTCATTTTTATAGAGCGGAAATACCATAGTTCGATATGCTTCTACCTGAATAATCTGTAGGTTTTCCCCTATATCTTTGCCTTCACTAATTTTTTTTTGGTAGTCTTTCGAATAAAGGGCAGCCAACAATGCCCTAGCATCACCGTCATCTGAAAGGGTGCTATAAAGCACTTCTCCTTCTACATTAAGGATTGCCGCCTCTAAATTCTCATCTCCCATCTCACCCGTCTTTGCAAGCAGATCTTCCATCCCATAATAGCTCTCGATATTCTTGCCAAAATTAAGCGAGGTTTCAATTGTCTGAATCAACTCCTTAACTTGGACGGAGAGATACTGTTCTTGTAGTTCCACGTATGTATTTTTAAATGCCATGCTGCTAATCCAGTTTACAAACAGCAGGCTTGCAAACATCAGCAAAACCAACACAATAATCGTATGGCTTTCCGCTTTTATCTTCTTTACTATCTTCATCGTCTGCCCCCTACTTACACTTTTATTTATCATACAGTTTTTCTGCGGATAAAATTAATTCTTCTTTTACCTTGTACCCTAAACGATCAGCTACCGCTAAATTGATGCTAAGGTAAGGCGGGGTAATATATTCTTGATTAATATCACCTGGCTTCTCGCCAAGAAGCATTCTTGCGCAGGCATTGGCCACAAAAGGCGCCTGTTCTTTTGCATCACTAGCTGTGACGGTCATCAATGCTCCATTTTTTACGTAATATTCGCCGTTTTGTACAAAGACAGGAATATTCGCTTCATAAAATGGCTCCAACATTTCAGCAATCCGATCCTGATCCTTAATAATATCCGTATTCAGCATAAATGCATCAATTCCCTGTTCTATCAACTCTGAAAACACCGTTTCCAACTGTGCATAATATTCCTTAACCGCCTCGGGCGACTCGTCGCTCAGTGTCTCAATCTGCTTTTCCGTAATCTGGAACTTATTCTCTAATGCCACCTGGCGATAGGCCCGCAGAGCCGCTACCGTTTCATCATAATAAGTCATCCCAATATTGGAAAACGGATAATTGTCATAATAAAACTGCATCTGCTTATTGTATACCGTATAATTTACATGGCTCCAAATATTTGGCTCCCCTGAATACTGGGAGTCTTTTGCAAATCCTGCCCCAACCGGATCTACACAAAAATAGATCATGACTGGAATTGTTTCATTTTCCAATGCTTTTGCAAATCGCCCCGGCCACGTCCCCATGCAGAAAATAAGATCAACCTGTTTTGTATCAATCAGCCCTTGTAGGCTATCTGCACAAGTTTCCTCATCTTCAATCGCCAGATAATAGCAAGCCTCCTTGGAAAATTGAATGTAATCTCCCAAGTCTTGCTCTGCTAGCCAAAAGATTAGCTCCTTTGCATCTGTATCCTTTGGGTCAAAGGGCAGCTCGCCCTCATAGGAAATCCATCCAAGCTGTTTTAGCTGGTCTATGTAGTAATAAAGCATTTCTCCTGATGCCGGATATGGGTCAATGTCCACATAGGCTATGGTATACTTGCTGCCATCCGCCTTTTTTTGTGGGCTGCTTTGGCTGGTGCCCACCGTAAAATATTTCTCTGCTTTTTGCATATCCTGCTCTGTAGCCTGCGTATTATTCGAAAAGAAATACACATATAATGGAAAAAGCATCAAACAAGCGATAGCTGTCACATATATTTTCTTCCACATTTTGTCCCCTCCTGTCTCTTCTCTTGTTTTCATATGAAACCTCATCCCAGAGATTTCGTATCCTCCTACAACGCAAGGTGTTTTTCGCAACAAAATTTCAAAAATCCATCTTTATTCCTTTAAACCATCTTCGATCGCGTTAATATGAAATCTTACCCACTCTTGCTGCGATTTTGTCAATAGAATCGTCTGCTTTTCTTCCTCTATTTTAAGGCATGACCCTTCCTTTTCTCTTTCATCTAAGGATTGCACCATTTCACACTCGCTTTGTTCCTCCTGCCCATACTCGTAGTCAGTGTGCCCAAGCGATATACGATCCACATAGTAACGTTTCCCCTCTGTTTGTAGGAAGGCACCCCGGTGCATGGCGCGAGCCAATATTTTCCGTTTCATTTGAATGAAATCATCCTTCTCTATATCTATTTCATAATCCTTATAGGCTAACATTTTACGATACGTCCCGGCAACAACGTTTCCCTTTCCCGGTTCATGATTCACCCGATACTCATAAAAAGCATCTAGCAAGTCCGGAATCCTATCTTCCAATTTATTTAATACATCTAAGGAACTGTCATCCGGCGATATGCCTATCTCCACAAAGTGAACCACCTCGCCTAAGTCAATTTCTTCATTGACCTTGTAAAGGACAATCTGACTCTTAGGTTCACCTAACAACACCGTCCACAGATGTGGATGATGTCCTCTATTCGTTTCTAAATTGCCCGGATGTATATTAAACACGTCCGCCTGATCTAGCACCCCTTTATCCAGGATAATCGGGCTTGCATTCATAATCCAAGAATCTGCATCCTTCCTCTGCGCAAATTTTTGTTCCAGTTCCCTTTTATCGTTGACAATAGAGAACTCCAGTTTGCCTTTATATTTTTCACAAGCATCCCATACATCTTGGCAGAGCCTTGCTTTTGGAGCGATAAAATATTTCACTTCATACAGTGGGTGCTCCATCAAGGCATCAAGTGCCCTAGTCCCATAGCCAAAAAAGCCCACCTGCAGTTTCTCCTTATTGTCCATTGCTAATATTCCTCCACAAAAACCTTTGTTTCACTATCCTTTTCTTTCTTTTTATCCCAATTTTGGTCACACAACAGTAGATATTCTTTTGCAGCACGATCCAAGCGATCTGTTTTCAGCACTTCAATAAAATAGCCACGTGCCTCTTCAAATTTCTTTTCAATAAATAGGCGAACGCCTTTTTCAAAAACAATTCTCGTCTTTCTCTTTTGGTTTCTTACTTCTATCGGATCTCCGTCAAACACATCATAGATTTTTTCAATTGCCTGAATGCTATGGATATAAATATAGCCCAGAAAGCGAACATTATATTTCGTTTGAAAATCTGCAATCTGCTCTATATAAGTTCCGGTCACCAATATTCTGGAATAATATTTGACTGCTACTTTCCTCAAATATTGAGCCAGCCCCATATAAACCGACATGGTAGATAAAGAAATCCGCTTCTCATATCCAACAACCCCTACCCGAATAAGTCCATACGAAATTCCGATTGAAAAATTTTTATATTCTTTTCGTTCCTGTTCCAGCTTCTGCATTCGTTCGCACATCAAAATTGCCGCTTCCACAACCTTTTCACATTCCTTTAGATAAATCGCTTCAAATCCGGCATCTTGAAATTGCCCTATCTCTCCACCATAGTCATAGACTAGCGGCGTACACTGCTCTAGGATTTGATTTATTAAATAATACGTTTCCTCTGACTGCATCTGCCGTGCATGGTTGGAGAAGTCCCGAACATTAGCACTCATTATGCTAGAAGGCATCTCCTTTGTACTATTTAAGGCAAAATCAAGCGTATCCGCATCCCCGATCACGCGCAACAGTTTCATTGGAAGAAGCCTCCATGCATTTTTTTCATAGCTTAAAGCCTGCACTTTTTTTGTGCCCTGTACGTCCTGTGCACTTTGGCTTAAATCAGCATATTCTTTTTTTTTGTGCCTACCACTATTGCTCTTTCTAATATATTGCGCTAGCACGATACACAGCAACGTTGCCCCGATGCCTATGATAATTCCGATCAGCACTTGCATTTTGATATTCAACCTTCTTCCTTTTATGGCACCTGAATATTTGTGGTTCCAGGATTCGTTATTTGTATTATGCCTGCCCAATTGCACATCAGCTTACTCGTTTGATTTAATGCCGGTTTATTTGCAATCAATACGGTTGGACTGCCCGGTGCCCAGGGAGCCGATATGACAGGCATACAGGGCATGGGGGTCAGCACCCCTAATGCCACTGCTGTCGCCGCGGCCACCTGTGGATTCGCCATGCTGCTGCACATGCCAAATGGCAAAATATTTACCATTGGTTTATTGTCCATAATGGTTGCTATCGGCATACTCGTCATCACTTTATTTTCCGGCAATACCATAAAGGTGCCCGGGGCCATTCCAAAACTGCAGGCCGTCATTGCTCCTCCACATACACACATTCCCACTTTTTATTCCCCCTGTCTGCTAAGGCACCTATTCCTAATTGATAAACTATATGATAGGAATAAAATGCTATTCCTTTTATCCCAACTGCGCTGCATCTTCTGATAAACTATATGATAGGAATAAAATGCTATTCCTTTTATCCCAACTGCGCTGCATCTTTTGATAAACTATAGTAAATTTATTTCATTCATTTTTCCGGAAAGCACCTCATATTCCTTTCGGATTACTTTGCTTCCCAACGCCTCGCAAATATACTGGCACGTTTTTAGGGAATTTTCCTCCAACAGGAAGAAAAATTTTCCTTTCTCATCTGCCTGCCCAGTATAAACCGGATAGATGGATGTTCCGATTTTTTTATAATTTTCTTTTAAAGGTTGCGCAAGCAGGTAAGTACCCGGTTCCTCTGCCTTGGTCCCACTGATGCTAAAATACTCGCCTGCCTTTTTTTCTTTATTGGTAATAAAGAACCATCTTCCTTCCAATTCCATATTTTCCGGATTATAAATATGTATTTTGCTATATTCCCCTTGCTTTGGCCGCTCATATTCATACAGCAACTTTACCGTTTTTGCCTTATCTTGACAAATAATTCGTATCAGGCTTCCAGATTCAGCCGTCCCTTGCATACAGGTGGTCCCATATGGCACCGGATAAGTCCGATTCGGCACCATACGCACTTTTACCAAAGGTGGATTGTCCGAATACTGTTTCAAATCAAGTGCAAGCATCCTAGGGTAATAGAATGCGCTTGTAATGCACACCTCTAATTTGGTTTTTTTTAAATTCATAAAGATATAATATCCATCTGATTTTATAAGCGGTTTGTCCTCCGAAACGATGCGAACCTGCACCTTTCCTTTTTGAATCGGCAAATCTGTAAAATCATCCAATATCTGTACGGCAAGATCGACTTTTCTATGCACTCTGTCTGCTACACCATCTACTCTCATGCATTTCTCCTCTTCCTCTTTGTGCAGTGTCCTAAGCCTTGTCTTTTGCTATTTTGCATTGCCCTTTGTTTCCTTGCGCTTATTCTTGTTCTTTTTCTTCTACCGTAAAGTCTAAATCGACAACCCTTGCAATCTCCTGCTTCTTCATAGAGGTAATTTCCACTGGATAGACCTTATAGAACATGGACAGCTTATAGGGAATATTGGGCGAATTCCATAGCCGAATTTTCTCATATCGATCAATTTGCTGCATTTCTATCTTGACCTTATAGCGGCTGCCACTCTTGTCCTCCCCTAAAAATGATCCGGTGAGGATAGGATAGTCCTTAAACATCTGTATAATTTTCCCAAATATGCGCTGTTCTTCCTCTGCCCTGAATTTGACATCGCTTCCAGAATACACGGTAATCATATAGTAGAGGCTTAAAAAGGTAGATGGGAACGTCTGGCTTTTCATTCCGTCATTTTTCATCCCCATTGACATGACCTCTTCACTTTCTCTAACATCATATAAATTGACCCCAACCACAATGTCATTTTTATCTTCCGGTGTACACAAACCGATCGCGTCTTTGTTCATGACTAAATCTGGAACAATTGCTTCACGCAGGAGGTTCACAATTGCATTGCTGACATCTGAAATCACTCCATATCCCATGCTATCACTCCTTAAATTTTCGTTTATCCTTGTTTTCGTTTCCCTCTTCTTTTGCTTTCCTTCTCTTTACTGCTTTTTCGTTTCTTGATCTTTCGCGCCTTCGATTGGCATTTCGCTATTGCCAGGTGGCTCTACATACTTCCCATCCACAAATAGCCCTGATGAAATCTCTTCTCCCGTCTTCGGATTATATAGGGTTCCTTGTCCATGATAAACACCTAGCAGGAATCCCCCCTCGTAGATGAGGAGTCCTTGTTCGCTATACAATTTCCCTATACCGTCATATTGCCCCGCTCGAAACTGCCCCTGATAAATCAAAACTCCGCTTTCCGAATTATAAAGTTTTCCTTCTGCACTGTATTGATCTTGATAAAATTCTCCTTCATAGAGCAGACGCCCCTGCTCATCAAATTGTTTTCCTTTTCCCGTCTTTGCCCCTTGTTCAAATTCTCCATCGTAGATCAATATCCCTAAGCTATTATAGAGTTTCCCTTTCCCGGAATAGGATCCATTCACAAATTCTCCTTCATATACTAAAGCGCCTGTTTCGTCATAGCATTTTCCTGTTCCAGTGTACATGCCATCGGCAAGATCTCCATCATACAGCAGCATGCCCGTATCACTATAGACCTTTCCTTTTCCAGCAGTATAGCTGCCCCTTATAAACTCTCCATCACACAGCAGGTTTCCCTGCGAATCATAAAGTTTTCCTTTTCCCTCATAAAGCCCCTTTACAAACTCTCCATCATACAGCAGAATCCCTTGCTCGTTATAGAGTTTTCCTTTTCCCTCATAAAGCCCCTTTACAAGTTCTCCATCATAGAGCATCGTGCCTAGCACGTTATAGATCTTGCCTTTTCCAGCATAGAGCCCTTCTAAAAATTCTCCATCATAGCTCAAGATTCCCTGCACATTATAGGACTTTCCTTTCCCTTCATACAGTCCCCTTGCAAACTCACCATCATAGATTAAAATCTCATCTGCATTATAGAGTTTCCCTTTCCCAGAATAGACGTTCTCTAAGAACTCACCATCATAGATCAAGATCTCATCTGCATTATAGAGCTTTCCTTTCCCGGAATACTCTCCATTTAGAAATTCTCCATCATATGCCAAAATCTCATCTTCACTATAGGCCTTACCTTTCCCAGAATAAATACCATCTAGAAATTCTCCATCGTAGAGCAATGCCCCCTGCGCATTGTAAAGTTTTCCTTTGCCTCCATAAATGCCGCCAAGAAACTCTCCATCGTAGATTAGCTTCCCTCTCCCATCATAGCATTTTCCTTTTCCCTCATACTGGCCCTTTACAAATTCTCCATTATATTTTATCCGACCATTTCCATTATAGAGTTTTCCATTTCCCTCGTATTGGTTGTCCATGAATTTTCCATCATAGAGCAGTTTTCCTGTCTTCGTATAAAGTTTTCCGATTCCATCGTAGCCGCCCGCTTTAAAATTCCCCTCATAGCGTATCTGCCCATTCGCCATGTACAACGTGCCTTTTCCATCATATAGGCCATCCAGCACATACCCCTCATACAAAAGATTCTCATCCGTGTCATAAAGGGTAACCTTTCCATTTCCGACCTGCTCTCCCTTTGCAAAAAGTCCAGTATAAATGGCCTTGCCCTTTTCATCGTACAATACGCCGGCTCCATCATACAGGTCATTTGAAAAGGCTCCTTCATAAACAATTTCCCCATTTTCATTGTAAAGCTTTCCTACACCCTCATACAGCCCCTTCGAAAACGTGCCCACATACTGCTCTTTTCCACTATTATAGTATGCGATCCCTTCTCCGTCATACAAATCCTCTACAAAAGCACCAGAATATTTTTTCTGCTTATTCTCGTAATATAAAACACCATTTCCATTATATTGGTTCATGGCGAAATCGCCCTTATAAAGTGTCGTAACCCCATCTGGATAATAAAGTTCCCCCACGCCGGAATACATTTCCATTAAAAAATCGCCTTGGTACATCTTTGTTGCATCATACCGATACAAAACTCCAAATCCACTGATCCGCCCTTCTTCTACCCTGCCCTCAAATAACAACGTTTTGTCCCGCTTATTATTGATAAGGCGGACTTTTCCCGTATAGTCTTTTAAGACAGCCGCATTCACTGCAAGTGTCCTTGTAAAAAACCTTGCTTGGATCTTAGGGACTTCAAATCGAATCAGCAAGGCAATTCCCAACACGATCACCACACTTATGATATAAACTATTTTTTTGGCTATATACCTTTGTCCTACCGGAAAATATTCCTGCAGGGAAGATGGCTTTTTCCCAACGTCTTTAATTCCCTTGCGGATATCCACAGACATCCTTCCCAAAATATTATTGGGATTAATGAGGCTTCTGATTTTACGGTATAGAACTTGTAAAGGAGCAAGCGCAAGGCGTGCGATTCTCGTCGTAAACAGCTGAAAAGCTTTCAACCAATTAAATCCGGAAAATTTCATTTTTTAATCACTTCTTTCTCCTGTTGGATCGGCAATGTTCCAATATAGTCGTAAACGTTTTGACCTTTTTGCAACGGCTCGGGCCGGCCGATTACATACATCAACCATACAATTGCCAAGATAAGCAATATCGCCGCAGCAATTTTTTTTAGGGGTTTTCCCAAACGTACAATTTTTGCCCATTGCCGAAACAGCCAAGTTCTGGGTATTTCGCGTTCTTCCGGCGCCATCCCCTGTATTGTTTCACAGGTCTTTTCATAGGCTTGGAAAATATCCATATAATTCCTTAAATGATGCGTATTTAGATTGTGGCAAAATTCCAGCAGGGGCGGCAGCATATTTTTCCCAACCTCTTCATGGAACAGTTCTTCCATGATAGCGGCGATCCGCTCCATTGCCTGTTCCATGCCATATTCCTTAAAATGATCCAAATCAATTAACTCATAGGTAAAGCCAATATCCAGATTTTCATGAACCACTACCGTTTCTGAAAATAGGGTATCGCACAAGAAGTACGCTGGTAAATTTTGTAGAATTATCTTTTCTAGGATCTTTCTTCCAATGGCAAGGCGTTCCTCCAAGGCTAGGTATTCATAGCGGATTTTATTTTTTAAAGAACGCCCCATCACATGCCTACATACAACACAGAAACCATCTTCACTCGAAAAACAGGAATGCAGATCTAAAAATTTTTCACTGTTTGCCGCTGCGGTAATATATTCAGCCACATCATGGATCAACTGCCTATCCTTGATCAAAATGAGCATATAAATTTCACTATCCACACTGCATTTACACAAATAACGCTCTACCCGCTCATCAAAACTGCCTCGTTTAATAACAAGATAATCTTTATCTAATGCCTGAATAATCATGGTTTATCCCCGCCATATCTTTCTTATTGCCACTACTTTCACCAACTGTAGAAGGTGTGATAACTGATGGTGAAGAGCAATTTCTAATTGCCTTAATCGCTGTGATCGCGTACTACAATAAATATTGAGGCCTTTATATCTGGGAACGCTACACTGCAAACCACAACTTCATAGACACCGGGAAGATTTGGCGCTACATAAAGGCCATTTGCATCAACCTCTCCGCCCTCTTCTTTCACGCTCCACTTCACACTTTTTTCTACCATGTTTTCGCAGACAGCTTCCAGATGGTAGCTCTCGCGCACATGCAGTTCCAAAACATTTGGCTTGATGAAAATTCGATGGGTTCCTTGTTCCTTTACCACATCGCTCATATCGCGGATTGCCGTCCAATGGACTTTAAGCTGTGCTTCCATCGTTGCTTCTAGCAACCTTGCCCCAATGATAAAGCTTCCCTTTTCAGGGTCTAGCTTGGCTGCAATTTCTGCATTTAATCCATCTCTTTCAAAAATTTCAGAAGAGCCAAAATTTAGCGCCTCTGCGTCTTTTTCTATTCCCAGCACAAGGGTTACTCTTCCAAGTCCCAGCCCATGAACTACTTCACCGGAAAAGAATCTGTCTCCTCTGCGTCCTCCAATACCAAGATTTAAAATTTCAGTCCCTTTGCTAAGCTGCACGCCATGGCTCTTATCCCGACTGTTTGCACCTCCAAGTTCCTGATCATTTGCATCGCTGATACCCTGATCCTTTTTTAGCTCTTTTATGATAAGATGATCCAATGCATCCTCTAGCACATGATTCCTTATATGCTGGGAAAATGGGGCATTTTCTATCCGGTCAATCATATAGGTATTGTCTGTGGAAATCAGAAATATCCTTGCCAGATAAAGCAAATTATGCCTATCATTTCGAAGCATGGTATCCAGTGCAGTCCTGTAATACCTTTGGATCAATTCCTCTTTCTCCTCAAGACCACCAATTGCAGCTACCGCCTTATGTTCCCACTTTTCTTCTTGCTTTCTCCCTGAGAAGCTAATGTTTACACTTTGTGGATCAATTGTGGCTAGCCCTTCCACATCGCTCATATTCACTGTATCTAGTGTATAGGCTAGGCTGTAGCTCCCTGTTCGCTCCACAAGCATCTCATCAAAAGAAACGTGTAGGTTTGGCTGTCCTTGATGCAACAGGGCATTTAAGATGAGGTCATAGGAAAAAGAAATCATATTCCTCCCAAAGTTCTCTATCTCTATGCGTAGCTGCGTGGAATGTCCAGCCTGCACATAGCGAGGCATAATCTGCTTGATCCGCACCTCATTTTTCCAATAAAGAACCTTTGTTTCTTCATACAAGTCCGCAGCAGTCAGATTCTCATATTCTGGCTCCTTCACGGTAAGATACAGACGGTACCTCTCTCTGATCTTATTGTAGTTCTCATGTTCATTGTCTTGTTCCATCGAAATCTGCTGTGCAATATTATGTACCCGGTCTGTTTCCTCTTCCCCATAATCCATACACAAATACACATAGGGCTGCTGCTCCATATTCGTACAAACCGAAAAGCCCTCCATAACCTCTAGCTTCTTAATCAAAGGCCGGTCAATTACCATCTCCCTGCCATAAGAATCTAAGGCGATTCCACTTTCTATCGAGATTGTCTGTTCATCCACTAAAACGACCGAGAGCCCCGCCACGATTCCTGTTCCGTTCAAAAATCGATTCAGCATTCTTCTCTTATCGTTCATATACCGCTGCTCTAGTTCAAAATCATCCACCGACAGAAGTTTTCCATAAAAATATTTATTTCGCTCAAACGGAAAATACTTTGTGTTTTTCACTTCTTGATCCTCCTATATTCTGCTCCCACCCTTAGCAAACGAAAGCATCTCTTTTTTATTGACATCCTACCTTGGTAAACGAAAACATCTTTTTCTATCTTATATTCTATCGCCTACCTTGGTAAACGAAAGCATCGCCTGTTCATTTAACGCCGCTGTTTCATAGTTGCCTAGTACGCTGTTGATTCCAAGATAGCTGTACCCGTTTAAAAAAATAAAGGGTTTTATAATAATCATGTTCAAATCCATATGTGCCGGTTTCACTTCCTCTATCATTTTGACCAGCATTTTGTAATGCCGCACCGATGGAATCTGTTCGTCTTTAATGATAAGTAGAAATATATTCGGCTCGTCTCCATAAAGCTTGACCAATTGCTCATAATAGGCTTCCTTTTTGTAAAATTCCCTTATTTGGAAATTTTCTACCATATAGGGCATTTCGCCCGTATACAAAGCCACAAATTCCAGCACTGCCTGTCTGGTCCCCCGCCTTTTATAGAGGGATACAGCCTTTTTTAACAGTTTCCTAAGCTGTTGCTTGGACCACATATAGCTTTCCCGGATTCCAAGCCATTGTGCCAGCCAGCTAAGAATTTCCATATCTGCAGATTCTACATCGAAGTATTTTGCAGACTGCCGTATTTCTTCATTTAAATCCTCATGCAACGTTTGAAATATCCCAAGATAACGTTCCAAAAAACCGCTCGTCCCATCGCTTTTTTGGTAAATTCCCGGCAGATAAGAAATCCATGACTGTCGTGGAAAATAAATCATGATATTATTCAGTGTCAGCTGCCTGCCCTCCTGCCGGTACATTTCAATTGCAATCCATAAATAACGTCCCTCTACTTCGTGCAGCAACAAATCAGATGCGCCAATCGCCGTTTTTTGCAGATAAGGCTCCATTATACGAAGTTTTTCCTCTATGGAAATATCCGGATGGTGCATGATCTGATCAAGCGCTATCACATCGCCTTGGTAGACAGTGTCTGTTTGGTCGCTTGCATAAATGGAGATTTTATAGGGGGAATGCACCTCCTCTGCCCCTTCAAGCGTCAGCCTGTGCCATTGCGTCTGTGTTTCCCTGCTATCCAGGATCCTTGAAATGAATGCCGCCTTTAAAACAGAATCCTTGCCGGCTCGGATTCCATTTTCTCCACAGTCCATATGTTCTAGATAGCCCCTTTGGTAGTCTTGTTTTTTATTAAATGTAAAATAGAGCCTTTCATTTCCCATGGTCTCTCCTTTTAAATTCCACTACGTAAAGTGCCTCACATTGCCGGGTTTCGAATCGTTATCGATGCTATCTGCTCGAATTTTAAAAATGGCTAGTCGGATATGGAAAATGAATATCGGCTATCTTCCAGTGTCAAGATTCCATTCGGCGAAAGGAAAATATCCCCTACCGCATTCCTGATTACGCCCTCGCCCTTTGTTTCCACTTCCAAGGCACGAATTTCCGATACTTCGTCCATCTTTTGAATGGTTCCATACAGCTCATGGTAAGGCAATGTGCTGCCGAATTCCTTCTCGTATTTTTGAAAAAATTCTTTCACTTTCTTCTCCACTGTTTCCCTTGCATAAAAATACTGTGGCTTTAACGTAATTTCAGCATAGAGGTAAATCAAAACATATTCCGGCTGCAAAATTTCAATCCTATTTCCAATCAAGCGGCAGGGTTCCAGCCAGGCACGGATATTTTTTTCATAGTTTACACTTAACTTCGCATGGGAAGTCAAACCAAAGGGCTTTATTACAATATAGATTGCCATATTGTCCACCACCCGGATAAAATGGCTCATCTTGTCATTCGGAACTACATGGCAACTTTCAATCAGAAGTCCGGGAATCTCTTTGACGCGTCTTTCGTAATCCTCATAAGTGATTGCCGTATCGGAAACCTTTAAGCTTTTTCTCGCTCTTAAAAAGCAATCATCCAGGCTTTCTTCATCCCGCCCACCTTGCGCGTCGTTCATATTAAAAACTTTTATTTCTTCGCCCTCATCCGACTCAAAGCACTGAATCTTGTTCTTCTTTACATTCCCGTCCATCCCTTTCGTCTTTGCATATCCACAAATTAGAATAATCCCTTCCGGCGCCATGCCATGAATACAATCCCCAAAGCGAATCTTCCCCTGCCTTGAATCCATGACATAATGCCTATCCCCCGGCGTGGATATAGCAAAATCCTCTACCTTGTCCCAAGCATAAAAGCAGGAGATATCTTCCGGATCTGTAATCATAATTTGAAAGTCCTCATAGAGAATTTGTAAATCTTCCAGATCCCACTCTTGATTTGGAAAGCCGGTGCCTTCTCCGATAATCCGCTTTGCAAACATCTGTGGCGTCATGCTGACTATACGCAAACCATCGATTGCATCTTCCTGCCCATTGACTCCATTTTCTTCATCTTTCTGTCCATTCCCATCTATTCCATCTACTTTGATCCAAGCAATTCCCTCATCATAATCTACTTGCTTATGAAAGTTGTCAACCATCCGATAGCTGTCCCCTATCTTTAAAAATATCAAATCCATAGACTGCAGCGACAGGTAAGTATATAAAGCAATGGGTTCCTCTTTGCTCCATCTTTTACGCCGATCAATGAGTTCTTCTTGGCAAAACGAGATATCCAGAATTTCCGCCTGTGTATCTTTTTGCAGAATTTCCTGCACATGAATACTTGTATTCGTGATAACGGGGGGTGTATCATAGCTGTTCTCTTCTAATACTGCCCGTATATAATAGGCCTCTTGTGAGCAGACATTTACTTTTTCCATCTCTTCCTTCAATAGAAAGGTCACAAAGCCATCTTGAAGGAGCCCATAGGTCTGGTCTTCACAAATTTCTAAATCTTTCCACTCTCCTGCCGTAGCATATTGCAGTCTTATTTTTGCAAGGCTTGGGTTCATTGGAGCGTTTAGTTTCTTTCTTCTTACCACATGTTCATTAAATATTTCAATATAAATATCTTGCATCTCCTCTTTTGGCAGTGGATTTTCCAAGCCAACGTAGCAGGCTGTGTTCACAGATGGTTCTACCCCAAACGGATAGAAATGCAGCTTATGTCCAAATTCAAGTTGCTCCTGGCTAATAAAACTTTCGATTGTGTCATCTTTGACGCAAAAGCAAAAACAGATATCACGGCCAGAAAAATTTTTTCTTTTTGTCGTTTCAAAGCAGGCATCCCCCGCATATAGCTTCGTCCCTTCCGGTATCAGCAGGTTTTCATGTGGATAAACTTTGAGCAGTGCACGAGCCGGTGCTTTATGCCACCTTTTCATGCCCAAAAGTTTTAAATACTTCTCCCTGTGCTCCGAGCCAATTTGGTTTAAAAAGTACTGCTGGCTTTCTTTCATAGAAGCAAATAATTCAATCATGGTGATACCCGGATCATGATAATTATAATCGGTCCATTCCGGATACAGGCTAATAATCATATTACGGGCTTCGTCTAAGATATTGTCATAATTTTCATTGTCTAAGTTAATATCTGGCAGCAACTGTATCCCTCCCTATTTTGCACACGATGAATTTGCTTCTCTCATTTGTGGCCGGCACGCTATCATGTTCTTTAAAGATTCTATCTACTCCACCGTAATCAACACCTCGTGTTCACCGCCGATGGCAAACGCGTATCTTTGATTTGGTATGGTATCGACTTCTTTCCATCCGTGTCTCTGATTGATATATGTACTTATAAAAATCTTTTTTAAATATTTTAGTTTTTCGACATTGCTGATGGTATTTTCAATCTGCACATTCACAGGAACAGCTCCAATTTTCCAGATATTTTGATCGGCGGCATCTATCGGATAAAAAATATCTTCCAACCTTTGATATATTTCTTTTTTTACTTGAAATATATCTTGAAAACTTCCTACCACCGCTTCTAGCCTGACACTGATTTTTACAAATTCCGGTTCACGAATAAAAAACTTGCGACTTGCCAGCAGATTCCCATTTATTTTATCCTGCATGTATTGATAAATTTTTTCCTTAAGTTCCGGAAAATGAGCCTGCCCCTCTAAAAAATCCTTTTGCAGTATAATAAGCGTAACGGCTCCCCGTGTGGCTTTTCCGAAAGCATCATAACCGGAAAAACATTTCACTGCATAGATATCCCTAGAGGCCAGCATCGAAAGTTCTTCAAAATCCCTTAACGTTACGGCTCGTTTTTGATTTCTGATCATTCCGGCATTTCGTTCCAGTGCTTCTTCTAAGTTTTCGGTATCGCTGCCACTCATCAACGGTTCCGGATTCCTTATCGCATTGATGAAGCCAATCGAACGATACAGGCGGCTTATTTCCCCTCGTTTTACATTTGTATGTTTTCCGCCTCCACTGCAATAGTTTACCCTGATATTATCCGTCTTGCCTGATGGCGGTATCCGCCCCCGCTTTCCATTTCCGAACAAAACGAAGCCTTGTACGGTATCTATCATGAAATGCCGATCCTTATCACAAGAATCTATAAAATCTTCGATCGGCTTCCATTCCACCCAAACATTTTGAATCATTCCGGCCCGATCCCGCATGATCGTTACCTGTTTTTGTTCTATCAGCCACGCAAGTTCTTGTTCAGAAAGGAAATCCTTTTCATCTACATAAACCTGTATTTTATAAATATTTCCATGGAGCAGGGTGAATTTCATATTTTCTTGATAGATTTCCATCGTAAAATATTCTTGCTCTTTAAAATCCAGATTAATAATTCTAGTCGTATTTTCATAAATTCCCTGCAATACCGGGTAGGAGAGGTTTTCCTTGCTTCCTCCATAATCATTGTTCTGATCCTTTATTCGAATCCAGTAAAGCTCTTGCCCGAATAGTTTCTTCTTTGCAAAATCCTTGTTTCCGACAATCGTAACGATTCCCGTTCTAGACAAATTCTTTGTTTCGTCCATGAGATTTATGGCCACCCATTTTCTTCCATTATAGTACTCCCATGTAAGCAAGCTGTCCTCGTGTTCTTGGCTGTCTTGCAGCGTAAAAAGAAATTTTACAGGTGCACCGATCGGTGGATTTAAAAATCCAAGATACAATGCTGGATTGTCATATCCTGTTTGGTAAAAAGGACAAAAAGCCCCTCTATTAAAAGCGTCTGCCCCACTTTGCCATATCGGCATCAGATTGTTTTGTGCAATGACGGACTCCGGTATCGCTCCTTGCCCGGTAGGTCCATTATATTGATAATGCAAAACCGTATCGCTTAATACCGGAGCAATATAATTTCCCGTAATTTTAAATAGGTTACTTACCTTGACAATCCGAGCCCTAATATAATAGCTTTCACAGGCATTGACCAAGATTGGTGCAATGTCAGTTGGTGAAATGAATTCTATCGTCTTATATTGCCCCATGACTCCTTCGCCTGCAGAGAAAATCCGACTGTAACGCGCATCCGGAAACAGTCTTGACCACCCACTCCCATTATAATATTCCCATAATACCGTATCGATGGTAACATCATAGTCCAGATTTGGCTTAAAATCATTGTATTTCATAATCCATTCCCAGCGAGTCGCTTCCCTTTGTTCGTCATTTAATGGAATTTTTGCAAAATTAAGTCCAAAGGAAAGCTCTACCTTTGCCCCACGTTTTCCAAAAACTTCCAGCGAGCCGAAATACACTTCTTCATAGGGTGCAATTGTTTCTCCAAACGGCATATATTCATTTAAATCGCATTCCGTCCCATTTCCATAGACACAGTCCGGCATGATGCCCCTACCCGCTGTTTTAAGCCCCATACGCCCCAATGCTATTTTCTTCACCGCTTCTATCTTAAGGATCTTACAACGTATCCAAAAGCTCTCCCCGAAAGTTAAGTCGCCTAGTCCGTTTAAATCATCTAATTTATCTATAGAAGCTTTGGCAAATTTAGGCTGCTCCTCGCCTTTCGAAAAAATGAGCGCCCCCTCTTTCATTTCCTGCTCTGCAAATGGACAAAAGCCCTCTACACTGAAGTATTCAAAGTGTGCCACGCTCGTATCCTGTAGGGATAAAAGCAACGCCTTTTCGATCGGTTTTCGTATATTTTCCAAAAAAGAAACTTCTATCTTAGCATTATGGGAAATGTCAAACAGCATCTCATGGGAAAGATACAGCACATGTTCTGAAAGATTCTCGTACTCTAAGGAAAACAGCCTGATGCCCTCTGGTTTTTCTTTCGTATCATATATCCTGCTTACATAATCAAAGCTATCTGCTGTCTGATAGATGCAGTCCACTTTGCCACCCATCACGTATAGGTCATCCACCGTTTCATATTCAATTTCCGTTCTCTCTTCTTGATCAGAACTGGCCGATACGATTGTTCCTGCAGCTACCTCTATTCCACTTACCTCATTGTTGACGAGCGAAAAGGAAACATATCCCTGCCCCGGAAGTGCTGGAAGTAAAGATGCCCCCAGCGAATCAAAAAATGCAATTTTATTTTTAAATGGTATCTTTTGAAAACGTTGAAGCGTATGTGAAAACAGATCTGCATAAACCATTGCAACTGTCGTTCCAATATCGGGGTTTTCTTCATCAAATTTCCATTCCGGCGTGTATACGGAAGCTTTTTTGCGAATCAGTTCTATGATATCCTGCTTGCTAGATTTACCAATCATTTCTTCACCGCCTATTTCTCGCCATTCTGCGTTAAAAGCTAGATTTCTTGACCAAAGCCTTCATTTAAATAATACGGAAATACCAGATTAAAGGGGTTATTTGTATTTCTGACAATATAATTAACCTCGATCATCAATTTACCCGCCTCTTCTTGTGCCGTATCCATAATAACTTCAATCTCTTCAATACGGGGCTCCCACTGGATCAGGGCATGTTCAATCTCTCGTTTCATGGTACTAATTGTCGTATAATCCATTGTTTCAAAGACATAATCGTGGATACCGCAGCCAAAATAGGGATTGCGCAACCGCTCGCCTTTTCGCGTCATCAATATGATAAAAATAGCTTCTTTGATGTCTTCTTCATAGGATGACATTTTCATGCGCCCTGTGTTCTCATCCACCTGAATCGGAAACTTGAACCCTGAACCCAAGAAATCTTTTGTTGAGTCAAATTGTGCCATTCCCTGTCACCTCCTATTTTTAGTTGATTTTAACCATTGCACCCTTAATTTCCGCCATAGCGCTAGATTCTATTTTCAGGGTACTCTGCCCCTTGATTTCAACCATAGAACCTTCCACTTTTAGGCTCTGCCCTTTTAGTTCCAGACCTTGCTTTCCATTTAGCGTAATCTTGTTGCTTTCTATCGCTACGCTCTTTGCACTTCCATCTATGACCAATGCCGACTCGCCACCTACTTTACATTCCAGTTTTTTATCTGCGGCAAGTGTCATGGTGCCTTTATCGCAGTCAAGCGTTATCGCGTTCTTTGCATCTTTATCGCTAACGGTAATCATCTTTTTCTCATCATTTAATAGAATTTTCATTTCCCCCGGCGTTTTAATTTCGATGGACTCTTTCCCCGATTCCTCAGAGAATGTCACTTCGCATCCACCTTTTGTCTTGAATTTCTTGATGGTGTTTTTTTCATTTGCAGTTTCCGGAGGGAGCTTGTTTTGATTGTTCCACAAGCTTCCAATCACAATCGGGCAATTTCTGTCGCCCATATTAAATGCTACGATCACTTCCGCTCCAATTTCCGGAAGCGTATAGGCTCCAAATTCTGTTCCGCCATATATGGTAGCAACGGGCACCCAACCGGTCAGGTTTTTCCCATCTTCGCCCAAAAAAATTTCCACTTTTACCATGCCCGGATGTTCAGCTTCCCAGTTTTCTTTTACAATTCCGGTTGTTACACTATATATTTTATTGACATCGGTGCCATTATTTTCAAAAACCCCCTCAAACATCCCCATTAATCCCATCCTCCAATTGTAAATCTAGTCATAAAGCTCTCATCGTTTAGCTCGTGGACTACTTCTGTGATGTAATAAGAATTGTCCGCTATTTCTTCTAAGCTTTTTACTTTCACAAAACGTCCTGGCACCACTTCTGGAAGGCCTATGGTCGTCCCTTCCCCCGTTTTGCTTTTCCACTCCTGTTTTTTTGCCACCGCCAATGCCCTGTTTTTCACTTTTTCCTGCGTATCGGCCTCTGGATCGGCAATCATCAAGATCGGTGTCTGCGACATCACTTTTTTCTGACTGGAAGCACTCGCTACATCTTGGGTTCCATGAAATACCTGCTGTTCTTTTGCATTATACCCTACCACATCTATACTTAAATCCGCATATTCTTCCTGAATGGAAAGCGACAGCAGCTCTCTGCCATAGTTCATTGTCATAATCGGGCTTGTTGCGCTCCTCGGGGTTCGAAAATAAGCTTTCTCCCCTAGCACAAAGAATTCGCGGTCTACCTTCGCATTTTGAATCAATTCTTTCATGATAAAATCATAGTCGTTTACTGCCTGGGACAGCGGCTTTTCCAAATTATCGCTGGTTGCCTCAATCGTTGCAGAACATAGCTTTGAATAATCCTTTAAAATCGTGCTACAGGCATCTGAATAATTTTGTACATCATGCAGCACCTTTCGGATACCTCCGGTCATCATCAGCCTTCTCGCATCCATCAAGGTAGCTACAAAAAGCGGAAGTTCGGAAAAATCAGCTCCTACCGTTGCCACATATCCCTTAAAAACACTTAAGGTGGACGACAGGTAGCCAAGCTCTATCTCTACAATCGTTCCAAGCACCAGTTTGCTCTTTAGCTTGTCCATAAAGGAATGGCTTTTCATGTCATAGGCATCTGCTATCTTTAAGACGACAATGCTGCTGCCTTGTAGGGCCAACACAACCTTAAGTTCTGCCAACGACAGGCTAAGCGTACTTAAAATGTCAACGCCACTTATCTTCACTTTAGAAACCGGAACACAGAAATTCCCATATTTCTTGGCTAACGCCGCATACTCATAAGTGCCCGTCATCAAATCTGCCATAATTCGCCTCCGCCTTGTACAAATTAGTTCGTCAATGCCGGCACTTTTAATACCGTACCTGGTGCTACCGCCATCGGATCCATGATGTCATTTGCTTTTGCAATTTCCCGCCACATGCCGGCATCCGCATATTCCGTTTGTGCAATACTAAAAATGCTGTTGCCTTCCGTCAAAATTCGACGCTTGGTGCGATCCGGCGATTCTCTTGGATTTTCCGGACTCTCCGATACCTCAAGTACAGATATGTTCGGTGACTGGATTGCCAAATTTACGGCGGCACGTACCGGCATTCCTCCTGATTCAAACATGGTATACTTGATATCTACTGTTTTTACAAATCCTGCTAAATTCAATGAGCCCCAACAAAATTCTACCATTGGCGGATGATGCAGCTCTCCGGATATCTTTACCAGCGAAAGCAATGTGTTGGTATATTTTGAAACATCCTCTGCCTTTTTTTTCTTTACTGTTGTAAGTATAAATCCCGTATCCAACGTATAAGATGAACTCGTATCAAAAATTAGAGCCAACTGCAGAATAGAAATGGAACCGCCAATGTATTGCATAATCGGCTTATCATCCTGCATCCGCTCTTTTGTCGTATATTGCGCCTGTACCTGCAAATGATATTCCTCCGGATTGAACTGGCAAACCAGTGTTTTTGCCCTGCTCTCATTATAATATATGTTTAATAAAGCATTTCCGGTAAGTCCCCCTAGCTTGTTTGCTATTGCTGATACAATAGATGCCATTGTTTCGCCTCCTTGCGTAAAATAAATCTAAGTAGTTGTAAAATGCTATTTATTCCATGCCATATCGCTTCTTTTCCAGTTCCCATTCTTCACGAAATTTCTGCACTGCCAGTTTTGAAGCGTTTTTCATATTTCTGGTTTTGGAACTCTCTGCCTCTGCCTGGCGTGTTTCTTTTTCTTCTACCAGTCCTTGAATCACCTTTTCTTGCTTCTCTATTTTCTCACGCAATTCCCTGGTATCCTTAGCTTCCCTGCGAAGCCACTCCTCGCTTTCCAACAGTTTATGCTGCAAAGCCAAACCTTTGTCTACCCGTTCTCCACCTCTAGATTCATTATATGCATTATAGGCGGCAAAGGGATCACGGCTATTGCTCCTGTACGCTACAATATTTAAAGGCGCTTCCCGTTCCGGTGCCTCTCGTTTCGCAAAATTTGGAAATATCATCTGTGATGCAGTTCTAGGTTGCAAGATATCCTCCAACTCATTCTTTTGGGGAATGATAGCTCCCTTTAAAATTGTATGATCCTTTGAAGCTATCCCCTTCTTTAAGATTGTATGATCCTTTGAAATTATCCCTTTCTTTAAGGTTATATGATTCTTTGAAGCTATCCCCTTCTTTAAGATTGTATGATCCTTTGGAATTATCCCTCTCTTTAAGGTTATATGATCTTTTGGAGTTATCCCTTTCTTTAAGGTTATATGATCCTTTGAAGTTATACCCTCCTTTAATACTGTATAATCCTTTGAAGTTATACCTTCCTTTAAGATCGTATCATTCTTTTGATAAATGCCTTGCACAATCGGCTGTTTGAAAAGTATCTCGTGATACTGCAACTCCAATTGAAATACTTTGCTCTCCGGCTGCATAGGTAGCCCTAAACCCTGCCTATACTCTTTTTCCATCCATGTAGTTAAACGTTTTAGGCTTTGACGTTCCCCTACAAATGTCAGAAATATTTCCATACTTTTTCGAATCTGCCTTGTTACAAAATAGCTAATATCCTTCGCTTTATCCTTTTTTTGAATCGTATTTTCTTTGAGGACGATGTCTCTGTTTCGAATCGTATTTTCTTTGAGGACGATCCCTCTGTTTCGAATTGTATTTTCTTTAAGGACGATCCCTCTGTTTCGAATCGCATCTCGCTTTCGAATTGTATCCTTCTTTTGAATCACACCCATTTCCACCATTGGCACTTCATCGAATCGGATACTATATTCTTTCTTACGATAGAAGCGTCCATGTAGTTTCCCATGCATTTGTTCTTTAATTTCTGTCCCTTTATACCCCGTTTGTATACTTGCGACTATTTTCTGATAAATTTTCTCTGCTATCGACAAACTTCTGTCTGCCGGCGTCTGCATACTTTCAGCTGTTTTCTGGTAAATTTTTTCCGCTATTGACAATCTTCTGTCTACCAGTGTTTGTGTACTTTCAGCTGTTTTCTGATAAATTTTTTCCGCTATTGACAATCTTCTGTCTGCCGGCGTCTGTGTACTTTCAGCTGTTTTCTGGTAAATTTTTTCTGCTATTGACAATCTTCTGTCTGCCGGCGTCTGTGTACTTTCAGCTGTTTTCTGGTAAATTTTTTCTGCTATTGACAATCTTCTGTCTGCCAGTGTTTGTGTACTTTCAGCTGTTTTCTGATAAAATTCTCCCGCTATTGGAAATCTACTGTCTGCCAGTGTTTGTGTACTTTCAGCTGTTTTCTGGTAAAATTCTCCCGCTATTGGAAATCTACTGTCAGTCGAATATTTTCCGTCTTCTGTTGGCTTTCTATACATTAAGACATTGTTTTTAGTTGATAATTCTTTACTGTCAATCCAGTTTCTCCTAACCTCAATCTTATCATACCATACCGCCATTTTACGATATTGTGCCCTTGCTATTGATTGCACATGTAGGTTCTGGTCTTGCATAATAAACTCTTCTGCCGTCTGAATCGTCAACGTTTGCAACTTATTGTAAACCCTTCCAAATAGCCGAAACATTTCTGCGTGTGTTTGAATTCGGCTTGTCACAAAATGACTGCTATTTTTCAAACTATTCTCATTTAGAATTGTATGTTCCTTGCGGATTGTACCCCTCTTTACAGTTGGTACTTCTCTTGACCGAAATCCTTCCTGCTCCCATTTTCCAATTTCTATATTCTTATGCAAAGTTTGAATGCTTGCGACTAATTTCTGATGAATAAATTCCGAAAGTGGCTGTTTGTTGCCAACCGATTCCTGCTTTCTTTCGGCAATTTTCTGATGAATAAATTCCGAAAGTGGCTGTTTGTTGCCAGTCGGATATTTCCTGTCTTTTGTCTGCCCATCATTGAAATGGTCTTGCACCGCTACAGCTAACTGCATATGTATTCCTTGCCTCTGCACAGACTCTTTGACCATCTGGGTAGTCAAAGTCAAGGTTTTTAGGTCTTCTTTTTTCGTTCCATGGAGTCGTTCATATAGCCATTCATGCTCCCATTTTCCACTTTTTGTATTTTTCTTATACAGCATTTTAATATTTGCCACTATGTTCTGGTAAATGGATTCCGAAATCGTCTGCTTTCCTCCGTCCGGTGCCTGCTTTCTTTCAGCTGCTTTCCAGTAAATGGATTCCGAAATCGTCTGCTTTCCTCCATCCAGTGCCTGCTTTCTTTCGGCTGTTTTCCGGTAAATAGATTCTGCAAACATCTGTTTTCTACCAGTCGGATATCTTCTGTCTTTCGTCTGCCCATCCTGCATGAAATGGTCTTGCATTGCTACAACTAGCTGCGCATGTATTCCTTGCCCCTGCACAAATTCTTTGGCCATCTGGGTAGTCAAAGTTTTTAGGGGTTCTTTCTTGATCCCATGGAGTTGTTCATGCTCCCATTTCCCACTTTTTGCATTCTTCATATACAACGTTTGAATATTTGTTACTACTTTCCAGTAAATGGATTCCGAAATCGTCCATTCGCTGTCGTCCATCGCCTGCATTTTTTCGGCTGCTTTCCGGTAAATGGATTTTGAAATCGTCCATTCGCTGTCGCCCAGAGTCTGCATTCTTTCGGCTACTTTCCAGTAAATGGTGGCGTTCTTTTGGTAGATAGAATCTGTAAGCGACAGGATATTGTCAATCGGATATCTTCTGCCTTCTGCCTGCCCTACATACATTGCATGATCTTTGAGCTCTAATACTGGCGATGTATGTATTCCTTTCCTCTTCACAAGTTCTTTTGCCATCTGAGTAGTCAAAGTTTTACGGCTTTCTTTCTTAATCCCAGAAAGCCATCCATCGAACCATTCGTGCCCTCGTTTTTCACTTTCCGTATTCTTCTTATCCTGTATTTGTATGCTTTCGGCTATTTTCTGATAAATATTTCCCAACATTGTCTGTCTGATGTCAGTCTGCGGTGTTTGAATACTTGTGATTTCTTTTCGATAAACGAATTCCACAATCGGCAATATCCCATCCGTTTGATCCCTTCTATCCGCAGTCTGTACGCTATTGTAAACCCTTGCAAGATCCTGAAACATTTCTACGCTTTTTCGAATTCTGTTTACCACAAAATAACTGATATCTTCCGAGCTATTCCAGTTTAGAATCGTATTTCCCTTTCGAAGCTCATCCTTCTTTACAGTCGGTGCTTGACGCAGCAAGATAAGGTTTTCTTTCTTAATCTCATAGAGCCATTCATGCAGCCATTGGCTCTCTCGTTCTCCAATTTTTGCATTCTCATACAGGGTTTTTATACTTGTGGCTATTTCTTTATAAATAAATTCTGCAATCGGCAGGTTTCCCCTATTTTCAAGTTCACCATATTGCGCTAGCATCTTTTTATACTGTCTTTTCCACAGGAGCAGTTTATTCTTTGACTGCGTAGGTATCTCTTTGACCTGCGCAGGTTCTTTTGCCATCCATATGGTCAGATCTTTCATCTGCTGTTGCAGAATCTTATTCTCTTCCCTTAAAATTTGTTGTACTTCTTTTTCCTTTTGCCCACTTTTTGCTTGATACAGGCAAATCAATTGAGTTAGAATCTGTGAAAAAGAAAAAGCGGTTTCCCGGTCATCTTCTTCCCTCTTCGTTAAGAGCCAATCCTTTCCCATTCTAGGGAATTCTTTAAAAGAAAGTTTTTTCGTGACTTCGCTGATCCTATATTTTATATTGGCGATTCTGCCCTCATATCCTGCTATAGGCTTTGACTGAACTTGTGAAAATGATGTAAAAGTAGATGTAGAACCTGATACAGACACAGGTATAGAAATTTTTATATATTTAGAAGCGACTTCAAGCCTTAGCCTATCTAATTCATTTCTTTTTTCATCTTCCTTCCAGTTTGAAAAATCCTGACGGTAGATATAAAGAAGATCATAATACGCTTTTACATGAAGCCGCTCCACTCCCTGTAGCTGAGTTTCTATTTTTTCTTGTAGATTCAAGTACTCTAAGTTCACTTTCAAAACATCTGCTTGACCGGTATCCTGCCGCTCATGCCATTGCAAAATCAACTCTAAAATAAGCTGAATTGTTTCTTTTTGCTCCTTTTCCCTTTGTTTCATCTCCAAGCGCTCCAAAAAAATCAGCATAGCAGGATCAAAATAATAGCTTTCTCTCGTAATATAGCGTTCTAAAATAGTCATTCCAAAAAGCACGGCATTCGTTCCCATCATGCCATGGCTACCATTTGCTTTCATCGGATCATATTTAGCCATACTATTTCGCTGTTTTAGCCTAATATCTTTTACCTCTATCCTTTTCATAGCGCTCTACCTTTTTAGCCTCTGTGCATTGCCTACACTTCAATTTCCACTAGACCCGTATGGATCATTTCCAGCCTTCTGATCAAAACCGAACTTTTAGAAGCATCTAGATCTGTAAAGCTCCTTTTCGTAATCATCGCTTCATCAATCCAAAATATCTTCTCCATTGACCCATTTAGCATCACCTCAATCATAACACTGCTCACCTTTAAACCCTCTATTACCAAGGAATACAAGGTATTAGAAATTCCCGTGTTGATCCCTCTTTCAAAGATGATGGTATCAGGCTTGCGCTTTGGTTTATTATAAAAGCGCATTTTGTCATTATTTCCACCGTCTCCAATGCTTTCATATTCCACTTCAGTGCTAAGATTTGTAATTTTACTAAAATTTAATGTCACAAACAATCCAATCCTTACCTTAAATTCATATCCCGGCAAATAGTTCTCAGCCATATTAAAACCCCACTTTAACTATATGTTAAAAATCCTGCTCAAAGTTCATTTATAGTGTTCTTTAACTATACGTTAAATACATTTTCCGGTTCTTGATTTAGCTTTGCGTTAATCTTAGAGATTTCCTTGCACCACCTTAGGCGATCTTGATGGCTAAAACTCATAATATCATCATGATTCCAATGCATATAGTATCCGATAAATGCCGCCTCCTCATATATTTTATCAGCCGGGTATACTGCTATAGAGTGGCTTCCATAAAATTTACCGGAATATCAATCGACTCGCTACAATGAGGGCAGTTCCCCTTGTAAGTAGGTATATCCATTGTATTAACTCTCTGGTACAAATCCTGCAGATATGCTAAATCTGCCGTATAAAGGCCTTCTATGACATGCGTATCCACCGCCGACAGGTTTTCAAGTTTCGTAATCACACGTGCCAATAATATAATACTCAAATAACCCGGGTTCTGCTGTACTCTTGGATCTCGAAGCGGTAAAATCTCGTCGGCCGCAGTTGCCAGCCGCATGGTACCCTTCCGATTTAGTCTCCCTTCTTTATCCACATATCCTTTCGGTAATACAAATTCAAATTCTGTTTGAAATGCCATATACGTATGCCTCCTTATTCTTAGTTGCCCATGTGCTCTCGCAGCTCTTAATATCCGTTTCATTTTCCTTGCGGACAGCTTTCAAAATTACACTATTATCTTCAAGCATTATCAAAAGGTACACCTTTGATAATTTCTATTTTTTCAGTAAAACTATGCAGAAACGATTAATTATTGTCCTATTATGTCATGATTTACAACGATTGTCAAGAAAATCCTTGTACAAATACACGTTTGTGCATTCGCCACTACAATGAAATATTAAATGTTTCCAGAGGGGATTTGCTTAACCTGCAAAATCTTCTTGGCTGGAATCTTCTTCCTAACTAGTAACTTCTTCTGGACTACCCCCTTCTTCCTGACTAGTGACTTCTTCTGGACTGCCCCCTTCTTCCTGACTAGCACCTTCTTCTTGGATAGGGTCTTCTCCCTGACTAGCGCCTTCTTCTAGACTGCCTCCTTCTTCCTGGCTGGACTCTTCCCCCTGGTTGGAATTCTCTTGTAGCTCTTCTGTCTCCAGAGAATTCTGATACCAAAAAGGATCATCGTACTCACCGACAAGGCCAAGAGACTTCTTCAGTGCCAACCTTAGTTTCTGTTCTACTTGATGTTGCAGCTGCTGCTTCGCCTGTAGCTCACTGCTCTGCTCCTTTACTTGATCCGCCTGCTCTTCCTGCTTGCCATCTTTCAAAAATGGAAGCATCTTTCCTAAATTTTCCTGCTTCTTCCTGTCTTCGAATTTTTGAATCGCCCCCATAAGCTTATCCGGTGGCAAATAGGAAGTCGTACGAAATGCAACTGCACTTTTTGCATCGTCATGGCTGTTCGTGACAAAAGAACTTCTTCCTTGTGGCAGCTCTTTTCTGCTGTCTTTCTTTATTTCTTTTTGATCCTTCATAAGTTCCGGAGCATTATGCCTTCGCTTTTCCCGAACCAAAAATACAAAATCCTTTTCCTTGTTTGCACCCATCACAATATTGCCGTAGGAATTCTCTAAATTTGCCATTTCATGATATGTCTTGTCTGCGCTTTCTTCCGACATCCTAGCGCCAAACCCTGTCATCGGTTTCCCTGATTCTAGCATCTGAGGCTGATGGTCATGAACGAGAGCTTCTGATTGTTTCCACTCTTTGCTTTTTTCATGAGTCGCCGCTTTTGATTGTCTCACCTTCTCTTCATGAGAGCAGTACATAATATTCCCCCATTGCTTCTTTACTAAGGATTTTCCCTTGTTTTGCATATTCCTGCCGAATTCCAGATAAAACATCTCTCATTTCAACCACACCATTTCGTTCCACCGCCAAAAAAGCCCCGTACAAAATTGCCTGCCTGATATTGCTTCCGGACAATTCAAATCCGCTTAGATAATCCAAATCCATATCTTCTACCGGCATTTTTTCAGGAAAGCCAATCGCCCAGATTTGGCGCCTGGATTCTCTATCCGGAAATGGGAAATCAATGATGAATTTCATTCTCCTTTTAAAAGCTTCATCGAAATTTTGCAGATAATTCGTAGCCAGAATGGTAATCCCCTCATACTCTTCGATTTTTTGTAGCATAAATGCCGCTTCCATGTTGCTGTATTTATCATTCGAATCTTTTACTTCTGTCCGCTTGCTAAACAAAGAATCCGCTTCGTCAAAGAACAATATAAACTGGCCTGCCCTTGCCTGTGCAAAGATTGCCGCTAAATTTTTTTCCGTTTCTCCTATATATTTACTGACAACCGTAGCCAATTCTACCTTATAAAGTTCCAGCCCGATTTCTTTTGCCAATATCTGTGCCGCCATCGTCTTTCCCGTTCCAGGAGGGCCTGCAAATACCATGGAAATCCCTTTTCCATAGGCAATACTTTGTTCCATCCCCCAGACACTATAGACTTGATGTTTGTATTTTACCTGATTGCATGCCGTAACCAATAGATCCTTTTGATAATTCGGCAGTATCAACTGCCCCCATTGGTAGATGGTATGAACCTGAACCATCTTGTCTCCTAGATTCTGGTGCAGGACCTTGTGGCAGCCTTCAATCAAATCTTCCAGCGTCAATGCCGCACGGCCGTTTAAGAGGCACCTTTGCCATGACAAGCGGTAGGCGTCTTCTATTTTCCCCGGGGTCATATAAAAACGCTGTGCCATCGCCGCCGGAGAAACCTCCTGTGCGATCGGAAATTTTAAGCTTTTATCCTTCCAAATTTCTTCATATGCCTCCAAATCCAATTCACCCATCGCCACATTGCTCCAAGGTGGACCAACATAGAATTCTTCTGTCAAAACTGCTTCTTCTGCTGTTAGAAACAACACCGGAAATTCTTCGTGGAGCCTTAAGAAGAGTCGGTTTTTCATTTTAATCAAGTTCGCCCCATACTCATTTTGATGGTGCAAAAGGGTCTCTCTTCGCAAGAGGGGGATCGCCTGAAAAAGATGTGCTTCAAAAATAATCTCATCTATCTGTCGTTCCAGGCTGTCCTCCTGCCAACAAAGATCCGAAAGCGAAACAAGCAGTAAGGACCAGTCATTTCTCTTGGCGAGATGTTTAAAGCAGAAGCTCTTACCGCTCCCGCTTTCCCCGATCAAACGAATAAACCTCGTGTCTTCGCCCCTTTTAAGCATCGCCTCTAGCCTCTCTAAAAAAGTATCTAGGCCTCTTGCTTTGCAAAGTTCATCTTTTGGACTCCATAAAGACATATAGTTTTGTTCGCCCTGCCATGTAACAGATCCGCTAAGCAGCAGATCCTTTAGCCTCCTGGTCAATACAAGTTTCCTTAACGCCCCTGTCTGCCCTTCTTCCTCTTTTTGTAGAAAATATCTTCCACCCACGCTTTGACTGTCAAGTGCTTTAAATACCTGCGGATCTGTCATTTCCCGGTCAAAGGAGGCCCGTGCCAGCATTGGCGTCGCAAAACAGATAGAAAGTCCCAATTCTTCGTGAAAACGTCCAGATAGCTGATAAAGCCAAGCATCTATCTCGAATGCCGCCAGCAGCATGATCGTATGCCGTTCAAAATCATTGCATTCAAAAACAGAAAAAAGATATTCAAAGGGTAAAAACTCCCCTTTCTCCTTTGCCTCCTCGGCAAGCTTTAGAAGTTGGATTTCTTTTTTCTCTATCTTTGCTGCATGATCTGACAAATCTTCCGGTTCTTTTCCTCTGGCTTCTGCTTGGTAGCTATTTGACACTTTAGAGGCTTTTCGCAAATTTTCTTTACCTTCGGCTACTTTTTTATAGAAAACTGCCCTCTCTACTTTTAATCGCATCAACTGTTCTATCAACAACAGATATTGCATATCCAACTTCATATTATGGTACTCCCACCTTATGCCACATTTTAATCCCATGGTGCCTATTCCTGCTTCACATATAGCACTACCGCCTTATGCCACATTTTAATCCAATGGCACCTATTTCCCGCTTCACATATGGCGCCCCCACCTTATGACACATTTTAACCCCATGGCGTCTATCTGCCCATACCTCTTTTTATAATCAATTTGTACATCGTCTATTTATGGGGGTACAAATTGGCTATATGCTATCTATCACACTGGTGCCCGATAATACTGGTTTAATGCAAATCCAGGCTTGATCCCTAAATCCTTTTTCAATAATGCCGCAAAACCTTCATACTGCTTTTTCATTGTTTTAAAGTCGCCTGTCTGTTGCAAGCACCGCATCAAGTTTTGAAGCAGCTCCTCATTGTAGCCATCGATCTGTCTAGCCGTTGTGTATAAAAGAATGGCTTTTTCATAATTTCCCTCATTCTTATATTCGTCTGCCAACATACAACAGCCCTCTAAAAAAATCCTGTCATAATAATTTGCTTTTTCCTCTGCCCAATGTGCATCCACATCTTCTAAATATCTACCTGGATACGTCCTAAAATAATCTGTTTCCTCTGCCAAGTCCATAAGGTTTTTCTTCTCCACCATGTCACAGATAGATTCTAGGCGTTTCAAGTCATTTACAACCCATGCTGTATGGATGCTGTAACGTTTTTCTTGATATTGCACCAAGCCCTCCATTTGATAGGCCGATAATTCTTTACGTATATTGTAAATGCTGTTATGAATCATAGGAACGGCATTATCCGGAATTTCATCCGGCCAAAGCAGTTGCATTAGATGGCTTCGCTCTACCGGCTTTCCCTGCAGCTGCACTAAATAAGCAAAAAGTTCTTTCCCTTTTTTTGTTCGCCAAGACATTCTTTTCCCATCTTTTGGAAAAACGACCTCAAAGCTTCCAAAAACATGCACCTCTATCTTCTTTTCTTTTTCGCCAATTGCCTCCTCATATGTATGCAATGTTTTTTTGTCCTGCTCCGATAGCCAAGGCAGCTCTATTTTATTTTCCTTTAGGAAAAACAGGGCATGGTTCATCTGCTTTTGGTATTTATCCGGATCCTCTCTAAACTGCAGCAACGCCCTGTACAAGCTTCGATACGCGCTAAATTTATTTTCCTTCCCATACTGGCTGTCTGCATAATTTAGATAATAATCCATCTTCTTGTACTGTCCAATGCAATAGGCGCATTGGGCAAATACCTCTACCGAGCGCAAGCTAAATTCCAAGGGATAGTCCTCTAGAAAAGAAACCACTTTCCATAACAGTTCCTTATTTCCCTCTTCTAGTATGGCAAGCCCCTGCTGCTCCATCAATGAAGTCAATTCCTCATATAAGCCACCCTCCAGCCCACAATAGATGGCGGCCTCGTATTCTGTTTTCTTTTTATAATAGTCCAAAGCCTGTAAAAGCGTTTCTTTTTTTACATCTTTTGAACATCTGCGTTTTAGATATGCACGGAAAAAAGGCAAGTACTTGAAAACATCATTTTTAGAAAATAAAAACCATCCACCATGCAACGCCTTGCGTAAAAGCAATGGAATCACCTGATTCTGCTTTCCTAGTGCGGCGCAGAGGCTTTCTCTCGTAAATTCACGCAAGACACTGGAACGAATCAAAAATTCCCACAGCTGTTCATCCACACCCCTTTTTGAAATCTCATGTTCCAAAATTTCTTCCAGGTAACTGCTCTCAAAGATTTTGTCCCAATCAAAAAACTCAACATTCCTATCTTTCAAAAGCCTAAATATTCCATCCGATTGAGCCTCAGATCCTTTTGAAATTCCGCCTGATTGATCCTCCGGTTCTTTTAATATTACGTCCGATTGAGCCTCCGGTTCTTTTATGAGGGGTGCACACCTATAAGAACACATATACTCTGCCAAATACTGGATTCCAAGAGGCCATCCCCCCATTTCTAGCCAGATTGCTTTTGACAGAGCCATCCTATTTGGCAGGTCTATACTCGTTCGCAAGGGTATCCTATTTGGCAGGTCTATACTCGTTCGCAAAGGTATCCTATTTAGCAGGCCTATACGATTTCGTGAGGCGTCGCTATTTGGAAAATTCTTACACATCCAATCATCCGTTTCCTCTAACGTCCATTTAAAATCATCTTCTCTCAGTACCGTGCAGTTTCCGCCAACAATATTTTGAAACAAAAAATCCGGTATCCCCCGATTCGCCGCGAGCACGATCTGCAACTGCTCCGGCCTGTAATCCAGCATCAATTTGACCATATCAAAAACTGTTTGATTGCCTATCATTTCAAACTGATCCAAGATCAAACAATACTGTTCCTTAGAATTTTTCTTCGCATACCCGGTAAATGCTTCTAGCAAAGCCGCCATCTCTTCTAGATAACAAAAAGGAGCCTGACCGCCCCCTGTCTGCCATTCCTTTGCAGTCCATTTTTGCTCTGTATCTTGCTTTAGCAGCACACTTAAATTTGTCAAAAACACGGTTTCCCTGTTATCCAAAGTATCCAACCGATACCACAGGATTTTCTTTTTCGAACGATTGGCATATTGTATCAGCGCCGTTGTCTTCCCATATCCAAATGGTGCACAAAAAAGACATACAGCAGTGTCCTTTGATGGCATTTTCTGCTGTAGCCTTTCTATACAGATATCATTTTCTTTCTCCTTTGGGACGGTTACCTTTGCATGAAGCATCATTATTTATATCTCCCGCCTGTTCTTCCCTTAAAACAAATCACCGAGGATCCTATCGTATCTTCCTATGGCACAGGTACCTGAGACGCCGCCGGAGGTTCAGGTTCCTTAAAATCACCATTGGCACCGCCTATTGCCGAACCGAATAGACCTCCAAGCAACCCCAGTACCGATGAGGCCTGACCTGCTTTTTGCCATCTTTGCTTGCGGACATCGTTATCACCAGCTTCTTCATATGCAGCATTCCCCACTCCCGTAATTCCGCTAAATAGTTTCAGTACATTTCCAACAAGCCCTGCCTTTGCCATACTCTTGTCCTTTGCAATTTCTTCGGCAGACTTATTTGGATCCTGAGATCTTCTCAAAAGCGTATAAAGATTAGCACCGCCTCCGACCAGTCCTCCCAATATATTTGCGCCACCACTGACATAGCCTGCAATTTTTTTCGATTTCTTATCTCCAGCTAACCCCGCTATACCACCTGCCATGTCGGCCACGCCACTAACTGCGCCAGCACCATTTTCCAACATGCCGACCCAATCCTTTTCCTTAGCTGCGCCATAGAAACCCGTCCCTGCCGAAATCGTTCCTAATGCGCCGGCTCCGAAACCCAATCCGTCAGATGTGTTTCCATCTGTAAACGCACTGGCAACCCCTAATGCATCTCCTCCATGTCCAGCCAAACTTCCCAAAATTTTCGTCCAATCAAATGCCATACTTCCTCCTATCTGCCTGCATACTTATAACGATTCCCACTTACGTACTGAATGCTTAAAATTGACCTATGTGGTTTCATCTTTTCACAAACCCTTGTGTTTTATTTTGTCTCGCATAAACCGCTTACATTTTTTGATTCACGCAGTATCTTTTATTGTTTTAGCAGCATCTGCTTTTCAACCGCTTCCTCAAAGGTAAGTTCACCGATGCAAATCTGCTTTATTGCCGGATAAACAAGCCTTAGGCTGGCAAGCATCAATTCATATAGCACGACCACTTCTTTTGAGATCTCTTCCGCTGATTTTTTCTGATCGACTACCGCTACATATCTGACCGTAACCCGGTTAGACGGATAGAAAATCCCCAGTGCACCAAGCGGAACATAGTAATTCATTTGGATTATAGTCCGCTCAACCTGCGCCATATACTCCGGTTTTATTGTCACTTCCGTGGTCAAATTCATTTCTAGCTGAAATACTCCAGGCTTTACCGGAAACTGCGACACTTCCGCTAACACACAATCTTTCTCTTCGTTTTCCTCGTCGAAAACCTTAAATACCGCCTGCAGTAAATATGCCCCCTCCTCATCTTCTTTTAGATTCAGCTGCTGTGTATACGTTCCTATGGTTCTTTTTAGTTCTTCGAAAAGCTGCTTTGTCCATTCCTGCTCCATACAATTTCCTTTCTTTTACGCCAAGTTTTTTATCACATCCATTCACTCAACCCCACATCGATTCAATTCCCTAAATACTCAAAATCTTGCTGATTTAAAATCTTTCCATATTTTGCGAAATTGATTTTCACTGCTTCTACGATATGCCGATTTGCCAAATAGCCACCCGATGCCGCTGCAATGTATGCTGCATTTGTCAAAATTTCCTTGATGCTGCTCCCCGAAAGTTCAAACTTTTCTGCAAAGAAATCCAAGTCTAGTTCTTCCTCGCAAGGCACCTGCGGCGGTAAAATCGTAGTCCATAATTTTTTCCTAACTTCCTCTGTCGGAAAAGCATAATTGACCATAAACTTAATCCGCCGCTTAAATGCATCGTCTATATTGTTCACAAAATTTGTCGCTAAAATCACGATTCCTTCATAATCCTCCAGTTTTTGCAAAAGATGTGCCGTTTCTGAATTTGCATTTCTATCATGGGAATCTTTTACCTCGGAGCGTTTTGCAAATAAAGCATCGGCTTCATCGAAAAACAGCAGTGCATTGATATGCTTCGCCCGATCAAACAATTCCGTGATATTTTTCTCAGTCTCTCCAATATATTTGCTGACGATTCCAGACAAATCCACCCGATACAAGTCAAGCCCTAATTCATTTGCAATAATCTGGACAGCCATGGTCTTTCCCGTACCGGGGCTTCCATAAAACAAGGCACATACGCCACGCCCATATGCCGTTTTTTTGTAAAACCCCCACTCTTCGCCTACTACATTCCTATATTTGATCTGATTGCAAATCATATCCATCTGTCTTCTTTGCTCCGGGCTGATGACCAAATCATCCCACGTATAGATAGACTGGATTAGCGTTGCACAACGTCCTAATTGATTGACTGCCTGCTGCGCCACCGCCTCCTTGACATGATTTCGTTCTATCTGCTCTCGCCCATCGCCCTTTCGCAGCAGATTTGCTACATGCAGCACTTTCTTGATTTCGCCGGTTGATAATACATATTGGTTGGCACACAACGTAACATCTAAAGAATCTCCGATTGGATATTTTCTCGCCTCGTTTTCCCATAAAACTATTTTTTCATGAACAGTCAAAATAGGAAGCTCCATCTGCATGACATGTAGATCATATTTTAACAGATAGTCCGCCTTTTCCTCGCTCAGCCAGAAAACCTGCACAAATTCCTTTCTTATCTGCTCCAATATAAAATCTAAGCCGATCGGTTTTGCGATTGCATACTCATCTTTCGCATTGGCCAGATTCTGCGTTTCCATATAGCAAAAGCAGACAAGTGCCGTATTTAATATGCTCTCTGCCGCAATTTTCCTCATTAGTATCTGAACTTCTTTTACTGTCCCTTTTAAGATTTTGACCAAATCCACAAACAAAACTTTGCAGTTAATATCCGCAGCAGTCCGTTTGATTAGATAGCGTTTCCCGATTCCCCGTCCACCATATAAGTTCAAGATGTAGCCTGTGCGGCCTTCCGCTGTATGGACATTTTTTAAATACTCCAACAAACGCTTCTGTATGTCTTTTCGTATCTTAATTTGGGGTATCCTTCCATTTGCATCGTCCTCTTCTATTTCATCTTCTTGATCCGGTTTTTTCGGTTCTTTCCCTTGTTCTATCCATGGGGTAAAAAGCTTTACATAGGGTTCTAGCACCTTGTCAACTTCTTTGCCAAAAGCGCAAAGATAGGCATACATTCTAGGCGGCATCACAAACATTCTCGCCATTGGGTTGCCATCAAGCGGTTCCCCTACCTCTAAAAAATAATGAAACAAGTACCCCTCGCATGCCACCGTCTTTCCTACTTGGATCGGGTCTTTGCCCCAGCCAAGTTCCCACAAAAAGAGTGCAAGCCCAATTGTTGGCTGCTTTAGACGCACATCGCCTTGCAGATACATCAAAATAGGTTCCTGTTTTCTATCATAGCACACCATGGATAAAAGCAACAGAAACTTTTCATGGTCAGATATTCCCGTCTGCCTGTAGAAGTTAGAAATACAAAACGTATCCGCCTGTTTCGTAAAAGCCAGTCTGGTTTTAAGATGAAACATAGCCTGCCCTACTTGCTTTTTGATAGCATCATATGGGATCTTAAGCTCTTCTCCAGCTTTTTTTCCTGTTAAACTATGCAAAAGCTCGTCTAGTGTCAACGGCACACCCCTTAGATGTATGCTGTTTACCGCTAAATTCGTTTCCGAGCGCGTGATTTCCATACGCAGGGTGCAGGCAATCGCAAGCAACATGTCAATCAGCTGAAACAATTCTTCCATATACGCAGGCTCATCCTGATATGCGGAAGAAATTTTGCAATTGTCAAAGTACTCCTCATACAAGTTTCTTATGTCCATCGTAATCACCTTTTCGCTATACAAGCTAAAAGGAACTATGCATTCACAACTTAGGTATGAAAGCGGTTTGTTTGCCGCTCAAATGCCAAGTTGTTTTTGCACAGTTCCTAATGACCCGTTTAAAAATGAGTCCTGGGTTTTTAATTTATGAAACCCTTGTCATTCCTTCATGTGCAATCTCTAGTGATTCAATTGCCACCTCTGAAGATGTTGCATTAAAGTCAGGCGCTGTATATTTCATTGGCCATGCATTGATAACTTGCCATGAAGCTGCCGGAGCTTCTTCTTCGTCTAAGAGTGTAATGGTAATGGTCTTTCGTTGCACTGCACCATTAACGCCTTCTATAATCCACTCATACAAAACCATAGAATCTGCAAGGCCTTGTTTCAATGTAATATTGCCATATTTCTTAAGTCCGGGTATCTTCATGGGTGTCTGCACCATGTCGCCTTCCCGATATTCCATAACATCGATCGAAGCATCAAAACCTGTAACCTCTGAAAACCCACCAGCCTCCAGACCATCAATTTCAACTTTATATCTAAATCTTCCATGTGGATAAGCCATATCTCATTTTCCCTTCTTCCATTATTTATTCAGCTGAGTCATTTGTCTTTTGTGTAATTCTAAAGATTACAAATTCAGCCGGCTTCACTGGCGCTATCCCGATTACACAAATAAGGCGTCCATTGTCAATATCATCTTGGCTCATCGTATCTCGTCCAATATTTACAAAGTAGGCTTCATCCGGAGTCGTCCCTGCTAAAGAACCGCCTCTCCATAGGTTGGTCAAAAATACGCTAATCGTACGCTGTACACGTACCCATAGAACTTCGTTGTTCGGCTCAAATACTGCCCAATTTGTATTTGCTTTGATTGATTCTTCTACGAAAATAAACAAACGCCTTACATTCACATACTTCCAGCTTGGATTGCTGCTTAGTGTCCTTGCACCCCAAACACGGATTCCTTGCCCTGCAAAAGCACGAATCAAGTTAATCCCCTTTGGATTTAAAATGTCCTGCTCTCCTGTATTAAATTGGCAGTCTAGCCCTACGCAAGACCTTACCATTTCATTTGCAGGCGCTTTTTGAACTCCTCTTGTGTTATCGCTTCTTGCATATACGCCAAGAATAGCGCCGGAAGGAGGAACTGCAATGTTCTTCTTATCTAATGGGTCAAACACCAACAGCCATGGATGATACAATGCTGCATAATCAGAATCAAAGATATCCCTATGTGCAATCACGTCCGCTACTTTCTTAGCACCCCTTGGAACATCAAGTACTGCAAACCGGCTGGCAAGATTCTCGCAATGTGCCACCAAAGTAAGCTGTACATTTGGATCGGTCACACCCGGAACCGCCATAATAGATACCACGTCATTGTCTATAAACGACTGGATTCCGGTACGGGCACCAGCTCCACCATCTTCACCAATGAAATCTTCCGCAGAAATCGCATCCAAAGTCCCATTGCTTCCTCCATCAAAAACAACCTGTGCAACCTTCTCCAATACATCAAATGGTGCCACTACGCCAACTTTTTTGCCAGCTTGTACTTGTACCGGCGCCTTTGGTGCGTCATCTTTCTTGGCAAGCTTTGCATCCTTATCTGCAGGTTCAGCCGGTGTTGCTACTGCACCTGCTTTCTTTGGTTCTTTGTATTCTACCACTACCAAGTCTGATTTGGCCAACTTCTTCTCGATATAATGGAACGTATTTACATTAAATGATACATTGTCATAGCTTTCAACAACATCTTTATACTTTACTTCGATATTAATCTCGTTTGTTGTTATAACTTTTGAAGGAAGCAGCTGGGTATCTACCACAGTCTTTGGCAATGCATCCTCTAGCGAAAGGATATTGTCCTGATTCTTTGTAACTTTCGTATAGATAACCTCGCCTTTGTCCTCAAAAGATATCACATCTCCGATATGAAATCCAACGCCACTCTTTACGCGGTATTTTGCGCCATCGCTAGACTCTATAATCTCTAATACCTGCGTCTTAGCTTTGCTTGCCGGACTAATTGATACCAAAATATCATTTCCCCACAATCCCGGGTTCTTCGCCGTGAATGTAAGAACTGCGTTTTGCGCGCTTGGTGCCGTCCCTACTGCACTCTTCGCGTCTGCTGGAGCCACACGCGATACAAAGCAACGGGAACCTCCGTTTACAAAAAAAGCTTCCACTGCATATGCCAGAAAATGATAATCTCCAAACTCATTTTCCGACAGGTAGCCACCATAATTCCTCTTAAAGTCTGAAAAATTGGTCACTAGCTGTGGCAGTCCTCTCACGGGTCCCTTTTCTGCTAAACCAATAAATCCGGCCGTACTTGTTCCAACGCCTTCCATTGGTTGTGCCCCTGATTCGAATTCCTCAACATACACTCCTGGTGATAAGTATTCCGCCATAAATTCCTGATTTCACCTTAAATACACATGTCCTACGATATCCTTTCTACCGAACTTCATGTATGAAACCAGATACCTCCTTTCTCTCACTCATTTTAAAATTAAGTATGAAATAAAGCAACGATTCCGTATTTTGTCATACCCCCTGCACAAATTGATCCTATATCACAGCAGGAAACTATTCCATCGTACCTCTTCCTAAATTAATTTGTGCATAACCAATTCGCAAAAACACAAGCCGACTCTATATCAAAAGCACAAATTGGTTCTATACGCACAGTCACATTTATGCACACAATTTTATAAACTTCTTTTACATTATATCTGCTTTCTCTAAACATTTTTATAAACAATATGAATTTATTTAAAATCTTTTCAAATAATTCCAAATTAAGCCCCAAGCTATTTTGTTCTCTCTTTTTGCCATCTGCCGCTCCTACTTGCCACTTAGTACCTCCTGCGCATTTTTTACACACATATATTCAATATCTCGATCGCTTATTCCATGTTCCTTTAACATCGGAATATAGATCTTTAGGATATAATCCAAGCCCATATCCTTAGCATTGTATGCCCTTAGCCTATCTGCCGTCGTATCAAGGCTAAGCAATATTTGCTTCACATACCCTGCATCTATCATTTCTTTAATGAGTGCGATCTCTTCTTCGTGCGATACATACTTAAGTCGATTGACGCTGTCATAACAAAGATAGCATCCAAGCGATAGTACCTTTTTGTGGTACGCTCCGCTTGGATTCGTTCTATCTAAATGGCAGATAATTACTTGATTTCGCTTTACGCCCTCCTCGGTCAAAAAATCCAGCAGTTCTTCTATGTCAGTGTTCTTTTCCGTATGTACCATAAGCGGTACGCCTGTCTTTGCAGCCGTATTCGCCACTGCCGTAATCATCCTTTGATAGATTGGGTCTGTAAAGCAGTCTTTTGTATAGGCGGCTTTTACAATGCTCGCTTTATACGCAGTTCTCACATCCTGCGACATCAACATTCCAATTTTAATTTCATCTGTATATAGCTTCTCAATCTCTCTCTTTGATAAATCCAAAATCCATGTTTCATCTAAAAATTCTTTTTTGTGAAACCCTGTAACCGCTACAATCTTGACTCCGCTTTTTTTTGAAAGCTCGCAAAGTACATTGGCATTACGCCCATAGCCATACGGCTGTGCATCGACTATAAGTCGGCCGCCTGCCTCATAGTATTCATTTAATTCCGCAAGCGATGCATCCTTCTCATTCAAGCAAAGTGCTGGATTTTGACGATACGAAGCCCCTTTTTCTAAAAATATATGCTCGTGGCACTGCGAATGTCCCACAAAACTAGAATTCAACGACATACTTTACCTCCTTCGCGGCTTTAACATTTTCACATGCCGCAACAATGTCTTTTCGCTCCTATCTATTTTTGTAAACTTCAAACTTTGTATGAATCAAAATTAGCTATTTGCTGTTTTTATTCTATCATCTGCTTTCGTTTATTGCAATATTTTTTCTATTTTCATTTCTTTTTATAATCGTTAAAAATTATCAGATTTCGTCAAATTGATATAGGGAATTAATCAGACAAGGCTTAAAAAGACAAATAGCTTTGCGCATATTCAGCTTTATGACCAATCTTCGTTTGAGGAAGATTGGTTTATTGCAACGATCCCTAGTACGAGCTTGTATGATGAACGTAGAAAAAATAATGCCGTCCTGCAGACAGGAGATGTTGCCATTAATATGATGAAACAAGAAAAAACTTTTTCGCAGTGGAGGACAAAAGATGACACATGGGGAGCAGAGAGAACTAAAAAGGCAATTGAATAGCATCCCGACGCTTGCGGGGGAATATGGCGAAATCATAGGGACGGGCAAAGGCGAGGAGCACATAGTCGAGATCGAAAAGGTATATAAAAGGAAGCCGAAAATAAAAGCGGTGCACAAATGAAATGGGTCAATGGCCTCAACTATACAAGGGGCACGGCGTGGCGGTGATGGAGATTGAAATAGAAAAGGGCTGAAGTTTTGAAAAGGACAATCTAAAAGATATCGGAAGGGCTATTGGAATGCCTAAGAAAGCAGCCACTGACAGAAGGCGGCCTATCCTATGAGCGCTTCCGGATTACAAGAATGAAACATAGGTGGCATGCAAAGCGGAAAGGGGCGGTACAGCCAAAGCAGGCACTCTAAAAATAGGGATATCCACAAATGTAGAAAGTGTTGGGAACTATGTCCGTGCGATGTGGATAAGTGCGGGAAAAAGTGGAACTCATTTGAAATCCACGATGATTAAAATAAAGATCTACAGCTGTAGGCTAACCAGATGGATTTGAAGGCATTTGCCTTTCAGTGCTGATTTCATGAATATATGGTTGCTATTATGGGATAATAATGGTATAATTAAGCCATATTTTAAGGAGGTTGATCGTATGCCACAGATTATTCCAATTAAAGATTTAAAGAATACATCAGAGATTTCAGAAATGTGCCATATAGCAGAAGAGCCAATCTATATAACGAAGAATGGTTATGGAGATATGGTTATTATGAGTATCGAGATGTATGAAAGTACAATGAAGAGATTAAACATGTATCGTGAACTAGAACTTTCTGAAAAGCAGATTGAAGCGGGAAAAACGAAGGATGCAAGAAAATCTTTTGGTAATTTAAGAGAGAAATATGCAATATAAACTTATTATAACCGAGAGAGCGGAGGAATTACTTGATAATATTACGAAGTATATGGTTAACAAGTTGAAGAATCCACAAGCAACCGATCATTTGCTAGCAGAGATAGAGCATGTATACGATAATTTAGAATGCAATCCAAAGATGTATGCTTATTTGGAAGATCTCTTTATGAAATCAAGAGGATATCGAAAAGCAGTCGTTCCGCATTATGATTATGTAATTATTTTTCGAATTGATGAAGAAATAAATACCATATATATTATGGGATATTTTCATGATTTGGAATTGTACAGAAACAAATTATAAGAAACGAAAAGGAAGCTATAGCAGGCTGCTTTTTTCGTACCAACTTTTAGGGATGGTAACGCCAGTTAAGGATAATCTTAAATCGGTGAATATTACTCATAAGTAATCCAACGAATTTTTAAATAAATTGGTCATAGATTTCTTCTACACGCAAGGCTAAATTGACCATAGTATTTTTTATATTTCAAACCAGATTGACAAGGACAAAACTCATTTTCCCTCACGTTTTGATTAGCGACCGCGTGCCGCAAGCAAGGTTTCCGACCTACAGTCAAAGCTGGATATATAATATCCCATCTCTTCTTTCGTAATATCCCATCTCCTCTTTCGTAACGCCCTGTGCCATCGTTGTCCTCGTGACCACAAAGCATCGCTGACCGAATCCTCGAAAAACAGCTTCACATCGCGCATCAATCTGTCTTGATTGCCCTTCAGTCCGAAAAAAAGTGAACCTCAGTTGAAATCCACGATGATTAAAATAAAGGTCTACAGCTGTAGGCTGACCAGATGGGTTTGAAGGCGTTTGCCTTTCAGTGCTGTACTAAGTATTATTTTATTGACATTATCTAAGATTGATTATAAGATGATAAAATATGAATGGATCATTATGAAACTAACATTACTCCTTATGTGGGCAGAGCATCATGCTTTGAGCAATACCTATCAAAAATTAATCTGATGCGCTATTCCATGTTCACATTTTTAATATGGATTTTGTTGAGAAGCAATCGTATTCGGTTCATAGCCGTTTTTTCAAATAGATGCCAGGGGGACAAATATGGTAGTTTTACTCATAATAATTTATATCGCTTTTATAAGCCTTGGGCTTCCCGATTCACTTCTTGGCAGTGCATGGCCGATAATGCACATCGACATCAATGCACCACTGTCTGCGGCCGGAATCATTTCACTTATTGTATCCGGCGGAACCATTGTTTCAAGTTTGATGAGCGGTAGGCTTGTCGGACGCTTCAAAACCGGTAGGGTCACGGCAGTCAGTGTTCTTATGACTGCATTGGCTTTGCTTGGATTTTCATTTTCTAATGCCCTATGGCAGATGTGTTTGTTCGCCATACCGCTTGGACTCGGTGGTGGCTCCGTTGATGCGGCATTAAACAATTTTGTCTCGCTGCATTACAAAGCTTGGCACATGAACTGGCTACATTGTTTCTGGGGTGTAGGCGCAACATTTAGCCCAGTTATCATGTCGTTTTTCCTTGCAGAGCAACAAGGCTGGAAAATGGCATACAAGGTTATATTTTTCATACAAATAAGCCTTACCTTTGTGCTGTTTTTTTCATTGCCTCTTTGGAAAAAAGTAGGTGGTCAAAGCGAGAGCTCTGTTGATGATCCAAAAGTAATTTCAAACCGCGAAGCTTTCCATATCAAAGGTATAAAATACGCATTGTTTGGCTTTTTATGCTACTGTGGATACGAAGCGGCAACAGGACTTTGGACTGCAAGTTTTCTGGTTACACAGCGTGGAGTCAGCGTAGAAAATGCCGCACTTTTGGTCTCGCTCTACTACGCCGGCATTAGCGTTGGTAGAATCCTTTCCGGGTTTCTGTCCGCTCGCATGTCTGCTCAGCCTCTCATTCGTATCGGCTGTACGATTGGTATTTTCGGAGTCTGTTTTTTGTTTCTGCCAGGGACATTGGCTCTGCCGGGGGTTATACTTATCGGGTTAGGTGCAGCACCATTTTACCCACAGATGATTCATGAAACGCCGAAGCGTTTTGGAAAAGAATCATCCGGTGCGGCAATGGGCCTGCAAATGGCTTGTGCCTACATTGGCGCCACGTTTATTCCGCCGATCATTGGATGGCTGTCTAAGTCGCTTACCCTCTCTTTGTTGCCCATTGCATTGCTTATTCTTGAAATTGGCGCTTTTCTATTGAGCGAAAAAACCTTTACGGTGACAAAAAAATGAAAAAGCTGATTTGTGATAGCTTTGAACGCACCGGGGGATTAAATAATTTGCGATAGCTTTGAACGCACCGGGGGGTTAAACAGCGAGCTATTTATGATACACTTTCTCTGCACGCCCTGCCAGATACCGGGACACATTAAATTCCCTCCAGCTCATTTTTTCATATACGTTCTTCTGCACTTTAAAATACTGTTGAAGGTACTCCTCGTTCTCCCCAAAACCTTGTGACACATCTTCACTTAAAAATGCGCTTGCCGCGTCTGCAGATAACTGCCCTAAATAGTAATAATCTCCATCATATTCTTGGGTCTTTGTCTCCATTTGCGCTTGTTTGCGTATCGCCTTTATATTATACTTGGCAATAAAATAATCCGGATGGGAGAAAGAAAACAATACATACAGTACTGTCACCATCGTCATACTAAACCGAAAAAGTGGAAAGTTCTTCCAATAAATATTCACCAAAATTCCCGCTATCAAAATGAAAATTACCAGTAAAGACCACAACACAAAAATTCGCAAAAAGGTCAACTGATAGACATCAATATATAAAATCATGCGGTACGCACTCGAAGCAATCATAATAAAAGTACATCCGGAAATCACGGTCAGCATGATTTTAAGTACCTTGCTTTCCCGAAATAAAGCCATGCATATCAGCACTAACAGCAAATTGATGATGCAGACAAACAAGAGTTGGAAGAAGCCCTCCCTTGCATATTTCGCATACGTATATTCATGGGGTATTGCCATTTGCCCCAGAAACAATCCCTGGATTTGAACTATGCTAAATATGAAATAAATAACAGATAATATTCCCGTAAACGTAATGGCAATCACAGGTTCTGCATTCTTCGCATTTTTTACCTCTTCTTTGATTCCTCTTCTTTCCAATGCACTGATAAAGCTATAGCTTGCAATATAGGCAAATAGAACCGTAAACAAAACCCCAAATACATTCTCCGGAATCTGTATGGCCTTCAAAAAGCGAAAAGACCACATCGCAAAAATCCCATCTGCACTCATCAATAAAGCCATGACAAGCAATAGCAAAGGCGCACTGATCAATAATCCAATTATGACATATTTCAGCTTGGTATCCCTTCCTTTATCCTTGGTTTTTAAAAAGAGCCCCACATCATGAAATGGATTCCAAATAGCAGCAATCGTTCTAAATCCACATTCGCAGATGGCAAGTAAATATTTTCCAAAAGGCCATTTTTCATCTTTGTAGAAATGATGGATCATAAAACTGACCATCAATACAAAAATACCCACATAGTTCATGCCAATGATACGCTCATCATCCGTAAGAAATACGGAAATCCCCAACAAAATGATACCTGCCATGTGAAAAACCGCATCTTTTTTCCATGGAACTTCTAATTTTTTCATGCATGAGTAGAAATAATAAAGGGTTCCTCCAATAAAAAAAGGAAATGTCACTCCAGATAGGTTTTCGTATAGGCAAAGTGTATAAAACACTGCATAAATAGCACTTGCAAGAGCAAAGAAGCGGAAATTCTTCTGAATGATAGAGGGTGGCCGTTCTACTTGATATTGGATATGCTGCGTTTGTGGCTGCCTCTCTTGATATTGGGCATGCTGCGTTTGCGGCTGTCCTCCTTGGTATTGGGCATGCTGCGTTTGCGACTGCCCCTCTTGATATTGGGTATGCTGCATTTGCGACTGCCCTCCACCTATTTCCATCTCTTCCTTTTGTAAAATTTCTCCATTTGGATATCTGTTTTCCTTCATTTTATTCTAACTCCTTTCCTGACTTGTGCATCTAATTTAATTTGTATATGCCCGGTTTGCGTATCATCCATTTGCGCAAGCACAAATGGATTACATATCCTCATCGTTCTCTTCATACTTTAAAATATCCCCCGGTTGGCAATGCAACGCTTTGCATATGGCTTCTAATGTAGAAAATCGAACGGCCTTAGCTTTGTTATTTTTTAGGATTGACAAATTGGCCAGTGTAATGTCTACCTCGTTTGCAAGTTCTGTCAGGCCCATTTTCCTTTGAGCCATGACCACGTCTAAATGAATCATAATGGACATGATACCCTCCTTTTAAATGGTCAAATCATTTTCCAGCTTGAACGTAACCGCCCGGTCAAACACCCTAGCAAGCACTTTGCTAAACAACCCCGCTATCAAAAAAACCAAAACAATAATCAAAACGGCCGGCGTCAAATAAAGGAATAGCCGAAATACCGTGATAAAAGAAATCAAGAAACTATATGTGCCCATCCGGTCAAGGCTCTTTACGTTTGCCCGAATAAAGCAATCGTCTGCAATCACTGTGCGAAATACCTTTCTAAGTTCTCCGATAATTAGGATTGCCAATATGCCGGATAGCATAAAAAGCAGGCACAATGCCAAGTAGTTCTCCCGAAAGTGCCGACTATACGCCCCATAGTAGTAAAAGCTAATTGGCACGGTAATCGTTACCACAATTCCCGTCCAAAACATAAATTCCAAAATCCATTTTGTAATGATCGTCAACCTGTCTTTCATCAATCTCTTGCCTCCTGTTCGTTTTTTGAATTTCGATATGCTTTTTCATATTTTATCATTGCAAAATCTGATTGTCAATAAAAATTTATCGAATTTCAATAAATTTTTATTATATATCAATATAGGTTGACCATAAGAAAGCCAACAAGCACCGTATCGTATTTACGGTATTTGCTGACTTTCGTTTCGGGTCGTGCTTATGCTATGATACCTAGAAAGCCAACAAGCACCGTATCGCATTTACAGCATTTGCTGGCTTTCGTTCCAAGTAGTGCTTATGCTATGATACTTATCTTGCTTCCCAAAGGCGTTTTCTCCACCCAAATCTGCTTGTCAATTCGCTCGCGCAGCTCCAAAACATGCGAGATAATACCGATAATGCGGCCATTGCCCGTCATATCGGAAAGTGTCCTAACTGCAAGTTCCAAAACTTCCGCATCAAGCGAGCCAAAGCCCTCATCAATAAACATTGCGTCAAGCCGAATGCCCCCTACGCTCTGTTGGACAACATCAGACAAACCAAGCGAAAGAGAAAGCGAGGCCATAAATGATTCTCCACCGGATAAGCTATTTGCGGAACGCGACTTGCCTGTGTAAGCGTCAAGGACTAAAATTTCCAAGCCTGACCGGCGGCGAGCATCATCACTGTCAATCCTTCGCAAGAGCGTGTAGCGGTTTTGGCTCATCAAGTTTAGGCGTAAATTCGCAGCGGAAAGTACACGCTCAAAATAAGCTGTTTGCGCGTAAGTTTCAAAATCAAGCCTCCCATTTGCAGTATCCGATAACTGTTTTACAGCGGCATATTGCTTTTCCAGTTTCGAAAAACGTTCCGCACTATGCCTTAATTCTTTTAGAATCCGCCCTGTTTGTTCGTAGCGTCCCTTCACTTCATCACGCTCGGCACGAAGCTTTGCCATTGCCTCATTTAGAATTTCCGCTTCGGCAGTGAGTTTGTCTAAATCCGGTTTCACCTTACCGACCGTTTCAGCAGTCAGCCGTTTTTGTTGTGCATCAAGGCGTTCACCCTCTTTCTCGTAGTCGACAAGCTGTTTTATCATGATGGAGAGTTCATCTTCCGTAACGAGTGCAGCCGTATATTCTGCTTCTATTGTAAACCCATGTGCCTGTAATGCAGCCATACAATCAGCCCTTGTTTCTTCACTCAATTTTTTGTGTTCTCCTGCACGACGCTCGCGCTCGATCACTAAAGTCTGTGCCGCTTTATGCGCTTTGTCGGCATCCGCATTACGTTTCGTTGCCGCTTCGTGCTTTTTCGTAAATTCGGCAAGCGCACGTTCATGTATATCTTTCTGCAACGTCAACTCGTCCTCTTTCTTTTTTGCTTCCAAACGTATTTCTGCCAATCGTTCTTTGGCAGTATCCCACCCCGCATCTGCGGTAAATTCCGAAAAATCAACAAGAAAGCGTTTCCTAAGCGTGTCAATCTCAGATTTTTGTTCTGTACATTTTGGGACCAGTTCATCCCGTCTTTTTATCGCATTGTCCCAATGGGCAGTCAATTCCATCAAAGTTTGCTCGTCCACTGCTTTCTTGGCAACGCATGTTTTAACCTTAGCGCTTGCAGTGGCGAAAGCCTCTAAAAGCAGTGCCTCTGCCGTCTCTAAAGTAGCATCAGGGGCGAACTCAGACAAGTCCACGAGAAAACGATCAAAAAGCGTATCAATATGCGCTACGAGCGTGGAACACTCGGTGGTTTTTTCATCACGTTTGGTACGAGCCTTATCCACTACATCTTTTGCCTTTTTAAGCTTGCTTTGCGTGATGTCGCCCTCGATAGGGCAAGCTGGAGCAGGATGGTTTGTCGAGCCACAAACAGGACAAGGTTCCCCCTCTGCTAAAACGGCCGCCAGCATTCCGGCCTGCCCACGCAAGAATGCTTCTTCTATTTGCTTGTATTTGTCGTCCGCCGCATGAAACGTGGTGTTTTGGATTTCGAATTCAGATTGCAGCACTCCTAATTTGCTTCGATTTGTTGTGATTGCCTCATAATCAGCTTGTACCAAAGTAAGCTTTTTAAGGATCATTTGCGCTTTATCAAGTTCTTGTTTTAGCGTCCCAAAAGCAGTCTGTGCATCAGCAAGTGGCGGCAATCCCTCTATCATCTTTAAAACTTTGGACAGCTCTGCTTGCAGCAAGTCTAGCTTGGTTTGCTTTTTTTCTATCTCTTTATAATTTTCCTGTAACGAATTCAGCTCTTTAAGCCTCTTTTTCGACTGTTCCCATTCCTGTTTTAGCGTATCAAACGCCACTCGTTTTCCATCCAGCAAAGGCAAGTCATCCAATACTTTTTTCGCTTCCTCATATTCGGTAAATGTTGTTTTTGCATCCGTTTTTGCTTTCGCAAGGTCCGATTGTGCCCCTTCATATTGCTTGCCTGCTTCCGTGGCTTTATCCGCAAGCGGCTTTACACGGTGCAAAGCTACTTCTCCACGCGTACGGCGACCAGCGAGCCGTTTCATCTCATCGGCTTTCGCAACATGTTTTTCAAGCAATGCCAACACCTCATCAAGGTCACTGAATTTTTTGGAGAGCTCCGCCGCAACGGCTGTTTGTGCAACAAGGCCTGTCTTTTTCTCTTCATCTAGGGCAAGCTCCCTTTCTGCTTCTAAAAGTGTGGCTTTGTCGGTCTTCATTTGAATTTCCCATTCGGAAAATTTTTCATCCCGTCTATAGGGATCAACTTCGTAACGCGCAAAGTCGTGGCGGCACATATCCAATTCGCCACTTCGTTCCCTTACTTGCGATTTTAAATTCTCCTGGAAGTCTTTGAGTGCGGCTGTGCCAAAAATGTGGCGCAATATCTCAACACGCTTGCCTGTATCGCTCTGCAAAAAACGAAGGAAATCATTTTGTGCTATCATTACGATTTGTGCAAACTGTTCCCTGTCAAGCCCGACGATCTGCGCTATTTTGGATTTGACTTCGCTGTCCCGGCTTATCGTGGTTTTATCCGAGAGTGTTAGGCACACACTGTCAGTATAAGTTACTTCCTCCGTATTACGTGCAATATGTGGCATTATGGTGCGGATAATATGGTGCACACGATCACCGATCGAAAAATCCAAAGCAACAAATGTTTTCACACGGCCTTTCACGTAATCGCTTCGAAGCATTTGGTATTTATTGCGTGAAATTCCACTTGCCCGTCCAAAAAGAGCATATGAAATCGCATCAAAGATAGTCGTTTTGCCAGAGCCTGTTTCGCCTGTAATTAAATACAGTCCATTCGCACCGAGTTTTGTGAAATCTATGGTCTGTGTATCGACATAGGAGCCGAATGCACTCATTGTCAGTTTAAGTGGTTTCATTCTTGTCTGCCCTCCATTGTTTCAAGTAGTGCCCGAACGATTTCTTCTTGTTCCTCGCTCATTAGAGCCCCGCTGTTTTCAAGGAAAAATTCATGAAACAGGTCATACGGCGATAAGGACTCCACTTTTTCTAAATTAGCCGACACTGCTCCTACATCAATGCTTGTTCGGGAGTTCTCAAAATTTAATGCCATTACATTTGCGTAGACACTTCTAATCTTGCCCATCGGGTCAATGAGTTCTTCCTCATTCGTAAGGACGACCCGAAGATAATCCTCGTTGTCTGCTTGCGAGGCTATTTCATCGCTTGTCAAATCGTCAAGTTTTCCTTTTATCACACGCATATCGTGTCGTGGGGCAAGCGCAAGTTTCGTGATGGTTAAGTCGCCTTTCTTTCGGATTTCTACAAGGGTTACTGACTTCTCCTGCCGCCACTCCGAGAAGGAGTATTTTACCGGCGACCCTGCATAGCGGATATGTTCATAGCCGACTGTCTGTGCCCCGTGCAGGTGTCCGAGTGCAACGTAGTCAAAAAGGTGGATCTTATCTGCGTTAATTGCATCAAGTCCACCAATGGGGTTCAATTCCGATTCGCTTCGCAGGGGATTAACGCCTGCTTTTGTGAAGAACTGGTGCGACACAAGCACATTGCGGGCGGTATAGTCAATCGACGCAGATTCTAACGCCGCTGATAGCGCATCGTTATAGCTTTCAATTTCACGTTCCGCAAACATTCCGTGAACAGAAGTAGGTTTGATAAATGGAAGCATCCAAAAATTCACTGTACCGAACTCATCTTTTCGTGTTATGGAGCGTAGCTTGCCATCAAATACGCCACACATATGAATCTGCTTATCGCCCAGCAAGCGGCTTGCGTAGTTTAAGCGATCCGGCGAATCGTGGTTGCCTGAGATAAGCAGTACGGCTACATTTTCATGGGACAGCTCCGTTAGGAAATCATCGAACACCCGCACTGCCTCTATGCCCGGCACGGCGCGGTCGTATACATCGCCCGCTATCACTACGGCATCGGGGTGATTCGATTGTATGTATCCGATTATCTGCCGGAAAACGTGCCGCTGCTCTTCAATCATTGAGAAGCCATTCACGATTTTTCCAATATGCAGGTCAGATAGGTGTAGAAATTTCATAGGCTATTCCTCCGTTCGCTGATTTCATGCAAGGCGACAGACAGTATGGAAAACAAAATGTTGACACGAACTATTGGCATCAGCAACACGTTTCATCTCTCTTGATACTTAATCTATTCGTAGATTACCATAAAAAATTACGTGCGTCAATCAACCGAAATAGATTCGGCAAAGCAACTTGTTCATGAAAAATATTAGAATTTAGATGCGAAATAAAATAATTACATAAAACAAATCCGGCAAACCAGATACCTTAAAAATGAAAGAAAGCTAGTTGAAATCAAGAAACCTCGTCCTTTTTGCATGATACTGCCTTTATTTTCGCTTATTTTCGCTTATTCGATATCCAACCATTGCAAAATACTACATTATTGTGCTATGATATAAAAATCAAATATACAAGCTTTCGGAATGGAGAGGTATATGAAAAATATGAAAATAGGATCCCGCATCCTCCTTGGATTTGGTAGTATTGTGCTTTTGTTGTTGATCGTAGCTATTATGGTAACGGTGGGAAACCTGCGTACGATTTTTAATGTGGATAGCATTAATCGGTACAACGAACTCCAAATCGCATCCAACAATGTGATGGACATTTACAACGAAACCCGCATGAGTGCGCGGTTTCTCTATCAAGGACCTTCTGATTCGGCCTATGCCGACTATACAAAACAGTCCATGTATGTGGAAAACCGACTGGCTACAATCACTGCAATGATACAAAGCAATGTCGCTTTTACCGAATTTGAGCAAGATGCCGCGCAATTTTCTTCCTTGTATCTAGACTGGTGCAAAAAGATTGAAGCCCTGCAACAAGCCTATCAATCCAATGCCGATTCAGAAACGGTAGTCGCATTGGCCGCAGACGCTCGAACCCTTGATTTGCGTACACGCGAAGTCATCGGCAATATCATCCTAAATGTAGGGGACCGTGCGGCACGCAAGCTTAAGGACACAAAAGTATCAGGCCTTACATCTCTCATCGCTGCGCTGGTAATATCTGCAATGGCTCTTGTCCTTGCGCTTGTTTTGGCAAGCAAAATCGTCTCCTCCATCACAAAACCATTATGGCGCATACAGTCCGCGTTAACACAAATGGGGCGGCAGGGGGATTTTAAATTATCCGCTGATATCTTTGATGCGATTCAACAAGATGCCGAAGGTAAGGATGAGGTTGCGGACTGCGCCGCGGCAGCCATTCTACTTTTAGAACATCTAAATACATTTAGCCAATCCTTGATATCTGTAGCTGATGGCGATTTGACCACAATGGTAACGCTTCAATCAGAAAAGGACAGCATCGGAGCAGCTCTTTTGCAGATGCTCGATAATTTGAATCAAAAGTTTACCACCATCCGCGTATCCGCACAGCAGGTACATGGTACATCTCGTCAGCTTGATGCCGGCTTTCAGGATTTGTACAGCGTGGCAGACCAGCAGGCGCAAGAAGTGCTAAAGCTTTCGGATTCCATCGAAAAAGTGGCTGAGCAAACGAAGGTCAATACCAAAAAGGCAGGCGAAGCAGCAAAACTGGCAGGCACGATTCGGCAAAACGCATCTATGGGATCTGACCAAATGAGCCAAATGATGAGTGCTGTCACAGAAATCAACGATGCCAACCAGTCAATTTCCAATATCATCAAAGTCATTAATGATATCGCTTTTCAGACGAATATATTGTCTCTTAATGCCGCTGTGGAGGCTGCCCGGGCAGGAGAGAATGGCAAGGGCTTCGCCGTTGTGGCGAATGAAGTCCGTAACTTGGCCGCTAAAAGCGCAGAAGCAGCTAAAAATACCGGCGTTTTGATAGAAAATTCCATCAAAAAGGCACTGTATGGTGTAGAAATCGCGGAGAAAACCTCTCAATCTTTGGATGCTATTGTCTCAGGCATCCAAAAGAGTAGCGAAATCATGGAGGAGATAGCGACATCCTCTTCCGATCAGGCAAACGCGGTTCAACAAATAAACGACGGTGTGTCTCAAGTCACCGAGGTAGCCCGCCAAACCAGCGAGATAGCCGGAAATTCCGCTACTGCATCAGAAGCTATTTCGGGACAGGCGGCGGTTTTAGAAAATCTTGTTGATCAATTTCAACTAAAAAATAGCAAAGCCCTTTCATAAGGCTTGCCAAACACAAAGGAGAATACATTATGAAAAAGCTGACTACTATTTTCACTTCAATGATTTGTCTGCTCATACTGATTGTTCCACTAGCAGGCTGTTTTGGTAGGTATAAAGATGGTGTCTATCACACAGAAATGAAGGAGTTTGAAGATGGCTGGAAGGACACCGTTGAAATCACGATTGTCCATGGCAAAATTGACAAAATTTCTTGGGACGCTATCTCTGAAAGCCCCGACATCCCCATCAATAAAAAGCAATATTCAAAAAGCGGACTATATGGGATGTTACAAGGTGGCGCGAATAATGAATGGTGCGACCAGGCTAAAGCGGCCGAAGACTACGTGCTTGCCTATGGAGTTAGTTCATTTTCCACAGACAGTGAAGGCTATACGGATGCCATTTCAGGATGCACGATCGAGGTAGATAAACTAGCTCTGCTTGCCAAAGAATGCCTAGAGCAGGCGCAAAAATGAGATGGCAAGCAAGACTTTATCCTGATTGAGCCACTGTGGCCAAATTAGAAAGTCGGTTTTACGTAAACTCAATATTTGTTGATTTGCTATAACAGAAAAGGTCAGCGTCCGATCAAGCCATACAGCGTTAGCTTCAAGAAATCATCTGCAAAAGATGGCTGACTGCCTATTCCGCCTGTGGTGTATTCCATTGCCCCCATCACTTCAAGATAGTTTATGATCGCTTCCGTAGAAATGCTTTCGTCAATGAAACCCTCTTTTTTACCGAGCATAATATACTCGATAAATACTTCGGATTTTAATTGCTTTGTATTTTCGTTATACAAGTTTACCCAGACTTCATCATCTAATGCCACGGATGAAAAATAGTCATGCAATCGCTTATGTATGCCCTCTTCACATAATGCAAATGCTTTTATGAGTTTGGTTTTGAAATCCATTTTTTCTGCAAGCAATTGCCGGACTTGTTCAAAAGTTTCACGCATGAGCGCATTGATACACACGCCAACAAGAGCTTCCTTACTCCCAAAGTAATTATAGATAGATGCTTGCGATACCTGTGCAATCTCGGCAATCTGCCTTATTCCAACGGCAACAAAGCCTTTCTCTTGAAATAGAGCCACCGCAGTATTTATAATCGCGTCCTTTTTATTTTGTGTGCGTATTTCATACTTATTCATACATCGCCCCCTAAATGCTCTTTTATGGCATGTCCCAGTTTTACAGCTTCGGACATAGCATTTTCGTCTTTATTAAAATCATAAAATGCGTTCGGAGTAATTTTAGCATCTGCACCAAATCGGAACAAATAGCCGCTCATATCACAAGTTTCCCCATAACCGCAGGTCAAACAAGGAACCGCACCGTCAATGACCAACGCTCCTTGATAGTTCGCTTGTTGATATTGTCGAAAGTATATATCAAAATAGCTTTCTAAAGCTGATTGTCTGGTTGACCCCCCGATTACTGCGGCGGCAACTTTCCCTTTTGGATAATTGTAATTATGCCGCAAGGCAAATAAGCGTTCAATGAACGTTTTTGTTAAAGCGTTTAGAGAACCGAAGGTAGGGAATGCCCCGATAATCAAGCCATCCGCTTCCATGATTTTTTCTAAAATGGGATTGACATCATCGTCCTGTACGCACCGATTATCGTCTGCACAACCAATGCAAGCGGTACATTGTTTCATATTCAATTCGGCAAGCCTAATAAATTCATACTCGACACCAATTGAGTCAAGGACCAGTAGCATTGCCTTTTCTATATTTCCGTTCTTTATGTGAGTACCTGAAAAAGCCATTATTTTAGACATAATATTCTCCTATCCCTTAGCGTTTTATAACAGACAGTAAAATGTTATAAAATGCCTTGACAAACATTTGCTTTGGATTTACAATCAGTTATAGAACATCACTAATCAAATTATAAAACTTTTTTCGAAATGAGTCAATATGGAAAATTTATGTCAGTCTTGCCCATGCCCAAACAAGAAATGTCCGAACCACGGAAGCTTTAAAGCGTGTCGGGCGCAACACAATAACAAGGGGGCTTTCTGTCAAATCGGACCTGTGCAAAAAACAATACGTCGGATTCTGATCAAGCTCTTTTTGCGATAGAGGCTGGTGAGCGTATCACAGCGTCGTATTTCCCACCTGTAGCTTTTTGCAATAAGGAGGGTCTGGGGTACAAAAGGATCGTATCATTCTAGGATGGAGCTCAAACAATATGAAGATTTTATATTTTACGTCAACGGGAAATTGCCTGTACGTTGCTAAAAAACTCGGTGGCAAATTGCTGTCGATTCCGCAGCTTCAAAAAGATAATACCTTTGACATTGCGGATGATGTGGTCGGTATCGTCACGCCAATTTACGGTTTTGACGTTCCCCGCCCTGTTCGGCAATATCTTGACAAGGTTACTATTCGTGCAAAGTATGTTTTTGCTGTTATGACTTATGGCGACAAGTCTATGGCGGCCGTTCCTTTGATGGAAAAACTGCTTCATCGGCGCGGTGTTACACTCAATTATTCCACGGAAATTAAGATGGTGGACAATTATTTGCCGGGCTATGAGGCCTCAAGTCAACTTAAAATGAAAAGCGATGCAGCGATTGACAAGGTGATTGACGCTGTTGTTCGTGATATAAAGGAGCAAAAAAACAGTTTGCTTACAAAAAACGTGTTGAAACAGTTTGTTTCAAGGTGCTTTTCTGCTATTTTTGTTTCGGATATGAGTCAAAAAATGATGAATAGTTCTGCCGAAAAATTTACTGCAAACGATAATTGCACCGCTTGTGGTGTTTGTCGCAAGGTTTGTCCTATGGGAAATATCATAGGAAACGGAAAACCGGAATATTTAGATAAATGTGAGTTTTGTCTTGCCTGTATCCATCTTTGCCCACAAAATGCAATTCACCTAAATGGCGAAAAGAGCGCAGCACGTTTCAAAAACAGTCATATAGAGTTATCAGAAATCATAGTCGCTAACTGCCAGTTATCGATCAAAGTTTAAAAGCAACCCACAATGAAGTATCTACGAAAAAAATGGAGGTAACAAAATGAGCGAAACAAAAAAATTTGGGCATGGTGGCAATTCAACGCTAATCACGCAGGAATATTTTGATTCTCTACAAGTGGAACTGCGGATGATTGATTCCGTAGAAGCGTCTACGAAAATGGAACTGTTCGGCGCGTCCTTTTCTACTCCCGTAATGATTGCGGCGCTGTCTGGACTTGACAGAATCCGCCCAAATGGTATGGTAGACACTGCAAAGGGTGTGGCGGCAGCCGGGGCAGTTATGTGGACGGGCATTGGCAGCGAAGAAGAACTAGAATCGTTGATTGCCACGGGTGCAAAAACCGTTAAAATCATAAAGCCCTATGCTGATACAGACTTGATTTTCAAAAAGATTGAACACGCAGAGAAAAGCGGAGCGTTGGCAGTTGGTATGGATACGGACTATGTATTTGGCGGCAAGAATACAAAGGGCTTTGCAATGGAATATTCTGTTAGCCCTAAAACTTTGGATGAAATAAAAAGCTATGTAAAAGCAACGAAGCTCCCATTTATCCTCAAAGGCATTTTAAGTGAACAGGACGCCTATAAGGCTCTGGAAGCAGGTGCGGGTGGTATTGTCGTGTCACATCATGGCGGAGTCATTCCTTATGCTGTGCCACCGCTGAAAATACTGCCAAAAATTGCAAAAGTCATTGAAAAGCAAATCCCGATTTTCGTTGATTGCGGTATCACAAGAGGAATGGATGCATTTAAGGCTTTAGCACTTGGCGCAACTGCTGTTTCGGTAGGTAAAGCAGTTATGACCGGTTTGGCGGCGAATGGCGCGGACGGTGTGCAAAAGGTTCTTTCTGATATAACTGAGGAATTAAATTGGGCAATGAACCTCACAGGTTCTTATGATATATCGGATATCGACCCGACAATCATTTGGCATACAGCATAAATAACAAAAAAATTTCACATGAACAAATGATAGCAACCTGCCAAATGGCCACAAATAAAAAATGTCATTTGGCAGGTAGTAAGCTATGCGCCAATGAAATAATTGCGTCCATAACATTCCTCTTAAAGTCAGCAAAGTTGTCTATTGTTTCTACGGCATACTTCAAGTACGAATTGTCAATGCTTGCCACTTTCAAATTCTTTAAGCAACTCCCATTTTTCATTTTTCTAAAATATTTTTCAAAAATCTGAAACTATTTCTTCTCCCAAAACGAATATATAATTATAAGCTGGAACACCCGCGCACCCCAAAAGACAGGCAAGAAAGGAGGCAATGTGGTGACAGAAGTCGAGCACCTGATACGCAAAATCCAGCGAAACGGTGACCGCGAGGCCTCCGATTGTCTGGTGAGGCTATATTACGATGAAATTTTCCGATTCGTCCGAAAGCAAACGTCTAACGATGACACGGCACTTGACCTTACACAGGATATTTTCATTGGTATGCTTCGGACGATCGCCCACTACAACCGAAAAAAAGCGGGATTTCGAACGTGGCTCTACAAAATCGCTACGAACAAAACAGTTGACTATTTCCGCTCGCGCACCGCGCACACTGTCGAAACTCTTCCGATTGATGAAGTAGAACCTGTTGATGAAACTGATTTCATGCGGCAAGTTGAAGATTCTGACTTCGCAGAGCGGGTATGTAGTTATCTCGATGGCTTGCCGGGCGACACGCAACGAATATTCCGTATGCATATTTTCGGCGGGTATACATTCCAGGAAATTGCGCAGGGAATGGAAATCCCGGAGGGTACCGTTAAAACGATGTATTACCGCCTCATAAATGTTTTGAGAAAGGAGTTTTCAGGCTATGACGGATAAAGACCAGAGCATAAAATATATACTCGACTGCGGATTGGTAAAGCCTAAAACGGCGCAAAAGCAAGCAGCTGGCATCCTTCAGTCATTTGGTTGGCGGTTTCTATTTTGGGATACGGCATACAGCCTGACTTTTGCTGGAATAACGATCGCGGTGATGCTAGCTGTTTTTACCGCAGTGCCGGGCAATTACCGATATTCTGCGACTATAGCTGTCGCGCCACTGCTCTATCTGCTGATTTCTGTGTTCACCGAGACAGAGGAACGGGCAGGTGGACTATATGAACTAAAGCAGACCTGCCGATATACAACACAGCAAATTTCCGCGCTTCGGACAGTTTGCTATTCCATAGTCGGTGCGGGCTATACAACAATTGTTGCCCTTATCAGCGCAAACAGCGCGTCTGAATTTATAACAATGTTTCCTCTTAGTTTACTCGCTCTGTTTGTCTGCGCCGTGCCGCAGTTGACGCTTACGCGATTTGCGCGTTTCAAATGGGCGAATGTGGTGTATGCTGCAGTGTGGGTATTTGTTAATCTTGCCCTGCCACTTAGAATAGGAGGGGCTTGGGAAAAGTTCCTCGCGGGAATACCTGCCGTAGTTTCGCTCGGAATCGCGATCATCGGTGCAGCGGTTATCCTATATCAAATCAAGAAAATGCTTATGGAGGTTAAACCTTATGCTCACACTTCATAATGTGACAAAGAACTATGGGAAATTCACTGCCTTGGAAAATATCAGCATTGAATTTTCATGCGGTGTGTATGCTCTGCTCGCCCCGAATGGCGCGGGGAAAACCACATTGATAAAAATGCTTGCAACGCTTATCTTTCCGACAAAAGGAGAAATCCTATGGAACGGTGATGAAATAGGGAAACTCGATGCAAGCTATCGCGACCTGATCGGTTATCTGCCACAGGATTTCGGATATTATAAAAATCACTCTCCGCGAGAATTCCTTCAATATATGTCAGCACTCAAGTGCATCGACCGCACCACAGCAAAGCATAAAACGGATGAGCTTATAGAAGTAGTCGGGTTATCCGATGTTCGGGATAAGAAAATGCGAAAATTCTCCGGCGGTATGATACAGCGCGTTGGCATAGCGCAGGCGATGCTAAACGACCCGAAAATATTAATTCTCGACGAACCGACCGCAGGACTTGACCCGAAAGAGCGCGTCCGTTTTCGCAACCTCATATCTTCACTGTCAAAAGACCGTATTGTGATACTCTCAACACATATTGTATCTGACATCGAAACCATTGCAAGCCGTATCATTATGTTCAAAGACCATAAACTGTTGGCAAACGACACGCCAGCTGCAATCTGCAAAACACTCGCGGACAAGGTCTACGAAACAGATAATATCTCCGCTATCGCCACACCTTATCTTTCTTTGACGGAACATCAAGACGGAGGAAAGACCATCACACGCTTTGCAAGCGAAAGTAGTTGCTCCACTGTTGCAAAGGGTGTCGCCCCAAATCTTGAAGATGTGTTTTTGTATGTTTTCAGAGATGAGGTGTAGGCTTATGATCTATTTATTTGAACTGAAAAAGGTTTTATTCGTACCGGCAATCATTGGGTTTGCTGTGCTAAGTGTGGCCCTTAACAGCATTATTATAATAGCGAACTACAATGATTATTTCGTTGCCATTCCGAGCACAGATATGTCAGAAATGACAGATATTTTTGACGACTTTGACGCCACCAAGGATATTGCCGAAAGATATATCAAAAGGCATGCTCTTTCAGGGAAATATGCACAGAATGTACGTGAAAAATATAACAAACTGCAATCTACCATCAGCGAAAAAGGTGCGAATGACGATTGCCTATCGCTATATTTTGGAAATAATACGTCCTATCTGCACCGTTTCCTATTCAAAACGCTATTTGGGGCAATCACTGCCGAAACTTGTTTGCTTGCGTTGTTCATCTCGCTGCTAAGCGTTGGCAATGAAAACATGCGACACACCGAAGACACAATCTATGCGACGAAAACTGGACGAAAAATACAATACAAAAAACTACTTGCATCGCTTACTGCGGCTATCACATTCTTTGTATTGATTTTCGCCATAACACTTGTTGTTTTCTTTGTCCGGTTTGATTGGTCATCCGTTTGGAACCATAATGTTTCAAGCCTATAAACCCCTCCTTTTTCTGTGATTGCGAGGAAAATTTCCTCCAACGACGGCTGTTTTTCGATATATTCAACCTTCACGGGCGGGAACAGCTTTTTAAGTTCGTCAAACGTTCCGCTCGCGATGATTGTGCCTCCGTGCAGAATGGCGATTTTATCAGCAAGCTGCTCTGCTTCGTCAAGATATTGCGTCGTCAGCAGGATTGTCGTGCCGCCAGCGGCAAGCTCCTTGACAATTTTTCAGACTTCAAGCCGTGCTTTTGAGTCAATCCCGGTAGTCGGTTCATCGAGAAATATAACGGCAGGCGTACCGACAAGGCTCATTACGAAGATTTCGCTGCGTCGCACCTTGATATCCACGCCTTTTAAAACGTCTGTAGATTGGAAAGATTTTCGCAAATCCTTTACCGAAATTGCGACGTCATTCATCAGAATCGCCTCCCCTTTTCGAATTTGCGCAAAACCTCGCGGTTTAGCCGATTGCGGTAGGTATCCATCCACGACTCCGTGTCGCGGAGCAACTCGTCGCAGAACGCTACAACGTCCTCACCGGTCACTTCCAGAATGTGTTTGCCGTCCATCGCGCTTTGCTCGAACAGGTCTATCAAATCGACCTGTGTTTTCAGCATATCCATACCATCGCCACCCGCAAAAGTCCACATATAGCCTTGAATTTTCTTGTAGACAAACCGATAGTCCTCCGGAAGCGCGTCAACCCGCGCCATGTGCGCCTTGTATTCGCGTTTCCCCTCCATTATCTTTTTGATGTTAAGGTACTTGTCAAAGAACTCAGACATTGCCATTTCCTCCCTTCAACTGATTGATTCTTGATGAGAGAAACGCCCATTTCTCCCAAAACTGTGCAAGTTCCTTATACCCGGCCTCATTTAGTGTGAAAAATTTTCGTGGCGGACCCATATCGGACGACCTTTTTGTGGTGACCACAAGTTTGTTCTTTTCGAGTCGCACAAGTATCGTATAAACCGTCCCGTCCACCACGTCCGCAAAGCCAAGTGCATTCAGCTTGCGTGTAATTTCGTAGCCGTAAGTTTCTTCGCGGCTGATAATTTCAAGGATGCAGCCCTCTAAAACGCCTTTGAGCATTTCAGTCAAGTTATCCAATCAGCTCACCTCCCTATCTTGTATCGCTTATATTCAGTATTACTTATTACTAGTATATAGTATCACATAATAGCAGTGTTGTCAATAAGCAAATCGTAAGCATGATGAAAAGTGCTTGACAAAGGTGAAGCTATCATATATGACCAATGATGGATACTTTGGTTCGGATATTTTCTCATGCGCCCCTTTAAATCAACGTGATAATTTTCTATTTCACATTGATTTAAAGGGGCGCATGTGCTATACTATCTCATGTATAAATTTGAATTTGTAGTGTCGCGACTACGTTGTGAGCGGTCATAGAAAATTTATATCATTCATTTATTTCTAAAAATATTGGAGGTTATTTATGGAAAAGGTAAAATGTCATATTTGCGAACATGTGAATGAATCCGAGAATCAGCGACCCACATTTTGTATAAGATGTGGTGCCGATTTGGCCAATCCCGAAGTTGAGACGAAAATTATGGAACACACGAATGCTCGCACGGGGACATATGCAACTTCTGATAAATTCTCTGACATACGCAAGGAGGCATTTATCTATCTCACAAATAGGCGTGTTATCGTAATTCCAGCCACGGTTGATTTTTACGGCTTAAATCTTGCTGGCGCTTTAACGGCAGTAGGAGCAAAAATGCTTTATAGCAAACTAACGAGTGGTCAGTCAAGTCTTATTTCTATTCCACTTGAGAATATTAAAGTTGTCAGAGACGGCAAGTTTGGATTGCTCGTTAAGGCGCTTATTATAGAAACTAATGACGGCGAAATTGTCAAAATGACTGTATCTAAACAGAATGAATGGAAAGACGCTATCACGAAAGCCACTAATAGTTTGCGATAAAATTTTCGCAAATGTTGCTCGGTGATAATAAGCGTTTGTTTTTATACCTTGGTTACAAGAACGCAATGCAAGATTTAAACAGATAGCGGACGGCGAAAGCTGTCCGCTTTTTTCAACTTGGTTCATATTGAAGAAAAAACGAATCAAAGAGATAACCAATTTGTGAATTGGCGAACTGGCAATCATAGTCCTTTTTACTGTTTTGTGGATTTTTCTTTCTGTGTTTTCATTTGTCGAATGGATAAATTATTTTGTAGTCAAGCTTTCATATAAAAATCATGGAACACTATTTGAGAAAATTGGTAATCGTTAAAAGGCTAGCATCATTATTTTCTCTGACTAATACGCCGAAACAGTATCGCACTTATTGCGAACGCCACGACCATAATTCCCGCGAGAATCAGCAACGGTTGAAGCTGCAAGCCTGTGTCGGAATACAGTCGTACCCCTTGTGTGGCCGGCAATACCTCACCAATCCACTGCATGGGTTTTGGAAGTAGATTTTCAGGGAACATAATACCGGAAAACATAATGCTCGGCAAAAACAAGCATTGCGCGGCGAGCGTCATAGAGTTCTGTTTTTTTACAAGGCAGGCGAGCAACGCTCCTAACGACTGCGAACACAGAGCAGCGAGCAAAACCGTAAGCAAATGCGCCGCAATGTTTTCCGGCCAAGTCACGCCGAAGATATATGGTGCGGAAAGCATTATCACTACAGCGACAATCATAATGTGAAGCGTGGAAATTACAATCGCCGTGAGCGGCAAACTCCATGCGGGGATTCCTGCCGCACGGTAGGCTTCAAGATAGCCAAGCTCTCGTGCTTTTACAAGCGTCGCAGGCATTCCGAGAAATGACGACATTGACACCGCGAATATCGTTATCGACAGCGTAAGCGATGCGCCCGTGTCCATTGAAAGCGTTTTCATAATACTGCCCATCACAGCGTAGAACACGAGCGGCACAAGGTAGTAGACCATCAGTACACCCTTGTCGCGCAAATCGCCCTTAAATTGTATCGCTAATTGTATAAATAAGGCTTTCATTTTACACCTCCGGCTACTTCGAGGAAGATGTCCTCAATATCGGCGCGTTCAACACGCAAATCTGTAATTTCGTCATTTTCAGCTTTGACTTTTGACAAAAATTTCGTCAAAAAATCTGTAATGTTCGCTGCCGAAAACGTCTCATATTCGGACGTTTGGCGCGTTTTCACAGTGATTTTGCTCTGAATATCGCTACTTGCGGTAAGTTCAAGTGGACTACCGAGCTTCGCGATTACGCCACCACGTAAAATGGCTATCCGGTCGCAGAGCGTTTCGGCTTCCACCATATCGTGCGTCGCCATAAGTATACTCACGCCCTCTGCTTTCAGTTTACGGATTTCGTCGTGCAGGGCGTGTCTGCCTTCCACATCAAGCCCGGCGGTTGGGTTCATCGAGTATCAGCACTTTTGGTTTCTGGCAGAGCGCAAGCGCAAGATGCAACCGCCGCTTGCGCCCAGTCGAAAGTGACGCGTACGTCTCGTTAAGATACTCTCCCGCCATATCGAAACGTTCAAGCAGGTCGCCACGATATGGTACTGTGCCCCACGCACAAAACAGACGCATGGCTTCGCTTACGGTTATCGTTTCAGGTAGAGATGTATTTTGCAGTTGAACGCCGAGCGTACCGTTTACACGGATTTCGCCACTATCGGGACGGCGCATTTTCTCAATGCACTCGATCGCTGTTGTTTTCCCTGCGCCGTTTACGCCAAGCAGGGCGAAGGTTTCACCTTGCTTCACGGCAAACGACACGCCACGTAAAACTTCCTTTGTGCCATAGGACTTGCGCAAATTATTCACGATTATGCTGTCAATCATTTTGATTTCCCTCCATCATTGCTTCCGGCACGGCGATATTGTTTGTCGTGATATACGCCTCAAGCGTGACTTCGATAAACGGTTCGGCTTGCTCAAACAGTTTGCGGTCGGCTTCCGGCCAGTTTTCACGGTTATTGTTTAATGTGAGCGCTGTGACCGCCGCCTCGTCGCCACCTACCGTGACTTTTAGCACAATGTCTTCCCACCAGCGTTTGCCGAGTGTAAGCGTGGCGTCACTATCAATTGTGGCGTTTGAGTTTCTGAGCGTTACGGCTTCTAACATAAGCTCGCGCATCGTATGATAAAAACCAAGTGCTCCACCGAGTGTGCTCAGGCCACTTTGCTCAAGACTTTCGTCAAGCACAGGGTCAAATTTGAAATCTGTCCAATCAGCAAGGCTACTGCCTTCCATAGCGCGTATCAATTCTGCGAGTATTTCAATCGGCGGTTCGTTCCCCGATTTGATAATGTCAAGCGATGAATTCAACGCGGACATCGCAAAATGCAATGCGTCAATCTTACGAAGCAAGACGGATAACTGTTCTGTGAATATCGTTTCGAGTTCGCTCGGCGTAGGTTTTGACGGCAGTTTGTCGCGAATGTCCGACAGCCCTATTCCAACCGACTTATAAAAAACGATTTGCGAGAGTCGTAGCATATCACTTTGCGTGTAATACCGCCGCCCGCCCTCAGTTCTGCCGGACGGTGGCATAAGCCCGATATTGTCGTAATGCTGAAGCGTCCTGACCGTAAGCCCCGTGGCTCTTGCCACCTCGCCCACAAAGTATGTTTTTCGTTGTTTACCATCGCCTTCCCCTCCTGAAAAAAGTATATCACATTACGTTACGTCACGAGCAAGCATTATTTTTATGTTTTTGAAAATATATTTTCCACAAAAAACGCACCCTGCAGAAAGCCCTAAAAGCCCCTCGGTGCGTTGTCAATCATGGAGACGTTGCGCGCTCTGCTTAACTTTCAGCCTGTCGGCAATGAGATTTGGATTGCGCCTGCAAAACAATCCTATTGCTTACCCCTTAGAACCGTTTTACATCATCTATGCGTAATAAAAATCGTTTGTTAAGTCCTCCAAAATCGAAGGGTGTGTCGGTTGCCAATCGAGCGTATTTTGAGTAATTACACTTGAAGCGGGATTATCCGCGCTTATAATTCCACCTAAGAACCCAAAACGGCTCATCGCTTCATCATTTGGTATTGAAACGGCGGGGATATTCAATTTTTCTGCAATCACCTCCGCAACCTTACGGAATTCTATTCCTGAATCAGAAACCGCCTGATACCTTGCTCCGGCGGTTCCTTTTTCAAGCGCCAATCGGAAAAGCGTAGCCACATCTAAATAGTGAGCTGCATGGATGCAGTTTTCGCCAGTCCCGACATAGGCCGATTGCCCGGATTCACGAGCAATCTCAATGAGCCGTGTAATGAACCCATGATTTGCTTTGCCATGTACGAATCGTGATGGGCGAACGATGGACACACGAACGCCACGCTCCGCAAACGGAAGTGCGGCCGCTTCTGATAAACGAGGAAACCTCATGGGAATTGAGTCGGTATCCTCAGTAACAATTTGTCCGTTTTCCCCGGTCGGAACGCCGGAAGTTACAATAAAAGGGCGGTTTGACCCTGACAGCACCTCGCCGATGGCTTCTATCGCCTGCCTGTCGATTTCAACCGCCGCGCCAAAATCCGCAAAATTGTGAATAAACGCAGTGTGAATAACAGCATCGGCAAGTTCTGCCCCACGCTTTAAGCTGTCAACATCTTCAAGCGACCCTTCAAAAACCAACGCTCCCGCCTTTCTCAGTATTTGCGCCGCTGATTCGAAACGGGCCAGACCGACCACTTCATACCCCGATTCCAGTAGTTCCTTAACCACAGCAGAGCCAATGAACCCTGTACCACCTGTAATAAATAAACGCATTTTCTTTTCCTCCTCGAATTTTATTTTATATACGGAATTAGATAAACTCAATCATCAATTTATATCGTTTCGGACAAAATAATTGCCTATTTTGAACTATACGGAACTTTCAGCGTCTTTGACAATATCCGCAAGCGTTGTTTTTTGCAATGATTGTTTCATCGCGTCCTCCGCATCTTTCATATGATTTATGATGAGCCCCTTATAATGCTCGACTCGCGGAAGGTCAATGATGAAACCAATTTCCGTCTTAAACAGATGTCCGTGCTCAATAGCCAGAAATATGTCTAATAACGTAATTTTTGCGACAGGCTTTGCCAAAAGAACTCCTCCATTAGCCCCTTCCTTTGTTGTTGTAATTCCTGCATCACTTAGGCTTTTCAGTATTCTGACGATTGTAGGAGCAGGTATTTTCATATATTCGGCAATTACCTTTGTTGATACATATTCTAATTTGAACTCTTCCGTCTTTAAATTGATAAAAAGGCTGATTGCGACTGCCCTCGAAAATTCAGTTGAGTATGCCACCTGTACCCCTCCTAACAGCTAAACTAAATCAATTATATATTTATATGATTGATTTATCAAGAACGAATTTGTAAAATTTTTGTGAATACGGGAAGTCCTTGACAAAGCAGTTTCATTTGGGTTCAAGTTTGTTCTCATCAAAATCAAGTTTATTTGAGTCAAATCAAGTTTGCTTTTATCAAAATCAAGTTTATCCTGACACAAATCAAGTTTTGCTTCAGAAGCTTCTTCTATCGGTACATCATAATTTAGATTATACAGTGTAACCCAAAATGATTTATTATTCGAGTAGAATTTGGGGTTAAAATTTCCCCTATAATTCACTTCTTTCTGATAATCGCCCTTAATTTTTTTTAAACCGCTACCACGACGCTCCATATAATTCATATGATTGAACATATCAGCTATAATTGGGTTTCTTCTTTGTGAAGGGATTTTGTCTGTATCAAGATTTTGCACACATGAACCATCATACATTCCACCAGGTGAATATATTTCCAATCTATCGTCAAACATATCAATATGAACTTCACTGCCAAGTTCAAGATAATCTCGATGGATCAATCCATTTACGATGCATTCCAAGGCAGCTCTTTCTGGGTAGTCTGACATTTCATCACGTCCGGTCGCCGTTTTCTTCCAACGCTTCTTGGAATTGTTTCTGACAAACTCCTCTCCACTTTGAAGCAATGTGACCAAGCTCCCGCTAAATTCTTTATCGTCAATTGCATCCATCGTTCCAGATGCTTTATCTAAACCATACCACCTTGTACAGAATAGTCTTGACTGTCTTATTGGCGATTCGTCAGCTAAAAGTGCACTTGCATTGGTCAGCATATCGTTTTCATCCACTAATCCAAATGACAAGAAATCCCCATCCTCCAATTCACGCCCTGCTCTTTGTCTATATACCGATCGTAATTTTGTAAAAGCAAACTTATCTAATTGGTACTGTGAAGAAAGGCTATCAAAAGTTTGATTGCTTCCACGCAACACCAGTTGTTTCAATATTTGCTTCTTCTCATCATAACTCTTGCTTTGTGCCAAGATTTCGAACATGTTTCGCAATCATCTATTTATATTAGCTCTTCACGCTTTTCGTTGCATAATCAACAGATGTACTCCTGATAATAAATTTCCTGTATTCTAACCAGATTTTAACTTTATCCTATCTCTTCTTTGGATAGCTACTTCTCTTTATACGCATCCACTATGCATTTTGCAATTCTTTCAATGACCGCAACACAAACAGAATTCCCTGCCTGCTTATATAATCTTGCATCGCTCATATTCTTTGGTAGTTTGAATTTCTTTGTAAATCCCTGCGTATTAAAACATTCATGGGGTGTCATTTTGCGAATGCCCACCTTTGTTTTGATTAAGCAGACATTATGTCCACCCTCTCCTTGGTTTGCGGTTAACGTTGGTACAACTCCACTTTTATTTTTTCTTACATATTTTCTTCTCCATTGATAGATTGCATTTTCATCGTCCATGGCTTCTACTAATTTTTCGTACAAATATCCTTTATATTTGCCTTGTCTATAATAATATTTTTCATCTTTTTGTTTCTTAAAATCTATAACATCTGACAATTTCTTAGTCAATGGAATCGGCATTGGAAATTCAAAATTTTTATACACTTCCTTATTTTTGAATGCCACTATATATATTCTTTCTCTATTCTGTGGGATGTTTCCATACTCCATTGCGTTTAATACAGCATATTTAAGATGATATTTTTCTTTTTTTAATTCATTAATAATGACTGCAAACGTATTTCCGTTATCATGGCCCACTAAGTTTTTTACATTTTCTAAAAATATTATTTCTGGTTTTTTTGCTTTGATAATTCGTACTAATTCAAAAAATAAAGCTCCTCTCCCTTTTTCGTCTGCAAATCCCTTCCTATAACCAGCTACACTGAAAGCTTGGCAAGGAAAACCTGCAAGCATTACATCAAAATCAGGAATTTCATCGACTTTAACATCATGAACATCCCTACAATCTACTTTAAGATCTGAATTTGCTTCATAAGTTTTTACTGGATATTCATCAAACTCATTTGCATAAATTACCTTAAAATAATCTGTGCTCTCAAAGCCTTTATCAATTCCGCCCACTCCTGCAAAAAAAGACGCACATTTTAACATTTTAATGTCCTCCTTGACTAAATTTTTTGGTATATGCTATTTGCACGTTATAGCAAAAATTGCGACGCGCCGCAATAAATACTTGCAAAAAAGAGAGATAGAAACACTCTACCTTTCTGCTTATATTAGAAGCATCTTTTTATAGTATGCTGACATTCTGTCATATGCTTTGCATTTTCTTATATCAAAGATAACATCTGGTTGTAATTGTTTTTCTTCCACAAACAATCGTTGTAAACTTACATGTGGCCTTCTTCCTTGGTTCTTTTGATCTTGTATTGACTCTTTACTATTAGCTGGATATTTTCCAAAATCACCTGAATTTACATGTAAATCATAAATATATAAGAGATTTTCATTCAGTTTAAAACGTAAAAACACGAGATCATCAAATTCACTTTTCGGTCCAAAGGAAGATAAGTCTCCTTCAAATCGGGAAGTTGCTTTAAACTCTATCTTATTCCTCGTTTTGGGGTCTGTTGCATCGCCAACCTCACTACCTCTATTCCACATTAAGTCAAGGCAATAGCACCCCATAGGCTCGCTAATTGCATCAGGCATATTTATACCTCTATGACTGTTATTAGAGATATATGTGTTTAGATCTTTCCATTTAAAGTATGCGTTACATGTTTCATCAATGCGAGCATCGTCAATTATAATATAGCCAAATTCATTATATACGGGCATTTTCCCTTTTAGAGTGTTTCAATCTCTGTCAATATTCTATCATATTTTTTCTGAAATTTCATCATATATTCCTGAAAATTTCACCAATTTGGTCTTCCAAGCTCTTCTCTGATGTATCCGAGAACGCAAAATCACCATATCCATTTTCAAGATATACTTCCAAAACTAATTCCCCGGTGTAAACAGACTCATATGCCGACTGCATAGAACCTGATCGCATACCCCCTAATTGTCGATATTTAACTTGTTTCTCATACAGCTTACAATTTCCAGATACTCTACTCCACCGTAGACAGGTATTATCCTTATCCATATATTCCACCTGCACATGCCCACCAGAAGTTTGTACCACTCTAATAAAATAGTTCATAAAAATATACGCTTGCCTATCTTTTCTGATACATTAATTGTTAACACAGTATCATCTTTCTTATTGTATGCGCCTCCTACTGAACTTCTTAATAAAAAAAGTAATCTTTCATTATACTTTTCTTGGCTTCTCTTTTTCCGTTCCTTGATTTCCTTTGCATGTGAATCAATTAAATTCACAAATACATTTTCTGTTTTGGGAACCTGTAGTTTATCATACCACTGATGAAGAGCGTTTATATCTTCAAATCCGATATCTTCCATTAGCTTATTCTTCATCGCCCTTTTCATTAGTAATGTGAAGGATGTAATCTTGTCCTGGACTATCTTTCAAAACACCTGTTTTAGTCTCAAAAGATTTTAATATATAAAATCATATAATTTGCAAAAAATACAATAACCCAAGGAGCGTACATATGACACCAGCAGAATGGCATTTAACATTATTTCAATTTAATTGGCTTAATTCTTAGCCTATCAACATTTATCGGTTCAGTAATTGCAATATATTTTACTTACCAAAATCTAAAAGAAATGAAAAAACAATTATCAGAACAAAAAGGCCAATATTTTGAACAGAATAGAGGGCATCTTGTTTTTTTATATTTCAAAAAATGGAGTAAGTACATTTCACTCCTGGTTTGACTTTCGTTCATATCCAGATAAGAAATTAGATATTAAAATTTGTTATGAAACATGTGGCAAAACTATTACAGAAAGCTATTCAATTGACATAGATTTCATCGGAAATCCATTAACAATGGAGCCTCAAATAAAAGATGAATTATCTGCTCTTAAAAATATCAATAAATCAATAACTTCTCTTTCAGATAAATTTATATAATTACTCGGATAGTTTTTCAAAAAGTATTGTCATTTGATTGTCACGAAACACAAAGAAAGCCTGCAAACCCTCATAAATACTGGGTTTACAGGCTCTTTTTAATTATTCGAATTCAATCGTCCCCGGTGGTTTCCCCGTACAATCATACAGTATCCGGTTCACGCCCTTCACTTCATTTACAATACGGTTCGTCACCTTAGAAAGCACTTCCCACGGAAGCTGTGCCGCTTCTGCTGTCATAAAGTCGGAGGTATTCACCGCACGAAGTACAACCGCATAATCGTAGGTACGGAAATCTCCCATAACGCCCACGGAGCGCATATTTGTCAATGCTGCAAAATATTGCCCCAATTCTTCCTCAATTCCGGCTTTTGCAATTTCTTCACGGTAAATATAGTCTGCCTCCTGAACAATCTTTACTTTCTCTTCTGTTACTTCGCCAATAATTCGAATGCCAAGACCTGGCCCTGGGAATGGCTGACGAAATACCAGATGTTTCGGGATGCCTAGTTCCAGTCCGGCTTTACGCACTTCATCTTTAAAAAGCATACGAAGCGGTTCTATAATTTCTTTAAAATCTACAACATCCGGAAGCCCACCCACATTGTGATGCGATTTGATAACTGCTGATTTTCCCAGACCTGACTCTATCACGTCAGGATAAATTGTTCCCTGCACGAGATAATCGACCGCCCCAATTTTTTTTGCCTCTTCTTCAAAAATGCGGATAAATTCAGCCCCGATTATTTTTCGCTTTTCTTCCGGATCTTTTATCCCTTTTAATTTGCCATAATATCGTTTCTGAGCATCTACACGTATAAAATTCAATTCATAAGATCCTTTCGGACCAAACACTGCTTCCACTTCATCTCCTTCGTTTTTGCGAAGAAGCCCATGGTCAACAAATACACAGGTCAGCTGCTTTCCTATTGCTTTTGAAAGCATAACCGCCGCAACAGAGGAATCTACTCCTCCGGACAATGCACAAAGTACCTTGCCTGTTCCTATTTTATTTTTTAGCGACTGAACTGTTGTTTCTACAAAAGAATCCATTTTCCAGTCGCCAGCACAGGTACATATTTTAAAAACGAAGTTTTCAATCATTTTCATGCCTTCTTTTGTGTGTACCACCTCCGGATGAAATTGCGTTGCATATAATTTTTTTTCTGCATAGGACATCGCAGCATTTGAACAGGAAGGTGTAAAAGCTGTCCTTTTAAAGCCAAATGGCAATACCGAAATATAGTCCGTATGGCTCATCCAGCATACCGTTCTTTTCGAAACTCCTTCAAATAAAATATCCTGCGTATCCACCTCTACCTCTGTATGTCCATATTCACTAACTGGTGCGGTTTCTACTTTTCCACCCAGCATATATGCCACTAATTGCGACCCATAGCAAATACCAAGAATCGGAATTCCTAATTCAAAAATTCCTTTCTCACAACGAGGCGACGTTTCTTCGTATACACTGTTTGGTCCTCCGGTAAAAATAATGCCTTTAGGTCCAATAGCCTTAATCTCATCTATAGACGTAGTGTATGGCAAAACCTCGCAATACACATTGCATTCACGAACCCTTCTTGCAATAAGTTGATTGTACTGCCCGCCACAGTCGAGTACAATGATTGTTTCCTGACTCAATATTTCTTCCTCCTGTAAAATAAAGCTGCCGTTCTCTTTTCATGGATAGGGCTAGCAATCATTTTTTCGTTGAATTTTCGTTTGTTTCCTTAAATTATATAAGAGCATGTACTTATTTACAATAGTAAACGATATAATTTCACATTTTGCAACATCATGCTTGATAAAGAGCATGTACTTATTTACAATAGCAAACGATATAATTTCACATTTTGCAACATCATGCTTGATATCGTCATCAATACTGTCGATGCTATACAAATGTCCTATTGTGCGTAAGGTCATTTCGTTTTAAGCTTTCCTATTCGACAAAACTGTCAAATAAATATTAGATTCTCGTTCATGCTGTTTTACGATTCATCGAAAAAAGTGAGTTGCCTTCTTGGAAAAAGCATGGACTCATACGCTTCTTTGACTTTATTAACCTTTCTCTTAATTTCCTCAGCTACAAGACTAAAGTACTCAATAATTACATGTTTTTTCTTTTTGTCCCATCCCCAAATGCCAATTGCTTTTCCATTGTGCATGACTCCAGCCCTTACTTCGCCTATTTGATTAAAAAAGAGATTGTAAAATCGCTCATCAACATACCGAACCCTTGATTCATAATAACCTTTTAGCGAAGGATCTTCATATGCCAATAAGGATACCCAACCCGTATTCATACAATGGTACGAATGCAGCATGTCATACTCTTCCGCTAACATGTAAAATTCAGATTTTAACCCATTGAATTGTATTGATACAACAAGATCCCCTGTTTTTTTTATGTAGTCCAGCATAACCTTTGCACTAAGGCCACTCCACCAAGCAAAATCCTTTACCGTAGCGGGACCGAATCGCTTCAAATAATAGTAGGCCAATTGATCCTGCGCTTCGTCTATCGAAAGCTCTGACAAATATAATCCAGGATAGTATTTTTTTGTAAGTGCATATCTTCGTTCTTCTTTTTCCCAATCTTTGGCAACATTAACATAGCATAATGTGCCCATTTCCCAAAAGTACTTCAGTACCTTTTTTGCACAGAGTTGCTTTTGATTATCGTCAATACTTAGCTGATTGATTATAAGAGTTTCAAGGTCAATTGCTTTTTGAGGAATACAAACATAGTCGTTAAGTATTCCTTGAAATTGCTCGATGACTTCCCTAGGTATGTTGTTTTTTGTGAAATATGAAAAGCATGACACCAGCCGAAGGCGTAATGTCGCCATATGTACGATTCCGGCTAAATCATGAGGAACAATGTGAAGGGTTGCCCTCATACACCTAAGCTTTATTAATTGCTTTTTCTCATATAGAGATGATGTCAACATCTCTGGAGAATACGATGTTAGCCTCGAGCAAAGTGTTGTATAGGGTGTCATAATTCTTGCTGCATGAAGACCCACATGATTTGAAGCCACCTAAACGATGTCGGCAGCTTGATGTCCTGGAACTATATTGTGTTTTGCTAATATATACTCATTCAGCCTCTCAAATTGCATTCATATTCCACCTAATTTCCATTTCTAAAATCAACCATTTCTTTCTGGCTCTATTCAACATTTTCATATGCAACTACATCTTAAATACATCATCCTTAAAAAATACATTGCAATAGTTCAAATCAAAGTCTCTAAAGTGACGTGTAATCCATCGTAAGGAACTGTTCCTTAATAACCTTGACATCTGACTTGGTCTTTTTCCGCCATGCTGCGTTGTCCCCCATCGTTGTCCGAGCTACTTGGTAATACGCTTCGCCTTCGGCATTGATGTGATAAAGTCAACCTCGACATCACTAGCTTTGCCTACATATATTTCATATCCTCTTCTTAAAAGTTCAAGGTATTCTTTTCTTTCAACCATACGTATGCCTCTACATTGGTTTCGCAAACTCAACATAGCACAACTCCATCATTCCGTCAAGTTTGCAATATGCGCTACACCACACATACTGTCACAAAATTTCATTTCAAGGCAAATGAAAGTGAATAGGAAAAAGAGCTACGCGTTCGTTCGACCGCCTTTTTTTGTGTTGCAAAACCTGCCCAGTAGATGTATGATATGGATACCTTAATTATCAGGTTACGTCATACAAGATAGACTTTCAAAGTATCGTGGCGCACTTGACAAAGGCATAAAAATCCCGGAAATACAAAATAGTAGACAAGGAGTGGAAGTTATAATGAAAAGAGTTGTCGTTACAGGCGGAAGCGGGTTTTTAGGACATTATGTGGTTGAGCATTTTGTAGAGTGTGGGTATGATGTGTTAAGTGTGGACGCGAACGCGCCGAAGAAGCCGCTCCCCGCACGGCATTTGACCGCTAATTTGGAAAATTTAGGCGAATGTTATGGTGCGCTTACGGGTGCTTACGCCGTCATTCATTTGGCGTCTATCCCTGTTGCTTACAGCCACCCAAACGAGGTAACGTTCCGAAACAACGTCATGGCTTCCTATAACATTTTAGAAGCGGCGGCAGGGCTTGGCATAATGAAGGTGGTCATCGCATCAAGTGAATCGTCCTACGGAATATGCTTTGCTAAGAAAAGGATTGAACCACTATATGTTCCCATTGACGAGGAACACCCGCAAATCCCCGAAGACCCCTATGGTTTAAGCAAAGTCGTAGTGGAAAAGACAGCCGAATCCTTTCACCGCAGAACAGGAATGCAAGTTGTTTCAATGCGAATCGGCAATGTGATAACCGCCGAAAAATACAAGGAATTCCCGAGCTTCATTCACGACTCGAAACAGCGCACAGTCATTGTGTGGAGTTATATTGATGCGCGTGATGTATCTTGCGCATGCAGACTGGCAATCGAAACGGACGGACTCGGCGCAGTTACTGTGAACATCGCGGCAGACGATACGAGTATGGACATAAAGAGCGCAGATTTAATAAAAGCGGAGTTCCCACATGTACCAATACGGGGAAACATTGACGGCTACAAGACGCTTTTAAGCAACGAGAAGGCTAAGAAGATTTTGGGCTGGCAGCCTGTTCACCATTGGCGAGACAACGTAGCTTTATGACAGTTGAACAGATAGTATGCGCCTTGCCCAATTTTATTTTTCAAGTTCTAACTTACATTAGCTGTGCCGCTCCGCTATCCTATGTGGCCATTTGTTTTACAGCGGCAAATCCTTTTCCTTGAACACTTTTATGCCTACTGTGTACAGCACTACCCCAAGTGCGCCAAGCACGATAAATTGCGGTATGAATGTACCGCCGCCGGTGATTTCGCCTGGAGTAAACAGCGTGTTCAGCGACAAGTATTTGAAGTTTTCAAGACTGCTGCCAACTTGCGACATAATCTGAAAGATGAAAAACGCTACCGGGATACCCGCTCCCAAAGCAAGCGAGTTCTTCGATAAGTTGAATACGCAGGAGAACAGGAAAGATATACCGGCTATGGCAAACATCAGCAGGAAAGCGCCAAGATTAAGCAGCAAGTAATCGGAAACGCTGAACTCGACTCCGTTATCAAGCAGAATTTCATTGTTTGCCAACTGCGCATTGATCACGCTTAGAAAAGCGGTTTCATTCATTTCGGCAATCGTTTCCACAGGCGTATTCGGAGGAAGCAGGTTAGCCGGAACTAATTCGGCGGCCTCGGCAGCGGCTGTCAGTGCGGCTGAATCAGCTTTGATTTTCCCCATATCCGTAGCCAAATCCCCAGCTTCGACGTCAAGCACGTGAGCGGCTGCTGTTATTCCATTCAAAAACTTCGTTTGCATTTCTTTGGACTGTTCAGCGGAAAGGTTGCTTTGCGCCACACTTTGAGAAAGCTGTGCGCCGTATACCTCTGGCTCAAGCCCAAATATATCAGCAGCAGCTTTTAATGCGTCCACATTGTTTATTATAAGCGTAAGGTCTGCGTTTACCTTATCAGAGTCAACACCCAACACCTCTGCGGCAGCGTCATACGCTTTCTTACTGAGTTTCTGATTCAGATAGGTCGTGTACACATCTTCTTTAACGTCCCTTGCTTCCGCTGCGACTCTTAAGGCTTCTTCGTTATTTAGGATAAGCGTAAGGTCGTCTGCCACAACATCGTTATCTTTATGAAGCGATTCCGCTGCGGCTCTTACATCTGCGGTATATTCGGTTCCCCACAATCCATGATGAGCAATCTGAACAGAGAAAAGCCCAACGACGGTTATCACCGCGAACATACAGAACACGCTTGTAATAAGGTAGAGTGCCTGTGTACGCACAACTTTTGAGCGCTTGATTGGCGTGGATAACAGATACGCCATAGAACCCCTGTCTACTTGCGATGCCACGAGGCTGTTGGCCGTCATAATCACAAAAATCAATGCGAGAATAACGCCTTGCATACCATAGAAACTTTGCCCAAGCATACCGAGCAGACTTGTCATTCCGTCCATACGGTCACCCATCATATCAGCAATGCCCGGCATATCCTTGACCATATCCATCATACTAGAAATCATCTTAGGGTCATAGACCGCGATAACGAGCGCGCTCATTGCCGCCATAATCGCAGTAAAAATCGCCCACAGCGTCCAATTGGATTTGAGCGTTTGCTTGAAAATTGTTTTACTAAACATAATCTTTCTCCTCCCTTAATAAAGGCTCTTGAAATATTTTTCAAGAGAATATTTGATTTCAGTGATGAATTTTATGCGATACCCTTTGAGCACCGACAAGAAACGATCGATATCTTTGTCGTGTACGTTTACCAAAACTTGATTTTGTTCTTCCCGCTGCTCGGCAAATTCAAAACGCTCGCCCATAAAACGAAGGTAATCGTCTATCATTTCGAATTCTATCTTGTATACTTTATCCTCGTTGTGCCGGATTTCGTGTGTAGACTTTATGGCTATAATTTCCCCGTCCTTAATCATCGCAACCTTGTCGCAGGTATCCTCAAGTTCCTCAAACATATGGTTCGACATAAAAATCGTCTTACCCTTTTTCTTTTCGTCATTCAAAATATCTACAAACTCCGCACGCATAAGCGGGTCAAGGCCAGTGGTCGGTTCGTCCATTATCAAAATTTCCGAGTCCGCCATAAACGCCGCGACAATAGCGGTTTTTTGCTTCATACCCTTTGACATTCGTTTTAGGTTCGCCGTGGGATCAAGCTGTAATTTTTGGGTGATATAATCGGCATAGGTCATATCGGAAAGCCCTAAGAGTTCCGCCTGCCGCCGCAGAAACTCCGTTCCCGTAGGTGCGTCGGGAAAAGCGATTTCACCGGGGATATATCCGGTTAGTTTCTTGATTTGCGCGGAGTGTGTCCAACTATCCAAGCCATTCACCGTTATGCTCCCCTTGTCGGGACGAAGAAAGCCCATCATCTGCCGTATAAGCGTGGTTTTCCCCGCGCCGTTCGTGCCGACAAATCCGAACACTTCGCCTTTGTCAATTTTCAGGCTGACATCAAAATTGCCACGCCCCTCGCCATAGTCTTTTGTAATGGAACTCACTTCAATTAACGGCATTTACAGTCCCTCCTTCGATGCTCGCGTTGCGGTCATAGAATTTCATAAAATAGTCCTCTAACGTGAACTTGATTTCGGTAAAAAAATTCAGGTGATAATCCGAAAGAGCAGCAATCAAGTCGTTCACATCGGAATCGTTAATCAGAACCCGCGCTTGATTTCGATGCCGCTTGACCGAGATAACATCTAGCTTCTTTGGATATTCCACTTGTTCACGGAATCGCTCAAATTCGGCTTTATCCGCAAATTCAACCTTAAAAGTTTTACTTTCGGTATGCCGCAAGTCGTTTGCGATAAAAGTAGAAACCAAATGCCCATCCTTTATAATTGAGATACGGTCACAAGTAGCGTCCACCTCTGAAAAAATGTGGGAAGAGAGCAAAATTGTTTTTCCTTTCTGCTTTTCAGCTAAAATAAAGCTGATGAATATGTCTTGCATCATCGGGTCAAGTCCGCTGGTCGGCTCATCAAGTACGAGTATGGCGGGGTCGTGCATAAACGCCGTGACAATCGCCAGTTTTCGCTTCATTCCGAGCGACATTCGCTTCAAGCCCCCAGATGGTTCAAGCTCGAACTTCTTGATAAGATAGTCTGTATGGGACATATCTTTCATACCGCGAAGCTCAGCCATCATCTTGATAAACTCCGTACCCGTGAGGTTTTCCGGCAGGGCTATTTCACCTGGAAGATACCCAACATCTTTTTGAATAGCATAATGGTTTTTCCAGCTGTCAAGACCTTGTACCGTCGTCGCACCTTTCTGTGGACGCGAGAAGCCCATAATATGCCTTATGGTAGTGGTTTTTCCGGCACCATTGGGACCAAGAAAGCCGAATACTTCCCCTTTGTTGACATGAAAAGTTACGTCGAACACGCCGCGTCCCGAACCGTAATCCTTTGTTAAATGCTCAATTTGTAATACTGGCATTCAGATACCTCCATTTTCTCCATAAACTCCGCACCCTGTGCGATACGCACGGCTGTTTTCGCTTCGTTCTCGTCAAAGTTGCAATTCTTTCGACTTGATATACTTAAAGATTTTGAGCATTTCATTTCTCTTTTTATAAATAGCATTACATATAGAATAGCGTTAGCTATTTGGCGATACACCTAAAAATCAAGCCTTTATCTCGTATGAATTCACCACATCACGCGCAAAATCAAACGCGTGTTGTAAGTCGTTATCATTCGGCCTCTCTTTGTGCAAAAATTTGAACTCACCGTGGCAATGAAAGTCCTTATCAAATACCGGGATATTCTTCTCATCAAGCAGTTTCCTTATATGCGGAAACGCCGACTTAACAACCGCCGTCGTGCTGAATACAGCCACCTTTTTAATGCTGTTAGGAAGCTCTTTGATAAACGCTTTCAGTTCCTCGTCTATCCCAAACGCATACACCGCTCCGCCTAAAAACAGTATATCGGTATCAGGACTGACTGGTTTATCAACAGGCTTCGCCGTGACCTTAACCGCCTTTGCAATCGCTTTGGCAACCTTCTTCGTATTACCGGACTTTGACAGATAGCGTACTTCAATGTTCATACTTTTTCCTCCAAATCGTTTTCAAGTTTAGCGTTTCATCTGCTCACGTTTTTTAATTTCAACTTTTTGCGCAATTCACCGAATCCCATTGTTACAAGCCATACATAGCAAAGCGTTTTGGGAATCATCAGCATACCCATAAGCGGTATCGCGTCCGCCCATAAAACCACGGGTATATAGAACGCGAACGACAGCAATATTGCAAGCCAAGCTCGGCTAAATTGCCTGTCACTGTGCTTTTTCGCTTCGATGAAAGACAGGCAAATCAAAACAATCCCAAGGATTACAAACGGAATATTCCTGTAAATCCCCCAATTTAGCGGCGCATCGATGCTAAACCAGTCGTTTTGCGGAAACAGGCACAGCGCTATTCTGGCGACAGCAAGGGCATAAATTGCCATTGTTAATTGTTTTCTTTCGGAGATGTTATATCGCAGTCGCATAAAATGATATAAAATTACATAGAAAACAGTCATTGTAATCGAAGTAACAAGCTTTCCAAAGCCCAGAGCGGCGACGTTCACGCTCATCGTGCCGGTCAACAGACTGTACGCTCTCGGCAAGAGATGAAACGCGTCTCCGCAACCAAGGACAATCGCCATAATCCCGAACAGGCGAAACCCCCAGTTTTGCTCCGCTTTGACGCACATTGTAATCCCGATAGAAATTACAACTGCGAGATAAGCAACGTCAAAAATTGTTTCCATAATAGCCTGCATAACTACCACTCCTTCTATTTTATCGTATTGTTTCTTTCGATGTCAAAAAGCGTTTCTGCCATTGTTTGCATAACCTCCGCTTTCCTCAGATTTACCATTCATCTGCTTTTACGCCTCTAAATTAAGGAATAGAGCAAACAGTTCATTCAGCTTCGCAAGCCCAATGCGAATGTCCTCCAAATCTTGTTCAGAAACGCACTCTTGCATTTTTCGGTGAAAGTCACTAACACTGGCTTTGATACTCTCCATTTTTGCTTCCGCCTCGGCGGTCAATTCAACCTTAACCACCCGTTGGTCATCTTTCAAGCGGTTACGGCGGACAAGATCCATATTTTCAAGGCGTTTGCAAATGTTGGTCACATTGCTTCCAATCATATTGAGCGATGAAGATATATCGCTCACTTTCATCGCTCCGCACTTGTCAAGAAACAGTAAAATCTGCGTCTGCGACATCGTGAGATTTTGCCCCGCGAATTGCTGCCCGGCGGCTTTAGCGAACTTTGAGCCTGCGCTTTGTATTAACTCGTTTATGGCTGTACAGCGTTCTTTATAATCCAATTGCCTTCACCCTCCCTATACTTACAGCAGTTTTGTACTAGCATTCTTACATCCCGCCATTCGTCTATTACCTCCCTACATTTACAGCAGCTTTTCAATATATGGTACAAGCTGTTCCGGTGTTTTGGTGGAACCGAAACGTTCGCTAAGATTTCCAGAGCGGTCAATCAGAAATTTTGCAAAATTCCATTTGATGTTTTTGCCGCCCGATAGTTCTTTGAACAGCGGGTGTGCATTTGCGCCCTTCACATCAATTTTTTGCGAGAGTGGAAAGGTAACGCCGTAACGTACTGTGCAAAATTCCTGTATCTGCCCATTATCACCAGGGTCTTGATGCAGAAATTGATTGCAGGGGTAGCCTATGACAACAAGCCCCCGGTCTTTATAGGTTTTCCAAAGCTGCTCCAGTCCAGCGTATTGTGGCGTAAAGCCGCACTTGCTGGCGGTGTTGACAATCAGCAGAACCTTGTTTGCATAATCGGACAGTGGAACGGTTGCTCCCTCCATGCTGGTGTAACTGTAATCGTACACGCTCATATATTTTTCTCCTCCTAAAAAGTCACGATTCGTGGCGCAGCAGTCAATGAGCAAAAAGCAGCTTCACCGTTTTTAATATAGAACGGTGCTAAAATAGGGCTATCCGGCTTGTCATACATACCGCGCAGGTGCGGGGCAACCTCAAACACTTTGTCCTTTACCTCCGGGCGATTATCGAATACCGCTTCGCCGTACAGCCGCAGCCACTCGTTATTTGCATTTGTCGCGCTAATTTCGATGTTCGGGTTTTCGACAAGCTGTCGGTAACTGGGCTTTGATTCATTCGTGCTAAAGTAGAGTTTGCCTTCAAACTCCATAAGAAAACCAAACGGGCGAACCTTTGGCTTGTTGCCGTCTACCGTTGCAAGATAGAAGGTCTTGTTCTCTGTGAGAAAGGTTAAAATTTCAATCATCATATTACACTCCTTTTCATATTTAATTATCACGATATATATTATCACGGAAATAAAACTCTGTCAAGTGGTAGTGTAAGACAATTTTTCCTATGTCGTTACGATTCACTGCTAGCTGTTAAAGTAACGTTTATGTACACAAACAGCACAAAAAACGTGCGGTTTGGCACATTCAGCCCTTGCGCTTTTATGCAAAAACGCACAAAAGCGACTTCGCGGCAATGGGCTGTGAATCGTAACCCTATGTCTACTTCTATCGTAGGCTGTTTTTTGAATTTCTGCAACATACTTTTCAAAGCATTAACGTACCGATAATTGACGATATGATATTAAATGCAACATTCAATTTGCATGACTATATTCAAAGTCGAAAATAGCTACTTTTGGTTTTTGAGAGTAGCTTCATATTCATCAATTATACATACCGACGGTATATATGAAGATGAATATGCATGCATGAACATTATTTTTTTAGCCATATACATACCGACATCATACCTGTTAATAGCGTGACGAATGTGAGCAAAGTGCCTTCGGTGCTTTAACTCCTATAGCCATTCCGACTTCTGGAACATGTGTTTTCGCTTGAGCCATTTAGATTAAATCGATGCCCGAATGGGATGTTAAAAATGAACGATTACAGAATTTCTAAACCCAATCGTTAGGGATTTGATGATTATTTGTCAGAGAAATTTAGTTGTGATATTTGTCGCATAAATTGTGAAGGGGAGAGACCGGTTTGCTTTTTGAAAACCTTACTAAAATACAAAGAATCCTCATATCCGATGGAAAGGGAGATATCTTTTATTTTAAGTGAAGGATTATGTGACATTATCTTTTTCGCCTTTAGAATGCGAAGCTCTGTAATATAATCAGTAGGGGATATATTTTTATATTCCCGGAACAGCTTGCTTAGATACGCAGGCGAAAAATTAAAATACTGAGCAATACTTTGGGTGTTAATTTGTTCATGGAAGTGTTGCCTAATATAAGAATCAATTTTGTAAAGAGTCTTCTCTTGTGAGTCCGTATCTGTATGAAACGAAATAGCGTTTCGATAGATATCTTCTAACATAGAAAGGATATTCCCGGAGAGTTCCTTATAATTGTTCGACAGGTATAAGGCATCCGAAATATACTCTATCGCGTTAGTTGAAGAAATGGAGATATCTCTATCTCTCAAGCAACCAAACATCAAAGAATAAAGTAAATCAAACAAAATGGTTTGATTTAGATGTTCTTTTTCTAATTCTGATATAAAATACAGAAACTCAGCCTTAAAGACCGAAAAAGACCGCTCTTTAAATATAGCATGTAGATTCGAAACGTCAGTTTTTAATTGCAAAACGTTATCATTTTCCTTAGGACTATTGATATCAGTAATAAAAAGCAACTGCGATCGCCCCAAAATGATTGTACGAAAAAGGGCTTTTCGTAATTCATGAATAGAATCTCCAATGTAAGTGATTGAATCAATACAGGGATTCACAATTAATGTATGGGGAATCTTGAAATCAAGATTCTCATAAAACGAAACCAATAATGCACGAATGTCCAAAGAAGAGTTGGCGGGAAGTGCAATTATAATATTTTTCTCTGAAAGCGTCTTTCCATCTGCTATTACATAAGATATCGTAGATTGCTCGTCAAGGTGTTCTAGGCTTTTCCTTATGCCGAGATCCCATATATTTTTTAAATAAGGCGATATAAAAGAATGATAATGAGGAAGCAGCCCAAGGCATAAGATGCATGAGATATAGAGCTGGGATTGTTGTGGCATCTTTGGCACAGAATTTATCACCGGTGTATCATGAGAATCATTGCTGATTTCAGCAGATATTTTTGTTTTGATAATTTCTTTATATTTTTTTGCGAGTATATCTTTCAAGTCTTCGAATTGAACGGGTTTTAGTAGATAATCATCAACTCCAAGACCAATTGCCTTTTGTGCATACCTAAAATCATTGAATCCGGAAAGAATGATACAAGAAATTTTGGGGTAGTTCCCTTTCACATATGCGATTAGTTCTAGTCCGTCGACGACAGGCATTTGAATATCGGTAATGATCAGATCTATATAAGCGAAAGAAAGATCAACTATTTCCATCGCCGCTTTTCCATTGGTAGTGGTAGAAAAAAGGCAGCAAAAAGAAGAAAGCTCTTTGATTTGCTTAGACAAATCCCTCAAGATAGGTGGTTCGTCTTCAACTAACAATATATTTATCATGAAAAGGACCTCCAATTGTTATTTTTGTTCCATGCGTAGAAAGATTCTCAATTGTAACTTTGATATTTTCACCATATTTCAATTTGAGTCGCGAGATGGTATTTAAGAGTCCCATCCCACCGAGTTTTAAGGAATCAAGGTTGCTGGATGGATTCTTCAAAAAATCTTCTACGCGCTCCATTAAAAGAGATATTTCTCCTTCTGTAATACCGTATCCATTGTCTTCTACCGACAGATACCACATATCCTTGTCAATCCGGCAGTGAATTTGAATCTTCCAAGGAGGAAGCGTTTTTTTGAAACCGTGCTGGAAACAGTTTTCTACAATAGGCTGCAAAGACAGCTTTGGTATTTTTATGGAAAGTTGATCAAAAACAGGGTCAATGATTATGTGATATTCGAACATTTCTTCGTATCGAATTTGCATTAATTTCAGATAATATTCAGTATGTTGAATTTCATTTTGAATACAGGTATATCCCTCGTCATAAGCAGAATTATATCTTAACATTCTTGCTAGATAATTACAGGTATCATCAATTCGCGCATAATCTTTTTGTCTGCTCATTGCTTCAATAATGGTGAGCATGTTATAAAGAAAATGGGGATTCATCTGAGATTGTAAAGCAATTAGATTTGCATGTGTTTCACATTCTTTTAATTTCAGATTGTCGTTCATGGAAGTTTGTAATCGTTCCATCATCTTATTGAAAGCCTCTGATAATTGCATAAATTCATTCGGATATTCTGAAAAATCAACGTTTAAGTGAGAAGAATGAGTCGTTATGGATGCAATAGAAGCCGTTAAATCATTTAGAGGTCTCATAGCATTTTTTAATATTTTATATAAGATATATAGAAAAATAAGTACAATACTTAGACTCATAACGAGCATGGATAAAATGACTTGTCGCACTAATTGATCAGTTTGTGTTTGAGACTGGGATAAAATGAATGTCCAACCGTTCTCCATTTGTATACCACTATAGATAGAGTTGGATGCGGTGAAGGAAAAAGCGTCTCCGGAAACTAAGTTTTCATTCTTTTCTTTCATTTCAAAAACCAACTCCGACATCTGAGAAGGTGCATCTTGGGGATAGATGCATGTTCCCGAGGTATCAAATAAATAGGTTTCGGTCTGAGAAGAATCTAGATTTAATATGGAATCTACATGCTTATAGGGACATTGTATTTCTATAATGCCAGTGGTGAGTTCCAATATTTTTTCATCAAATACCTCCCGGTAGAGTGAGATGTAAGGAACAGCCGTACCACTCCAAGTATCTTTTGAAAAAGAAGTGATATATTTTTTTTTGTGTCTGATTGGAAGCTCTTTGTACCAGGATTTATAGTCAGCGGAAGATAACTTTTCTTCCAGTATCTTTTTTGAATAGGGGATACCACTGGAAACAAAATAACCTTTTTCATTATATAAACTTATGCGAAACCTGGAAGAGTCATTTGGTACCGTGATGGAAGTCATTATGTGACGAATGGAATGGGATAATTGTTCATTACTAATATCCGTTTTCCGAGCATTCGTTAATGCATGCGTGATTTCCGGGTTCGTTGAAGCATAAAGTGCCAGTTTATCCATGTCTTGAAATAGTATAGATAATTCACGATAGGTTTTATCGGCCAATTGGTTCAGATTATTTTTTGAAGTCTTTGAGATTTCATCCCAGATATATTTTGAAAAAAATGTCAAGAATAGTATTACGAACAGGACAATGACAAAAGAAGCATTGTAAAAAACTCTTTTTTGAAAATTTTTCTTCATGGCTTGTCCTCCTAAGAAAGATTACAATACTTATCGCATATAGCATAGCATACCTCGGAAAGTAATAAAATACGATTCGCAAATATTCCATGTTTTTCTATTAATTTTTCCATTTATAATTTTGGATGAGGACGTTACAATTTAAATGAACAAGAAACAATAACATTCCAAAAAAAGGAGGAGCAATAGAATGAGAAAGCAAATAGTAAAAAGAACGATGGCCTTTTTGATATGTGCAATACTATTAATTGGCTTGGCAGCTTGTGGAGCGAGCGAAAAGAAGGAAGAAAGTAAGGAAGGAAACACGGAAGAAAGCAAGGAAGAAAGCACGGAGGAGAGTAAGGACGAGCCTGAAGAAGGGACTGGTGTTGCAACGAAAGATGGTGAGTTTGGGATATTGGATGGGAAGACTATTTCATTTATGACGAGCCAAGGAAAATATTTCGAGCAATATCAGACCATGGCAGATGCCATCAAAGAAGATTATGGATGCGATGTAGAATTCCAAGTAGTACCAGATGGAGAATATGACGCTTTATTGCAAGTCAAACTTTCCACATCAGAAGTACCGGATACGTTTGAACATAATATGCCTTCGCGAAATATTGCGCTTGGAGTTGCACAAAATTGTGAAGATTTAAGCAATGAACCATGGATGGAAAGAGTAATCAATCCGGATCTAATTAAGGATAAAGCGGATGGAAAAGTATATGGCTTACCAAAAGAATCTTCATCAGGTTATCAGATCGTATTCTATAACAAAGAAGTACTAGAATCATGTGGAATCACAGATCCAGATCCGAAAACTTATGATGAGTTCATTGAAATTCTAAAAACAGTTAAGGAAAAAGGAAATGGGGTTACCCCACTCTATGCGACCAATGCCGATACGTGGACAACACAAATATTTATGACGGGTGGTATAGCGGCCGCTTTGGGAGATCGTGTAGGAAAAGTAACAGATCAGCTACTGGCAAACGAGATTGAATGGACGGGTATACCGGAATGTACAGATATTCTAACAAGATATACCGAGCTTGAGAAAGCCGGATATTGGAATGAAGATCATATGTCAGTTGGATATGATACGGCAGTTGAAGCAGTTTGCACAGGTAAGGCGGCAATGTATTATACCATTGAACAATGGGCAGCAGATGCACAAGGGAAATATCCAGATGTAGAGTTAGGTTCATTTGTCATTTCGTTTGGAGATAAACAGCTTTTACCAACCGGTAATTATGTGCAAGGGCTATATGTTCCGAAAGAAGGTGCACAAGTTGATGCAGCCAAAGCCTTTTTACAAGTATGGTCGATGCCAAAATATCAGAAATTGTACTATGACGTGAATCCGGGATTTCCTGCCTTTGATGATGTAGATGGAGGCGATGTAGTGCCGGCAGTAGCGAGTATCGTAGATCAGTATATTAAGACAGGTAACTATGTATTTGAAATGAACAGTCTGCTGTCGGATGCAGGTGCGATTTGGCCGGATTTGTGGAATAATTATATTGAAGCAATTCAAGGGACAAAGACACCTAAAGAGGTATTCGAAGGCTTACAACGAGACTATGTGGATATCATGCAGCAACAAGGTTTTGAAGGATTTTAAAGCAGTACTAGCAGGAAGGAAACTGGCAAGATGAATAAAAAGAATAAGTTGTATCCGAATTATTTCACATATCCGGCAATTATAGTCTTTGCGGTATTCTTCGTAATCCCTGTTTTACTTGGGTTTGTACTGAGCTTTACAGATTGGAATATATTAAGACTGTATGAACCTAAATTTAATGGGTTAGACAATTTTACATATTTACTAAAAGATGCGGGGTTTGCACTGGCAACCAAAAATACATTTCTTTTTGCAATCATTACGACTGTCCTTATCATTATCATAGGGTTAGTATTGGCACTCATTCTAGATGAAAAAGTAATTGGAAAAAACCTATTTCGGACGATGTTTTATCTTCCGGCAGTGTTGAGTTTGATTGTTGTTGGCATTATGTTTACATCCGTATTTAAGATGAATAATGGAATTTTAAATCAACTTCTTAGGCTAATAGGGTTGGAAAGTTGGACCAAAGATTGGTTAGGTAACAATGCTACGGCTTTAGGCAGTATTATGTTTGTGCAAGTCTGGAAGTGGAGCGGCTTTGCTATGGCAATCTTTCTTGCAGGGTTACAAGGGATTTCAAAAGAATATTATGAGGCAGCTAAAATTGATGGCGCAAGCAAATTGCAACAAATCAAAAATATTACATTACCTCTATTGGCACCGGCATTTACGGTTGTAGTCACTATGAATACAATTGGTGGATTTAAAGTATTTGAGCAGGTGTATGTTATGACCGGTGGCGGTCCAGGTAATGCAACACAAGTACTGAGTACTTATATTTACAAGGCCTTTGCCAAAGGAACGCTTGGAAGATCAACAGCGATGGGGTTAATATTGTTTGTAATGATTTCTTTGATCGCACTTCTCGTAAACAATGTTCTAAGAAAAAGAGAGTTGGATATATAATGAAGAATGCAGAAAAAGGAAAATTGGTAAAAATCGTATTGACCTCCATTATGGCTGCGATGAGTTTGATTGTGATTGCCCCATTGCTCATTATGATATTTGGGTCACTTAAAAATCCCACAGAAGCACAATTATTTAATATGAATTTGCCCGGTGAATGGCATTTTGAGAATTATATATATGTAATTAAGCATGGAGGAATTGGGCAGGCCTTTATAAACAGTATGATTATTACCATAGTTATTACGATAATTGAATTGATTTTTTCAAGTTTATGTGCATTTGTAATCTCTAGAAAAAGCACAAGATATACAAAAATTATATACAATCTGTTTGTTTTGGGAATGGTTTCACCGGTTCAAATTGTAACAACATTTGGGGTACTAAAAGCACTTAACCTCATAGGTACTTTCGCAGGTGTTATATTAGTGCAGATAGCGGTTCATATACCTTGGTCTATTTTTACGCTGACAGGATTTATTCGCAATGTGCCAACTGATCTGGATGAGGCAGCTTATATTGATGGTGCAAGTCCAACGGTTATTTTTTTCAAAATTATTTTGCCTTTGATGAAACCTATTTTGACTACGGTATTAGTGACTACTGCAATGTCGGCATGGAACGAATTTATGATTCCCTTATATTTTTTCAACTCAGCTTCAAAGTGGACGATGCCCTTAACAGTCTATAATTTCTTTGGACAATATGCGAGTAATTGGAATTATGTATTTGCAGACCTGGTACTCACGGCATTACCTATTACGTTATTGTATCTATTCTGCCAAAAATATATTATTGCAGGTCAGACAGCCGGGGCTGTAAAGGGATAAAAGGAAAGGAAATGAGACAAATAAAGAAGGACAGCGCCACATAAACCGGGCTGCCCTTCTTTCTCTTAACAGGAGGAAACATGAGCAAATTAGTGATCGGAAAAGAAAGCAAATGGGTGATGATAGGCGATTCAATAACGGATTGCGAAAGAGCAAGACCATATGGAGAAGGATTGTTTGCAGGTATTGGAACAGGCTATGTAGCACTGGTGGATGCGTTGCTCCAAGTAAATGATCCAGATAAGAAGATACGAATTATTAATATGGGAAATTCAGGAGATACTGTCAGGGAGCTAAAAGCGAGGTGGCAGAAAGATGTATTGGATCTAAAACCGGATTGGACCAGTATCTTGATTGGAATAAACGATGTGTGGCGTCAATTTGACTCACCGCTTCAGACAGAAAGCCACGTATACGTGGAGGAGTATAAAGAAAGTTTGGAGTATCTTGTGAAAACAACGCTGGAACAAGGAAGTTGCGTTTTGATGATTACGCCTTATTACATGGAACCAAATACAAATGATCTAATGCGTAAAACCATGGATATGTATGGAGCTGCGGTAAAAGAGATTGCACATAAGTACAAATTGCCCGTTGTGGACTTGCAAGCATCTTTTGATCAGGCGCTGACAATTGGTCATGGGAATCGTTTTGCATGGGATAGAGTTCATCCGAATATGCATGGACATATGTTGATTGCAAAAAAAATTTTGGATCAGATAAATTTTGAATGGGATTGACACAACGATTGAATCACCGAAAGGAGAACGTATGGGCATGAAGTTCAGACAAGTACATTTGGATTTTCACACTTCAGAGCATATAAAGGATATCGGGAAGGAATTTGATAAAAAGCAATTTCAAACCGCGTTAATAAGTGGTCATGTAGATTCTATCACTATATTTTCCAAATGCCATCACGGTTGGTCTTATCATAAAACCCAAGTAAATGAAATACACCCGGAATTAACATTTGACTTATTGGCAGAGCAATTAGAGGCGTGCAAGGAGATAGGAGTAAGTTCACCTGTTTATATTTCGGCCGGTCTGGATGAAAAGGAAGCGATAAGGCATCCGGAATGGCTAGCGAGAGCAGAAGATGAATCTAATCCATGGGTGGCAAATTTTATTCATGGGGCAGGATTCCATTTATTATGTTTTAATACAACTTACTTGGACTTACTGGAAGCGCAGACGGCGGAGGTGATGCAAAGGTATAAACCCAACGGAATTTTTTTGGATATTGCAAGTATTCATCCCTGTTATTGTGCCAATTGCCGTAATGAAATGATACAAAAGAAGAAAGATCCCAGAGACATAGATGCTGTTATGGAACAAGCAGAATTAGTTTATCAAAGATATGCAGAACGTATGGAGCGTGTTATTAAAAAATATAATGGGGATTGTACGATTTTTCATAATGCCGGACACATAACAAGGGGAAGAAGAGATATTGCAGGCTACAATACACATCTGGAACTGGAGAGTCTTCCCACAGGCGGTTGGGGATATGATCATTTTCCAATGTCAGCTTCCTACGTTATGAATCTGGGACAAGAATATTTGGGAATGACCGGGAAGTTTCATAATACCTGGGGGGAATTCGGTGGCTACAAACATCCGAATGCACTTATTTATGAAACATCACTTGCACTTGCATTTGGAGCGAAATCTTCCATTGGAGATCAGCTGCATCCCTTAGGGAAGATGAATGAAGCTACATATGGACTGATAGGTGCCGCCTACAAGGAAGTAGAGCTGAAAGAAGAATGGTGTCTAAATTCCGTCAATTGTTTTGATATAGGAATTTTGAGCGAAGAGGCTGTGAATCATTCTGTTTCGAATAGAGATGTGCAGTGGCATGGTGATATTGGTGCAAACCGTATCATGCTGGAAGGAAAATATTTATATAGAATAATAGATACGGAAGTAGAATTTCAAGACTATCCATTGATTATCTTGCCTGATAACATTCGTTTATCAGAAGACTTGAGGAAGAGACTGCAAAAATATTTGGAGAATGGTGGTAAGATTCTGGCTACCGGATCAAGTGGATTGTCATCGGATAAAGATACATTCACTTTGGATATGGGAGTGAAGTTTATAGGGAAAAGCGAATACAAACCGGATTATCTTATTCCATTATTTCCACTTGTAACGGGACGTGATGCTCATGTAATGTACGAAGATGCTTACCGGATAGAGCAACTGGGAGGAACTGAATTTGCAAGAAGAGAAAATTCCTATTTTAATAGGGACATTTTACATTTTTGCTCGCATCAGCAGACCCCAAACAATAGCAAAGAAAGTTTTCCGGCGGCAGTTATAACAAAGAATACAGCGTACATAAGCTGGAATATATTTACAGATTATGCAAAGATGGGGTCGTTACATCTTAAGGAGACTATTTGTTATGCCCTTGATACATTGCTTGGGGAGAAGAAAACCATTGAAGCGAATTTGCCCGATAAAGCAATTGTTACATTGACGAAGCAAAAAGACCAAGGAAGATATATCAATCACGTGCTTTTTGCACATACAATGGGTCGAGGTTCATTTTTAAGTGACGGGAAAATGCATGCAATAGAAGTGATTGAGGATATAGTGCCACTATATAATAAGTCCGTTATTCTCCGTATACAGGAAAAAGTAAATCGCGTATATCTTGCACCGCAGATGGAAGATATTGAATTCCGTGAAGTTGATAGTGGAATTGAATATCTCATTCCGAAAGTGAATTGCCACCAAATGGTTGTAATAGATGTTGAAACGATTGAAACAGCTTGAGCAAAAGTAAGCGCATCATATTCTGACAAAATATGAGTAATCTGAATAGCGAAGTAAAGAAGTTATTGGAAGAAACAAAGACATGGGTGCTTTCAAAAGGCTATCAGCTCAAGGGGAAAGCAATATATTCAAAGGATGCCGTCTTACTGGAAAAAGGAAATACCATCACAAGCAAGTTTAAGCTCACTGCTAAAGGTGCACTTATTGTTGAGGTTAAAGACGTTTATGTCCTTACTCCGGATCCCGATAATGGGAAAACATGTGCATAGAATATAGTGGCAATTCAAAAATTTACCATGGGTACTATTTGCAACCGCGTTTTACATCTTCAACACGAACACCGATTTTTGCCCTGGCATACTCGCGTGCTAAATCTTTCCAAGCCCCGCCCTCATCGTTAAAAACGTACTTTATGATAGCAAACGAAATAATTTCAAATTTTGTAGCATAATACGAGAAAACAGGGAATTGCACAAACACCCCCTGTTTTCAAGAATTATCTTTTATTTGTACTATACATCAAATATTTTTCCTTTGTAGCCAAGCCTCCCCTTATATGGCGTTCTTTTTTATTGACATCTAAAACTTTCCTTGTTTGTTTTGCAAGGGATGGATTAATCTGTGCAAGACGTTCGGTTACATCTTTGTGTACCGTACTCTTGCTAATCCCGAATTTTTTGGCCGTTTGCCTCACAGTTGCATTTTTTTCAATAATATAATTGGCTATGTCCACTGCTCGTTCTTCTATATATCCTTTCAAAAGAATTCCCTCATACATGCGTTTTTTAGAGTTTATGAGAAAATTCCTTTGTTTATGACAACAAGCGTTTCCTAATAGCATTTATCTAATCCTACTTCATCCAATCCTACTGGCCAGCCTGCTTATCTACTCACACTTATCAAATATTTAAGCTTATATGCCCCCTCTACATCCTTCCAAAATAATAGCAGATGCCCTACACCACATTTGATATCAATACCCAAGAAATGCTATCCAAATATCTGTTTCTTGCTTCGTTTCAGCCAAATGCCAGATTTATAGTATATGATAAATACGATTGAGGTTAGCGTCCAGCTTAGTGGAAAGCTTATCAGCAGTACATGCAGATCATGCCATACCGGCACTACAAACAGTACCCAGAGTACACGAAATACACATACCCCCAGAAATGTTATAATGACCGGTATCAAAGAATCGCCGGCTCCACGGATGGCTCCCCCCAATATTTCAATACACACATAAGTAAAATACATCGGTATCAAAAATCCTACAAGCTCTGTACCTATAGCAATAACGTCCGCATCATCTGTAAACAAGTGGAAAAAGGCACTTCGGAACACAACACATAACGTACAGAGCAGCACCGCTATTCCCATTGCCATCCCTAAGGATACCCTAACACATTTTTTAACCCGGTCAAATTTCTTTGCACCAAAATTCTGGCCAACAAAGGTAGTGACTGCAATTCCAAACGCACTCATAACCATCCAAAAAATACCATCTAGTTTATCAAAGACTGTATTTGCAGCAATCGCATCCGTGCCAAACGTATTAATTCCAGATTGTATAATGGTTGTAGATATCGTATACATACAAGCCTGCAGCCCTGCCGGAACACCTAGCCGTACGATCTTTTGAAGCTCTGTTTTTTGAAAGCCAATTTTTTTAACGGTAACCGCATATACATCTTTTACACGGATTAAATAGCTATAGATAAACACGGCATTGCATACTTGTGAAATAATCGTTGCCAGTGCCGCACCTTGTATTCCCCAACGAAAGACAACCACAAAGAGTAGATCCAATCCTATATTTATCCCGCAGGCAATCATAAGATAATAAAGTGGACGCTTTGAATCACCCACAGCCCGTAAGATTCCCGCGCCAATATTATAAATGGCCGTTGGAATGATTCCCAAAAGAAAAATCCTGATGTAGCTTAATGCATAGCCTATAATTTCATCATTGGCTCCTATCCACTTTAATGCAAAAGGCGCAGCTACTTCACCTACGCACATCAAAATAAATCCACCTGCGATACCTAATGCAACTGCTGTATGCACACTGCGTTTTATACCCTTTTTATCTTGGCCTCCAAAGTATTGTGAAATAACAACAGATGCTCCTGAAGATAATCCTACAAAAAATCCAACAAGCATATTTATCAAGTTGGTTGTTGTTCCCCCTACGGCCGCTAGTGCTTCTTTTCCCACAAATTTTCCTACCACAACAGCATCAACCATATTGTACAGCTGCTGAAAAAAAGAGCCAAGCATAATCGGAAAGAAAAATATGAAAAGCTGTTTCCATATTATACCATCTACAATTGCATTTTGTTTTTGAGCATTGCTCTCTTCCTCCAAATATTGTTTTTCCATAACTAACTCATCTCCCCCCAGAGAATTTTTCTACATAACAAAAAAAGACTTGGTAAGCATATGTAAATCCTCTCTTTTATTCATGACAATATGCCCTACCTCCTTTGCATGTGGGATTGTCGTTGAATATCCATGCTAATCGTAGATCCATTCATGACCTACTTCACATATAGGGACTATTGAGAATTCACAACCTGCCTGCACATAGCCTTTTTCATCTGACACATAAAATGCTCTATACCACTTTATGCCTTGTCGGTAACTCTTCCATGTTTTGCATAGCATTTTATATCCTGCATAGCATTTTATTGCTCACACAGCTTTACAACAACCTGATTAATCACCTTGCCATCTGCTTTCCCTTTTAATTCTGCCATGACCGCTTTCATAATCTGACCCTTATTTTTGGTTGCCACTACCTGTGCAAATTTTTCAGCAATAAACGCTTCTACTTCTTCTGCCGACATCATCGTCGGTGCATATTGCTTTATGAATTCATATCTTGTTTCATATTCTTTACGCAAATCCGCCCGTTCTTGTGGGCAAGCATCCACTTGCTCTTTCGCCGTTTTTAACTCTTTTAAAATAACACGGTCTACAAGCTCTTCCTTTATATCTTCACGGCACCCTTCATCTATTGCCACTTTTTTAGCTGCGGAAAGCAGCGATGAAATCGCCTCTTTCCTCTCTTTATCTCTGGCCTTCATAGCCGCTATCATATCTTTTTGCAATTGTTCAAACTGCATAACACACCTCTTTCTTTCATTTCGTCCATTTTTACAAAATTATTAATCTATAAAAAAATTATTGTTGAATACTTGCATAAATCATTGTAAAATATCTTGTAGCTATTTCATACCCCCCTGATTTAAGGTTCAAGAAAGAGGTTCACGATGCATGATTATCAACAGATTACACACCAATTCCAACCCGTTTTCAATCATCAATCCCGCATTTTAATTCTGGGGACATTTCCCTCTGTAAAATCCCGCGAACATAATTTTTATTATGGGCATCCGCAAAACCGATTTTGGAAAATCCTATCCGCTTTAACAAAAGAACCCCTCCCTACAACGATAAAAGAAAAAAAGAATCTGCTTTTGACCCATGGCATCTCCATTTGGGATGTTATCCATAGCTGTGATATTGTTGGTTCTTCTGACAGTAGCATCAAAAACGTTGTACCTGCAGATCTTTCCGTTATACTAAATATCAGCCCAATTGAAAAAATATTTGGGAATGGAGCAAAAGCATGTGAACTATATAATCAATACTCCTATAAGCTGACAAATCGACCCATTATAAAACTACCTTCCACAAGTCCGGCAAACGCTGCCTATTCCTTGGAAAAGCTAATCCACATTTGGAACATTATTTTATAAGATGAGCGAATTTTCCTATCGCACCCCTACACTATAGTTAGGGAAAAAGTTTATGCGAAATAGTAATTTGTTGCACCGGTTTCCTATAGTACCCTTCGCACCGTAATAATCGACTTATACGTCGCATTTCCAGTCACAATACCAAAAGCGGTTCCTCTTGCATGTACAATTTGACCGCCCCCCATATAAATAGCAACATGTCCTTCATAACAGATGATATCCCCCGCTCGTGCATTTGCATAACTTACCTCTTGCCCGGAACTTCTCAATTCATAGGAAGTTCTTGGTAGCCCAATACCATAATGCCCATATACGTATTTTATAAAGCCACTGCAATCTGCGCCGGTATTTGGATCATTTCCGCCCCATACATAAGGATTCCCTACAAAGGTACATGCATAATCAACGATAGCACCGCCGCTAACACCTGTACTATAGCCAGGATTTGCATTTCCTCCACCACCGGTACTGATATTTCCTAGTGAACCGCCAGAGGCTCCATTACTACTTGCCGTCGCTCTTGCTTGCGCCTCTGCTGCCGCCCTTGCCCTCGCTTCTGCCTCAATTCGATCCTTTTCGGCCTTAATAATCGCATCTTGAGCACTGATTGTATCTTGATACTTCGCCGCTAAACTTAACGCATCCGAGAGCCTTGCTCCAAAATTTTGCACCTGAACCTTCCGCTCCGCAATCGTATTTTCATAGTTAATTTTTTCCTGCTGATAGCTCTCATGGATTTCTTTCATCTCAGCAATTTCAGCTTCTACCTGCTTTTCTAGCTGCTGTACTTGCAATTTCGTCGTTTGATAGTCTATCAGCAATGACCGGTCGTAGTCATAAACTTCATTATAGTACTCTACTTGGTTTAACAAATCAGTAATACTCTGTGATTCTAGGATAGATGTAATAAAAGCGGTATCTCCTCGTTCATACATAAATTGGATACGCTTTTTCATCGCTTCGTATTGAGCTTTTTCCGCTTCTTTCGCCTTTACTAAATCCTCCTGCACCCCAGCTAGTTCATCCTCTTTTGTCGTTAATTTTTCTTCCAAAACGCTCATATTTACAATAACTTCAACTAATTCACTGTCAAGTGAATCTATTTCTTTCTTAATTGCTGTCCGCTGATTTTCAAGTTCGTTTATTTGGCTGTTGACGGAACCTAAGTTTTCTTTCGCCTTTTCACGCTCATTTTCTGCATTCGTAAGCTTGCTTGCAAAAGCCATTTGAAATTGTGAAAGAAACATTGTCGCAATCAGGCAAATTACTAGCGTTTTTTTATTTTTCATTTCTTACCTCCTCCCATAATCGCCGCTTTTTCCACCGGTCTTGTCCATCAGGCAGATTTCTCTTATAACCATGTCCTTGTTCATCGCTTTACACATATCGTATATAGTCAATAGTGCCACTGTGGCTCCGGTCAAAGCCTCCATCTCAACTCCAGTTTTTCCGGTAAGCCCTACGGTACATGTGGTTTCTATTTCAAATGATTCTTCGATTACACGAAAGTCTATCGAAACTTTTGTAAGCATTAAAGGGTGGCACATCGGTATTAATTCCCACGTACGTTTTGTTGCCATAATCCCTGCTACCCGCGCAACACCTAAAACATCCCCCTTTGTGGCAGTATGATTGCCCACCGCTTCAAATACAGTCCGCCCCACATATATGCTCCCTCTTGCCACGGCAGTCCTTACGGTATCAGCCTTGGCACTGACATCTACCATAATGGCATTGCCTGCTTCATCAAAATGGTTAAACTTACTATTTTTATCTTGCTCCACAAAACACCTCTCCGCTACTGCGTGTCCAGATCCAAATTCCTGCATTAAGCATCCAGACCACTTTACGTGCCACAAAAAGCCTCTCATTGCTACGTGTCTGAATCGCCACTTGAATTTATTACATCATCACGATAGCCTCCGGCAGATGCACACTTCGCTTCGCTCGGTGCGATATAAAGTTCGCTTTGCTCCCATTATATCATGTAATTCATCCATTCTCAAGCAATTCTCAAGCAATTCAAAAAATTTCCTTTTTATCTTTAAGGCCTGTAGTATCTTTTTCTTTTCTTACTCAAAAGCATTACCTATATTCGCAATTATTTCGTTTTTTCTTTTGAATCGCTGCCTCTCTTCACAATTATTTCGCTTCGTCTCTTATAGTCACTACCTTTCTTCTTTCAACCCACTAAGGCAGCTTTAACATCAGAGCATCCTCTTTTTTCCCTGCATGTCTAAAAATGTCCTTGATCACTTTGACCGCAATAGCTTTTTTTATTAAATTATCATTTGTATTTATCAAAATCACCATAATAAATACCCATGATACATGATTGTCTAAAATATATTTAATTTCCTCTTCTGCAACATCCTGCTCCCCACATGTTATCATAATATCTCGTACTGCTTTGTAATGTGCCATTAGTTCGTTCAAGTTTTTGGAATAGGCATACATACCTTGCATCATACGGTTTTGTTCTTCTTCACAAATATATAGAATCTGTTCTATAATCGGAATTTCGCCTTTTATATCCGATAGCTCTAGACGAACATCGGGGCGAATTTTGGTAAATTCATAAAAGAACTGTCTTGCTTTTGTGATCTCCCCCATCTTCAGCAATTGTGAAATTGCCAATTTAAACTCTACTGTTTCAGCCTTTTCCGCCGTAATTCCAACAATGCCCTCATATACATGCAACTCATTTTTATCTATCCAAACCTTAAGCAGCTGCTCTGATAAAAACCCGAAAACACGCTGATTATATAAGTCATAAGCACTGACATCAATCCGTTTCTCCACTTCAAACAAAATGTCAAACATCCACGTTGCATATGCATCAAATTTTTCTTTGCAGGTCACCAAAAGATTCCCATAATAATAGGTATGCCCCGCCAAGGCCTTTGTAAAGGAAGGATAGTAGTCCGGATATTTTTCTTTTAGCACTTGACCGGTCGTCAATAGATCCTTCAGGTTATGCGCTTCGGAGTAATAGTCCTGATAACTCCCATCCGTGTAGGCAGTATTAGAAACCATGATGTCATATTCTTTTAGGATATTTTCATAATCCGTTTCCTTTAGCAGCTGTTTGTCCTTATTCAAGAAAAATCTCCGATAATGGCAAATCCCAACGTTGTCCGCCTCATGAAAATTCTTCCATACCCAGTAAATGCCTGTCAGTTCCCCATAATATGGATTCAACTTGGAAATGCAATCAAAAGAATCATCCCCTAGATATCCCAAATCCGAAGATAATGCCCTACCGACATGCAATGGCTGATAAAGAGTATCCTTTGGTTCAGTAAACTTCTTATGTGTCATTGTAAATATTTTTGTTGACATCGTATGCAACCTTTCCTACTTATACTCAATCGTATGGCTAAATGTTTTGGCAACTTCGTTCTGTGGGTTTTGAATTCTTCTCGCCCAGATTATCTTATGTATGATTGGCAACTTCGTTCTGCGGGTTTTAAATCACTCTCGCCCTTTAAAAATGCTTTCCAGTAGCTTTGCCCTACTCGTCCAATCTTCATTTCCATCTGCATATTGATAACCTGTTTGCGAAATTTTTTCCAAAACGTCTATGTGGTCTAAATAATACCTTACCTTTTTTGGCAGCTCTTCCAATGCATCCAAAGAATACATAATTACATGTTCACCGTCTTTTAACGTTTCATCCATAAATTTACTACTATCCGTCAGGCAAACGCTTTTATTTAGCATGGCTGTATACACCCGGTCATGTACACCATCTTTAAACCATGGCATCACATTTAACACAATACGTGCATCAGCCATCAGGCGAATGGATTCTAAAAAAGCCACTCTTCCATGAATAATTAAATTTTCTTGCTTGCAGTCTAAAAATTCCCAGCCCTCGCCATAGACATGGCACTGTATATCATTGTCTGCCAATATTTTCACTACTTTAGCACGCATTGTACTACGTAGCATTCCATCCATTTCTTTAAAAAGCCGAACTGTATCCCGCAAATCCTCTTCCGGCAATTGAATGCCTTTTTTCGTTAAACACGATTCAACCGCCTGTTCAATTGCCATCGTTTTACAAGTCGTCAGCAATTGGTAGCATTCCATCCAAAGGGCTTTGGTCCCTTCTAAAAGTCCGGCTGTATGTATGTCAATCCGGTTATCCACCAGATAAGCTCCTGTAAAAACAATATCCATGCTTCTTTCTCGAAATGCAATCTCCGGCTGTGTTGCCTTGCTCCCTGCTAATGGGAGAAAATAGCTCTTCACTCGTTCTTTATAAAAACGTTCAATAAATTTCTGATGAAACTTATCGACACAAAGGAATGTACTTTTTTCTATCGGGAATATAATTGCCGCATGGTAGTACATCGGATGGTCTACAATCATATCATAGCAGTCCGTTTTCAGCTCATTCCATAAAATACCATGTTCTTTGTTCAATAGATTCAAACCTACATGATTGAAAAATAGTGCCACCGTCTGATTTGGGACAGCAAATTCATAGATAGCAGCTAAAGTTTTCACTGAATTTTCCATATCAACGAGCAAGACATCGTAACCCATTTTTAAAAATGCATCTGTCATCTGTTCTGCAAAAGAAATGAGCGAATCAAAATTTGCTTTAAAGATTATAATATTCTTTTTTAATTCATCCATGTCTGTACCCCACTACCATTCTATCTACGTAAATCCACTGTCAACGTGCCCTTTATACGTCATTTCGCCCATATATAACCAATGTCCGCTCATATCAAGCCTTATACGTCATTGCCATCCTTATATCGCCTAATGTCCGCTCAGCCTTATACCCCACTGCCATCCTATCTGTCGCTAATGTCCGCTCGTTCTTATACGTCATTGCCGTTCATAAGTATAGCATATCCTGTCCAGAGGGGCAATCTATATTTGATTTTTGAGAAATCTATATTTAACTGGTATTTTTTAGCTCACCATTATATTTTTAACTGACTATTTTTTATCCTCTTCTCTTCGGGTTTTGCTCCACAAAGTGCCCCACACTTTTGTGTGGGGCACTTTGCGTTAAAATATCCTCTGTATGTCCACAAAAGACCATTTTTTCTACTTAACGGCTATCCCTTGCCCCCTTAATAATAGGCGATATATGTTTATAGACTAGGAATGTTATGATGACGCTAAACAGTCCCTTTACAAATGTATAAGGCATATTGAACAAAACCAAGCAGTCTAAAATGCTGTCCACACCAGAAAAGATTGCTTGATATGCCCCTAGGATCAATTCTTTTGGCATAAAATTATAATAAACCGGATACACGATAAAGTAATTAGAAGGGATGCTCATCAGTCCCATTAAAACTGCGCCTACGAATGAGCCGATGAGTGCCCCTTTTCGATTATGCCATTTTCGATAAACCACCCCTGCCGGAAGTACAAAGATTGCCCCCAAAATGAAATTTGACAATTCACCCACTCCGCCGGTCGAAGTTATAAATAGATGCAGTAAATTTTTTACTAGGCATATCGTTACTCCACTTATTGGGCCCATTGCAAAAGCTCCAATCAATGCCGGAAGTTCCGATAAATCCATTTTAATGAAAGTCGGCATAATCGGTATCGAAAAATCCAAGAACATAAGTATAAAGGCTATCGCAGACAGCATGGCTGTCATGGTCAATTTCCTCACATTTGTTCCGGTTCGCTGTTTTTCGTTCTTTTTTGTTCCTGCATTTGCTATTGTGCTCATAATCCACCTCTTTCTTGCGCATCTTTTAGCGCATACTGTGTAAAAACGCCTTCCTTTTACACGAATTTCTCCTTAGTTTGTTTCTTGTTCTTGTGGGTGAACACATTCGTTTTTTTTGTTTATATCGTATGAATTGCAACGATAAAAACCCCGACATCCAAGGCTACATTTGATAAATAAAAGCAAAAAATTTTATTTATCAAGCCAAAGATTCCGGGGTATTCAAATACATGCATCAAAAACGATGTTTTCTTCTCTCATCCAGACTATACTGTCGGTTTTGGATTCACACCAAATCGGCTAACGAACCAAATACATTTTCTATTTGATTCAATCGCTCACGGACTTTCCGCTTTCACGGTATCACCGTCGGTCGGGAATTTCACCCTGCCCCGAAGAACTTGTTATGAAAGTGTCGCATGGTCATTGTGCGACCCATTATTTTGCTTACGCATTTCCTATTATAACCGATATAGCGATTTATTTCAAGTAGTTATTGTTAAATTTTCATTGTCAACTGTATTCTCTTTTTCTGTAAATCTACACTCATGACCTTGACTTCCACAATATCCCCCACGCTTACCGCCTCTAGTGGGTGTTTGATAAACCGGTTGCATATTTGTGAAATATGTACCAGTCCGTCTTGGTGCACACCGATATCTACAAAGGCTCCAAAGTCAATGACATTTCGTACCGTTCCTTTTAAAATCATATCCGGTGCTAAATCCTTCATTTCCAGAACGTCCGTTCTTAATATTGGTTTCGGCATTTCATCACGGGGATCGCGAGCCGGCTTCTCTAGCTCTTTTACAATATCCACGAGCGTCATTTCGCCAATCGAAAGCTCCGTCGCCAGTTTCTTATAGTCGCCCACCTGCTTTGCGATGCCGGATAACTCCCCACCTTTGATATCGTCCGGCGTATAGCCTAATTTTTCCAGTAGTTTTAAGGTTGCACCATAGCTTTCCGGATGTACGCTTGTACCATCAAGGGGATTTTTCCCCTCGGAAATACGCATAAACCCTGCGCACTGTTCGTATGCCTTTGGTCCTAATTTTGCCACTTTTAGAAGCTGCGCACGTGTTAAAAACCGACCGTTATCCTCCCGATAGGTTACAATATTTTTGGCAATGGCTTTGCTGATACCGGAAATATAAGCAAATAAAGATGCCGATGCCGTATTTAAGTCAACACCAACTTTATTCACGCAGTCTTCCACAATGCCCTCTAATGCCTCGCTTAATTTCTTTTGGTTCATGTCATGCTGGTATTGTCCGACGCCGATAGATTTTGGATCAATTTTTACCAGTTCCGCCAAGGGATCCTGCAGCCGCCTTGCGATAGATGCCGCACTTCGCTGGCCTACGTCAAAATTGGGAAACTCTTCGGTGGCAAGCTTACTAGCAGAATAGACGGATGCACCCGCTTCATTTACAATAATATATTGTACCGGCTTTTTTAGCTCTTTTAAAAGTTCTACGAGAATCATTTCCGACTCTCTAGATGCCGTTCCATTTCCAACAGATACCAAGGAAATGTTATATTTATCAATTAATTTTTTCACTACTTCTTTTGATTCAGACACCTTGTTTTGCGGTGCCGTTGGGTAAATAACGGTTGTGTCAAGCACCTTTCCAGTGGAATCTACAACGGCCAGTTTACAGCCGGTACGAAATGCGGGATCCCAGCCAAGTACAACTTGATTGGCAATTGGCGGCTGCATCAAAAGTTGTTCTAAATTCTTGCCAAACACTTTGATTGCCCCATCCTCGGCACGTTCTGTCAATTCATTGCGTATTTCACGCTCAATGGCCGGAGCAATCAAACGTTTATAGCTGTCTTCTACTGTAGCTTCCAGTACCGGGGAAGTATAGGGATTTTCCCTTACAATAACTTTTTTTAAAAGATAGCGGATAATCTGCTCCTCCGGCGTTTCTATTTTAACAGTAAGCACCTTTTCCGCCTCACCTCGGTTGAGCGCAAGTATTCTATGCCCCACAAGCTTTGCAACTGGCTCCTCAAATTCGTAGTACATTTCATATACGGATTCTACTTTTTTATCCTTTGCAGCAGATATGATTTTCCCAGTTTTTGTCGTTGTTTCCCGTATGTATTTACGATAGTCGGCATTATCAGATATACTTTCTGCTATAATATCAAGTGCTCCCGCGATCGCCTCTTCTGCGGTGCATACTTCTTTTTCTTCGTCGAGGTATTGTAAGGCCTCTGTTTCAAGTGGAGTCCCTATTCTTTGCAGCAAAATGGTATTTGCAAGCGGTTCAAGCCCCTTTTCCTTCGCAATGGTTGCGCGTGTTCTTCGTTTCGGGCGGTAGGGACGGTATAGATCATCCACTACGACTAGGGTCAAAGCATTTTCAATCTGCATTTTTAGTTCTTCTGTTAATTTTCCCTGCTCTTGAATGCTCGCGCATACCTGCTGCTTTTTTTCTTCTAAATTGCGCAAATAATTTAGGCGCTCATATAAATTACGCAATACCTCATCATCCAAAGCACCTGTTGCCTCTTTTCGGTATCTGGAAATAAAAGGGATGGTATTTCCCTCGTCTATCAACGTTACGGCTGCCTCTGCCTGCTGCTTTTTAATCTGCAGTTCCTCTGCCAGCTTTGCAATAATATCCATTTTGAACTCCTTTATTTATATTTTTATTTATAGCTACAAGTCAAGCACAGTCGCTAAGCAAAAAAGACCTTCGCTAAGTGTCCGAGGATACGAAATTGTTGTTTTTATTTTACAAGTCAAGCACAGTCGCTAAGCGAAAAAACTTCGCTAAGTGTCCGGGGATACGAAATTGTCGTTTTTATTTTTGCTAAAAATACGAGCAATTTCTAAGTCCTCTGGGGTAGTTATTTTTATATTTTCATAAGAACCTTCTATCAGTTTAACCGCTGTATTGCCAAATGTTTCGATTACCATCGCATCATCTGTCACGAAAATTTCTTCTGCGGCGGCTTCCCTATCCAATAATTTTTTATAGCCATCGTACAATAATAAAAACGAAAACGCCTGTGGCGTCTGCATCATCCAAACATGATTTCTCTTAGGCGTCATCGTTGCAAAACATTTTTCATCTGCAATTTTAATGGTATCCTTTACTGGCATTCCAACTGCACAAGCCTTAAATTTCAATGCCCCCTCCATTGCACGGATAATTATGGGTACATCCACAAACGGCCGTGCCCCATCATGGATAAGCACAAAATCAGATTCCCTGACTGCACGCAAGCCACAAAAAACAGAGTGGTACCTTTCACGTCCTCCGGCAACCACTGCACAAACCTTCAAAAAACCATACCGCTTTACAATTTCTTCTTTGCAATACTCTATTTCCCCCACACCGGCAACTAGTATAATTTCATCTACAGGGCTATCCTCAAACGACTTTAAAGAATAGTAAATTAAGGGTTTATCGTTCAACATAAGATATTGCTTTTGTATTTTGGCATTCATACGTTTCCCTTGCCCTGCTGCCAAAATTATCGCCGTAAATTTATAATTTGATCTGTCTTTCGTCCCTTGCATATTTTTACTCACTTCTTCTACCGTTTTCATGATAAAACAATACTACCGCTCACCTAATTTTAAATTTGGCACTGCATTTAAATCCCAGCCGTGTCTTCTCCCCGCCAAGTATTCATAGTATGCCGCAGCTCCAATCATTGCGGCATTATCGGTACAAAGTATCGGGGAGGGATAAAAAAATTGAATCTTGTTTTTTTCGCACACTTCTTTCATGGCATTGCGCAGTGTCATATTGGCTGCAACGCCACCGGCGATGGCAAACTTTTTCATGCCAAATTCTTCCATCGCCATCATTGCATGTTCAACCAGCACTTGTATTACGACACTTTGGAAAGACGCTGCGATGTCTGCCACGTTGTATTGGATATTTTTCATTTTACAGCCATTGATATAATTTAATACCGCAGATTTTACCCCACTGAAGCTAAAGTCATATGGGTGTTCTGCTATTTTGGCTTTCGGAAAAGGAATTTCATCCGGATTACCCTCTTTCGCTAATTGCTCAATCTTAGGTCCGCCCGGATATCCAAGCCCGATTGCCCTTGCTACTTTGTCAAACGCTTCTCCGGCCGCATCATCTCTCGTACGCCCAATGATTTCATATGTCCCATAGTCGTTTACTTTCACAAGGTGGGTATGCCCACCAGATACGATTAAACATAAAAATGGCGGTTCCAATTCTTTGTTTTCAATGAAATTTGCACTGATATGTCCCTCAATATGGTGCACGCCTATCAGCGGTTTCTTTTTGGCATAGCTTATCGCTTTCGCCTCGGCCACTCCTACAAGCAATGCCCCAACAAGGCCCGGCCCATAAGTGACAGCGATCGCGTCCATATCGTCTAATGTTTGTTTTGCTGTAACGAGGGCCTCTTCAATCACTTGATTTATTTTCTCTATGTGTTTTCGAGAGGCCAGTTCCGGTACTACGCCCCCATAGGGTTTATGCAATTCTATTTGGGACGAAATGATGTTTGATAAAACATCTCGCCCATTTTTTACAACAGCCGCCGCTGTTTCATCACAAGAGCTTTCAATCGCCAGTATATAAATGTCCTCATTCTTATCTTTCATTTAGAATGAATCCTCCTGTTTAAAGGCAACGATTTTCCATTTTCCTTCTTCCGATTTACGCAAAACATATGCTTGGTTGCTACGTTGTGTTTCTTTCTTCGTTTTCATAAAGTAGGACGCATCTACATAGGCGCATTCACGCCCTTCCACCTCTTTATATATAATTTCTTTGCTCTCAGATATGCTAATGCGAACCATTGATTTTTTGTCTTTCTTAAACGTCTCAATTTCTGATTTTAATAATAGGTGATATTGGCGTTCTTCATTTTTAGCCAGCAGATCCTCATCCAAGAGCTTTCTAATTTGAAGCACTATTTTTTCAAACTCTTCCTCCGTATAGTTTTCATTATATAAAAATTTTTGTATTTGAGTATAAAACTTCATCACTTCCCGTGGTGTTTTTGGATATGAAGTTTCTAGATTTTTGCTGATAAGCTTCTCTGCTTCTGTCATTGGCTGCTCGCCCTTTGATTCGCGGTTTGATATATAAAAATAATAGCCTATAACCAGACAAACAGCTATAACAGCTACAATAATTGTGCGTAAATTTTTCATAATACACTCCTCTCTGTCCGCTTAACAGATACTTTTTACGATAAGGAACACCTTTTTCTTTATTTAAAATCCAGTTCTATCGTCTTGCCATCTTTTCCTAGTTCCGCTTTTGTAAATATTGACTTTACCTCCCTCATATAGTCTTCTGCCCGTACAAGGGAAGGGCTAAAATGTGTAAGCCACATTTTGTCGGCCTTAGCCTCTTTTGCAATCGCAGCGGCCTCGTAAAAGGTCATATGTTTGTATTGCCTTGCTTTTACCTCTTTTTCTTTTTCGGCATACATGCCTTCTATAATCAGCAAATCCGCATTATCTGCATTTTTAATAATAGATGCAGTCGGTCTTGTATCTGTGCAATAGGTTAACTTTATCCCTTTTCTTTGTGGTCCAAGGACCATATCGGAAGTATACCTATTCTGCCCATCTTCTACTGTCATCCCTTTTTGCAGGCGATTCCAGAATTGCTTTGGTATGCCAAGTTTTTGTGCCTGTTCCACCATAAACTGCCCATTTCGTTCTATTTCAATTGTATAGCCATAGCAGACAATATTATGATTTACCTTAAATGCCGTAATTTTATAACCTTTCTTTTCTATTATCTGCTCTGCCTGGTCAAGTTCCATAAAGTCAATGGAAAAAGGCAACTCCGGAGCAATGGTTCGTAGTGCATTTACAACTCGCTCTAACCCTCTTGGGCCAATCATAAGCAGCGGTTCGCTTCTTTCTGCATTTCCCATCGTCAACAGCAGCCCCGGTAAGCCGCTGATATGATCTGCATGAAAGTGGGTAAAACAGATGATATCAATTGGCTTAAAGCTCCAGCCCTTTTCTTTTATGGCAATCTGCGTACCCTCCCCACAGTCAATCATGAGGGTACTTCCATTATACCTTGTCATAAGGGATGTCAACCATCGGTGCGGCAAAGGCATCATCCCTCCGGTTCCTAATAAACAAATATCTAGCATGTAACTCCCGTCCATCCGTTTTAGCGGATACTATTATCTCAAATTGCAAAAGGTTCCACCATTCACCTAAATGCTCCATCTCTTTTTTACAGAAAATCAAGGCATCCATAATTCTCAATTTGCGAAAAATTCCTTTCAAACGAATTCTGTCATCTCTGTTGTCTGCACCGGAACTTGAAACTGCTTTGCCCATGCGTCAAAACACGTTTCACAAATATCCATCTCCTGCCTTTTCCCATCTTTTTTGGAAAAATATCCCCATGCCTTATTGATATGAAGAAATTCTTCTGATGGAATCTCGTTTTGAATGGTGATTTTTTTACCACAGCAATTGCAGATGATGTTGTTTTCTACTTTTTTCATACTTAGCACCCCCATCTATTTTGTCGAAATATCTACTTCTATTACCGAACATCAGCCGTTCAATAATCAGATTGATGGCACAAAGAACGCACCTTATATCTCTATTATAGGTGGATACCACCACTCTAGGATAGTGGGAATTACTGGTGGAGTATCATAACATAAGCATCTTCTTTGGGCAATGTATAAAAATTCTGTCGAATTCCTTCTTTTTTAAATCCTAATTTTTCATAAAGATGGATGGCATGGATATTTGATATGCGTACTTCCAATACAATCTGATGTATTTTCATTTCTTTCGCTGTTTCTAGCAGATAGGCTACAAGTTTTCCTGCAATTCCTTTTTGCCGATCGGTAGGTGCCACTGCCACATTGGTAATTTCTCCCTCATCGAATGCACAATACATTCCACAATAGCCAACAATTGTCCGGTGAACCTCTGCTATAGCAAACAGCACATTATTTTGATTTACTGCATCGTAAAATCCCTGTTCACTCCAAGGATCCGTAAATATAAGGGCTTCCAGTTCACGGACTGCTTTTACATCAATCGGGAGCATCCTACGTAAAGTTAATAATTCCATTTTCTACTTTCCCATCAGGTAGGCAATTCCTTGCCAGACCGTAACGATTCTCGCTCTCTTTCTGCTTGTGATAAACGCAGGTAGACCGGTTTGTGATCTGCTGCAGTCTGTATATTTCCTGCTTTGTAGTAGGACTGTGCCAAGACTGCAAGTGCCGCTGCACGTTGCTTATTGACATGAGCCGGGGCAAATGTATAGGCCACTTTACAATGTTCCTCTATATATGCATGAAATACAGAAACACCATCTCCCAGAAAAACAACGCTACGTTCGTAAGCATTTATTTTTAAAATGATTTCTTCTATTCCGACTGCACATTGAGGCACTAGAATTCTAAAATTTTCGCCTTGAAATTCATATACTCCGGTATAGGTCTGGTTTCTTCTGGCATCCATTAAGGGGCATATGAGATCCTTGCAGGCACATAAATTATAGGCAAGCCCATCTACAGTTGGTATTTGAATCAATGGTTTATGTAAAGCAAGTCCCAATCCTTTTGCGGTAGCGGAACTGATGCGCAGTCCGGTAAAGGAACCGGGTCCGCCCGCAACTGCTACGGCATCTATTGTTTCAAGATCCAGTTCTATCATCTTAGCAATTTCATCCAACATTGGCAATAATGTCTGTGAATGGGTTTTCTTATAGTTGACCGTATATTCTGCTAACATGTGATTATCTTCGACTACTGCTACGCTTGCTACGAGTCCTGAACTGTCAAGTGCTAGTATTTTCATGTTTGGGCTCCTTTTACTTTTCAGTCCCTTACGTTTCGAAATATTTTCAATTTAAGTCCCTTATCGTAATTGTACGATAAGCAAAGCCTTTTTTCAAATCTTTCTTTATCGTAATTTCTTTTCTTATCGGAGGAAGAATGTCTTCAATGAGGTTTGCCCATTCGATTATGGTCAAGCCATGCCCATAAAAATAGTCTTCATAGCCGATTTCTTCCATTTCCTCAATATCCCCAATACGGTATACATCAAAATGGTAAAATGGTATCCGCCCCTGCTCATAAACTTGTACAATAGTAAACGTTGGACTGCATATTGGTTCCTCGATGGATAAGCCGGTGGCAATCCCTTGGGTGAAAACAGTTTTCCCAACGCCTAAATCGCCAACAAGGGTATACACTTCTCCAGATTTTGCATTCTCCCCAAGTTTTTCCCCGAATGCAAACGTTTCTTCCGGCGAACATGTTTCTATTTCTATCGTGGCTTCCTTCCCTATTTCTGGCTCTGCCCTTGTCCCTGTTTCTGTTTTTACTTCTGCTTCTATTAACATTTCATTCGCTGATTTTCTATTCCTTTCTTTTATATATCGGCTAACTTGCCTTACGCCTAAAGGCACATGATTCTGGGTTTTCATCTTTAAATCCTACGCTAAATCTTGATCCGGTATTTCTCCAATTTTGTTTTGGCAAGCTTCGCTACTTCTTCAAATTTACCGCCAATGGCTACCCTTGGGATAACATATGCGTTGACTCTTGAACTATAAATCAACAAATTGCTTTTTGTTGCTCTGACTCGATAGACCTGTTTCCATTCTAGTGTGGCAGTCTGCCCATTTTGGGATACATGTACCCCTTTCCCGTCCACTCTATAGTGCAGTGTTTCTCGTAGTGCAGGTGATGCTAAAACCTGTCTTTTGGATCTTAACAGCAGGCTTATGGGCATATATACCATAAATATGCAACCAAATAATAAATACAGCATCGTGTACATTGTCTCCACTGTTTCTACCGTCACACATGCAACAACAATCACTGCTATACCGAAAACGGTAGCAAAAATTCCATGAAAGCCCGTGTATGCATGATACATATTAAAACGGTACATATCTTTTGAGGTTATTTTTATATCAAACTCTATTGGCATGGGGGCTATATCTCCTATCTTTTGTTTCTTAATCTGGTCGCCTTGCTTACATTTTTATTATAACCGTTTTCTTTCTCTATCTCAAGAGAAAGATTTTTGCAAAAAAACAAACTTTGATGTCAAGCTTGATCGCACCCATATTTGTAATGATTCAATACTCCTACAACTTTTCTCTTGCATAATATACACATTGACACATCAGATAAACAGAACGGTAAAAGGAACTCAAAATTTCCTACAACTTTTCTCTTGCATAATACACATTGACACATCAGATAAACAGAACGGCAAAAGGAACTCAAAATTTCCTACAACTTTTCTCTTGCATAATACACATTGACACCGTATAATAGTAAACTGGTATACTGTATTGATGGTACCGTAAACCAACTTATAAAACGCCTTTGGCTATCGGATAAAAAAACAGATTCCGAAAAGTTAAAATTGTGCAGAAATGTGGTGAAATATGAATTTAATTGCAGCAGTAGATAAAAATTGGGCAATCGGCCTTAAGAATCAATTATTAGTAAAGATTCCAGATGATCAGAAATTTTTTCGCCAGACTACTACAGGCAAAGTTGTGGTTATGGGAAGAAAGACATTAGAAAGCTTTCCAAATGGACTGCCTTTAAAAGATCGGACAAACATCGTGTTGACTCAAAATACGAACTATAAAGTAAAAGATGCCCTTCTTGTATACTCCATGGAAGAACTTTTAGCCAAACTTAGAAATTATCGGAGCGAAGATATTTATGTAATCGGCGGTGAAAGTATTTATCGCCAGATGGTCAACCTGTGCGATGTTGCCCATATTACGAAAATAAATTATGCATATGATGGGGATTCTTATTTTCCAAATCTGGATGAAAAAAAGGAATGGAACATTACGATAGACGGTGAAGAGCAGACTTATTTTGATTTAGAATACATATGGTGCAAATATGAGCGGACATAAGGCAACTCTTTGTTGTATGGCAGGAATCGTACCAGTTCAGGACTATAGCGTGCAAATATGAGCGGACATAAGGTAGCTCTTTGTTCCTGTCGGAATATATTTGTCCGTAACTACGTATGGAAGCAAAACCCATTTTTATTTTAGGCAGTGCTTATTTTTACCAAGAAAAAATATAATCTATAACGGATAGTACACCGTTATGGGCATATAGAAAGCGAAGAAATGCATTTTCATTTATATAGGCAATCATTTGCTGGCCAATGACGCTTGTACAGCTCATTGCCACCACAAAAAACAGCAGCCATACGATAATCGTGCCCTCTAAAATTCCGGCAAGCAATCCGAGTGTTCGATTTAGCCCATTTATAACCGGTAGTTTCGCTACAATATTAAGGATATTTACCAGAAACCGCAACACGATAGAAATGAAAATAAATGCTACGAAAAATGATATTCCATCGACAATAAATCCTGCTATATAGTTGCCAATCTCATTATAAATTCCGCTTTGCGAAAGCATCTTGTCTGCTGCCTGACCTGTTTTTTCCAACAATTGTTTTTGGAAAACGTCTGGTAGCTGTATCCCGGCTATTTCAATTGGAACTTCGTCATTGGTTTTTTCCTGTATTTGTTCATTTGCCTTTAATCGAATACTACCTACGCATTTTTCTTGCACCATCTGATAGATTGGCGTATTCTCCTGTATAAAGGTGCTGATATAAGGTGTAAGAGCCGACACTAGCCCGATCATAAGGATCGTAGAAACAAGTGAAAAAGCAATTCTTACAAATCCTTTCCAATACCCAAATATGGCAAATGCCACCAAAATAATTACTACCGCAATAAATAAACCATTCATATGTATGTCCATCTGTACTCCTTAGAATGTTTCGTTTATGAATCTTCGTTCACTTTTATCCTGACCTTGTCCGTTGTTCCATCCATCAAGAAGATGTAATCCCTCCCTATGTTCGTTGACAATATTTTAAAAATGTTTCGATCGAACTCATAACGAAATTTTTCAATTCCATGGCGTGTAATAATCAGACATTCAAGGCCATTGCGAATGCAGATTTCATCATTGTCCAGAAATTCTATTTCATCATAATCCATTGAAAAATCAACAGTTTGTTCTTCCACGCCCCGCAAATCATAAATAGCCACATGGTAATTTTCACTGTTTTCTTTATTATATGTAATTCCAAAGTAATGGCCGTTATAAAAAATGCTCTGCATTTCCTTGTCAATGACCAATTCCTTTTTCACTGCCGGTTTCTGCGTCCCTTCAAATATAACGATTCGGCCATTTCCAAAAGCAACCATCGTATCATTCGTCAAGAATTCTATTCTAGGAAATATCATATCTGAATAGGAATAGCTTCCGACAATGTTGTCAATTTCATTTTGTCCAACAGAGTCAAAATTGTAAAAAGCAATTGTTGTTTTGATATTTCCTTGATTTAAGGTCAACAAAGAAACTGCCATTTTTTTGCCATCGTCGGATATTGTAATGTCCAAAGGATAACCGCCTTTTTCTGTATGAAGTTCCCCTCTTACTAAGAATTTTCCTTTCCTATCATACATCTCGATTAATCGAGCGTCTTCCTCGTCCATAAGCACTGCTACCATACCTTGATCGGCTACATGTACTTGCTGTATCGGTGCAGTCGTTTCCAGACTACCGCTATTTCCAACCATATTCATGATAAAAATCTGATTTCCACCTTGATCTGCGATGACAGCATATTCTTTACATATATCGATAGCAGGGTCTTGCATATCATACGTCTGATTCCAAATCAAATGATTTGATCGATCGATACATATGGCGCCACCGTTGCTATATTTTATTATATTTTCGCCAAATTCAATAAATTTTGTCCCTGCCGCATCTTTTCGTTCTGCGCTCTGTATAATATCATAGCTTGCATAAGTCCTTGTCTGGTAATACCAATAAAAACCTGCCACCGCCGCCAGTATGATGATAATCAATATTATGGTATATCTTAAAACCCTCATTCTGTGGACGCGAATTTTCTTGTTCATCACATCAACATCGGTCTGCAGAATACGGTAAGGTTTTTTGGACATGTTTCGCACCTCCATCCATATTGTGGGCAGATATTATTCTATATTTTGTCCATTATAGATTGCTTGACAACCTATCCTCAAGTATTATACTCTATTTTACATGGAGGTGCACTAAAATTTTTCTTAAAATTTTATTCTTATTTAAATATATTATTCATTATTTCATTTTTTCTCCTTTATAATCAATTCGTGAAAGGCACAAATTAGTCATATCTCAAATCACAATTGACTATACCTCAAACCACAAATTGGCCATATTTCAAACCACAAATTGGCTATCCCTTAAGCCACAAATTGGCCATATTTCAAACCACAAATTGGCTATCCCTTAAGCCACAAATTGGTCATATCTCAAACCACAAATTGGCCATATCTCAAACCACAAATTGGCCATATCTCAAATTGCAAATTGGCCATATCTCAAATTACAATTTGGCTATATGCTCTAAGTCACATTTAAAATTTCTCCTTACTTTTACGGAAGAATAATTTTTTGTCCTATATATATCTTATCTACATCTTTAATTCCATTTATTTCACATATTTTCTCCAGAATAGCTGTGGTCTGATAGATCGATTTACAGATAAGTTCTAGGCGATCTCCAGGTTGCACGATATAAAAGCCTTGTGCCAGATAAGTCTGTGCCATTGTTTGGGCTGCCGTTTGACTTTCCTGCGTTTCATCCACCGATGTGTTTTCTCCTTTATCTTGATTTCCAGAAACTGCACCTTGCCCTTGTGCATCTTCTCTCTTTGTCGCTGTGCTCCCTTCTGTTGTTTTCTTTTCTCCTGTCGCTGTGCTCGCTCCTGTGGTTTTGTTTCCCTCTGTGGCTGTGCTTTCTCCTGTCGCTATGCCCGTGCTTTCCCCTGTCGCTGTGCTTTCCCCTGCGGTTGTACTTTCCCCTGCGGTTCTGCTTTCCCCTGTGGTTCTGCTTTCCCCTGCGGTTCTGCTTTCCCCTGTGGTTCTGCTTTCCCCTGCGGTATTTCCCCCCTCATTTTTCGCCTCCGCTTTTGCATTGTCAGAAACTGCAGCTAATTGCTCCGAAGTTTCCTGTGTTTTTTCATCTGCTGCCTCCTGTGACGTTTTTTGCAGTTTTATATCTTTTCCAATTGTTTCCACCACAACCGGAGTCTCTTTGATTTCTTCATTTTTAGAAGCATTTTGCACGTCATCCAATGCAGAATCAGAAAGGCTAGACAGAGTGGCCTCTACATTTTTCATTTTTTCATAATTATTTAACGTTGTTATTCCGATGACACATAAAATTACAAGAATGATCGATGAAGTAGCGTATAGCAGTGCACCCATTTTTTTCTGTCCATTCGCCGCACGTTTTTCAAGCAATGTCGCACGGTAACTTTGCAATGCCTGCTCTGCCGCTGATTTTTCCTGTTCCGCTTCAATTCCATCTATGAGCTTAGCCTGCTGTTCCTCTTGTGGCACGGATTTTGCGTGTTGCGCATCTTGCGATACAGATTTTCCCTGCTGCGTTTGGATGCTATTCGTAATCTCGCTTCGGTTTTCTAAACCCCCATCATTTCCAATTGCGGCTCCTTTCGGTAAAATGTACTCCTCCATCTGCATTAATACGCGTTCCTCAACTTCGAGCCCATTTTCTCTGGCTCTTTCTTTTCTGCCTACCATGTATTCTTGCATAGCGATATTTTTTTCATAATAGATGTAATATCCTTCTTTTTTTTGCAAAAATCCTTGTTCATAAGCATAAAACACATCTTCTTGTTCTGCGGATTCCGATAAAAGTACCACGTTATCCCGCCCTGCAAAATATTTTCTATGCATCCCCTCAATCGCCGGGGTTATTTCAAGTGGAAAACCCGGCCTGCCAACAAACCAGCCTACCACTTCTTGCCGATCATAATATTGCTTTATTTCCTTATATAAATATTCCCAACACGCTTCGTCAAATATAATATCATTCTGGCGAAATACAAACTCCTCACAGCTTACGGCACCACTTATAAACGTATACCTTATGTCTTTTTCCATTTCACTTTTCCCTAGCAAAACTGCCGCCCGTTTTTCTGCATTGCCTTCAAAAACTGCTGTATGCAGATATGTATATACATAATCTTCTATATAAATTTTATGCCTTCCTTTGGGACTTCCTATTTGACGAATGTTCTTTGGTAGTTCTACCGGTACAGTTTGTCCACATTTTTCGCTATCGCTATAAATAATTTCAATCACAGTGTCACCCCTTCTTTTTTCTATCTTAGTGTAAATCCTAGCATAGATTACCTATATTTTTTGGAAATTCGTGTCATGCTATTTGGGATTTTTTCGACAGCAAAATACAAAAAACCTGCCATTTATAGCTGACAAGTTTTTCTTTTACAGATATTTTGCTTACTCCTTGTACTATTTGTATTTTTTTGTAAAAAGGTTCTATTGGTTCTATCCTCTAAAATCTTTGAATTTACTCTTTTCATATATCATTTTCTCTGCTATAATGATTTTACCAAAGAAGGGATAATTTCCCTAATATTTTAAATTCACAAAATAGATATTAGTATCGCCGCTAAGGCGAACTAAGGAAAAGAGGCTAAGAATGGTAAACAAAAAATTAGGCAACAGATTCCTCGCGGCACTTTGTGCTCTGACAGTACTTGGCACAGCAAATATCACTACCTATGCGCAGGAACCGGCCGTTTCCCCAAAAGCATACGATGTGCAATTTGTTGAAGCACCCATAAAGCTAAACTCAACCAGTAAGGTTCTATTTGTAGGAAGCGACTTTACGTTCAAAGTAAACGGTACTTCAAAGAAAGTAACGTGGAAAAGCTCGAATGCAAAGGTTGCCACTGTAAAAAACGGCAAAGTAACTGCACTTAAGACAGGCACCACCACCATCAAGGCCACTGTAAATACGAAGACCTATACGGCAACGGTAAAGGTGGTCAAGGCTTTTTCAAAAGCTGATTTCAAGATCAAGCGATTAGCATACGACTCTTCATACGTCCTACGCATCTCAAATTACAACTTTTTAACCGATGGCATAAAAGATGGTTTCGATACCTATAAGGACAGCAACTCGCTTGCTTATTTTTCTGTCTATATCAAGGACACCGGCTTAGTATCAACATCTAGAGGCGGTCTAAGGATAGCAAGCAGTAAATCAGATGTGATCAAAGCATATGGCAATACAAAGGAAAGAACAATAGGCAGCACCTTTGATAAGTACCTTAAAAAAGCAGCCCCCGCAGCTGCTGGCATAAGTAAGATCAAGACTTATTTGGAGTATTCCTATAAAAAAGGTGAAAATGAATATATACAACGTTTCTATTTTGACAAGAATGGCAAAGTATTAGCCGTCGTGTTTGCAAAAAATTTAGGTTTGGTGCCATTGGATTAGCGAAACAGCAGATGATGCAAACTGCCAGAGGAGGATTTACCCTACTCTGGCAGTTTTTTACATCTGATGCAACCGGCGCAAACTATCCGTAAAGGGTGGATAGCAAATTCCTTTGTCTGTAATGATGGCGGTAATCAGTTCGTGATCTGTCACGTCAAATGCCGGATTATAGCATTTTACTTGTGCACTTGCCACCGGTTCTTGATAAAATTTCTCCTTAATTTCCGCTGGTTCCCGAAGCTCTATGGGAATCTCGCTACCCGTTGGTGTTGCAAAATCAATGGTAGATCCAGGTCCCAATACATAAAATGGAATACCATAATGTTTGGCTAGAATCGCCACTCCGCTCGTGCCAATCTTATTTGCCACATCCCCATTGGCCGCTATCCTGTCACACCCTACAAAGCAATTTTGTACCCACCCATTTTTCATGACGATGCTTGCCATATTGTCGCAAATCAACGTTACATCAATCCCTGCCTGATACAGCTCATAAGCCGTAAGCCTTGCCCCTTGCAACAAAGGCCTAGTTTCATCTGCAAACACATGAAACGTCATGCCCTGCTCTTTTCCTAATAGCAGTGGCCCTAAAGCAGTTCCATAGCGGGAAGTCGCAAGTGGCCCCGCATTGCAGTGTGTAAGAATACCGTCCCCCTCTTTTAAGAGGGATAATCCGTATTCGGAAATTGCCCTGCACATCGCAATATCCTCTAAATGAATGTTATGGCATTCCTGCTCTAAAAGTGGGAGAATTTTAGAAATGGGTTTTTCTGCATTGCCTTTTGCTACCTGCTGCATACGCCGGATAGCCCAGCTTAAATTGACTGCCGTAGGACGAGAAGCGTTAAGATAGCTTCCTACTTCATTGAATTTTTCTAAAAAATCATGAACATCGTCATCCCGTTCCATGCCGCCGGATATCCCCCGTGCCAACACATACATGGCATATCCGGCAAAGATTCCAATCGCAGGCGCGCCTCTGACCCTTAACTTTAAAATCGCATCGTACATGTCCTGTGCCCGGCTAAGTTCTAGGTATTGTATCCGCCCGGGCAATAAGCTCTGATCTAAAATCACCACCTTTGCGTGGTCTTTTTTCAAATAAACATGGTCTGATAATGGATCGTGTTGGGAGCGTTGCCCATTCCTGTTGTCTATTGTCATGATGATACCGCCTTTTTTTAGAATGAGAGCATGGTTTGGTTACCCTTTATTCGAGTTTTAAGATGTTCTTTTTTATCAGGAACAGTGCAAGCAAAATAGCAAGAATTCCACTGGACAGCTTCGTAATGATCATCGGGAACACCATTTGTGGGCTTGCTCCTCCGGTAAAGGCGAGCACATCCCCTAAAACAAAGGAACCGGATACTGCAAAGGTAACGTTAAGCAGCTTCCCGCGGCTGTTCATGTTTTCCATTGCCGACCACACGGGAATACTACTGGCCAATTGCGTCAAGAGACCGGCAGAGGCCTCGCCGTTTATCCCTGTTTTTTTACCGAAATTTCCCATCAGCTTGCCCAATCTGCGATTTAAGAATAGCACCATTGGAAAAGCTCCGGCGAGTACAATGGCAATTTGTCCGACAAGAAGCAAGCCGATTAAAAGAGGAACGCCACCGAGCACAGGATCCTCCTCCACCATCAAATAGAAAAGCGGCAGACGTATTCCGGTAAGATACTGGAAGATTGCAATCGCAGGACTCACTGTGGCGATGCAAGTGATCGCTTTTCCAAAACCTGCAAAAATTTTTAACATAAGACTCTGTTTAAGAACCAGTAAAAGCCCCACGGCAACGGCCAGCAAAACAACCGGCAACGTATTAAAAAGCAAGTCTTCCATGGAAATCGGTGTAGAACTTGTTGACATAGCTAGTCCACCTAACAAACATCCAACCGGTAAGGTTATGATACCAAGCAGGATTCCGGTGGCAAAAAGAGGATGATCTTCCTTTTTTAAAACTGTAAGGGCATAAGGAATGGTAAAGCAGATCGTAATTCCCATGGTAGAGGCCACAATAATACCGGCATAATTGCCCACTGCCGCATTTCCCTGCGCCATTTGCATAGCCACCCATATCTAGTGCCAGAAGCGATGCCGGAAACATCGCCGGCGATGCACCCACCAGCCTGTATAGCGGGGCAACAAAGGGGGAGAGTACACGAAGCAGTACTGGTGATATGGCAATGATTCCAGTGATTGCCAACGCCAGATCACCCATCGCTTGAAAACCTGCGTCAAAGCGTTCGCCGTAGCCGTGCTTGTTTCCACGTAGCTTGTCCACAAGGCCAAGCAGCATAAAGAGGGCTAAAATGCTCATGACCAAACTGCTGACGCTTAGATTGTGTATATAATCCGATAGAGAGCTTGTGAATATAGCAATATTTCCCACGCTCTCTGCGAGTTCACGAAACATTTTCTCTTTCCTCCCTACTTTCTGGAAGGCGGTTTCTCATATCCTTTGCATTTTCTGCGAGTTCACGAAACATTTTCTCTTTCCTCCCCTATTTCTCCGGTGTTTTCTTCGATGCTCCATTTATCACTCGGAATCCATTCTTTAAGCACACGTTCGATTTCATTGACCTCTAAAGGCTTTGATAAAAAGTCGGTCATACCACTTTGTAAAAACATATCGCGTACATCGCCCACTACATTTGCAGTAAGCGCTACGATGGGCAACAATAAAAACTTTTCATCAGACAACGCACGAATGATTTTCGTAGCATCTACACCATCCATCTCGGGCATCATATGATCCATAAATACAATATCATAATCATTTTCCTTTACAAGCTCAACTGCCTCGGCTCCTGAAGATGCAAGGCTTACCGTACCTCCATACAATAAAAGTGTATTCTCGGCAATAATCAGATTGATTTCGTTATCGTCCACAACCAGCAGGTGCGTATTATGCAGGCGCAGCTGCGCTCCCTGCATTTCCTGCGTATCGTCAATCCAAAGATTGTTCGACTTTTCATCCAATATCTGCGCCACGACAAGACTTGTCAGTGGCATATAAAGCGTTTTCACATAAGAAGGCAAGCACTGTTCGTCCATGGAGCTTCGCGAAGTGGCAATCAGCTTTGTATCCGGACAGGGCTTTTTAAACAATTCGTCGTATTGTTCAAATTCAAAAAATATATGTGAATATTGCTTGGTATCCGTAAGGCCGGTTTGGCTTAACGGGGTTGCTTGCATGTGGTATTGTTCGCCATCTGTAGCATCTGCTTGACCCTTTGATGTATCTAAAAGGGTATAGGGGACACCCATGCGCTCTAGTTTTTTGACTAAGGAAAGTGCCCTAGGCTTGTTTTTAAAACAAATCAAAACACGGCGGCGTTCATCCGGCATGAGTGTAATGGAAGGTTTTAGATTTTCCACCATCTGTACCACATAAAAAGAAAAGCAGGAACCTTCCCCATATACGCTGTCCACTTGAATCTTGCCATCCATTAGCTCCACAAGATTTTTGGAAATGGCAAGCCCAAGTCCGGTACCTTCAATGCCACGGTTTTTGCGCGTATCCAACTGCGAAAAGTTGCCAAACAAAAGTGGGATTTCCTCCTTTTTGATGCCTATGCCAGTATCCTGTATGGAAAACTTTAATTTATAGTACTCTGCTAAAGCGGTCGGCACCGCGCTAACTGTAAAGGTAATCCTGCCTTGGCGGGTAAACTTCACCGCATTGGTAAGCAGGTTAATTGCAATTTGCTTGATACGCGTTGCATCGCCAATCAATTCTTTTGGCATGTTAGAGTCATCTTCCACGATAAAATCAAGGGGTTTATCGCCAATGCGTACATGAATCATGGTAACGATATCGTTTACCAAGGAACAAATGTTGTATTTATCTAAAACCAGCTCCACTGCACCTGCCTCAATTTTGGAAAAATCAAGGATGTCATTGATGATAGAAAGCAGCGAGTTGCCCGCACTTTTAATATTGCCCAGATATTCAAGCATCGATTCTTGCGGAAACTTTCGGATCGCAAGATCTGTCATTCCGAGGGTAGCATTCATAGGAGTACGTATTTCGTGGCTCATATTAGCCAAAAATTCAGACTTCGCACGATTTGCAAGTTCGGCTGCCTCTAGTCTACGTTGCTCGGTAATATCCGTGTAAAACCCTTCCAGAACATGTGGCGTTCCATCTGCATTTTTTTCCACCACACGGCTGCGCTCCCAAATCCATTTTACGCTGCCATCTTTCATAATCATCCGAAAGGTGGTTTCTAGCGGCAGGCCCATAGAAAGGGTGTCTGCGTTGAGTTTTTCCAACGAGGCAACATCATCGGGATGCACCATGTCAAAAAACTTTACAGCATTATTGCTCATAAGCTCCTCCGGTGTATAGCCTATGAGATTGTAGCAGCCCTCGCTGACAAAGGTAAACGTAAATTCCGGCGGGTTGTTCAGACACTGGTACACCATCCCGGGAAGATTGCTCATGAGCGTTTCCGTACGACGCATAATCAAACGGCGCTCGGCACTTTCCATGGCGAGGGCGGTAAAATCTGCCAGAGAGGACGCAAATGCCTGCTCCTCTATCGTCCATTCCCGCTCTTTTGGAAATTCATCCGTATAGTCCTGTTCGATGCAGACTACACCCACCGGTTTCCCACCCACGCGAATGGGGGCATCAAGCAGAGAGCAAAGTAAAGGACCATAGGTTTTCTGTAAATTTGCCAGCACGGTGGTGGTCTTTGCATTTCCAATTACAATGAGCCGCTCGGTAGCAAGCAATGCAGCATACTTCGGGCGGCCATTCAATGCAAAGTCTTCCTGTACAACATGTTCATCTGTAAGGCGGTTATAGCTCGCAATGCTCTTAAGTGTCTGTAAATTGTCCGTGATACGCCAAATTCCAACACGATGCGTGTTCAAAGCATGGCATCCCTCGCGTGCAATCTCATTAGCGGCATCTTCTAGTATACCGGCAGTAAGCGCAGGTGTTTTGGTTATTTGTGCAAGTGCATTGCTCAACTGGTCGGAATATTCATAGGTGCTCTTTTTCAACTCGTCCCCTCCTTGGTAATATGTTCCGGCATGTGTCGTTTGTCGCTTCGCATGAAGGCAATGGCACTACCCAAAAAGGTAAAAGTTCATGACTATGGACACTTTCGTCTATTATAACACATATGCTAGGCACTTTCAAACATTTAAAACAGTAAGCGTTTTAAAGTTTCCGATCATCGTCGTCATCATTTTTTGGCTGGACTCTTTGTATGTATCCGGAGATTTAATAGATGCTATTTGGAAGGATCGCCTACCACTGCGTCTGCCCTGCCAATGGCTCTTTTCACTTCTGCCTTGATATGCTGCCCCATCAAAGTAAACACCACGTAGAAGACGGTCTGGTAATGCTTCTCCGTTTTGTTTTCAAGGTCATAAGTCCAGATCGTCAAGTACACACTCTGGTAAAGCACTTAAACTGGATCCTTAATGTGTTTTTTGAATCAGACCATGGAATTTGCCCACAATCACTAGACTTGGGTATTCAAGTGTCTACAAGAAGAAAGATAAAAGAGAGGGAATGAAAATTTCAAAAAGAAAAGGCGCGGATTCATTGACTATGGCGATGAAAGTGATACAATGTTAGTTAATAGAGAGCATTTATCAGGTTGCACTCATTTGCAGGTCAAAAAAAAGCTTGGTTTGGTAAATTAAAAAGCAGGGAGCAGGCGACATATGAAGTATTGAAGGAATATGTAGACTTTAGTGAAACATCGACACAAGCAGTGAAGAAAATGTCTGATTTAGGAGAAAGCGTTTTTTGAAGGGCTTGAAGAAAGAATAGAACAAGGCATAGAAAAAGCAAGGAGACCGCTATGGCTATTCATGATGCCACAAAATTGGTGTTTGAAAATGCATTAAGAAAATTGTTGCTTACCACATCATTCAATAAAATAACAGTTCAAAGCCTTGTGGAATATTCTTATTCTTCAAGACCTACTTTTTATAATCATTTTAAAGACAAGTACGATTTAGTTTCTTGGATATACCAAAGACAGGCGGATATGATAATAAATAAATTTCCTGAAATTACATGGATTGAGGTTATCATCAACCTTTTTAAAACAATGGAGCAGGATTATCTGTTTTATTCAAAAGTGCTTGTCGGGGATGATCAAAATTCATTGGTAAATTATATGGTTAGCTATGATGTTGAGGTCTATAAAACGATGCTGCGTACGATAGGGGGTTTTCAGAAAATAGATGAACAGCTTGCTTTTGATATCCAGTTCCATGCTTTTGCTTGTGTTCATATGACACGGTTATGGATTCAGAAAAAAGAAAGGGAAACACCGAAAGAACTTGCCCAGAAGCTTATAAATGCGATGCCTTCAAAATTATATGAATCATTGCCTAACCGAGGAATTGATCACCTATCCCTCTTGCCAAGTAGTTGATTTTGGTATATGCCCATAGCCTTTCGATTTCTTCGATGGAAAGTTCTATATTTCAAAAAAATCGTATTCCAAGATATTAAAATATACTTATTAGGCAATAAAGAAAAGGATGCCTCGTTTTGAAGTATCCTTTTCTGCGAACAATCCCATAATTGCCTGCCGATTGCATTTTGTTGTATTTTTATGCTTGCCACGCTGTAAACCTGATTATTGGAATGCTCTTATATTTCTAATTAATATACTGCCTTACATGTATTTAGTCAATAAATACAGCGGGCTTTATTACGCTCTGATCTCTTGAAGACATCAGGGAAACTGCATCTTCTATCTTTTCAAGACCATGAAAACGATGAGTGATAATCAGCTCGGGCTGTAGCCTTTTGTATTGAGTCAATTTTAGAAGCCTTTCTAAATATGCACGGCCACCTTGAATTTTACATGTCTTGATGGTTTTGTCTTCAATACCAAACATCCAAGCGGCATTAGGCAATACCACTGTGTCTTCATCAAAAAATCCTGATAAATTTACAACTGTTCCACCAACTTTAATCATCTTTAAAGCTGTTCCGTAAGAAGCGGTTGAACCACCAGTAATTATCACGGAATCAACAGGTTTGCCATTGGTCAGTTTAAATACCTGATCGCAAACGTCTCCCTTTTTATAATCAACTAGATCAGAAGCACCAAATTGTCTGGCTACGTCAAAACATACTTGCCTAGATCCAACTCCAATAACACGTGCCGCACCTTTTAATATTGCACCCTGAACACACATTAGGCCGACAGGTCCAATTCCATAAATAACTACGGTATCGCCAAATTTTATATTTGCACTATCAACGGCGGTGAATCCGGTTGCCCCCATATCAACAAGGGCAATAGCCTGCTCTGTCGTTACCCCTTCTGGAATGGGTGCAAGGTTCATATCTGCATCGAATACATGGTAAAATTCTGCAAAACAGCCACCTTTTTCAGGGTCAGTGGTATAATAATGGCATTTATCGTTTAATTTGCCCATGTTTTCCTGTGCTTCAATTGTTCTCCAGTCAGGCTGAATTGCTGAAACCGCTACAAGATCCCCTGGTTTGAAAAAAGCTACCTCTGAACCAACTTTCTCAACAATTCCAACAGCTTCATGGCCCATCGCCTTGCCTATTGCAGATGGCATCATAGGTGCATGGATTAGATGGATGTCTGTTGTGCATGGACTGATTACCGTTGGCCTAATGAGTGCATCAAGTGGCCCAACTTTCGTTATCGGAAGATCATCCCTCCAGCTAACGTTATCCTTACTGTTTAAAACAAATCCTTTCATGGCAAATCCTCCATAATAATATTTTTAAGCTATTACTTGCAACAATTTATAGAACTTTAATAATAAAACATTGTCCGATGAACAGTTGTTTTTGTAAAGTCAAAAACAACGTGTGCCAGTAGTTTTTTAATAATAAAATGTTGAGTGATGAATAGTTGTCTAGGTACTATTTAAAATACCACATCCTTAACCATTCCATCAATGATATCTTTACAGGAGCGGATCTTTTTAATTAAGCTAATAGCAGTGTTTGTACTATTGATGCCATCTTCTAGATTACCTTCTAATTGTGAAATGCGCAGACTGGTTGTGCCACCCATCAATTGATACATTTCAGGAAGCGAAGTCGCCTTGTCAGATTCAATTTTGATCTTTTTTGCTAATGCATGTGGTGTAGCACGCCAGTAATATGGCAAAGCGCGGTAAAAAATCAGATCAAATGATTCGTGGTCCACTATGTCCTGCTTGGCGGCTTGGCTTGCAAAGCTCTCTTCAGAAGCAATAAATACCGTGCCACAAAAAACGCCTTCGGCATCAAGGGCAAGAGCCGCCTTAAAACCACGGGTATCAACTATGCCACCGGCTGCCAGAACAGGAATTTTTACAGCATCTGCAATAATTGGAACAATTGAGATTGTGCCGATTTCTCTTCCGGGAACGCCTCCACCTTCATCAAAGCCAGTTGCTACGATGATATCAACGCCGAGAGCTTCGGCAAGTTTTGCATTGACGATGCTGGGGGTTTCTTCACGGAAAATAACCGTCTTCCCTACCGATTTCAATCGTTTAAGCTCCCTTTCGGAATAGGCGCCAACGGCAACTATGACAGGAACCTTTTCATCTACGGCAGATTTTAGAACAGCCTCCGAAAACATATTTGCACTTGGATCGTCTTCCATACCGGGTACTGGAAGCATATAATTGAGTGCAAAAGGTTTGTCAGTTAAAGTGCGTGTCTTACGGATTTCTTCACACATGCGCTCATAAACCACATCCGGCTCTGAGCAAACGATGGATTGCCCTGCATTAGTTCCTAAAGTACCCAACCCTCCGGCATTGCATACGGCCGCCACCATTTCTGCTGATGTAATCCATGTCATTGGTGCTTGGACAATGGGATATTTTATCCCTAAAATTTCACATACTCTGTTCATTTTGTACCTCCTCTGTAATTATTTATGATAATAATAATCTGTTTTTATTTGCCTTTCAATTAGCAAACTTATGGATTAGTTAAATAACTTTACAGATACATTCATTTGTTAAATGTATAAGTTAAGAGCTGAATAAAAAATCAAGAAAATTTCAAAGTGACATTTCTGTACAACAAACTTAAACAGCAGAAAAGAGGCAGGAACCATGGAAATATGCGGTTCTCCGCCTTTTTTATAAAAACAAATTCCATAATAGGAGCAAATCAGTTAAAGTCTTATGTTTGATATGCATTGTATGCTACATTGACAAGCTATCCCGTAAACACAGCACGCCATAGCCCGCTAATGTCAAGTATTTGCCGCGTGATTTTTGATCTTTTTTTCGGATTAAAATCCGCAAAGCCCCATAACTTCGTTGGGCTAATGTTAAGTCCATGTCATGTTTTATTTTCTTGGTGTTAAGTTAGTGCCATGTTCACTTCGTATCGTGTTTACTGGTAAAGTTGCTGTAAATCGTTTTAAAGTTCCAGATCGTCGTCATCTTCTTTGGGCTCTATGAAGTAGTCGATTTTTCTTGGTATACCGCTGTCTACCAGCGATTTCCGGCGTTCAAGACGTTCACGCGCTTGGCTGGTTATATCTCTAATCTTACTCTCAAATTCAGATTTCGGTGGCAGGTCTGTCCAGTATTCAGCAACTGCTATGCCCTCCTTAAAATGCTGACTTTTGCTCTGTTTGACGCATTTTGTGATGCAATGAACTTTGCAGTCGTTTTTCCAAATCTGGAACTACACTGCTCTTTGTAGGGGCAGATCCGGCAATACCCTGCATCAAATGAAGCATGGCACTGTTTCGTACCCTTCGTGTAACTGCAGCTTCTAGGGGCATGCCCAGCTGCACATTTCAAAAGTTTTGTCCCATTTTCATTGAACTCAAAATCCCCAAAAATATCCGGGGCTTCTTTGCCAACCAGAGCCGTTGTATGGGTTTGACGTTCTTTCCGCCTGCAAGCTTTGCATTATCCACATTTCCCGCATATAGCTTCTCATCTTGCAATTGAGCCTTATAAAAACTGTCAAAAGATGCTGCGAGGTGTGAAGATGGCGATAAAATCAGGGACCACCACTTCAAGTGGTGGTTTAAAGAACTTGCCCCTGTAAGGGGCTTTTTTGATACATGCAACGCCTAAAGGCGTAATCTCCGCAAGCATTTTGCTACTCCGAAGCCCTTAAAAGGGCTTTATTGGTTCATGCCATCCTCTTTCCTATCCTCATCCGTTTGGTTCTGGATATATTGTTTGATTTGCTTTTCGTTTATCCCAACTGTATCTACATAATACCCCTTTGCCAAAAATGCCGGTCTCCACCTTTTTGCTTGTACTCTGGATTCCTGTCGAATACCATCAATGCACTTTTCCCTTTTATATACCCCACCAACGAGGATACACTCGTCTTTGGTGGGATTTTACGCATAGATGCACGTGATCCAGGCAAACAGCTCCTTTTACAATTTCAACTCCCTTATATCCGCATAATGTCTTTATACTGTCCCGTACGTCCACTTTCACTTTCCCGTACATCGTTTTCCTCCTATATTTTGGAATAAACAGGCAAGTTGTAAAATGAATTGACGCAGAAAAATAAAAAAGGTTCCATTTCGGGATCAAACCAGCTAAGCTTTAAGTGAAGAGCAAAAAGCG
>JAJQRA010000013.1:0-21595 GCA_046533095.1 Lachnospiraceae bacterium ZAX-1 | reverse complement strand
TGTATTCTCGCATTAGGTCACTGATGCTTTTTCCACTCTCTCGTAGCTGCGCGATTTTTATCTTGAATTCGTCTGTGTACGTTTGCCCCATATTTGCCTCCTGTTTTTGATGTTTCCTATTTTACCCGTTCGGCAAATATTTGTCCAGTTAAGTATAACCTATTCATTTACCATATGGCGACGGTTTTTATAAAACAAAATGACATGGTGACACCTCTTAAGATACCGCCGTATCCATAAAAGGGTGACCTTAATGCACCCACATTATTTTACTTTTCAAAAAAGAAAAACGGTAGCTTTGATTGTAATTTCAAAACTACCGCAAAAAATTTAAGCTTGAAAATATGCCTGCTCGAGAACGGCTTTTTTATTACCAACAGGGAGCATATAAATATAAATTTGTTTTACTCAAATGATTTTCTGCCCTCCCACTTTTGAAACCAAATAAAAGACAAAAGCAAAAAGATCATTGAAAGTGCAGTCACAATAGTTAATTCCATACCGGATATATTTACGATAGAAAGCGTGTTTTGAATTATCTTGACGCTCCATGCACAAGGAATAAAAGGCCATATACCTGTATTTACATTGCTGAACATAACAGCCAATAGGCTTTCCACAACACCTACAAACACAGAAACACTTAAGCCCCATTGAACACTTAAAAACATATGAATGATATACAGAGGAATAACCCCTAAAAACATACCAAGGGCAGCATAGGTGAATAATCTCACAGGTAATTGCACCAAAGAGAGAATAGTTGAGCCACACAGCGTAAGTATCACAAGCAGCCCCACGGACAATCCGCCAAGAAGAATGGCTGTAAGCAGTTTGTTTAGATAGGTTATTGCACGTCCATTTTGATTACTCAACATTCCTTGAAAATTCCCTGCTTTTTCTTCCAATGTTATCATCATTCCGCAAACCACACTGATGATAATAGGAAATACAACAGAAGTCAATTCCAACACTAAAGCCATTTTCACATCAGTTTCGATTTTATAGTAAAGAGCGAAATAGAGCAAAAACAATGCTGCGCCAAGAACAGGAATTAGAGCATGAATCCATAAAAAAGCAGTATGGTGGAGTTTTATAAATTCAGAGCGTATACCGCGTATAACCGCCATTATTTCACCTCCTGACTAGCAAACCACTTTGAGGTAATAACTGTTAAGACAAGAAAAAGTGCTACAGATAAACAAAAAATTATTGGGATAAGAGCAGTGTTGTAATCTGCAACAATGCCCATTTCTCCACTGCTCTTAATGCCTGTAAGAGGTTCCATAATTTTAGCTGTCCATGTGTATGGGACAACCCACCAATAAGCTGTATTTGTTATGAAAGTTGAAAACAATCCGGCGATAGCATTTACTAAAAGTGGCAGAAACATACCTGCTTTGTTTGCTAACCATAGGCAAAGAGGAATCTGCCATAAAGAGCTAACAGCTACGCCAATAGCCCCTAGAAGCATACGAAAAGTCGAAATCACATGGGGAACTGATTCAAAAAGTATTGTTAATATCATCAACCAAGCCAGTAGCAGACTTGCACCAACTACAAAAACTGAAACAGCAACTACTTTCGACTTCCAAAATTCAGTTAGCATAATCGGCGATGAATAGATAGAATAGAATTTTCCTGCACGCTGTTCCCTTTGAATAGAAAGCCCACATAAGATAGCAATAAATCCGCATAAAACGAATGCGTACCACCAATAAAAGCTCATAGGTTGAAGATTATAAGTTCCTCCCATGAGAAAGGCAAGTAACATCGTGGCAAGCGGGGCTATCCAAAGTAATTTTTGTGTAAAAGATCTTTTCGTTTTCAGCACTTCGCAATAAAAATAATTTGCCATGGTTATTCTTGCCCCCTTGTCTCTTTCACTACGTTCATAAACAAGGCTTCCAAATTCTCGCTTGGTTTTATTTCCTCTTCATACCCTAAAATACCATTATTGATAATTCCGATGTGGTCGGCAATTTGCTGCACTTCGGATAAAATATGGCTGGACAAAATCACAGTAATCCCTTTCTGAGGAAAAGAACGAATAAGTTCCCTCAATTCTTCAATACCAATAGGGTCAAGTCCATTTGTGGGTTCATCCAGTATTAAAAGCCGAGGATTATTGAGTAACGCGATGGCAATACCAAGTCGCTGTTTCATCCCCATAGAAAATCTCCCCGCTCGTTTCTTGCCCGTTTCAGTTAAACTAACGGTTTGTAAAACCTCATCTATGCGTTTGCCTGGCAGACCAAGCGTAGCGGTTCGTACTTTCAGATTTTCTCTTGCCGTCAAATTTTCATAGAGTGGCGACATTTCAATCAAAGCTCCGATTTGAGCCAAATCTTTGCGTGTCCATGGGTGACCTGCAAATAAAATTTCTCCATTGGTAGCTCGCAGTAGCCCCGTAAGCATTTTTAAAGTCGTTGACTTTCCTGCTCCATTGGGACCAAGTAGTCCATACACAGAGTTTTCCCGTACATGGAGTGATATGTTATTGACAGCAATCTGTTTTTTAAAGGTCTTGCATAAACCTTTTGTCTGAATCAAATAGTTTTCCATAAAGATTCTCCTTTCCTCTATAAGTTTAATATAAAGGGTAATTTTAAAGAAACGATAAAGATTCAGTAAAAAAAGAAATAACCGCCAGTAACTTAACTGGCGGTTGTCATCGACCTTCATATTATATCGGTATTAAAAGAGTGACCTGCGCTCCATGCAAGTCATCCGTTGCATTGTCGAGGATTAGTTTTCCGCTATGTTGTCCGATGATTTTCTCTGCTATCATTAGCCCCATTCCATAATGATGACGGGACGAACGGCTTGGGTCTCCCATATAGAACCGATTTGTTCCTTGCTCTAAGGCTTCTTTTGAAAACCCTTTACCACTGTCCGCAACCGTAAAAATAAAGTAACTGCCTTCTTGCTTTGCTTCGCAGCAAATTGTGCCATGTTTAGGTGTGAAATCTACAGCATTAGATATGACATTCAAAATAGCACGCTCCAGCAATCCATAATCACATTGCAGGACAGCCGGCAAATGATGAAAGGAAAACTCTGTTTGAATATCTTTTAGGTCAGAAAGCGAAATAACTTTGTGTTGCAGAGTTTCTAAGAAAGTAGCAGTGTCTATTACAGAAATCTGTAATGAATACCCAGACGTGGTTTGAGATAGTTCTATCAATGTTTTAATCGACTGTTCCATGTATCCGACGTTTTCTAGTAAGCCCACTATATACTTGTCCTGTTCTGTGGTTAACTTTGTTTCATGGAGCAAGTCCAAATTACCATATAGTACGGTTAGTGGTGTTTTCAAATCATGAGCAAGTGCGGCAATTTGCTCACGCTGTTCCTGTTCGTCTTTCCATTGTTTTTCGAGAGAAATTTGGAGTGCTCCTTTCATTTTGTCAAAGGAGATCAGAACGTCGTTCAACTCCCGTATGTTTGAATGCCCTATATCAAAATCGAGGTTTTGATTACCTATTTGTCCAGCGGCATCATATAAAGGAAGTATCTGTCGCTTTACTTTTTTAGCAAAAATCAAGGACGTAATGATACAAACCAATATCATATTGAACCCAATAAGGATATAGCATAATAATTCAGGTGATGGTAAAAATTCATTCAATTCTTTATACGCATAACTTGACTTAATAAAATATTTTAAAACAACATATTCATTATCTCTTGTAATAAGGGCAAATCGTTCACTAAAAACAGAATTATCATATTCTCCTTTTGCAAAGAATAACGCCTTTTTCACATCGTTTGAACTCATATCGGTTTGTATTAGAGATAGTGACTTGTCAAGGAGAACATATTCAATTCCCCGTGGGATAGAATCCTCTGTGAAAGTTTTGGATGTGGCAATCTCTGCTTGCGCTTTTTGTAATGTAACTTCACTCATATTTGCAGGAGTAAACAAGCCAAAGTTAACCCCACCTAAGAGAAAAAGAACAGGGATAGCTACGGCAATTAACAGAAACAAAATAAGCATAATGATAAATTGCGTAAATAGCACTTTTAGTGTGATTGTTTTTTTCATACCCATTTATACCCGATTCCCCACACGGTTTCTATCGGCTGATACTTTGTTTTAGCCAGCTTTGCCCTAATATTCTTAATATGCACTGCAACGGTTGAACTGTCACCCTCTGCATCAAAACCAAATACTGACTCGTAGATTTGTTCTTTTGAAAACACCTGTCCTTTGTGACGAGCCATGTACTCACAAATAGCGTATTCTCCCTTTGTAAGTGGCATTTGTGTTTCATGAATATAAAGCGTTTTTGCTAATAAATCAAACCTAGCATTTCCCATACAAAATACGCTATGTTTTTCTCTGTGTTCCCTCCGTAGATGTGCATTGACCCTTGCCCTAAGTTCTGCCATGCGGAACGGTTTTGTAATATAATCGTCGGCACCAAGCGCAAGCCCATAGACAATATCCTGTTCCTGCGTCTTTGCCGTAAGAAACAGAATTGGGCAATTTACTATTCCACGCACTTGTTTACAAAAAGCAAAGCCATCGGTTCCAGGCATCATGACATCAAGCAGAAGCAAATCATAATAACTTAATTTATCGGTGCTTATCTTTTCGACTGATTCAAAAGCAGATATGATATGCCCGTCCTTTTCTAAACCTGATTTCATAATATCTAAAATAGCTGATTCATCATCCGCAATTAGGATTTTCGCCATTTAATCACCACCTCTTATTCTATTCCACCAAATCGGCTCGAAGATACTTATTATTTATTTCTACCGCTATGAATTTGTTTGTGTCTGTATTGACAATACTAAAAACCGTGTCATAAGTCCAAGATGTTCGCTCCTGTTTAGAAAGTTCTCCCGGTAGGGTTTCAATCTTTCCAAGTTCGCTTTTTGATATTTCCAGCTTTGTTTTGGAATCAAAAACTTTGCCTGTTCCAATCACACCAAGAAAAGTATCAAGCTCGCTTTCGTTTATCGTGCTGTCTGTAATTTGATAGACTCTTTCATTATAAACGATGTTGGTACAGTTTCCAGCAGATATTTTCCATTCTCCATCGGACACGTCCTGCCACTCTTTATACGAAATAACCGCCAAACTATCATCTAATTGTTCTTTCGATATTGCTTTATGAAAGCTGCCATCTACATCAATAATAAGACCTTGACCATCTCCACTTTCCTCGTAAATGTTAAAAAACTGTACAACGTGTGCCGTTCCATCAGGCAAAGCACTCGCAGCGAATTCCGATAATTCGATTTCTCGTAATTCTAACACTGCGCCTTGTTTATCAATCACCGCAAACTTTTGAATATACCCAACCCAAGCACCAATGGAATCTCCTTCTACCGTATCAGCTAAAATAACATACTCCGTACCACCATAAGTAAAAATAGTGGCATTTTTTTCATTTAAGATGCAATACTCACGTTCACTTTTTCTGTCAGCAATCTCGTTTTCCAACAAGGAACAGCCTGACATACCAAAGCACAATAGAAACACCACCATGGTAGAAACAATCTTTTTCATTTAAAATCCTCCTGTTATAAAAATAGTTTACGCTACTAAAGATAACAGGCAATTTTAAAGAAATCATAAAGAACTAGTCAATATTAAAGTTAAAAAAATTTTCGCTTTCACTCTCCCGTCAACAGGCTTTTCTGTATCATCTATGCCCGACCAAATTTTTCAGTACCGGCAATAAGATTTTCTTCACATAATTTTTGTATCCGTCGTCATGATATGTCCCACTTTTTATAAGCGGCTTTCACGGAAATATAATCCTTATCGCCATCATCTTTTCGTCCAATTACAACATATCAATTATATACGGAGTAGCGAATAATAACTTGAAGTTTAATATTTTGGGGACTGTCAGTTGGTCTACCCATTTTTTTAGTGTTCAATTCCTCACCTCACTTTTATCATGAAATAATTATGTGTTTTGCAATGACAAAAATCAAGTATTTTTTGAAATATTTTTTCTACGCCAAAAACCCACCTATTTCTAGATGGTTAATCCCTATGTTTCTCACACCCTAAGCATATATTAGCAAAACCTGTTATTTTAGTAATCTCTTTAGGCGCCGTATGCATTGGGGCGATTCCCTCAGCCGCAATAACCAAAAAATACTGATGATTTAGGCGCCGTATGCATTGGTGCGATTCCCTCAGCTATTATACTTATATCAAAACATATAATATCTTCTATTTCCTTATTAAACAACGGGCAATCAATCATATAATTTTTTCACTTCCTACAAAAATTTTCCTATGCTGTCATCATATTCATCACTTTTAAATGCCTTTCTTATGTTTTTATTATCTTTGTCAAGATAAGTTTCCCCATTTTCGCTATAGTAACATAACATTCTACCCTCCACCTAGATAACATGACTTTAGAGTTTATTACAAATTCTTCCGCTTATAATCTAGTAATATTATATTTTTGCTCTTTATTAATGTACTTATCCTCAAACGAAAAATCAACTAATTTAGGTACATCGTATTCTAAATTTACAATCCCTCTTATATGTAGCCCCTTGACTAATTTAATTATAGCACCCTGTCTATCTTTGGCAATATCCTTTTCTTCCAGCCCTTTAAGAGCCGTTCTAGTTCTCTCAACCCTCAAAGGTAATTCAGCTTTTTTGCTTATTTATATGTTATATTTAATGATATTAAAATATCTAGTACATCTTTAATAACATCAATTTGAATATAAAATTGGTATTTTCTTGACAGTTTTAGCGTTTCCACTGCATTAAGGCATCGTACATAGGTAATCCCAAGCCACGCTTAACCTCAGCAATGTATGATGTGTGTACATTAAAGCTATATCTTTCTAGGATATATTCCTTTATCAGTTTGTAAGTTATATATTCTTTGATTTGGCTTGCATGCCTCTGCTTTTTCTACTATACTATTAAGAGGAATCCTGCCAATTCTGTTTACAAAGTCCATAATTATGTTGATATAGCTATCTTGAGTTCTGTTGGTCTTTGGTAATACCGTTGAGACGGTATGTTTGCTAAACCTAATAAAATAAGGGTTTTCAAGCAATAAAGACATTGAAAAAGGTGGTGTTTCCACCCATTTGCCACCATTGAACGATAAAATTGCTTTAAACAAAGAAAAAGGCTGAACACATTGAACAGTTGTGTTTCAGCCTTTATTTTTAGAGAGCGTTTCAAGTTTTGTGTAAATGCTAAAAACTGATATAAGATATGTTGATAGTTACGCAAGGGCAGCCGCTATTCAAGGTTCTGCCCTTGGCTGTATTATAACGCTGATTTTTTGCATGCCAATAAGACTGGCTGATTTTGACCAGTTTTATTAATTGCCAGTCAGACGTCCTTCAAAATATATCTCTAGCTGCGAGTGGATTACCCTCCAATCCTGCCGATGTCCAGTCCACTTTTTTGTGATGTCCATTGTGGCCAGATACAGCATTTTCAACAGGCTGTCATCGGAGGGGAATATCGTCTTACTTTTGGTAGCTTTTCGTAGCTGCTGGTTGAGCCCTTCGATTGCATTCGTAGTGTAGATTAAGCGGCGGGCTGGTTCCGGATACTTGAAGTAGGTGGACAGGGTGGTCCAGTTGCCATTCCAAGATTTCGATGTCTTGGGATATTTACCATCCCATTTATTTGCGGAATCCTCTCATGCAGATAGCGCGCTATCTTCTGTAGGCGCTGCATAGACCCGCTTCAAGCCTACCATAGGCACCTTGATATCCTTGTAGGAAACAAGCCTGGTGGAATTACGGATCTGGTGGACAATGCAGTGCTGTATTTCTGCTTTCGAGAATACTGCTTCAATTGCCTGCGGGAAACCAGCAAGGCCGTCTATGCATGCAGTCAAAATGCCCTCCATTCCACGGTTTTTAAGCCCATTCATAATAGACAGCCAGAACTTTGCGCTTTCATTTTCGCCGGTATACATCCCCAAAGCATCTTTATGCCCACTCATATCAGTCCCGATTGCTATATAAACAGCCCGCTTTACAATGCGGCCTTCATTGCGCACGTGATAGTGAATGGCATCCATGAAAACAGCTGCATAGGTTTCCTCCAGAGGGCGCTCCTGCCATTCACGCACAATCGGCAGGGTTTTATCGGCAATCCGGCTGGCCGTGCTATCTGAAATATCAATATCATAGAGTCCGCGCATATGGCTTTCGATGTCCCCGGCAGTCATGCCTTTGGCATACATGGAGATAATCTTTCCCTCCATATCCTGTGTGACTGTATTCTGGTATTTTTTGATGACTTGGGGTTCAAGGTCGCCATTTCTGTTCCGGGGAATTGCTGCTTCCATATCCCCATACGAGGTGTGCATGGTTTTGGAAGAATGACCATTCCTGCTGTTGTTGGTATCCTTGTTCCGGCAGTCGTACTTTGAGTAGCCTAACTCTTCGTCTAGCTCCTCATCCAGCACATCTTCTAGTAAGACAGACATTATGTCCCGCATAACCGAATTGGCATCCGCACCATCCTTGACGTGGACATCGTTGCTTTTCAAATAGTTCTTCATCGTTTCTCGCATGGCTTGTTGTTTCTGTGGTGATTCGTTTCGTGTTCTCTTTGGCATAATAAAACCTCCAAACTAATGTAGCTTTATCTTACATCAGTTTGAAGGTTTACACAATCTTTGAAGGTCTCCCGGGGGATGCGAGCACATGCCCCATCCCTTAAGATAGTATATATACTATAATGTTGTATAGCAATTGGGTGCAGCCAGGCACGTTGCGGTCATAATATTTTGTAAATCGTGAATCATTTATATATAGTTTTGCCATTTCCAAATGAAGACTGCAGGTATAGTTGGCTATTGTTAGTTTTACCCATTTTTTGTGAAGGATAAATATTTGGTAACAAGTTCCAGATATATATTCTATGTTATTCTGAACAGCATACTCAAGTAATGTGATGATTTCTTTCCCCAAAATATCAATATCATTGTATTCAGTTAAGCTTAGTGATTCTTCTCTTTTTACGGTAGATTTAACCATCTTTTCTGGGTATAATGAATAGGCTTCATCGAGATATTGGGCGTGCTCTTTCAAATAATTATATTTTATGCCTTGGAATTTCTCCCAGCTTTCCATTTGCACATTGCTGCTGGCGGTGAGAATGGTTTTGCGGATATTATTTATTATTAAGTCAATTCTATATCGTTTTTTTTCTAATAAACTAATATGCTGCTGAAGTTCCTTGATCCGATCATATTCATCTGAGTCTAGAATTTCCTTTATTTTGTTCAACGCGATATCGAATTCTCTAAAAAAAAGGATTTGCTGTAGACGATCAATTTCCTCATCACTGTATATACGGTACCCTGAATCATTTATTCTTTTGGGTTTGAGCAAGTCTATTTGATCGTAATAACGAAGCGTCCTACTACTGATACCAGCTGTTTCACAAAGTGTCTTTATTGTATACTCCATTTACTCATATTCCCTTTTCATGATTAATTACTACTATTATAACAGATTTAGCATGAATCATCTATAAATATGAGAAAAAGTATTGACATTGACGCTGCGTAATGGTTTAGGCTTAAAAAAGTGAGGTGTAAAAAGTTATTAGAAATAAGAACGTTTAAATCAATATGCTCTTTTGACAGAACAAGAAATTTAGGAGTATCAGTCGCGAGTATATATCTAAATACTTGATAAAAATTAGCCAATAAAAGCGAAGAAAAATATTTAGCAGCCATAGGTTTTTGGTGTTTGTAGGTACCTACACTTTATCAAACTAAAGAGAAAATTTATATAGATTTTATACAAAACCTACTGAAAATCAATGGGGTAAGCTTTTTACAAATGCCGAATACCAATATAAGATGAGGAGAGGAATTATGAGCAAGAAAAATAAAAGATCAATAAAATATCTTGATGACAAAAAACAAGATAAAATGCAAGAAGAAATAAAGCAAAAATATGGGGATAAAAAGGTAAATGATTACAATCAAACTCTTAATTCAATGAACAAAGAGCAGCAACAGCAAATGTTAAACGAATGCAATGAAATTTTTGATAAATTAGCAGAGCATATTCATAAAGAGCCATATAGCGAAGAAGTACGAGATGTGTTGATTCAGTGGCATTATTGGATAAGAAATTTTTATGAGCCTTCTATGGAGCTTTTAAGAGGTTTAGGTGAAATGTATGTATATGCACCGGATTTCAGAGAAGTTTTTGAGGCGATTGATCCTAAACTACCAGATTTTCTGCCGAAAGCCATTAACTGCTATGTTGACGAACTTGAAGAAAAATGGCTACAAGAGCAATGCAACACGCTTGAACAATAAAATAATGGAGGATAGCAATGAGTAATACAATACCTGAAAAAATAGACTTGGATCATGAACGATACATCAATCCGCTCACAAAGAAAGATATCAAAAAAGATGATTCATATCAAACTATGTTTTCGGTGGAATTTCCGAAAAGAGGTTTTGATAAATTAGTTGTTACGGAAAAAACACGCAAGCAAATTGCGAGTATTTTAACAAAAATCAAGAATTATGACCTTCTTTACAACAAATTTGGTCTGAATGAAGTAGATGCTTCTGGTGGAAGAACTTTAATAAATTTGTATGGTCCACCGGGAACAGGAAAGAGTTTTGCTGCAGAAGCCATTGCTTACGAACTAGGCAAGAAAATTGTCAGGGCGAATTATGCCGAAATAGAGTCTAAGTTTGTTGGTGAAACACCGAAAAATATTAAAGCAATTTTTAATATTGCTAAAAAAGAGGACGCTGTTTTGATTTTTGACGAAGCGGATTCTATTCTTGGAAAACGGCTTTCAAATATTACGCAAAGTACTGACCATGCTGTTAATGTCAGCAAATCCGTTATGCTTATTGAGATGGATAACTTCTCAGGCATTACCGTTTTTACCACAAATTTCGGGCAGAATTATGACTCGGCGTTTGTCAGACGCATTATCGGTCATATTGAGTTTTCGTTACCAGATTTTGAAAGAAGAAAGGAGATTATTAATAATCTTATTCCTAAAAGATTGCCGATTGAACTTACTGAGAATCAAAAAGATAAACTTATAAATGGAACCGAAGGTCTTTCAGGTGGTGATTTGCTTAATGTCGTGATTTATGCAAGCTCCTCAGCAGTCGAACGTGATGGTGAGAAATGCAAAGTTACGCTGAATGACTTTATGGAAGCTGCCGAAAATATCAAAAAAGCTAAAAGTGAAATTGGTGTGAGTAAAATTTAGAATGGACGTATTGAGGCTGTAAAAAGGAGTGAAGAATATTTGGGATCTGGGCTAACAAAGATGGATGGAGTAAATATTAGTATGCGAGAAAACCATCTATAACTACATAGATGCCTGCCTGTTTGATATAAGGAATATTGATCTGCCCCGCAAGGTAAAGTTCCGTGAACGTTATAAAAAGCCGGAATTCAAGGTTGATAGAGGATGTCGCATTGGTCGTAATTATAAAGATTTCATTGAATTCCTTAATAAAAATCCAGATACAGCTATTGTTCAAAGGGACCAGCTTTAATGAACTAACACAGGAAGACATCAGCCTTATGATGAACCATATAAATTCGTATAAAAGAAAAAAGCTGAACAATCGCAGTCCCTACGAAACATTCAGCTTTTATCATGGAGAAGAGGTTTTGCATAAACTTGGATGTATACCAGTAACAGCTGACAACATCCTAATAAAACCTGCCCTTCTCAAAAAATAAATATAATGTGTGCCGCCAACCACTCATCGGTTTAAAGAATGTAGGGGTGGATTCTCCGATTACAAAAAAATCGAGAGGGAGTCGACCTCCCTTTGGCATACATATAGTTATTATAATACTTCAATGAATGCTGAAAATCAAACTGCATTTGAGTTACAAAAATGGCATCTCATATACAAAACTTGCATTTCCTTTACAAAAGTTGCGTTTCGTTTACAAGTATTCAGTTGTCAATTACAAAGATAGCTTTTGGTTTTGCAAACTGGCTTCTCATCTTACTATTGAGCAATCTATTATAAATTGAAAGATATATGTTATACATGTATATCTTGTTTTTTTATAATAAGAAACTCTTTTTAAGTATATAAATTGAGTCGTACTAGATCAATTCACTTATACAAAAAAGCTGTTAGTTATGCGAAAATCATTGATTTTTAGATTTTTTATTTTTATAGTATAAGATATTATGTATTCAAATTAAAAGGAGGACTAGAGAAATGCAAAAAGGAAATAAAGAATTAGCACTAACAGTATTTGCTAATATCGTGAGAAAACAGCAAATAAAGAAGCAAATTCAGCATGCCTTATATTTGATTATCAACCCAAAGTACCAAAATCTTTAAAGAAACAAAGATGAAAAAATTTTATATACTATGATTGAAAGAAAAATAATTTCAGAAAATGAGTCAGAGATTTATCGATTTGGTTAAGAATGTTTGATTTTAAAGTTAGTACATTATGTCACATATATAGGGATTGCCGTATTCTTTAATAAAGCAATAGAGCTATTCATACTTTGGATAGTTTTTAGTCCGTTAAGAAAAAATTTAGGTGGTTATCATGCAAATTCAAAAATTGGATGTTACATTTTTTCTTGTATAGTTGTTATTTACTATTTAGTGAGATAATGATAAACAAATATTATATGTTTTTCCTTTTGATAATCTCTGATATGGTTTTTTTCATCTTTCGCCAGTCAGTTCTGGAAATATGGATTTGAATAATACAGAACGAATATATTATAAAAATAAAAGCAGGAAAATATTGCTAATATGGAATTTGATTTATTTCGTACTTTTGCTTTTTGGAGCTAAATATATTATGAGTTTAGTGGCGAAGGCTTGTATATTATCATCAATCATACTTTTTTGGGGGAAAGTGAAAGATTTAAGATAAAAAAATATGATTCATACGTAAGATAATTTTGTATGACTGAATAAGAAAGTTGTAAGCGTTTCAAAAGATGATGCAGTGTAGCAACAGTAGTTTTGTGTTAATCCAACATCATCTATTTTGTTTATTTTGGAGAAGTTCTTACATTTCTATAATTGGTTGATAACAGGAGAATGGAATCACAAAAGAGAATTATTACTATTAGATTTACAGTTCAATGGAATATAAAATAATAATCAAAAGTGTTATGTATTGTCATTAAAAATCACTTAAACAAGAAATTGGTCAGTTATGCAAAAGTACTTGTCTTGTTTCTAAAATTATGATACAATCATATCATTTAATTAATAATGTAGTTAGAAATAAACGAAAGGAGTAAATTACTATGGGAATTAATGATTTCAGAGAAAAAAGTGATAGTAAAAAAGAAGTTATGGACAAAAAATTGTCAAGTCTTAAGCTGGAAAACGCTGGAAAATATTCGCAGTTTATGGTATTTTGTAGCTGCAAAGCAAAAAATCATTATGGGTAGCAATGGTTAATGATTAGTTTTGGCTACATACTCCTACAATTATGGAACTATCTTTATTTGTGGGGATTGAGTAGGAGGGGAGAATCACCCTCCTATTCAATTATATTCAATTGATTGAAATGTAAATATACACTTTATAGATAATGGAGGAAATAAATTGGAATTAGTAGATTATAGCCTGAAAGTAGGGGGTAAATTACTTTTAAAAGATGTTAATGCTGTGTTTGAGAAGAACAGTATTAACCATATACTTGGAACTAACGGAGTGGGAAAATCGAGCTTTGCCAAATCTTGTGTAGGCATGGTGAAAAGTTTTGGAGAGATTATAGATAATGAAGAAATTATACTTATTGGAAGTAGTAGCAATGTTCCAAATGAATTTTCTTTAAATGAATTATCCAAGTTATTATACAATAAATTTGATGAAAAAAAAGTGAAAAAGATATATGAGCTATTAAAATTAAATATGATTTCAGATGATTTGAAGATAAAAAATATGAGTGATGGGCAGAAACAAAAAATGAAACTCTTATCTTTTTTAGCTGTGAGTCCAAAGGCTATTATTCTGGATGAATTTACAAATGCATTAGATAAAATCAGTTCATTAGATTTATATGAATTTTTCAATGAATATGTAAAGAAAAATGATACAACAATTATTAATATTACGCATAACTTATCTGATTTAGAATATATGAAAGGACATTATTATTACTTTTCTAAATTAAATATATTAAAAGTCGAATCAAAGGATGAAATTATTGAAAAATATGTAAGAGGTGATTAAATGGAATTTAAAAAAAATATTAAGAATAGATATTGGGTTTTCTGCTTAATTACTGTATTTATATGTTTTTTTCTAGGATATATTTTATTGGCTAGTTTGGATAAAATAGTTTATCCAACGATAGAAGAATTGTATAATAGCATATATACAGTCTATACAGAGTTTGGAATGCTAATCTTTCCTGTATTAGTAATACAAAATTTTTCAAATGATTATAAAAATAAAAATATACTTTTTTATAAATTAATGGGCTATAGTCCAATGAAATATTTTTTAAATAAGGCGATTGTAAGCTTTTGCTTTTTAAGTGGAGCTACATTATGCGGAATCTTAATAGTTAATTTAGTATATATGAATTTTTCGAACTTTCTAATTATAGTTTTATATTTTGAATATGTGCTTTTATATCAAGTTCTGTTGTTTTGTTTGTGGGGATTTTTGTTTAAGAGTGTGATTTTAGGATATGTGGTTAATTTTTCTTATTGGCTTATTTCTATAATAATATCAACCTTGAGCAATAATCTAAGTTTTTTTGCACGTTATGATGCTGCAAATAAAGTTTATTTAGATTTTGCTGAATATCTAAGAACTTACAATAGTAATTATTTATATATATGGGGGAATTTATTATACTCGTTAGCAATGACAATATTAGTGATGGCAATTGTTTTTGTTTTCAGGAAAAGATGGGATAAAAATGGAATATAATTCATGTGGTATTACTTTAGAATGGATACAGTCCATAAACACAAATGGGTATACCGGGTTTAGTGGACGGGACTGCCATTCTTTGATTTCTGGAAGAATCTTATCCGTTATTTTGCTCACCATTTCCGCGGATAGTTCAATACCATAAAGAGCTTGTAGTTGATCATGGATATCTCTTGTGCTCATACCTCTGGCATACAAAGAAATAACTTTTTCTTCAATGCCCGAAATATCCCTCTGATATTTTGGAATTAGCTTTGGTTCGAACACACCCTCCCGATCCCGTGGGACTTCGATCTGAAATTCTCCGTATTGACTTTTTAAAGTTTTTGGGGAATGTCCATTTCTTCTAACTCTCTAAGGAAATGGTGAAACTTCTTATTAATGGTTGAATTTGATATTTCCACTTCGCTTAAAGCAACTTTTTTCTTATTATAGATGCCATTAAAATAATAATATGCGTTAAAATACTCATCAAAAACAACACAATCTCTTTTAAGATCAATAGCATAAACGATGTCTGCTATATTATTGCCGCCTCTTAATTCAAGAATAATATACTGCGTATTATATTGTTCTTGAAGGTCAATCACCAATTTTTTTTTACTAGTGCTTTTTCACTTGAAAACATCCAACCACCTCTCTTATTAGATTATAAAACTTTTCTTAGGTTCTTTAGAAGCTTATAATAATCTGAATTTTTCTGGCTACTCATAATTTGCTTTGGTATTGAATCCAAGTTAGTCATTGCCTCGTCAATCCTTTCTATACTTTTTCACGTTATTTGCAAAAACTTTTACGATATCCATGATTATATGTCACCTCAAAAACAATTTTATTTCATCGAATACAATAAGTCAACATACAATAAGTCGCATTGTTGTAATGGTGGAAAAGGTAGCTGTCAATCTGCTAGGCCGTGGATGCCCAAACTGATATATATTATTTCATCATTTTGTAAGTAGTTCGTGGTTTGGGCTTGTATGCCTCTGTCCTTTGCGTTATATTATTAAGGGTACATCAATGATTGAGGGGAAGGGATTGTATTTTGCTATGAATCATACAAAGTGGAGAGAATGAAAAGCAGGAATGCAAACCCTGCCGTTTGCACCGCCATTTATGGTAAGTGGCAACAAATATAGCTATGGAGGCGATCATGAAGATAAAAAACAAGGAAACTTTACTCTATGCATTGATACTTATATTTAGCGCTTTACTTCTTGTTTTTTCTTTACATTCCTATACGAACCCAGCTGACGAGGAAGCTGGTATTGTAATTCCGATTTTAGACATCGTTTTCATGGATATGGGGTTGATCTATTTTGGAATTGCGGCAATGATGGTATGGGGGATGTGGGGATATTATATTGGGAAGATTTTTTCGGTACAGCTGTTTCTAACTGCGATTGCACTTCTAGCTGATTTTTATATAGGGGATATGGCTGGATGGCCAAGGAATGTTTTGCTGATTGCCGGCAATATTTGTATGCTTTGCGTAATCGCTCGGATAACAGGCTTGCATCAGGGGAAAGCTTTTAAAATACTTATAAGCCTGTATAGCATCCTTTCCGTGGCGCAAATGGCCTATAGCGTGGCAGAGAATGCTAAGAAGACGGGGGCGGGCTTTTTATTTGCCAATTACATGCTTGCTTTTCTGGCCGTGATCGGACTATTTGGCTGTAGCTATCAATATGTATCCGAGTGTTTAAAAAAACAAATGAAGGCATTGATGAAAAGCCTCACGATAGGGATGCTGCTATATGTTATCTTATTGAGTGTCAATATTATAGAAATATCATCACCCCATGAAAACGAAATTCGTTTTTTCCAATCTACGAGTACGTGGGAAGAAACGAAAGATGAGCCAGAGACGTTTATGGGGATTCAACTGAATGAAAATACTTCTTTGCCAGCAATAGCCTTTGCAATCGTTACATTTCGGATTTTATTTATGATGATAAAAAAAGAATATTTTGTTTCGGAAGTAGCATACTGGATTCATAAAACAGTAAAAAGCATTATACTCCTAATGGTATTTAATGTAATAGCCGCCATTCATTTTAATGGGTCTGTGATAGGGATTTTTATGGTGAATGGTATCTTGGTCTGGGTAATGGCAGGCAGCGGCTACAAAAGTCCTGCCGGGAAACATCAAAACGAAATTGCTGTCTTAGAAGAAGGAAAACATACATTGGCGATGTATTTGCATGATGAAATATTGCAGGATGTGTTTGTAATAAAGAACACGGTAAATATTGATCAAAATGCGGAAGAAAAGCTCGCTGCATTAGTTGGGAAGATAAGGAAATTGAGCAACGATCTATTCCCGCTCATTGTTGAAAATATTGGTTTAAATAGAAGCTTGGAACTATACGTAGATGAGCTTAGAAGAAACCACAATATAGAATTTGACTATGTATATAATTGCCCACAGACGGTTATGGAATTGAATTTGGAAACTGTTTTTTATAGGAGCGTGAAGGAATTGGTAAACAATGCGGTTAAGCATGCAAAAGCCACGATGATTTCTGTAGTAATCGAATCGGATCAGAGTGATTTGTGGGCTACGGTACGAGATAATGGCGTAGGGTTTGAAGTTCCTGAAATAAAAGATCTGATCATGAAAAAGAGTATGGGAATGTATTCTATCTATAAGCAGTCAAGGGATCTAGGGGGGCAATTTAAGCTGTATTCAAGCCTAGGCAATGGGACTACGTGCACCGTAAAGCTGCCATTGTAAAGGAGGGGCGCCATGAAAGCGATAAATATCCTGGTAATTGATGATCATGAAGTATTTGCTTCTACATTGGCAGAACGCCTGCGTAGCGAAAGCCATATAAATGTCCTTCAAGTATTAACGGATGCCGCTGGTTTAATGGATGCAATAAAAGCGCATCATCCGAATGCAATCTTGATGGATATACGGATAGGAAAAGAGGACGGGCTGATGCTGACGGGCGAGGTAAAGGCTGCTTTTCCTAAAGTAAAGGTAATATTAATGTCTGGATTTCCTGTTGGCAATTATTCAGAAGAGTTTGGGGCTGATGCCTTTTTCCCAAAGGAAGAATCTTTTCATGCGCTTGTTTCTATCATAAATGATGTATGTATGAAAGATAAGAGTGTTTTTCATTTAAATGGCAAAAGCATATTGACAGAGGCAGAACGCAATGTGTTAAAACTGTTGTCCAAAGAACAGTCGAATAAAGAAATCGCAAAAACATTATATATTTCAGAGCGGACGGTGAACAACCATGTGGCTGAAATATATCGGAAATTAGAGGTACAGAGCAGGGCGGGGGCGGCAGTCCAGGCGGTAAAAATGGGATTGCTATAGGACTGCTATAGCATATTGAACGGAATAGAGCAATAGAGCGTTTACGCAAAAGTTATGCGTTAACGCTCTATTTTATTTTTGGGTAAATAGTGGGATTATATAGCTTATCAGAACTTGCAACGCAAATTCCGATAAAAGGTGCATCTTTTTGCGCCGTCAATCTGATTATAGGAACAGCACTTTGTTCCTATAACATATGTAGCAACAAAAACAAAAGAAGAGGATAAAAGATGCTATTTACAAGTGCAGAAAAAGGACCAAAGAATTGTGTGAAAGCTGGTGCATTGGGCGTATGTGTGAAAGCTGGTGTTGCCGTGGCAACGACTCAGAAGTCAGGTAATAGAACGATTACTGTTATTAAGAAAAACTAATTGCTACCCTTTCATGCTAGTGAATTAAAACAGGCAAAGCGAATAAAAAGGTAGAATACAAAAATAATACCGATCGCACTGAATTTATAGAAAGAACTGGTAAATCATTAACATTAATTATATCAGTTACAGTGTGCAAATCTACGAGCAGAGGCGATAATTCTACATGTTGAAAGGAAAGGGGCAAATTTTGATATATAATGCTCTTACATTTAGGAAACTTCATTAGAAAAAAGAAGAAATTCAAAAATTAGGAGGTACAATTGAATAGTTACAACAATGGATACAATAACAAGAGATGAAACGTGCTAAGGGAGGTTTTCATGAAATACATTTTTGCAAAGCAGCATGAGGGCACAGACTGTGTGGTGGTAAAAGACTTCATTAAGATGGAAAGTGATGAATTCTTAAAGGATTTTACAGGAGTGCCTTGATTTTAAAGTAGGCATAGAGCCTTGCCAGTGGGATAGGCAAGTCTCGCCATATTCTGTAGGTATGCCATTCCATAAGATAATTTTAAATCAAAATAAATGAGGTACAACAATTTTCTTCATGAGTCATTTGTGCATTAAGTAAAGATAAAGTAATGATGAAAAGAATGAAGGGTAAGGACAAAGCAAAGGCTTCATATCTAAAAGCAACAGGCAAGGTCGAGTCGGAAATAAGGGATAAGACTGCTCTAGCCGTTGCTGCAATTATTCGGTATATTAAAGACTACAATAAACGTGGGATTGAGAGGAGAACTTTATGAAACATTTAAGGAAAATATTATTATTAATCATAGTGGTTGCACTACTATATTCAAACAATTTTGGATTTCTAGTCAATGCATCAAGCCTTGTAAACGAAACTATCGGAATAGAAGATAACGATGCAGAAAATGAAAGTTATGAAGCAGTATTAAAGGAAAATCTTGAATCATTAGTAAATGAGGAGATAAGGGAAGAGACAAGCGGTCTCATAATTGTTGAAGAAATAGCAGAAGAAGGTGAAATTGATGGAGTGGCCAATATAGAAAATGATGGGTTGGATAATCATATAGATTTAATGAATGATACAGAAATTGTCAGTACATTGCCAGTATTAAACGATGGCCTTATGGCAAGCTTAGATACGGATACGGAAGCTTTTGATGAATTTGAAGAATCAGTAGAATCCTATGCAAATAGCAATAATATAGTCAGCAATGGAAACCTATCTATTGCGGCCACGTCATTGATGATCAATAAAATAATAATGGCCGAAAATGATATCAATATTCATGCGGGTACGATTAATTCGGCGGAGCTTGTGATACTGTACTCTAGGAAAGGGGATATTACGATTGAATCAGATGATATAAAGTTTAATGGATTAATATATGCACCAAATGGCAAGGTAACCTTAGCAGGAAATGTTGGGGTAGTGGAAGGGATGATTCTTGGAAAAGAAACCGATGTGCAGGTACATGAATTTGAAATTTTATTTGATGAAAATGTCAATGAAAGATATAATTTACTTACAGCAATTCAGCTTGATTTAAATCGAAGATATTTCTGAGAAATATGGAATAGACTATGATGAAATTGTAGATTATGGAGAGCTTGCTAAAAAAGCAATATTATCAAATTATTCGGAAGGGGAGAATTGCTATGAAAAAATAGCACTGGGTGAAAGAATACCGCTTTTTGATGCCAATGATACCGTCAATTATTATGGATATAATTATACTATAAATGGAGAAGAAGGCGGCTATATTATATTGGGTGCACATTCTAAAACGTTTTTGCTAGATTCGATTTCAGAAGGAAGGCACTTAAGTCCGGCAGCAGAAAAAATATACTATTTTTCTAATGGAGAAGTTTATATTTTAAATGGAGAAAATTATGTGACATTAGAAGATGTAATCGTACCTGATATTGAATTCGAAGAATATAAGATGTATAGGCGATCTTGTTACATAAATATAAGCAGATCCATGCTTGCTAACATTGAAAATGAAAATGAAGGTATTATTAATTCTTTGCAAATGTCAGATTCTATACTTAATGGAGAGCTCTTTATGGGGGCAACTCATTATAGTGGGACAGATTCCGGAGCTTATGGATATGGAGGCATAGGCAATCGAACAACATATTTAAAAGCACGCTATGGCGGAACTCCTACTGTGGCAGATTCAGGAAAATCATTGCCCGTAGGAAAAAAACAATGTACGAATTAAGTGGAGTAGAAGCTAATAACTGTTCCTTGGTCGCTATAACAAAAGTGCTGTGTTATTGGGAAAAAGAAAAAAAAAGATAGCAAATACCGGAAGTAAAGTTTATAAAATGGTTAAAACATTTGCACAAAACTATGGCTATACGGATGCAATTGGGACAAACCCTACACAAATAAATAATATAACTGCTGATACACTAGGCTGCTATGGCTATACATCAACATGTAAGGGAATCTATGTTTGGACATTCAATGGACAAATAAAAGCAGAAATCAATGCAGACAGACCAGTCATTATGAACATTGCAAGAGGATATTACGGAAATCATAGTGTAACGGTTGCAGGATATAGTGTTTATAAAACCCAAGGAACAAACTATCCATTTATACAAATTGTAGATGGATGGAAAAATGCATATAGGTATATTGATTATAACGCGTTCGCCTATGACTTGGTAACTTCTGGATTTGGATCATTTAATACTACAATCGTGAAATAAAAAAAATGTAAAAAATATTTATGCAAAGGGCGCAAGTGTCAACGGGTTATTTGCATAAAAAGCTTCAAATCAATTAAACATAAAGATTTTGATGCTTTGGCTGCTATTTATGATATTACAAAAAGAATATGATAGGAACAAAATACGATTCCTACCATCAGATTCATGGCACGAAAAAATGTTCCTTTTTATCAGAACTTGCCCTGCAACTTCTGATAAGTTATATTATAGATAGCAACTATCGTTATGTATAGTCAACAAATGGAGGGAATATTTA
>JAJQRA010000012.1:0-3903 GCA_046533095.1 Lachnospiraceae bacterium ZAX-1 | reverse complement strand
CAAAAGAAATCGAATCTCTGTTGAAGCCGCTTAAAGGCCGGCTCACTGTCGAACAATATGAGGAAATCAGAAGCCCGCTGTTTGAGGCAGGGCTGATTGCCGAGCGGGAGGGGTTTGCTTTAGGGTTTGAATATGCGGTGCGGCTATTATTGGAGAGTATCGGCAAGGATAGTTAAAGTAGTTCTAACATTTTGATGATCCTTTCCTTCTTTTCCAGCTCATAACCGCTCAACATTTCCAGTATCTTATCGTCACAAGACTGCACTTTTTCTTTGCTGATGTGGTAGCTATATTCGGCGGAGAGGAAATAATCCACCGAGCATTCTAGTATTACGGCAATATGGACAAGGGCAGTCAGTGATGGGTGGGCGCGGCCACATTCGATGTTCGAAACGTGGCTGGGGTTTACGCCCAGCTGCTCCGCCAGACAATCTTGGGTCAGCTTTTGGGAAAGCCTGCGTTCCTTGATTTTATTCCCGATTTTTTTGAAGTCCAGTGATTTCATAACTGCTTACCTGCCTTGAATTTTAGAATTGACTACAGTTAATTTTAATGGAGAGTTGGTGTTATGACAACGAGTTAAAAGCAATAATGTTTAGCTATAGCTATTGACAATTAGATTTGCATAGGGTAAAATCTAGATGTATTGAAAAGAGAGTAGCGGACACAAATAACCGATAATACCGCTCATTGGTGCCAGTCTGCTTTGCTAACACTAATAACTGCGGTGATAGCTTTCGCGGTACATAGCCATCATAACACAGAAAAAATATCAAGGAGGAAATTAGAATGTTAATTTGGGTAATTTTGATTATTTCATTCATTGTCGCAATAATAATCACCAATTCTGCTCAACGGCTGTATATGAAAGTGATTGGTGCAAGCGGAATGTTTTTCAGTGGTAAAAAGAAACTGATAGCAATTGTGGTTATAGCTTTTATTCTCGCGACAATCATTATACAGCTATTCGGAATTGAGATTCCTAAATAAGTCTCATTTGTCAAAGAATAGGAGCGAGAAGGCTGAAATGTCCTCGCCATTAATTAACATCGTTGCAATAATCATTACCAACCTGTCGTTGTTAATCCACCTGGGAAAGCTATGTGCCGAGCAAAAGGCATCACATTTTTCACGAAGATACGGCATTTATAAATCCGTTCATCCTGATTATTGGGACGATTATCAATTGTCAAGTGTTTTTGCGATTTTTCACAATTAACTTGCAAAATTCTGGGGGTAAACAAAAAAACACAGTTTCACGCCAACACTTTCACTGCAAGACTTCTGGAGTTTTCGAGGTAACTAATCAATTTTTAGAAGGACACAGGCATGAAAAGAATGATAGGGAATCGTATTTGGGATTGAAATGTCGGTGCAGACGAGTCTTCAAAATTTTGGCTTGGCATGCTAAACGACCTGAAAAACCGTGGCATCCAAGACGTGCTGTCCTTCTGTGTGGATGGGCTGGCAGGATTTCGAGAAGCGATCCTTGCCGTCTATCCACATGCACAGATCCAGCACTGCATCATCCACATGCTACGCAACTCTTTCCAGTACATATTTATAAGGACCTGAAAAAGTTTTCTTCGGATTTCAAAGCAGTATACAAGTCCCCTACGGAAAATGTGGCACTTGCAGAACTGGAGGTCATAAAAGAGATATGGGGCAGGAAATATCCCTATGCCATCAGTAGCTGGGAATCTGCACAGAATTGGTGATAGTATTGTTGGGGCAGTAAATAACTCGGAAATTAGAGGTATGGAAAATAAGTTGTTTGGTAATGATACTACAAAAAGTGATCTTGAAACTGCTACGCACGATGCTTGCAATGATGTTGGTTCGGTTTTAATCCAAAGTTTAAAGAATCATACCGAGCTTTCCATTGCGCCGTTAGATGGTGAAATCATTTATAAAGGCGAAAATTTTGCTGACATTGATGAAAAATTGCTCAATGCGAAAATCCAAAACAACCTGGCTAACGAAAATTTGCAATATCGTTACGCTCTTTTGCTCGAAAAATTGCGTCGCTTCCCGATGGACAGAGATACTATAGGGTCACTTAATACACTTACTTTAGCACGAGTGATTACTGATGGCAATAGTGGAGCTGACAGTCTTAATGTTATCGACCAAGTTGCTGGCGATTATTGTATTGTGATGTAGGCGATTTCACAAGAAGGAGGTTTACCTTGAACAACAGAAAGAAAAGCACTTCTAAAGTAATTACAGTAATCGTTATTGTAGCAATATTTATGATGATAGAATCATGTGGGAAAGAAAAGGTAACTGAAAGTGATACTGTTCAATATGAACAGGGATATTCGGATGTTTCAGCGGTACCACCAGATGCAGACGAAGGTTCTGACGACGAGTATGCGTCAATTGGTGTTGCACCTTCTGCCGAAGATAGCGACTCGTTTACAGGTGGAGCGCTTAGCTGGTATGTATACGGTGATTTTAAGGAGGGCCTGGCAGAAGTTTTCGCGTATTTAAATACGGAGAGCGATGAAGTACCAGAGGATGGATATATGTCCATAATAAACAAACAGGGACAAATTCTTTTTTCGGATAATATTGCATGGGAACCCTGCTATGACTATGCCTATACGGCGAGTATTATTTGTAGGCATGTTCCTGATCTCTATAGAGATATTATTAAAGAAGCTTTTGATGTAATGGACTTTTCAGGTAACATCACATATTCAAATCCGGAACTTCATTTTTTAGGCATCAGCGATGAATTTGTGCTTGTGGGTCAACATGTTTCAAATTTTGATACTAATGAATTTCAGATTGGTGCAATAGATATCTATGGTAATGTGATAGTGCCTTTTAAGGCTTATGAAGAGTTTACTAGCGCGGATGACATAGTCTATGATGTCCATGATACTAGCTTTCAACATGCAGAGTACATCGGAGATGGAGCTTTTAAAGTTGATACTGCTTGGGGGTATATAGTGCTCATAGATACTAATGCGCAAAAGTGTATTTCGTTAGAGGGTTATGATTTAGTAGCTGATTTTGAAGACGGTCAAGCTGTTATAGTTGACGATGATGGGATTTATTATGTACGGACAAACGGAGAAATAGAAAAATTTGCAGAACCTGTGTACAGCTCACTATATGGCCCAGACATAGTGAAGAATTTTAGCGAAGGGCTTGCCTTTGTCTCTGACCCATATGAAGAAGGTGATGGAAGTTATTATAGGTTTTTAGATTATTATGGGAATACAGTCATTGATATATCGCATATTAAGAATTTATACACGGCAAATCATTTTAACGAAGGATATAGCGTATTACGATTAACGGGTGCGGATGGAAATGCCTATATTAATGTTATCGACAGAAACGGAAATGAGTTGTTTTCACCTATACCGGTTGACGATGATTATGGTGAATTTAGTGGATTTAGTGATACAGTTCAAAATGGGTACATTTTCTACCTTTCCATGGAGGGCGACATAGTCTTTTTAAATGTTCAAACAAAAGAAATAGTATATACAATTCCAGATGCTTATATATATGGGGATATGTATATAAGTGATGGTATGTTTGGGTATGGTGATGTGTATGTTAATTTGGACGCTGGCACTACTATTGGCGAGGAATAAAGGGCGATTCATGATCAAGCGTATTTGTAATTCAAAATAGTTTACTGATGGAGTTTAGCTCAACTACAGATAGCTACAAAGACCACTTAGCTACTCGCAACGGTTCACCGCCATCAATCCGCTCCAAAAAGTATCTGAATGAAAATATCAATCCCCCAGCTATGCTGGGGCGAATGGAATAAGCAGTAGTGTTACATCTGTTATAAAAAAGCCTCCTATGCTAGAATGATAAAGGTGTCTCAAGCCAATATCAAAAGAATAGGAGGCGGTCCAAGTGGACAGTAACAGT
>JAJQRA010000011.1:0-11466 GCA_046533095.1 Lachnospiraceae bacterium ZAX-1 | reverse complement strand
AGTGGTTTTGATCCTACGAAATTCAGCATGCCACTACATAAACGGCATTATGTTGCTGCCTATGAAAACAGTATGCGAACTGACTGTTTTAGTAGGTGCGGATATAAAGTACAGAGTTTAGAAGCATCATAAAAAATCCCGGTCGAGCGTACTGGCAGTGCGGGTGAAGTTCAAGGATGTATAATTGTTCACAAATTGATAAGGGCTTTTGCAGAAAATACGATAGGCCATGAGGGATGGAAATGAAGAATCCCTAAGGCAACAGGGAATGCCATCTTTATTTAATAGACAGTCTTCGTATTTTGGTTTTGCCCGGTCATTTAGTGGAATATAGGCCACTTCAAAGTTTTTGCCTTTGCCGAAAGCATCTTTTCCTAAAAGTCCATTGTAAGATGAGAACGGAATCAAAAGCCGCATCGCCTAAAAAAGTTTTAGAATTTGCAACAAGAGAAAGTATTCGGATTGATATAGCAAGGTATGACATAAACGCTATTACTGACGTGTATATTCTCCAAGAGTATAGGACGAGTGCATTATGGTAGAAACTCTGTTCTGCACAATATGTATTGGGATTATACCAACGATTCAAATTGAGGGGGTAGCTATATGTTTGAGGTCTTAGATGTTCGGCGATGTGAAATGAAATATCGCATATCAACTGCTTGCGCCGGTCGGCTGCGTCAGCTGATTGCTCAAGTATTGCCGGCAGATGAACATAATGGAAATGGGAAACCGAGTTATTTGGTTCGCTCTCTTTATTTCGACAGTATGATAGATTCGGATTTAAGTGACAAAATTAACGGACTTGAAACCCGCAAGAAAATTAGATTGCGCATATATTCTCACCAAGATACTGTAGTAAAACTCGAAATCAAGCAGAAAGACGGTAACTGGCAGCGGAAACAGTCTGTTAAATTGTCGAAGAAAGATGCCCTGCTGCTGATACAAGGTGATTACAGCCCTCTTTTACAGCTTAATCAATCTTTGGCGGAAAGGCTTTACCATATTATGACGCAAGACACCTACAGACCAAAGTGTATTGTGGAATATCAGCGTTCGGCTTTCGTTGTTCCTACAAATGATACGCGCATTACTTTTGATACGCATTTATCGGCGACTGAAAGCTGCTATGATTTGTTTGCGGAAAATCTTGCGCTTTATCCGGTTGGATGGTTGGATGACGTGACTCTCGAAGTGAAGTACAACCATTTTATGCTTAGCTATGTTAGGGACCTACTAGAGAGTGTTGACAAAACATCTGTTTCATACAGCAAATATGTTATGTCGCGTTATATGAGCCATTACACTGTATAGCAAAACTATTCTTATAGATAATATTTATTTCCAAACGGAGGAATATTCAAAATGAAAACACAATTACTTGACCTACTAGAAGCGGCAACAGGAGCATTGACGCCTCAAGATATTATACTCAATTTCCTTGTAGCGGGTTTACTTGGTATTGTAATATACATATCTTATCGTTTATCACATTCGAGTGCGGTCTACAGTGCCAGTTTTAATGTTTCACTAGTTATGCTGACTTTGATTACCACATTAGTGATGAATGTCATCGGCAACAATATTGCGCTTTCACTTGGAATGGTCGGGGCATTATCCATTGTTCGATTTCGCACAGCTATCAAGGACCCAAGGGACACTGCATATATATTTTGGTGCATTGCAGTAGGAATTTGCTGTGGCGTACAGGAGTATTTGATAGTAGCGATTGGCTCGTGTGTGATTTTCCTGTTTTTACTTATGTTTGGAGCGGTACGAAACAACGAACGCTTTTTATTGATTATACGCGGCGCAAGTTCTGAGGAAACCGCTATTGAGAAAGCCGTAAACCAACTGTTCGGTAATCGAGCTTCGATTCGAGTGCGTAACACAAACTCCGATACATTGGAGTATATGTATGAGGTTTCACAAAAGCAAGTTCAACTCGCTGAAAAGCAAGGAGTTTCGGTTACTGCCGCGCTAAACGAGCTAGAGGGAATTACTGCCGTAAATTTAGTACGACAAAATGATGAAATAAATAGATAATTGGAGATTTAATGATGAAAAATTCACATTTTGCTGTCATTTTTGCGATTTTAGCTTTCGTGAGCATGATTGGTATTGTTATACACTTACCGGATATTGAAACCAATGAAAGTTCTTATGATAAGCCTTTGCCCGTTGCGCCTAAAGTGGAAAACCCACTTGCCGGTATCGGAGCGGACTATTCAGTCGGAGAAGATTTTACGACTCACCTACCTATTGTTATTATTGATACGGGGAATGAACGCCCGCCGATAAACACTGTTGATATTCCAGAAGAAGAACGGCGAATACCAATTCCCGGCGTGGAACCATATCGTTATGGTAGTATCAAAATAATCGAAACTGGCGGAATAAACACGTTAACCGACACTCCCTCATATGATAGTCCTATTAGCATGAAACGCCGTGGCAATATGTCAATGGGCTTTGAAAAGCCACAATATCTTGTTAAACTTTTAACAGAGTCCGGGCAGGATAATTATTTGCCACTTCTAGGTATGGGTGCGGAAAGCGAATGGGTTCTTAATGGTTCTATGGCAGATAAGAGTATGATACGGAATTATCTTGCGTACAGCACAGCGGATAAGTTTATTCCTATGGTACCAGATTCAGAATACTGCGAGGTTTTGTATCACCAAAACGGTCAATTTTATTACGAGGGCGTGTATCTGCTGCTTGAGAATATTCGGCAAGGTCCCGATAGGGTAGATATTCCAAAAGCAAAGTATCATGACCCTTTTCCCTCTTATATTGTGCGTCGTGACCGAAAAGACGATGAAGGGATTATGCTGAATACGTGGGCGACAGCTAATGCATTAAGTAGCGAATATTTAGGGCTAATTTATCCTTCTGTAAAGAGTGCTACACCAGATATAATTGAATTTGTAACGCAGGATATCAGTAAGATTGAGCAAATACTGTATTCCGACAACGCTTTTATTTACGCGACTTATTCTGAATTTATAGATATAGAGTCATTTGTAGATTATTTTCTTATCAATGAATTCTTTGCAAATTACGATGCCGGACTACATTCCACATTTATGTATAAAAAATATAACGACAAGCTTAACATTGGCCCTGTCTGGGATTTTGACAATGGGTTGGACAACTACACTGAAGCACCTTTAGCAATAGCTGTAACGGCGTTTCAAATACATCCTTGGTTCGATAGGCTTATGTTGGATGCAAGCTTTTTGGAGAAACTGGATGGTCGCTATGCTGAACTTAGGCGGGGACCCCTTTCGGATACGGATATTGTATCATCCATTGATGAAATAACAAATTACCTTGGGCCTGCTATTGACCGCGAATGGGCAAGGTGGGAAACCATTTATACCGTATACGATGAGCTAAAAACGTATAGTCTTGTCCCATATGAGGACGATGATGGCGATATACTCATACGCGATTCCAATGAACACCGCTTTGAGATATACCGCCTGAAAACAAGCATTACCCAACACGCCGCCGCTATTGCTCCGTACTTGCAGGTGCTGAAAGATTCCTGCACTATGAGAACCGGTATGGAGAATGTTATGGGATTGTTTTTAATAACGGCACTCTTGTGTTTTGCTGTTCCTGCTTTTATGAGCGCACGAACATAGTTCGAAGTTTTATAGATTTCACGAAAGGAGACTAAATATGCCATTTTCCAGTTTTACATTTCTTGCGTATTTCTTGCCGGCTACTCTTGTGTTATATTATGTGTTTTCATTTTGCCGACAAACTCAAAATGCCGTATTGCTTGTTGTGAGTTTGATTTTTTATGCTTTTGGACAGTCATATTATATATTGCTTTTGCTGTCGTCTATTTTTTTGAATTGGATGGTCGGTCTAATGATCTCCGTTCAAAAACAAAGGAAAATGAGTAGGCTTTGTTTGATTGCAGGCACAATCACAAATATAACCATTCTGCTTTTTTTTAGGACTGCGGACGTTTGGCTTGGACTATTACCGTCATTGACCGGAGCATCTGCGTTTATCGAAGTAATATTGCCTCTTGGACTGTCGTTCTTCACCTTGCAAGGCATTTCATATTGCGTTGATGTATATAACGGAAAATGCGCTAGCGAGAAGAATCCGCTTTATTTGGGAATATATCTATCATTTTTTCCTAAAGTTATTTTCGGACCGCTCGTAAGCTATTCGGATATGAAAAATCAGATGTTATTCCGCAAGCATACATATGCAAAATTTTCCGCTGGAATATGCCTATTTATAATAGGACTGGCCAAAAAAATATTTATAGCTGACCATATGACATTGCTTGCGGATTATGTTTTTTCGTGGTCGGCAATGGGACGTAATACAGTGCAAGTGCCTGTTACATTGGCGTGGTTGGGGTTGCTTGCCTATGTATTGCAACTTTATTTCTTGCTCTCAGCATACTCGGATATGGCAATGGGACTTGGTATGATGATGGGATTTGAGCTTCCCGAAAGTTTTAAATACCCTTATGCTGCCGACTCAATAAGTGATTTTTGGCGCCGTTTTAATATAACAGTTACTGCGTGGTTTCGAAATTATGTATTTGGAGCTTTTCGTAGGAGCGGACGCGAAAGTAAGGATACAATTGTCCTTGACTTACTTCTTATATGGATTTTGATTGGTTTTTGGTACGGCAGTAAATGGACATTTGTCTTTTGGGGGCTTTGGAATTTTTTATTGCTTTTAGCTGAACATTTTTTCGGCTATGCTCGGAAATATGAGAAAAGGTTATGGCTGAGAGCATATACAATTTTAGCCGTGATGCTGGGATTAGTTTTATTTCGTGTGGAAAATCTCTATCATGCAGGTCGTTATTATATGAATCTTTTGGGTACTAACCACAACGCGTTTTTCAGTGATGTTGCGTTAGTGCTTTTGCGCGAAAATTGGCTTTGGTTTGTTTTGGGAATCTTATTCTCACTACCTGTTGTTTCCAAATTTCAATACCGATTAAGTACCATTGGTTCGGGTAATGACGCTTTAACTAAGAATGTTGCTTACCCTATTCTTATGGCAGGATTACTTATTTTAACATTTATATTTATGGGACAAAATTCGACTGTTCCATTCCAATATTATTGAGGGTGGTGAGTTTATGAAACAAGAACTTATTGTAAAAATCTCCGGAGCATTTGTTCTGCTTATCCTCATTGTCATGTCTGCGTATACGCTCTTAAATACATTCCCATCTCTATGGGATATGTGGCTTTCTTATGACAAAATCACGCTCAAGGAAAATCCGGATAGATTGTTTGCCGAAGCGGAAAATAATATAACCTACGCTATTCCGAACCGCTTAGAGATACGAGATATTTATTCGCGTCTTGCTGTGTTACAGGGCAAGCGGGAGGGTCGTAATTTTTACATACTTAAGGATGATAATGGGTATCTCTATCGCGGCAATTACTACCAATCAATGAGCCCGAATATTATGGACTATGCCAAGCGTATTCGCCGCTTACGCGAGGAAACTGAAAAAAACGGAGGGAAGCTAATATTTGTAGGAACTCCCGAAAGAAGTACATTGGGTAATAATACCGTATATTCAGGCTATCCGTTAGATAGAATATCTACACTTAATATGGATGAACTGTTTTCCTGTCTATATGCAAACGAGGTGGACTCTCTTGATTTGGGCTTGATTTTCACAAAATCTAATTTGACATATAAAGAACTGTATTACAAGACCGATAGTCGTTGGACTACGATAGCAGCTTTTTTAGCGTCCGATGCTATCGTAAATGCATTAGACACAAATTTTGGCATTATGCTTGACCCTGAAAATATTTATAGCAATCTGGATCATTACCACGCTATCACTTATCCCTCTGCTATGCAAGGCGACTACGGACGCTCTGTTGGCATATCTTTTGGCGGGCTTGATGATTATACCGTTTTGCTCCCCAATTTTGAGACCAATTTTGATAGACACGCAAGATCCGCTAGTAACGTTTCAGGTGATTTTGAAACGGCATTGCTAGATTATGCGATTTTGAATGACCCGCAGAAAAATTCCTATTTAGTTTACCTAAGCAGTGACGATTCACAACATTTTATTGTAAATAAAAATATTCCAGATGCACCCAAAATCCTATTGATCGGTGATTCAAATTTTATACCTGTCACCGCGTTTCTTTCTACAATGTGTTCCGAGATTACGATGGTTTCTCCATTATCCGCACGTTGGAACGGTAATGACAACACAGTTTCGGAGCTGATTCAAGAAAATTCTTTTGATTGTGTTCTGGTGGCTTGCCAACCGGAAAACATTGGAGACAGTATGTTTGCGTTTTACAAAAAATAAAACGATCTAATCAGAAAGGTGGTGTGTGTATGCAACGAATAAAGAATATATTTTCATTGACGATACGCTTTGTTCTGTTGCTGTCAATTTTTGCGTTTTCGTATTTCTATCTTTATCGAGAAGATGTACCATTAGGTACAGATGAAGTTCCTGCACAATTCTTTTTTATTCAAACCGAAGGCGATGCCGACTGTATTCTTCTAAAGCAAGGGGATTTTGCAGTTCTTGTAGACACCGGAGAGGAACGCGATGCAAATAGCATTATTGCTTTTTTGAAAGAACAGAATATATCGGAGATTTCATACTTGATTTTTACCCATCCCGACAACGACCATATCGGAGGCGCGTCACATATTATAACGAGTTTTCAGGTAAAGAATATCATTCAACCCTATTATACAAAGGAAAATACTACGTTAGACGAACTAAATCAGTTGATTGGCCAAAAGCGCATCACGCTTACCTATCCTACACGCCCACGCAGTTTTACAGTTGGAGAAATACGTTTCACGGTATATCCTCCATTGGAACGAAATTACAAAAAGATAAATAATTACTCGCTTGCCACGCTTGTTTCTTATGGGGAGATTAATTTGCTTTTGGCGGGAGATGCAGAAGAAAAGCGGTTACAAGAACTGATGATGATTCACTGGCCTAGCATAATGTTATATAAAGCACCTCACCACGGGCGTGCCAGTTCATCTTCTGACGAATTTATTGAAAGGATAACACCCGCATATACCATTGTCACGTCCTCGGACAGTGATGAAAGTATTAAAGCCGCTTGTGCCAAAATCGGTTCAGAGCTTATTTATACAGCGGATGCTTTCGTTCATTTTAAAAGTAACGGAATAACGTTACAACGTATATCAGAATAAACAATCATACGATTAGGAGGCATATTTGCCAAATGAATACAAAAGAGAATTGCACAGATGCGGTTTCTACTAACGCTGAGCCAAAAATAGCTACAGCTACGCAAGCTAAATTACTGGAGAACCCGCCTAAGGACTTTAGTGCTTCACGGACACGATTCTGGGTTATACTGACGGTTGTACTGAATGCCATTTATCTGGGATGGCGCATCCTTTATACGTTGCCGTTGAATGCCGGAATCATTTCTGCTATCGCGGGGCTTGCCCTAATCATAGTGGAATTTTTTGGAGCGATAGAATCACTTGTCCACTATTTTAATATGAACAAGATAGAAAATCATCCTGTTCCGGAAGTGCCGCATCATCTTTTTCCGGAAGTAGATGTTTTTATTGCTACATATTCTGAACCAGCGGATTTACTGTACAAAACCATAAATGGGTGCAAGCATATGGATTATCCTGACAAGACTAAGTTACATATACATCTGTGTGATGACGGACGACGATCTGAAATAAAAGAGCTTGCATTGAAAATGGGGATAAACTATATTGATCGTACTGACAATAAGCACGCAAAAGCAGGAAATCTTAACCACGCTATGAGTGTGACGGGCGCACCTTTGCTGCTGACATTAGATGCAGATATGATTCCTCAACACCAACTTTTGATGAGAATTGTTCCATATTTTGTAGATATGGAATTGAAAAATGTAGGTAAATCGGAGCCAGAAAAACGACATATGGGATTTGTGCAGTCGCCTCAAAGCTTTTATAATCCTGATTTGTTCCAGTTCAATCTGTTTTCAGAGGGACGGATTCCTAACGAGCAGGACTATTTTTACAAAGATGTACAGGTTTCTCGCAACAAATCCAATAGCGTTATTTACGGAGGGTCTAACACGGTAATTTCTCGTGCGGCTTTAGAGGACATTGGTGGCTTTTATACTGCTTCAATCACCGAAGATTTTGCCACAGGTATACTATTGCAGAAAAAAGGATATATTTGTTATGCTATCAACGAAGTTTTAGCTAGCGGCCTTTCTGCTACTGACCTAAAAAGCCTTATTCAACAACGCGTGCGTTGGGCGCGTGGCTGTATTTCAACAGGACGTAAAATGCACATACTGTTATCGCCAAAACTTTCGCTCGGACAAAAACTGAATTATTGGGCGTCAGTTTGGTATTGGTATGCGCCAATAAAGCGATTCATTTATTTTATGTCGCCTATCATTTTTGCAGTATTTGGTTTTCTTGTAATTAGATGCACATTGGTTGAAGTATTGATTTTTTGGCTGCCAATGTATATTTCGAGCAATATCACGCTAAAGCGTCTTAGTCGGAACATAAGAACTACCAAATGGACGTCTATCTACGAGACGGTTCTTTTTCCATTTATGCTATTTCCGATCATCACAGAAGCTTTGGGTATTACACTCAAGAAATTCTTGGTTACCAAAAAAGGAGCTGTGGAAAACGAGAAAGGTAAATTATGGATATACACGATTCCTTTTGCTGTATTGACATTGCTATCAGTAGTTGGCATAATAAATTGTATAAAAATGATTTTTGAGAGTGGCTCTTTTTCACCTATTGTGGTTCTATTCTGGTTGATTGCTAACTCAGTGACTCTGTGGATGGCTGTTTTTTTTGTGTTAGGGCGCGATCTCTTCCGTTCATCAGAGCGCGTTGTTGCGAAAGTGGACTGCACACTTAAAACTGCTAATTCAGACGTGCTAAAATGCGCCACGATTGATTTTTCCGAAACCGGCGTTTCATTGTTTATGGAGAAACCAGTGGATATTGATGAGGACGAACAGGTGTCATTAGAAATGACTTCTGAACGATATAACGCTTGCCTAAAAATACAGATTGTGCACGTAGACAATTATAACAATGGATGGAAGTATTCTTTTCGTATTGTTGATGCTTGCGAAACGAAAGATGACTATTTACAGCTTTTATATGATCGCATTCCCACACTTCCTGTTGGGTTAGCAAGGACGTTAAGTAGTTTTGACGATATAAGCTTGAACATTTCAAAACGTATCAGTAAAACTATATATCAAAACAGACACTACCCTCGCATTGATATGAATGAAACGCTTACCTCACAAACTGGTCAAAAGGTAAATATTGTAAACTTCAATTTTAAGTTTATTGTTCTTGTTGGAACTAATTTACTTCAAGACATTACGCTTACATTACCGAATGGTACTTGTCTGGAATGTGTGTATGAGCGTGATTTGAATGAACAAAGGAAATTGTTTGCATTGAGCAATTATGCAGAAATACATACGGATAGTTTAAAAAGTGAAAGTCTGATCCAATGGCTTATAGACTCGATAGAGCATAATCAGACTACCGTAGCTCTAGCAGAAAAAGAAATTGATATTGTAAGTGATATGTTAGGCGTTCGCTCGTTGAAGGAGGAAAATGCGTAAAAAATCAAAAGAAAAATGGATTCAACACACGATGCAGGTACTAGCAATCGTAATTGTAATTGCACTTTGCTATTTCTTTATATTGAACGGGGGCTATTTTACCAACGAGCAAATGCGATTTACAGCAAATTTGAAAGCAGGGTGGAGTCTCGGAAATACATTTGACGTTCATAATCTGCATTTCCAAACCACGAATCCGCAGGATTATGAAACATACTGGAACAATCCTGTAACCACACAGAAAATAATACAGGATATAAAAGACGCTAATTTTACTACGATACGAATCCCTGTTACTTGGTATGAACATGTTGACGAAAATTATATTATTGATGAAGTATGGATGGCACGTATACAACAGGTAGTAGATTTGTGTATAAATAGCGGGTTTTACGTTATACTTAATTCCCATCACGATAGCGTTTATAGCCCAAGAAGCGAAAATATGCCCATCGCTGAAAATTTTATCTGTATATTGTGGACTCAGATAGCTGAGTGTTTTGCCTCATACGATAATCATCTTCTTTTTGAAAGTATGAACGAACCACGTGATATAAATTCAGAATACGAATGGAATGTTGGCACAAGCGAAATGCGTGAAAATATAAATAAACTAAACGCAGTATTTGTAGATGCAATTCGTGGTTCATCTGGATTTAACTCGGAGCGTTATCTAGTTTTACCCACTTACTGTGCCAGACCTGAAACTATCGCATTGGAAGATTTCAGAATGCCTAAAGGCAAAAACCTAATCTTGTCTGTGCATATGTATAAACCATATTCATTTTCTCAAAATGAATATGGAACCACCGATTGGACATCATCCAATTCTAATGACACGAACGAAATAAACCAAATGATGAATGACTTAGAAAGACTGTTTATAAGCAAGAATATTCCTGTCATAATAGGAGAACTTGGAGCTATTGACAAAAACAATGAAGATACTAGGGCTCAGTGGATTGCATATATAGCAGGCAAAGCCGCAAAACTAGGGATACCTTGTATTTGGTGGGATGCAGGTGGCAACGATCGTTACTCAATTTACGATAGGTACAATGCAGAATGGCGTTTCCCTAAAATTCGGGACGCACTTGTAAATTCGTTTTCTTAGAATAGAGGATAAATCTATACAATATAATTTGGGTGAATTTCAAGCTAACTTCCACTTTTTCTAATTAACTTCTACCCTATGCAGTAAATTTCACAAAAAATTATGCTTTGAATGAAAAACAAATGAATAATTATCTGATTATTGCTGTAAGTGGGCAAGAAAAGTATGGTTAGGACTGCTTTTAGAGCACATTAAACAAAAGGTGGAAAATTAGCTGTTTTTTCCCAAAGTAAATTCCACCCATACTTTCAGATATGGGTTTGACATTGTATAAAAATAGTTTATTTCCCTTTCCTATAACTACATTATATATGAATGCCATCATCCTATCAAGGATGCTGCTTCGCCCTTGACAAGTTGCGGCCTTTCATAATAAAGGCATAGTCAGGAGGAAATGATTCGTTGTTGCGTCATAACGCACAACAGTCACTTTGGAATCTAGACATATGTATTGTGGCTTTAGCAAGAGCGATACAAAGAATCATGACTTTAGTATAACATGTTTTTATCAGATTAAATTCCACATGTGAAGTTTTTCAAAGTAACTTCCACTTTTGAAATTTCGGGGGTGGAAGTTACTTTGAAATTTAAGCTTGAAGCCCATTAAAAAAATACAAATCAAGGAAAATAGGGACTTCCTATTTAGAAAAAGATGGTGTATAATAAATTATCGCAATATTCGGTGTCGTCTCTGAC
>JAJQRA010000010.1:0-11190 GCA_046533095.1 Lachnospiraceae bacterium ZAX-1 | reverse complement strand
TGCCACCGAAATCTGAATTTGAGAGTAAGATTAGAGATATAACCAGCCAAGCGCGTGAACGTCTTGAACGCCGGAAATCGCTGGTAGACAGTGGCATACCAAGAAAAATCGACTACTTCATAGAGCCAAAAGAAGATGACGACGATCTGGAACTTTAAAACGATTTATAGCAACTTTACCAGTAAACACGATACGAAGTGAACATGGCACTAACTTAACACCAAGAAAATAAAACATGACAAGAACTTAACATTAGCCCAACGAAGTTATAGGGCTTTGCGGATTTTAATCCGAAAAAAAGATCAAAAATCACGCGGCAAATACTTGACACTAGCGGGCTATGGTCGGCTTGATTTGTTCCAAGCGTTTAATAATATACGGATTACGTAGTGGGGATTGGACAAAGATAGGGCTAGGTTTGTAAGAAACCAGTAAATACGAGGGCACTGAAAAAGTCCATTTTATCTCTATATGATATCTATAAACCGCATAAAAATGGTAAGATATTTGAATAAATGAGACTTTTTCAGTGCCCTCAAATACAAGGGTTTCCACTGATTTAGCCCTATCATAAAAGTGCTGTGAAATCAGCGAATTTGATGAAAACGGGCCCGTTTTACATCAAAACATCTATACCCTTTCTTATTACAATGGAGGGAGTGTCGCGCAAACTGTGTAAATGGAATAATCTTCTTGCTAATTGTGCATAATACTACTGACTTTTGCCACGTTTCAGGACAGGGCAACGGTGGAGATCGACCCGAGCGGTGACGCGGATTTTACCCTAAAACGGATGGCGAACGCTGTTCGTTTTTGTCGTCCCAATTCGCTTCCCACGACTTGTATATCTGCGGATATTTCCCCCCCTACTTTTCCTTAACAAGTTGATAAATGTCGAAGCTGAACAGCTACTAAAAGACGACAACAAATGCGAGCGGAAAATATTCCCATTGGAATTAGAGACAACAATGGCAGATGTAAACAAGTACATCTATGCTGAATTAGAAGACGCTCTGATTGCTTTTAAAGGTGATGGAACTACCGAATTTTGAAACAACGTTTCATTGGTTTTTGTTGAGTTTATTCTGAGAATTCTTCGAATTCCACACTTAAAGATTTCGATAATCTTATTAAGATTGTGTCAAGTAGTCATTGGCAAGTTCCCAAATTTATTTTCCATGTGACAGGCCTAATGTCGGAAACATTTGACCGTTAAACTGGCAATTTTTGATGCGTTTCCGAATTTCGATGTAGCACTTCGGCAAGCAGACTTGTGGCCTGCTGTCTTGTTTTGGAACAATGAAAATGACTTCGCATTTGTACCGATAAAACACGAATTAGAAGTGCGTTATTTATATGACATCCTTGAATCGCAAGGTGTGAGAAAATTCACATCCCACGAAATGTTTTCAAAATATCGCTTGATTCCCCTCTTGCTTTCGGCTATGATAAGATTACATCGAATATTAAACGAGAGGTGCCATTATGGATTATATAAAACGTGACATTGAGCCGACGATTCTTGAAATCTCAAAATCGTACTCCGCGCTCATCATAACCGGACTGCGCCAGGTCGGAAAAACCACAACTTTGTGCAAACTTGCCGAAGACGGGCGCAGTTATGTTACGCTTGATGATATGGAAGCCCGGCGGATGGCTGAAACCGACCCGGAATTGAAAAAATCAAGGATAGCTGTTTAGAAGCTGGAAATCCAATGCCTGAATATACAATTAAGCGAGAAGATATTATGGTTATGTTTAAAAGCTTGGTTAATAACACCGACCAAGCTACTGACCAATCTACTAACCGAGTTATCCGGGAGAATGGCAATCTAGTGGTTGCCCGTATTTTAAAGGTGATTTGTGACGAACCTACACTTTCACAGCAAAAAATTGCTGACAGGATAGGTGAAGAAGCCAGTACAGTTAAGTATTATATGGACTTTATGAAAGAATCTGGAATAATCAAAAGAGCAGGCAATAGCCAAAAAGGCAAGTGGATTATTTTATAATGAAATATAGAAAATACCGTTTTATGTAGGATGTCATATAACGGTATTTTTTACTACTATTGGCAAAGAGATAAATCTTCATCAGTATATGTTTCCTCTCCATCTAAATCCCGATAGTTACCAAAAAGATACTACAGCACTTTAAGGTGCCTACTTTACTTTTAAGATTTTTCATTGGAAAAGGGGGTGTCCGTTCGCTGATTGCCGTTCTGCAACACTCCCATCAATTGATGAATTTTGCGTTTGCCAGTGGATTTTTAGATGAGGCGAAAAATCTGTTGACAATCATTCTTAATTAGTATATTGTACTAATATCGCGGGTACACAATATACCACTCAAACGAAAACAGTCCAAAGCTCTTTGGTTGTGGATGCTGTACGCAGAATGAACTGCCATGCTGATGATGATATTTATCAGGAGATTGTGAAGGCGTATCTACATATCAGCAGAGGCACCGTGTATCGAAATCTCAACCAGCTTGCTGCGGGCAATGAAATCCGCAAGGCGAAAGTAACGGGAGGCGCAGATCGCTTTGAATCTTGATGTGTAGATCATGATCACGCAAAGTGCCTGCAATGTGGTGAAATCTTTGATGTCGATATGGAATATAGGATAGACTTGGAAAAAGAATCAAGGATGCACACGGTTTTGATTTTAGCGGTCATGATATTTTGTTTAATGGGATCTGTCCGAAATGCAAGATGGCATGCAACTGCATGTCAAGGGTAAATACAGGGTGGCTATCACCTGTAAATATATGAAAAATAGAAGGGGGCATCACGATGAGAAGTTTTACAAAGCTAGATCTGCAATACGCACACAGGTTTTATGGATTTTTAGGAGAAGCACAGTATTTACATGGGCATACAGGGGTTTTGACTTTAGAAGTGGAAGATTCTGTTAACGCTGGTGTTAATATGGTATTCCCTTGCAATGAAATTCAAAAAACTGCTTGGGAAGTTTTACAGAACTTTGATCATGCGCTGGTATTAAGAGAAGATGATCCTTTGCTGCCTGCAATACTGGATGTTTACGAGAAACAAGGCATTAAAAACGGTACACCAACCAATCAGATGAAAGGCCCTGCTTTCAAAACGGAACTTGCAACTGCATACCCCGATTGCCGTCTGGTGGTAACAAAAGAAACAATGACAGTGGAAGGTATGATCAAAATCGTTTACGATCTGCTAAAAGACAAGCTGAATATTGCTAAAATCACATTCACCAGCGGCGTAAATGGCGCTATCCAGGAATATGAGCCCAAAAATAAAATTGACCGCTGTCCATTATGTGGCATTGTATTAAACGAAAATGGCGTTTGTCCAAAATGCGGATATAAAAAACAATAAGCTGTTTTTTGTTGGAGTTTCATGGCCCTAAAGGCGGTAGGGGGAGCAGCGATTTAGCACACACAAAATGGATGTGAGTTTGCACTGCCAAGTTTGCCAATGTAAAAACGGAAAATAAAATTCTGGCAGACAAAGGCGAGGGGTTTAACCGCATTTTGAGCCAGAATATAACGCCGTTAGTATACAGCTTAGATAACATCAAAAAAGTGGCCTCTATCTGTTTGTGAAATAGTAGTTTTACAAACGGATAGAGGTTTTTGACGATCAACTCTAATGGGCCTATTAAACGAGTGGCGGCATCGCCACCATGATTGGCATGTAGCTTTTTTAGAATATCATCCAGTAGAATTGCCGGAACAGGCGAATGGATGAAGCCTTTTATATTTCGTGTCACAATAATAGCTGATAAAACCTTATAAATGGTTTATTGCTATGATAAACATGCAGGGAATTTAGGAAGACATTGAAAATGAGTCAATGTATTTTATTTAAAGGTAAAATGCCAATACTAGAAATGCAAGATGTTATTATCTACCAATTTTTTTATTGACTGAAACTATTTCTCGAATGGCCTCGTATATAACTTATGAAACCAAAAGTGAGGGGGAGGTTCTGATGAGCGACGAAAAACTGATACGCCGCATTCTGCGGGACAGCGACAGAGTCGCCGCCGATGAATTGGTCAAGCGATATTACGATGAAATCTATCGTTATGCCTATCGGCAGTCGAAACATTCTACTGACCGAAAAGAAGAGGCGCAGGACCTGGCACAGGAAATTTTCATTTCCGCGCTTCGCTCCCTTCCCACGTTCAACCGCAGAAAAGCGAGCTTTCGGACATGGCTCTACCAAGTTGCAAACAGCCGTATTATCGACTCGCATCGACGATTTTGTCTATTTGAGGTTCAAATTGATGAAACTGAAATTTTCGACAACACCGATTTTACGCAGGAACTTCAAAATACCGATCTTTTGCAGAAAATCGAGGGACATATCAGTTCACTGCCGTCTGATGTGCAGCGCATTTTTCGACTTCATCTTTACGGCGACATGACATTTGCGCTGATAGCCAAAGCGTTAGCGTTGCCGGAGGCAACCGTAAAGACAAAATTTTATCGGACGATAAAGCAAATCAAGGAGGTGTTTAGGGATGAATATTAAAATGCCAAGCCATGACGAACGGGAGCAGAATATTTGCTCTATCCTCGAACTGGCTGTCCCAGCAAAACGAACGTTTTTGGGGGAAATAAAAAGGCTTTGGCGTACAGTTGGAATACAGTATGCGTTTCGTGGTGTTGGCGATGCTACTGCCGCCGCTTTGATGATAAGCGCAACCACCTTGATTACCGTTGCGTTCTTTGTAACGACAATCGGTGAAGCCGGGGGCGATGTCCCTGTTCGCTTCACGCCGATTATGCTCCTTGCGCCAATTTTATACTTTTCGCTTCTTAGCTTCACCGCGTGGAAAGAGCGTATGAGCGGCACCTGGGAAGTTTTGTCGGTGTGTCGCTACAATTTGAAATACATTACAGCTATTCGCGTGATTGTCGTGTCGGCAGCAGGGTTTGCCTTTGTTCCGCTTTTGGCATTGCCTCTTGTTGGTACTGGGGCATATGGAGATGTTCTGATTTCTGCATTTTGTGCGATGTTTCTCTATGGAACGCTTTCGCTATTGTCAATGCTCATTTCGGAATCGAAAATCACCTTATTTGCCCTACCGGTTCTCTGGACACTTTTGTGGGGCGCGGCACTAATCCGTTTTACACCCACCGGCGTTGAACAGCTATTATCGGATATTCCCATCGCATTTACTGGAGGCGCCGCCATTCTATCCATCGCAATCTATATCGTGCAGCTTCGCCTATTTATCATGCGTAGCACACGCTCGGCAGTTTATATCCAACAAGCTTAAAGGAGGGGACACATATGCTTTCAGTAAATAATGTCACTAAGAATTATGGAAGTTTCACCGTGCTTCAAAGCGTAAGCATCGACTTTGACAAAGGGCTGTGCGCCTTTCTCGCACCCAATGGCGCGGGGAAGACAACTCTCATCAAAATGCTTGCTACACTGATTTTTCCCACCAAAGGGGAAATCCTGTGGAATGGAACGGAAATCACCTCCTTGGGCGAAGCCTACCGAGATTTGCTCGGCTATCTGCCGCAGGATTTTGGATATTACAAGGGATACAGTCCCAAAGAATATCTGCGATACCTCTCCGCACTAAAAGGCGTGGAAAACGCGGAACATCGCATTGATGAACTGCTAGAAATGTTGCTATTAACCGACGTGAAAAACAAAAAGATGCGGAAATTCTCCGGCGGTATGATTCAGCGGGTGGGCATTGCACAGGCTCTACTAAACGACCCGAAAATCCTTATTTTAGATGAGCCCACCGCAGGGCTTGACCCAAAAGAGCGAGTACGGCTTCGCAATATCGTGGCCGGACTTGCCAAAGACCGCATTGTCATTCTGTCTACGCACATCGTGTCGGACATCGAAACCATTGCGGACACGCTTGTAATGATGAAAGACCATAAAATACTGTATGTGGGGGTGCCGGGTAAGCTAGTGGAAAAGCTGAAAGCGAAAACCTTTGAAATGCCCGCAGGGAGAAGTCTTCCATCAGGTGCAGTTTATCTTTCGGAGCGCACGGGAGAAAACGGAGCGGTGGTTCGTTTTGCACTGGAATCGGGAACGCCGCCCGAAACAGCCATATCCGTTACGCCGGGGTTGGAGGACACGTTTTTATACATTTATCGTGACGATAGGGGTGGTGAAGCAAACACATGAAACTCATCAAATTTGAAATGATCAAGCTGGCAAAATCGCCTGCCATTCTCGGCTTTTTCAGTGTTTGCCTTCTATTCAACGTGATTGTCGTTTTCGCTTCCTCCCACAAGACGCAGATTGATTATCTAAATGGCATCGCAAAAATCACGGGCGTGGTCTACGGCGAGGAATATAAGCAAAAGCTGCAGACGGTTAAAAAGCCAGCTGATGGGGGATACCCCTATGATTGGCTGTATGAATCATTGGAAGCGGCAGCCGAAGGTGCGCACAATGCATTTGCTGATTGGGATAATCAGACCATTCAAAATCGGTTAAAAAGCAGCGATGTGAAGTTATCAGACACCGCAAAGAAGATGCTTGCTTGGAAATACGATAAGCTCGAACCCATAGTCGCAGAAAAAGCGATGCGTGGCGACGGAAAAAGCGTGTACTTTGCGACACAAAGCTATCATATCCACGAAACAGTTTTCGGGAATATTGGAAAAATATTAGCTGTAGAGAGCTGCATCTTCTTTGTGTTGATTATGCTGTGGGCATTAGGGTTTGAAAGCATAGCAGGAACGAGTCTTGTAACCTATTCAACGAAAGCAGGACGAAAGCTGGCAATTCCCAAAATCGTGGCGGCATTGCTGATAGGCATGGCATTTTTCATAACAACCTACATCATCACATATGGATTAACCTTTGGTGCCAACGATTTTTCTGTGGTGTGGGGACAGAATGTTTCGGCGCAATATCTGGAAGTTTCACCGCCATTTTTGGGAAGGATGCCATTTGCAACTTGGGAGCCGATGACTGTCGGAGGATACTTTTGGGTCGGGGTCGGCGTGGCGTTTCTAAATGGACTTGTGTCAGCTCTATTTGCAGTTCCATTTGGCTTGCTGATAAAGAATACATACGTTGCGTTCTGCTGTGTGTCTGGGCTTTCGTTTGTAAACTTCGTCGTAATGCTGATGGGGTCTAAAACAGCTGGAACAGTTCCTTTCCTGTGGCATTTGTCATTGATTGCTCCGCTGCCGCAGATTTTTAATAATCTGCTTTGGTTCACAGATGGGGGCACTGGTATGCTGCTACCCCATTTTGAAGTGCTATATCCGCTCATCTTCGCAGCTTTACTTGTCCCCGCTATCGCTTTTAGCGCAAAGAAGTTCATCCGAAAGGAGATTGCATAACATGAAACTATTCTTGCAAGAAATCCGAAAAATTCTGCGACCACTGCCAGTTTTGATTTTAGTGGCGTTTACCATTTTGTTCGTATTTTCGTTTATTAAAGCGCCGTATGATTATCTGAATGGCTATCCTATGAGTTCAGATTATGTCAAACTTAGCGCTCAGCTCAAAGAAATTGTTGGCGAGCCGGTAACGCCGGAAAAGATAGATGACGGGATCGCCGTGCTGCGGCAGAGGGTGGAGATGCAGGCACTTGAAAATATCAGGCAGCACATGGATATTTTAATGCCGTTGGGCGTGACCGATTACGCAAGCTATTATGCGTTGGAAAGCAAGATTTTTTACAGCCACTCGTCAGAGGATCAAATAAATGAGATTGTGTCATATGGAGCAAGCTACAGCGGCTACGCCCCTTATGACCCAAAGGCCGACTATACGCTTACTCAGGCGGAAGCAGATTATGCAGGCCGCCATGGTAGTTTTGAATTTATCGGAAGCGCAAGCTGCCAGCTGGAATTTATCGACAATACATTGGCGAATGCGAATAATAATTACGGTGCTTTTATGAAAATGTTCGATGAAAGGAATTTCTTTGAGGGAGTTTACGAGGGTGGACGTTCGCGTATCGGAGAAATTTTGCGGGACAATGAAATGATGAACATCCTTCCACCCTACGAATTTTCATCCCATGCGGGGGAAGCATTCACCTATCTTGCGATTTTAATTCTGCTCACCATCTGCATCCTCTTTGCACCGATTGTTACGCGAGATAATATGGCAGGCGTTCGCGCCTTGCAATATTCGAGTAAAGCGGGACGAAAAACGCTCAGAATACAGCTCTGCGCAATGCTAACATCTGCTTTTATGATTGCACTTGCCGAAATTGCCGTGACTTTTGCTGTTTTCTTGCGGGGGACATGGGCCAGTTACATTCATTCAGGGCTACACAGCCTTTTTAGCCCATATTCATATTCGTGGTTTGCCGGCACTTTGGGGCAATGGCTGATTTGCTGCGCGATATTGATTTTGGCAGTAAGCCTTGCAGCGACATTCTTCGTGTTTATCCTTTCAAAGGTGAGCAAAAACTATATCTCACTGCTTTTGGGGCTTGTTCCCGTAACGGCGGCGTTTGTGTTCATCTGCGTACTTCTCTTTGCACAACCCTTTTCCATCACAAGCGAAAGCAATAACCTATATCGTTATTTGCCTATTCCATTTGCGGAGGCGTTTGTCGGTGGAGTGCTCTTAGCGGTTGGAGCGATAAGCGCAGGCATCATGCTGAATAAAGCAAAATATTGACATAGGCCTAAGCAGCGACCTCTACAGTCTTTATAGCACGAGTCTTCATGAGATAATTGCGGAGCAGAAAAAAGAGAATTAAAATATTTGTAAAATTGGGGAATTTCATGATATACCCCGAGTTTGCCACATAAATAGAGAAAACGAAGCCTAAACTGGCTCCGTTTTTGTAGTAGTTATGCGGTTTTCATAGTGTTAACAAGGGGTGCATGAATTTGAGAAAACGTACCTACGAAATATACCTATATGAAAATCTTAACATTCGTTTTGATGCTTTTAAGCTCAGCCCTGCGGTACAGCTTCGCAGGTATTTTTATCCCAAATGCATCCAGCATCAGTTTCAAATCAGGATCATCCACATCCATGAATCTATAAAAGTCACCTGGCAGAGAGTCAACTTTCCATTTGCCCAATGCCTGTTGGATCCTCCGACCAGTAAAGCCCGTGCTCCAGCAAGCATCGTCATCAACCTTTACCAGTCCTAAATTGACGATCCGTTTCTGGATGAGCCGTAACGCGACAAGGGCGATCATGCAGATTAGGAGATGGGCATCCACATGATCGGGATTACGGACAAAAATCGGACGGGTTTCCAGATCGCTTTTCATCACACGGAACTGATCTTCGATCTGTGTCAGTCCATGGTATTTGTCAATGACGTCAAGAGGCTCCATCGTAAGTTTAGAGGTCACGATCTGATAGTAGCCCATGCTTTCCCTGTATTCGGCCATTTTGTCAAAATCCAGAAGTGCCTTTATGTCTGCGGAGTTGATGAGTTCACCGGTTTTCTGATTCAAACAGTTTTTTTTGAGGAACCTGTGTATACCTTTTGACTGAAGTGCTGTTATCCTGAAATTTTCCGGAGACGCTTCCAACTTCTTTAAAAAATCCAAGAGCTTTTTGTTTTCACGTTCGCTTCTCGCCTGAAATTTTTTGCTCCAGTAAACCACGACCTTCTCTTCTATTGAGCGAGAGGTACCGTTTTCATCTTTCAATGCTCGTTTCATGACTCTGGACTTGTACTTGAAATCCTCACGGGCATGTGTGTAGCCGTTGCTGTTCCTTGTAAAAAGAGAATTTCCGTGATATAATTTAATTGTAAAAGACAGGAGGAACACTTTTGGCAGATGGAATATCATATTTTAATAAGGATATAGAATTTAAAATACTGAGTGAACACTACAAAGAGAAATCGTTTCAAGCATATGCTCTGGATTTACCAAAGATAAAAGAAGTTCTCCCAATTAATTTACCAACAGTATTCGCAGATGAGAAGCGGATTGATAATCTGTTTTTGTTGGAAGATGGCACCCTTGCAATCGTGGATTACGAGTCAACAGACAAGTTAAGCAATCGAATAAAGTATATAAACTATATTGTTCGTTTCACAGAAAAATACTATGAAGACGCTAGAAAAATCCCAGACTTACGCATAATTGTGATCTACACCGGAGATATTGGGAAAGCAAAGGACACACTGGAAACGAGTTGTTTTTTGTTGAAGATGGAGCAAGTATTTTTATCAAAACTGTAGAGTGAAACAATTTACCAGTCTATTAAGAGAAAGTTAAAGAGTAATGGAAAACTCACCGATGAAGAGCTGATGCAGTTGATTATCTTACCTTTGACAGAAAAAGGCAGGGAAAAGAAGCAGGAGCGTATTGAGCAGGTAATAGAACTGGCAAAACAAGTAGAGGAAGAGGAACAAGCATTTGTGATTGCCGGTATAATGGTGGCTAGTGATAAATTTATTGATCGGGAGTATGCGAAAAATGTGAAAGAGTGGTTTAGAATGACGAAAATAGTGCAATTGTACGAGGAAGAAAAACAAGAGGCGGTAAAGAAAGGTTAGAGTTTGCCGAAAAACTTCTTTCGGATAATATGAAAACAATACAGGTAATGAAGGACACAGGACTGACTAGAGAAGAAATAGAATCCTTGAGAGCGGAAATGTTGTCAGTTTCAAATTAGAAACTATTAGCAAAATCGTACAGAGAATGGAAAACGAAAAATAGAATGATGATATCCAAGAATCTTTTATGGGAACAGGATATTTGACAAGAAACTTGGAGTGAAGCCGGCAAAGCAGCTTGCTCGTATTGACTTTTCAAAAGGATAAACTTTATAAAAATTGCAGTAACCCTGCAAGGCTTTATGATTAGCCTTACAGGGTTTTGCTGACATTAATTTAACACCAAGAAAATAAAACATGACATGGACTTAACATTAGCCCAACGAAGTTATAGGACTTTGCGGGTTTTAATTCGAAAAAAAAGGTCAAAAATCTCGTAGCATATGCTTGACACTAGCGGGCTATGGTCGGCTTGATTTGTTCCAAGCGTTTAATAATATACGGATTACTTAGTGGGGATTTGACCAAGATAGGGCTAGGTTCGTAAGAAGCCAGTAAATATAAGGGCTTCTTACTAGCCCTATCATAAAAGTGCTGAAAATCAGCAAATTTGATGGGAATGGGCCCGTTTTACATCAAAAAAGAAGAATGAAAGGTAGCTTAGCATTAAATTGACACCAAGTGTGTATGACAGACGCGTACTTGCTGCCGGGA
>JAJQRA010000009.1:0-101646 GCA_046533095.1 Lachnospiraceae bacterium ZAX-1 | reverse complement strand
AAGCTTGTATTCTCGCATTAGGTCACTGATGCTTTTTCCACTCTCTCGTAGCTGCGCGATTTTTATCTTGAATTCGTCTGTGTACGTTTGCCCCATTTTTGCCTCCTGTTTTTGATGTTTCCTATTTTACCCGTTCGGCAAATATTTGTCCAGTTAAGTATAACCTATTCACCTGCCGTCCTTCTTGCACAACTCGCAGAGAGGGTTCGCCGACAGGAACGCCGCCCGTATCTTATTCCACGTCCTGCCGTAGCGTTTGTTGACTTCGGGGTCGCGGTCGTAGTGGTTGTAGCGTTTGGCTTCTTCCTTGGCGTGTTCCTCGCAGTAGCGCCCGCTTGTCAGGTTCGGACAGCCACGGTGGGCGCATGGTTTCTTAGCTTTGTATGGCATCGCCGGTTCCTCCTTCGGGCATGAAAAAAGGACGCGCCCACGTGGGAACGTCCTGATTTTTTCGCCATTATAACTATAACAGAAGAGCCACGTGGCTTTCTATGGTCTGGAGTGGCGAATCGCGTCAACTTCGTTCAAAGCCCTGTTGTGAAGCCTGTGTACCCAGCGTATATCAAGGTGAAGCGAAACGGAGATTTCCTCCCACGTCTGAAAGCAGAGGTAGCGCAATTCTAAAATCGTCTGCAGGTCAGGGGCTTCCACACACTTGACCACCGTTACAATCTCATGCTTCAGGTCAATCAGGTGTTGGAGGTCGGCGTTGATTTCCGACTCCAAGTCCATCGCTTTTGTGATGAAGTCCTCCATGCGGTGATGGTTCGGGCTTGGGCTTCGCGGCATATCCGACAGGGTGGTGGTGGCTTTCGTCGCCAGTTCCCTGAGTGACTGCACCTGCTCCAGTTTGCTGTTGATGCGTTGGTCGATGCGGTAGGCTTGGGAGAGGTACTCCTTCGCCGTTAAATTTTCTGTATCCATATGGCTACCTCCGATTTCGGTGAATGTTCCACTCGGATTGGCAGCTTTTGACTCCGTAGGTTGGCTCTATAAATTGGCTTTGACGGCGTCAATTAGGGTGGCCTGCGTCCTGTCCTTTTCCGACAGGGCTTTCAAGACGCGTTCGTCAATTGTGTTTTTCGTGACGATGTGCTGAACCACCACGGTTTCAGCTTGCTGACCCTGCCGCCACAATCGGGCATTGGTCTGCTGATAAAGTTCAAGGCTCCATGTCAGCCCGAACCACACGAGGTGGCAGCCACCGCTCTGGAGGTTCAGCCCGTGACCCGCCGAAGCGGGATGGATTAAGGCTACCGGCAGTTCGACGCCGTTCCATCTTCGGATGCTGTCGGCTGTATCCAACTTTGAAAACGGAATATGCCGTGATTTCAGCCTCACGCTTATCCGTACCAAGTCGTGCTTGAACCAGTAGGCGATTAGGAGCGGCTTGCCGTTGGCAGCTTCAATGATATCCTCCAAGGCGTCCAGTTTGCGGTCGTGTATGCGGCTGACGCCGCCGTTGTCGTCGTAGACCGCGCCGTTCGCCATCTGGCACAGCTTGCCGCTCAATGCGGCGGCGTTGGCTGCGGTTATTTCGCCGTCGGGCAGTTGCAAAACGAGGACTCGCTTCATTTCCTCGTACCGCTCCCGCTCGTCGTCCGAAAGCAGCACGGTATATTCGGAAGACACCAGTTTCGGCATTTCCAGATGGTCGGTGGACTTCATGCTGATGGTGATGTCGGCGATTTTGGCGTATATCCGCTCCTCGGCGTCGGGCAGGGGCTTGTAGCTGAATATCACTTGACCGTTGCGCTTGTCGGGGACGAAGTAGTCCGTCCGGTACTGCCCGATGAACCGTCCGAGACGCTGACCCATATCAAGAAGCCGGAACTCTGCCCATAAGTCCATCAAACCGTTACTTGATGGCGTTCCCGTCAGCCCGATAATGCGCTTTACGCGGGGTCTTGCTTTCATCAGCGACCGAAACCGCTTTGACTGGTGGCTCTTGAAGGACGACAGTTCGTCCACCACCACGGTGTCGAAGTCGAAGGGCAGACCGCTGTCCTCGACAAGCCACTGCACGTTCTCACGGTTGATGATGTAGATGTCGGCTTGTTTCCAAAGGGCGGCTTTACGCTCCGCTTCCGTCCCGACCGCCAAAGAAAAGCGCAGGTCGGAGAGATGCTCCCATTTGCCCAGTTCCTCCGGCCATGTATCGCGGGCGACTCGGAGAGGGGCGATAACAAGAACCCTGTGAGCTTCGAAGCTGTCAAACAAGAGGGCGGCGAGGGCGGTCAGCGTTATCGCCGTTTTTCCAAGACTCATGTCGAGCAGCAGGCAGGAGACGGGATTGCCCTTGATGAACGCAGTGGCGTATTCCTGATAGTCGTGCGGGTTATATATCATCAAGCATCCCTCCAATCTGGCCCTCGTCGTCTAAGACGTAAACTTTGAAGCCCAACCGCCGTAACATCCCATGCCTTGATACCTGCAAAGACCGGGGTTTCTCCCCATGCCGCTTCACTTCCACGAAGGCGATTCTCCCCGGCGGCAACAGCACAAGGCGGTCAGGCATACCGTCGAAACCGGGGCTTATGAACTTGGGCGCAATCCCTCCCATCGCTTTGACCGCCGCGACGAGTTTGCGCTCCAGTGTTTTCTCCCGCATGAGCACCTCCTGATTGCCAGTTGCCGAATTTCCCATATTGACCATTGTTCCTATAGACCCTACGCGGGCGTATACAACGCGATTAACTACCCTATATACATATAAAATGAAAAGGAGTAGAGGATGATGGGCAATGTCGGCAACAGCAACATACTTTGTTGATTTTATCGGGGCTTGCGACTTTGCCGATATCGATTGCCGAAGCATTGACCGGCACAATCGGCAAACCCCGAATGAACTACTCTTCACGGACATACACGCGTTGAACGCCATATATGGGGATATTTTGTTTTCCCGGCTTACCGTAATCCTTCATGCCTTTTTGTGTTCTGCTTACATACTGTACCCAGCCGCCGATACTCTTGATAATGGCTTCGATTTCATAGGAGTCGGCTTTCTTGATGGCATCCCTTGACCGCCCGAAACATTCGCACCATATCTCGATGTTGCTGACCCTTGTCCGGCGCGTCGTTCCCGTCGCCCTTGTGGGGTCGTCGGGAGAACGGAAATATTCCTGCCGCCTGTAAATGTCGAGCGTATCCCAGTTGTCGGGTAGGAGCGTCTCAAGGTAAGCCGTCACAAGCCCCTCGCGGTCGTCGTTTTCCAGCGCATTGCGCTGTTCGTCGGCCGCTATCGCCGCCACGTCGCCTTTGAGGTAGAGTTCCTCGCCCGCATTAAAATAGGATACCGCTTCAGCCCAAACCTGAGCGACTTCCGTCTCGTCCAAGTCCCACGGGCGTTTTGCGCCTTCGCCCGTGACCCTGACAGGCCAGAAGCGGCGGTTGCCGGTGACGTCGCGCAGGAAGCCGCCGTCGTTGTTGGTCGTCCCGATGATGATGCACTGGCGCGGATGGCTCTCGACCACGCGGCCGTAGGACGGGCGGTACTTGTCGTCGATTCGGCTCGCGAAGGACTTCACGATTTCCACGTCCATCTTCTTGATGCCCGCCATCTCGGAGAGTTCAAGAAGCCAGTTTCCTTGCAGTTTCTCCGGCGCGGTCTTGTCCTTCATATCCGAGATGGACAGGCTGTCGGAGTACCACTCGCGCCCCAATTTGGCGATGAGGGTGGACTTCCCGATGCCTTGGTTCCCGTTCAGCACGGGGATGCTGTCAAACTTGATGCCGGGGCATTTCACCCGCGCCACCGCCGCCACGAGCGTTTTACGAGTGACCGCCTTCGTATACGGCGTGTCGTCTGCGCCGAGGTAATCTATAAAGAGGGCGTCGACCCTTGGCGTCTCGTCCCACGGCGGCAAGCCGTCGAGGTAGTCGCGGATTGGGTGATATGCTCTGTCTTCGGATACCTTTGTGAGCGCCAGTTCATAGTTGCGGGCGGTAAACTCCCCGTAATGGGCGTCGACATAAGCCACAAGCTGCGCCGTGTCCGCGTCGCGCCAAGCGGGATGCGCCCGCTCCCACGGCAGGCTTTCGCCGTATATCTGCCCCGCGAGCCTGTTGAAGCGGATGCCGCCGATGGCTTCGTCATAGGAGAGAATAAGGAGCAGGTTACCGAGGGTGTTTTCGACCTCGCCGCTTTTGTTGCGCGACAGACCTTTCGTCCAGTCCTCACCTTCGGTAAATTCAGCGACCGCCTTTTGGCGATGTTCCTCAAGGAGCGCCGCGCCCACAGCTTCATCCTTGACGGCCAACTCCGACATCGCCTTGAACGATGCCTTTTCGTTGAGTTCTGGGAACTTGTGCGTTCGAACGAGGTCAAAGGCGTTGAGCAGCTTGCCGCAGGCCGGGTCGGTGGCGTGATGGGAGTATGCGAACTTACCTTCATACAGCACCGCCCGCACTGCTATCAGCGGGGATGTAGTCGTAGCGTCCGCCCATCGCTGACGGCTCATAGATACCCGGTAGGAACTCAACGATTGCGTCCTCTATCGAATAAGTGCGGCAGAACGCGCCGACCACGCCTTCCTTGGCGAGCGGGTCTTGCTGCTGGGCGACGGTACGCTGTATCACCTCGGACTGGCGGCTCGACGTAGGCCAAAGCGAGCAGTCTCGCCAATCGGACAATTTCGATAGGTAATCGTCGGGATTCAGTACGCCGCCGTCGATAGCTTTGTAGATATACTCGCCGTCTGATGGAGTGGACGGCCAGTACATCAAGCGTTCCGGCTCATAGGTGGAATCGTCAAAGTAATCCATCCCGATTTCTGCTGCCACGAGCCTTGAGAGCGCGGCGTATTCGTCGGGCGAAACCTCGCGGGAAAGAGGAATCACCACACGCAGCCTCGGCGCTTCGGGCGTGTGGCTGTGGGTAGAGTACACGGCGCATTTATAACCGGTGAGCATTTCCAAGCGGTCGATGAACCCTCCGTCGGCATGGTCCGCGTCAAGCGTGATTCCCGAACGGCTCTCGACCGTGTCCTTCTTGCGCCTGCCGCCTCGCAGATGTCCGAGGACGTAACCGCCCACGTCCTTTATCCCGTCGCGGCGGTCTTTGGCGAACTTCTTGTATTCGGAGACCGTTTCAGTTGTGCGGCGGGTCAGCTTGAATCGCTCGCACAACTCGTCAAACGTGGTCGTTTTGTTGACCCATCGTTTGGAAAGGCGGCTGTCGCCGTAGGCAATCTTCAGTTCTCGCATTCTTCCGTGACCTCCTCGTCCTCATGTCTCGCCCTCGCCCAGTTCAGAAAATTGCCACGGCAGGTGGTATCATACTTGTTGCACGTCTTGCCCGAAGCGGGGCAAGCACCGCAGGACAGTACGATAAACTGACCGCCCACGACGAACTCCGGCTTTAGCGTTTGCTTCCAGACGTCAAAATTGGTTAGAGCCGCAACTGGCTCATTTTTCATAGTTGCCATTTTGTGAAACCTCCTCGCATTTATGGTTGAAATATCGTATGGGCATACCGCACCGCTTCGCCTTGGCGATTTCACGGCTCATGCCCTCGCTGATTTTTTCTCCAAAAATCCACAGTTCGTCGCATTTACCGAGCAGGATAAGGGCGAAGCGGATGCCGAGGTCGCGCTGACCATTATCGCCGTCGTCCATGAACTGCGGATAGTGAAGGTGCGGGGCAAGGGGAATACACCCCTTGCCAACCGCAAAACGGCAGTAGCCTTGAGCCTTCGTGATGTTGCGTTCCGTGTCGCCCGCGAACGGCGAAGCGACGTAGACGAGTGGAAGGTAGGGCTTCTCGGATTTCGCCACCGCCGTCAGCGCTTCGTATGCCGTCGGGTCCGGGTAGCCCTCGCTATTTCGTCTGTCCATCGCCGCCCCTTTCCCCAAGGAACAGATTGATAAAGTATTGCTGACCTTTGCCGGTGACCTTGGTGGTCTTGCTGATGGTGACGTGTCCGTCAGAGTGCGTGATGGCGGTCTCCTTGACGCGGAACAAGCCCAGTTCCATCGCTCGCTGCGTCGGCGCGTTGTAGTCCGTGCCTTGCCTCTTGATGAGGTAGCCGTCCTGACGCAACTTCTCGAACAGGCGGTTCTGCCCGATTTCGACGCCGTTGCCCTTGAGGATTTTCGCCAACTCGCCGATGAGGATTGCGCCGTCCGACACCGAAACGGCGTCGGCAAATATGACCTTGGGTTTATCCGCTTCTGCTTGGATTTGGAGATGTTCCTTGGCGGCGCGTTCGTCCTTGAGGGCGGTCAACACTTTAATCCAAGCGTCGGGGTCGTTCATCATCTCTTCCAGCTTGGCGGGCGTGACATACGCGCCATGCCTGCGGATGGAGGGCAAAACCTCGTGTGTGACCCAGCGTTTGAACTGCTTGGCGTCTGGTTTGTCGGAGCGGATTATGACGTTGTAAAGACCGCTTTCGTTAATAATATTGCTTTCGCCCGACAAGCCGCCTAAGTCAAACTTAGTCACCTCGTCGGCATCCAGCCTTGCGGCTACAATAGTAGGGTTGCTGAGTCCCAGCACATCACAAACATCCTTCAGTACCCACCAAACATCGCCGTTCCGCTGTACCGTCCTGACCTCGCTCCCCTCGTAGGAGAACACCTGTAATTCATTGTTCATATCGAACCTCCGTAAAATGGATTTTTCGGAGCGTCACTTCCGCTCCTGTCCATAACCGAAAAATCCCGGCGATTCGAACCCCCTGCAATCAATCTTTTTTATAGAATGGGCAATCGTAACCGTCGGCACGGAGCAAAAGCCCATTCGCCCAAGGCGGAGTCCAGCTCATCTGTTCGCAGAGGACTTCTGTGGACATCCGAGGGTCGGCTTCAATGACGATTTCATCGTGGACGTGCATCACGATGTCGCAGCACCGCTGCGCCTGCATCGCGTAGCACAGAATGTCGCGGCTTGTCGCCTGCACGATATTCTCTACAAACTTGGATCCGTATGAATCGAGACGTTCCCATTTCTTCGTAGCGCCAACGCCCTCGTATGTCACGCAGTCCGAGCCGAATTGGTTTGTACCGATTCGCGGTTTGACGTAGCAAAGCCGCCTGCCGGACGGCAACGTAATAAAGAGCATCGCGCTTTGGTACTCAAATTTGATGCCGCGGGTCTCGGCTATGGCTTTATCCCGAACCGCCGTCATAGCGGCGCGGTCAACGTCCCACCAAAACCTGACGATGTTCGGATTCGCCGACCGCCAAGCAGTGACGAGTGGTTGAAGTTCACTTTCCTCAAGCCCCATATCCAACGCGCCCATCGCCTTGAGCGCACCAACCGAGCCGCCGTAGCCAAGCGCTAACTCTGCGATTTTGCCTTTCTGACGTAGCGGCGAGCCTTTGACGACTTCTTCAATAGGGACGCGGAACATCTGGCTTGCCGACGCTTCATAGATTTTGCCGTGCGTGGCGAACACCTCGTTGCGCCATGTTTCCCCGGCAAACCACGCGATGACGCGGGCTTCAATCGCCGAAAAGTCAGCAACCACCAGTTTGCGTCCGTCTTTCGGCACAAACGCCGTGCGGATAAGTTCCGAAAGCACCTCCGGCACGGAATCGTAGAGCAGTTCCAAAGCAGCAAAGTCCCCATGCTTCACCAGTTCCCGCGCCTGTTCAAGGTCGGGTATGTGGTTCTGCGGGAGATTTTGCATCTGTATCAGCCGCCCAGCCCATCTGCCGGTTCGGTTGGCGCCGTAGAACTGGAACATCCCGCGCGCCCGACCGTCGGAGCAGACGGCGTTCTCCATCGCTTGATACTTTTTGACCGACGATTTCGCCGACTGCTGACGGAGCAAAAGCACTCTGCCGAGCGGCTCAGGCGCTGTCTTCAGAAGTTCCGCAACCACCTTCTTGCCGAGGGTGTCCGTTTCAAGCCCGTTGTCGCATAGCCATTGCTTCATCTGCGCCACGGAGTTGGGGTTGTCGAGTTCGGTGATTTCGCGCATCAGGCGCGTAAGTTCAGCCTTGGAGCGGGCGTCGGCTTCAATTGCACGATGAACAATCATCATGTCCAACATCACGCCTCGGTCGTTTATTTCTTGGTCGAGCCGGTAATCCTCCCAAACGGAATCCGGCACGGGAAACTTTGTGAGCCTCTCCTGAACGGACATCTCGGCTTCCACATCGCGCTTGTTGTAAGCATTGAACGCCGCCCACTTGTCGGGAGCGTGGATAGGTAGATTGCGTGTCCGTTGACCGTTGGCGGCTGTCGGCTTGCAGGGCGAGCAGAAATAGCGGATTAGGTCTTTGCCCTCGGTCAGCTTTTGTTTCTCAAGCCCCAGCACCGTGCCAGCGCCCTCAAGGGAGAGCGGCATTCCCATATATGCCGACCAGACCATAGAGCATCGCCATGATTCAGGGTTGAGATATTTCGCTTTCCCAAGAACGGCGGCTGAACGGTGGTTGTCGGCGAACGGGTCAAGGATTGCGCCCATATCCCGCAGGTAGCGTGAAAGGCATACCCTCTCGAAGTTGGCGTTGAAAGCCCACTTTAGAATGCCGTCGTCCGTCAGGGCTTCGAGGATTTCTGATGGTATGGTCTCGCCGCCTGCGAGGTCAACGACATCGACCTCGCCGCCGTCCACGGAGTAGCCGAACAGGAGAATCTCAAAGTCGGGCGATTCAGCGTATTTATAGACGCCGCACTTGGCGAGGTCGTAGCCGCTGAACGTCTCAATGTCGATACTGATAGTTTTCATAAGCCCTCCATAATGCAAGAGGACGGCAAGTTTCCAAGCCGCCCTCCGCTGATTTGTTGTCGCCCGACATCACGAGAGGAAATCGTCATCGTCCGAAGTGGCGAAGTCATCCTCGGCGCGGGACTTGCCGCCGAGCGGTTCTCCGTCGCGCAGTTTCTGGATGTTGTTCAGGCCGCAGGCGATGCCCTTGTTGCCGTTGGAGTTGAACGCGTAGAAATTCACGCTGGCTCTGGCGTACACGCCACTGTAAATCTCAGAACGGACTGTGATTGGTTGCGGCTCCTGCTGATTGTCCACGATGCCCGGCGCAGTGCCACTGTTGGCGTTGATGAAGTAAGCGTTGGCGTAGGCTTCGTCGTCGGGGCGTTCCGCGTCCCCATCGCGGAGCGGGGTCTTGAGTATTGCCAGAGCGGGGACGGTTTTGCCGTTGCCCTTCAGCTTGCTCTCGCCCTCGGTGTAGGCAGCCTGAATCGCCGCTTTGATTTTGTCGAGGGTGCGCTTGTCGGACTTCGGGATGATGAGCGACACCGAGTATTTCGGAACGCCTCCGTTGATTGACTTAGGCTCCCAGAGATTTGCGTAAGAGAGTCTGGCTTCGCCGGTGATGACCTTCGTGAGGTTCTCTTTCTTGACTTGGTTTGACATGATAAATTCCTCCTAATTTTCGTTGTGGTCGGCGAAATCGTCCGCCGCCGTATGGAATGCCGGACGTTTATCGCCCTCCGGCACGAGCGTTGGTTTACCTTGCGGCTTCTCGACGAGACCGCCGAGTAGTTCGGAGAACTTCGCTTTTCCGAGCGTCTTCTCCATTGCGGTGATTCCCATCACCTTGTGTTCGTAGGGGTCGTATCCCGCTGTGGTCATGGTTTGAGCGACCGCGTCCTCGTTGACGTACTTGCGGTTGGAGCGTCCCTCGACCAGTTTCCACCCTTGCCACTGCTTCCCGCCGAGGGCGGCTTGCAGGCAGTAGTCCTTGATGTCGGAAGCCCATGAAATAAGAGCGTCAATCTTGCCGAGTACGTATTCGATGTCGTCGTCCTCCAACTGCGGCGGCCGCTTGAAGTCGTACTGAGCAAGCGCCATATTCGCTTCGGCGCGCTTGCGGCAGTCGTACTTTGCCTTACAGAACTGACACCACTCGCCGCATTGGTAGTCGCCCTCGCCGGCATATGCGCGTTCGGCGGCGGGCTTTAGGAATTCCTCCGCCCATTGGTACAGACTTTCCTTGAAAACCGTGTGGGTACTGACGTTGTCACGGCGCGGTTGGTAAATGGTCATCGAAACAGTATCGATGTCGTAGATGCCATCGAAAATTTCCAAAGCGCCGAGTGCGTACAGCTTCATCTGCGGATTGTCATCGGCTTCGACAAGTACCCCTTGCCCATGTTTGTAGTCCACAATGTGGAGCGTCCCATAAGCGATAACGACGCAGTCACCTGTACCAAAACCACCCTCGACGTATTTGGAAAAGTCGAGCCGCTGCTCTATCAGCACTTGTGGGTCGACGCAGTTCTGCTTGGCGGTCTCCACCAGTTCGAGGATGAAGGCGGCGTAGCCATCGGCGCAGTCAGACATCTCTTCGGAGAAGTAGGTCAGGTTTGCGGTAGGGTCTCTCGCCTTGATGCCGAGTGCGGTCTTCAGCTTGTACTCGCAGAGCGTGTGAGCGTCCGTGCCTTCGGCGGCATATCCGCTGCCTTTATCCTCGTAAGATTCGCAGAGCCGAGCGGACGGCGGGCAGTTCATCCACCGATGGGAGCTGGACGCCGACAAGAGTGCGTGTTTACCCATTGGCGTCGCCCTCCGTCAATCCGATTTCGGCGGCTTCCGCAAGAAGAACGGGATACTCCACAGAATCGATTTCCGACAACTTGCTTGCACCGTGCTTGCCGAGCAGTTCCCGCACCTCGGCGGTGTGACCGCTTCGGGACTTTTCAGCAAGTACCGCCCGAACCTGCTCCAGCGTGATGGACTTCTGTTTTGGTGGCTCCGATTTTTGAACGGGTGGTGCTTCGGCCGCCGTATTCGCACTGCCGCTGAATAATGTAGCAAGGCTGTCCGCGACCGCCGTCAGCGACTGCGCGGCATTCCGCAGCTCCTTGACAGTCAGGTCAAGTTCACTCATTTTGCTCATGCTTCCTCACCTCCGATTTCCTTGATTTCCACTGTATCCACCGTCTCACCCGGCGTAACGACGATAACGCTGACCTTTTCGCCGAAAAGTAGATTCAGAAATTTGCTTCGCATCGTGCGCGAACCGCCCTTTAAGACTGTTGTCTTGCCGCCGTCAGGGCGAGTCACGCAGATACTTACCTTGTGTTTCAAGTTCATGGCTTTTCGCCTCCTTCCAGAGGTCGCTTTGCCGCTCCCTCTGTCCATAAGCGAAAAATCCGGCTTATTCGAACCCCCCTTAACGGAGGTTCTTGAACTTTTCCTGAATTTTCTTTAGGCGATTGCGGATAGCGGTTTCAGTCACGCCTTCCTCGGTGGCGATATCTGTGTTGGAACGTCCCGCCAGCTTTTTCAGAACCAGTTCCCGCTGTTGAGGTTGAAGGTTGTCCCAGATAGCCTTGAACTGTCCGCTTATCTCAGAGCGTTCCTCTGCTTCAATAAGGATGGATTCGGGGCTGTTGCTGTCGTCGGCAAGGTATGCGTTGCCGTCTTCAGCCGAGTTGTCGCTGTCATCCCTGAAGGCTTGATAATGGACGGGGACATGGTAGTCATACCGCCGCTGACCGTTGAATTCCTCGTCGTCGGATTCATGGAGCATAGCGACGTCCATCGCGGTTACGCCATCCACGCCGGGTTTGAGTTCGTACTTTGTCCCGTCCGCGCCGTAGTAGATATAGGTGGAACGGGCTTCTGGTTTGTTGCTGGTCTTGTTTTGTCTCATGATTGGCTCCTTTCGAATTCGCAAGAAGCCAAGTGGGAGATACAAAAAGAGCCGAGAGGTTACGAAACGTAAATAGCCGGATGAGATAGAAACATTACGTTTCGTAACTCATCCGGCTATTTGGTAGCTCGCACTCGGCTCCGTTGCTCGGTATGAAATGTTAGTTTATTGAGGTTATGTTATTGGTGTTACCTTTCGCGGTCATTGCGGTAGCATTTAGCGCCATTGCCCATTCTTGAGTACATGGCACATCTACAAAGTTCTTGCACTGCGGGCATTTGGTTGCCACAATTATTGGTTCGCGTGGCAACTTAGAAATGTCAAATACTCGTTTCCCACAAACAGGGCATCGCATTTTGACTTTACTCATAATACTCTCCTTTCTTATATTCGCTATACCGCTACACCGCTTTTTAGCGAAGTTTTAGAATAAAAAAATATGCACTTTTGAAAAGGGATGCCTGCATTGCTATTGAATGCTCAGGCAACCCAATTCACTGAGCCGTTTTTCAACCGATTGTTTTGACACTACATAAAACTCGGAAAGCTGCGTCACAATCCATTTGTGGGATGGAATTGCTCCGCGAAGTACTATAGAACTTCTTTGGCTTTCCGTTTTGTAGTATTCGAACATATCGCCGAAAGTCTGCACCGGCATAAGTATTCTTGGAGCAATGTTGACGGCGTGCCATTCCATCCACATTTCATCAGTCCACTCGCCTTGTTTTGACTCGTCAGGCTCAGTCGTCGGACATTTGTAGACTTTCGCGGCACGTTTATCCAGTACCGTTTGAAGAATATGATAATCACGGTGTTTCCACCAATGCACACCCTCATGGGTGATAGTATTATTCAAACAGCCGATGTTTCGCTGCGAGAGAGTGTCAGGGTCGATTATCATAGTACCCCATCTGACTTTGATTTCCTTATACTCCTCGTTTTCACGGTCGTAGATTTCAGCGACACCGCTTGTAAAACACATCTGTCCATAAACACTTAAGTCTTCTGTCAGATGGCGTTCCAGAATGCGAAGCCCCAGCTTCTTTGTGACAACATCACGAATAGGCACTGGCATAGGGCTTGCCAGCGCCTTCGGATAGTAGGCGGTAAGAAACTCAGTTGCTACAGAATCAAAATTCTCTTTAGCATAGTGTGGTACGAGGTCGTTAGTTATTCTCATAGGCAAGATTTACTCCTTATTGTCATTATCCATCTCTTCCACGACCTTCCTCCAAAAGTCATCTCCGAGATTCTTACTATTGGCACGCCGTAGAGCGATGCGAACGTGTGGAAGGCTTTCGTCCATGATGTATTCAGGTAGGTCAGGAGCGGCTTCGTCGCGCTCGCGACCGGCAAGGTCGAGCAACTCAGTACGTTCTGTTTCGTCTAAGCACAGCACTTCTGCTATTTTTTCGAGGATTTTCATTTCAGGTGGATTACGCCTTCCTTTGATTATGTCCGAAAGATAAGTTGCAGTAAAACCCATTGCGTTAGCAATATCTTTCAGCATAATATCTGTTCCACCCACCCCTTTGCCTCGGCGCTTCTGGTCAATGTATTGACCGAATTCACCAGCCATATCTTTTCTCCTTTCGATTAGTCATAAAGCTGATTCGCTAAACAGCTTATTAGTATTATACTTGAAAAAATACTTGCTGTCAAGAGACTTGCAAAAAAATTTACATTTGCTGCAAAACGCCATACCATTTGGGTTTTTCTCAGGCAATCACGGTTTGCAATCCTGTCATTGCAATTTTTAGTCTTGCGTTTGAAACACATTCATGATATACTTAAACAAAAATCGTGAGAAGCGAGGTGTTTGAGTGGCAATCAGCTATAAAAAATTGTGGAAACTTCTAATCGACAAGGATTTGAAAAAGAAGGATTTACGCCAGCTTGCCGGGATTAGTGCCTCATCAATTACTAAACTGGGCAAGAATGAAAACGTAAATACTGAAATATTGGAGCGGATATGCAAAGCGCTTGATTGCGATATATCCGACATTATGGAGATGAAGTAATAGCTGCTTATTTTCCACAACAGACCAAGCCAATCATTGGAGGAAAGATATGATGAGATACACTCCGCACCAAAAGCGTTACTTTGCCGAGCAGTTAACTCTGTCACGCCCGGCTCGTGAAATAGAAGCCCTCGCCTCTTCCATGTCGGGTGTAAGGGTTGACTTGAACCCGCACCAAGTGGAAGCGGCTTTATTTGCGTTGCGTTCGCCGATTTCAAACGGCAGTCTGCTTGCCGATGAGGTTGGTCTCGGAAAAACCATAGAAGCAGGTCTTGTCCTTGCGCAATATTGGGCGGAGCGTAAACAGCGTATTTTGCTAATCCTCCCAGCTTCCTTGCGTATCCAATGGAAATCGGAACTGGAAGAGAAGTTCAATATCCCTTGTGTCATAATCGAACGCCCAAAGAGGCGTAAAGGTAAACCATCGTCTTCAAATCTGTTCTTGCAGGCTACGCATGACAAAAAGGTGGCAATATGCTCCTATGAATTCGCAGCAAAGAGCAAGGATAATATAGGCGTGATTCCTTGGGACTTAGTTATCCTTGACGAAGCGCATAGGCTTCGTAATATTTATAAGAAGACAGGAAATGCCCGCGCGAAGAGTATCAAGGAAGCTGTAGGAAAGCGAAAAAAACTACTTCTCACGGCAACTCCACTCCAAAATAACTTAAAAGAGATGTATGGACTGACCACCATCATAGATGAGCATTTATTTGGAGACGCCTCAGTTTTTGCGGCGACCCCTTTAGCTGAATTGCGTTTACGCTTGAGGAATGTCTGTATCCGTACACTTCGTCAGGATGTTGCTGATACCGGGTACATAAAGTTCACCCGTCGGCAAGTCATTACTCGTCCATACACGCCGGGCGACACGGAGCAGGAACTCTATGACCGTATGTCCGAATACTTACAACGCGACCACATTCGTGCCTTGCCGGATAATGGACGTCAGCTTGTGACGATGGTCATCCGTAAACTGCTCGCTTCATCTTCGGCTGCTGTGTCCAAAACCCTGCAATCGCTAATTGACAAGCTGGAGGCTTTGCGTGAAGGCTATGACGACAATCTGGAAAGTGATATCTCTGAGGACTTTGAAGCCTATGGTGAATACACCGAGGAATACGTAGATGAAGATGACTCCGATGAGGAAACATTCAACGAGGGCAGACAACGTGACAGGCAGGAAATTCTCCAAGAGCAAGAATTCCTGCGAAGCATAAAGTCACTCGCAGACAGTATAACCCGCGACGCAAAGGGCGAAGACCTTTTGACGGCTCTTCAGGTAGGATTTACGCTTTCTGAAGAAAACGTTGTTCGGGTAGACGGAAAAAAGGGAGCGCGAAAAGCGGTTATTTTCACCGAAAGCACACGAACCCAACAGTATGTCTTAGGCCTTTTGAATACGGGTGGCTACGAAGGTCAAGTCGTACTATTGAATGGGTCGAACAACGATGACATTTCTAAGCGCATATATGCTGAGTGGAAAGAACGGCACAAGGATGATGGGACTATCACTGCTTCCAAAGCCGCAAATATGAAAGCCGCTATAGTGGAGGAGTTCCGCGACCGTGCAACCATCCTCATCGGGACAGAGGCCGCGGCCGAAGGCATCAACCTCCAATTCTGTAATATGGTTGTGAATTACGACCTGCCGTGGAATCCACAGCGCGTTGAACAGCGGATTGGTCGTTGCCATAGATATGGGCAGAGATACGATGTGGTGGTTGTGAACTTCGTGAATCAGAACAACGCCGCTGACAGACGAGTGTATGAACTGCTTGAAAGTAAGTTCCGTCTCTTTGAGGGCGTGTTTGGCTCATCGGATGAAATATTGGGTGCTTTGGAACGCGGCATAGACTTCGAGCGAGCGGTTTATGGCATTGTCCAGAACTGCCGAACCGATGACGAGATAAATCGTGAATTTGACGCCTTGCAGCAACAGTATGCTGATGTCATTGAGGCTCAGAAAGCGCAGACAATCCAACAGGTTATGGAATTTTTCGACGAGGATGTTACCGCCAAGTTGAAAAATTGCGAAGCCCGTACACGAGCGAGTCTTGCACGGTTTGACCGCTGGAAGTTTGACCTATTCGCCGCCAGCGGCGCAACAAGGGCAAACAATCGTGATTGGACTTTTGATTATCAAGGAGAGCGATACATCCCCTCTTGGGAGGATGCCAAGGCAGGCGGCGGCACGTTCCTTGAATCAGATTCACCCATATACACGGACTTATGCGATACCGCAATTGCACTCGACGTGCCGATTGTTCGGATTAGCTTCAAACATTCCGAATTGCCTGCTCAAGAGCAGACGGCCTTCTTTCAAAATGGCAACAGCAACCTCACAGGCTCAGTGTCAATAGATAAACTGATTTACAACTACGGCATAGAGGGCGAAAAAGAGGAACATCTACTCATTAGTGTGGTGACGGACAATGGAGTAGAAGTAGATGACTCAATGTTGGAACGCATGATGGAAATACCCGCCGAAATTATCGGTGTAGTTGCGCCTGACAGCCGTCTCGACGAACAGAAGGTGATTCTGCAAGGTCGTAAATGCGCAGAGATAAACGAAGCTAATAAAGAAAGCCTTGTCCTACGCTTCGGCGAATTAGACGCTTGGCGAGCCGACCGTGAAGATGCACTAAACAGGCAGCTTGCAGATTTGCGAAATGAAATCACCCTAAAAAGAGGACAGATGACTTCGCAGGTTGGGACACTTTCGTTCCAAGAAATCGTAGACCTGCAGAATGAGATAAATAGACTTAACGAGGACATTGACCGTAGGCAGCGGCAGATGCTCCAGAGCAAGGACGCCATAAAGAAAAGCGCGTCAGACCTGCAAACCGAGGCCATAAAGCAATTAAACGGCGCGGCACAGCTTGTAAATATCATGACGTTCTCGTTTGAGATAGCGTAAGGGAGGAAACACACTATGCAGAAATTGGAATTGACTTGGATTGGCAAGGGGCAAGAACCCGCCGTGGAGCCGCGTATTTTGCTCCACGACGCGAGCCGTGACTACGGTGCCCCTGATGCCACCAATATGCTCATCCATGGGGATAACCTCCTTGCGCTGAAGGCACTGGAACAGGAATTTGCAGGGCGAGTGAAATGCGTGTATATCGACCCTCCGTACAATACGGGGAGTGCTTTTGAGCATTATGATGATGGTATTGAACATTCCATTTGGCTCGGATTAATGAAGTCTCGTTTGGACATTTTGCGCGACCTTCTTTCTAATGAAGGGATGTTGTTCATACAGATAGATAACCGTGAACTTCATTATTTGAAACTTGTTTGTGATGAGGTCTTTGGACGTCAAAACTTTAGGAATCAGATAATTGTAAAGAAAGGAACAAAAAATGTATCGGTACAGTTTGATACAGTTGAGCGTCTAAACGCTGGGTACGATACAATACTTATGTATTCGAAGAACAGTGCATTACGGATTCCAAATCTATTTGTTGAAACAAGTGACGAGGAAAACGTGGGTTCATGGAATAATCATTGGCGTGGCACAGACCGGCCAACCATGCGCTATGAACTTTTTGGAATAACTCCCGAAAACGGACAGTGGCGGTGGGCAAAAGAAAGAACCCAAAAGGCAGTTGATAATTATGAACTGCTTCAGCCCTACCTTTCTTTGCACGGTATTGATGAAAACGACCAATCTTCGTTTGATGGTGCCTATTTAAGGTACCTGAAAGAATACTCAATAGCCGATGTCAAAGATTTTCAATTGGTGAGATTAAGTCGACGAGGAAAACCAGAACACTATATACCACCATCAAACAAAAAATTGCTGAGTGAAAACTGGCTCGATTTGTCAGTTGCTGGAAGGCAAACTGATTTTGAACACGAAAAAAACGAGTTTATCTTACAGCGTATTATCGAATGGGTTACACATCCGGGTGATCTCGTTCTTGATAGTTTCCTCGGTTCAGGCACGACAACCGCTGTTGCTCACAAGATGGGTAGGCGCTATATCGGAATCGAACTGGGTGACCATTGCTACACCCACTGTCTGCCACGTCTGAAAGCAGTTGTTGACGGCGAACAGGGTGGTATCTCCAAAACGGTGGACTGGAAAGGCGGCGGCGGTTTCAAATTCTATGAACTTGCGCCGACGCTGATTGAAAAGGACGAGAACGGCTTCGAGATTATATCTGAAAAGTATGACGCGACGATGCTTGCCGCCGCTGTTGCGAAGCTGTGCGGCTACCGATTTGCGCCCCGCGAAGGCAATCCGTATGTTCACGGCGTGAATAATGTAGGCGGGTTTATCTTCGTGACCACGCAGTACATCACGGCGCCGCTTCTCGGCGAGATTGCTAAAAACTTCTCCGATACGCAGTCGCTTGTCATTTGCGCGTCGGCATTTCAAGTGGGGATAAAGAATAACTTCCCGAACATCAAACTCCGTAAAATTCCGCAGTCGGTGCTTGCCAAGTGCGAATATGGAGCGGAGAACTACAACCTGAATGTCGTGGAACTACCCGAATTCGAGGAGACGGAGGAGGACTTTGAAGATGCCGAATGAACGCAAACTTGACCTTCTGAAAGACCTCAATGTAAGTATGTCACTCCGCAAACCTCAGCGGGAAGCGCTCACCGTGTTTGCGGAAGTTCTCGACCTGCTTAAATGGGATAAAGTGCCGTGGCTCACGCAAGAAGAGCACCGAAGCGAAAGTGCTGAAAAAATATTAGACTTCGATCTGCGTCATGCAAATGCGCTATCTACACAGCTTGACCGTGTCCGCGAGAAATTCCTCACCGTTACCAGCTTTGAGCGAGAGTTCCCGTCTATTTGTTTTGCTCTTGCCACCGGAGTGGGCAAGACTCGCTTGATGGCGGCGTGTATGGCATACCTTCATCGCGTGAAAAAAGTGAACAACTTTTTTGTAGTTGCACCGAACCGCACGATATATGAGAAATTGCGCCGCGACTTTTTGCAGTCATATCCCGAAAAGTACGTTTTTTCAGGATTGTATGATTTTGTCGCACAACCGTACCTTATCGACGGGGATAACTTCAATAACTTCAATCCTGCCCAGTTGAGATTTAAAACTCCTGAAATGTCGGAAGTGTCCATTCATATCTTCAACATCGCCAAACTAACACATGGGCGCGGGCAGCAAGCGGAAATGGCAAGAGTGATGCGTCTGCATGAAGTTTTGGGGCAGTCGTACTTTGACTATCTTCGTTCATTGCCTGACCTATGTGTGATGATGGACGAAAGTCACCACTACCATGCCGAGCAAGGTTTTGGCGTTATAAATGATCTGAATCCGATGATAGGCATAGAGTTTACGGCGACACCGCAAATTCAAACCGGCAGGGGCAAAGTGGAATTCAAGAACGTGGTATATGAATATTCGCTTGCTCATGCTCTCAACGATAAAATGTATGTTAAGGAGCCGGTTGTTTGGACGCGCCGTGACTTCGATGCGAGTCAGTACACTGACGACCAGCTTGACCACGAGAAGTTGATTGACGGCATTAAGCTGCATATTGACACAAAAGCAAAAATGGATGTGTACGCTCGCAACTACGGTAGAACATTCGTGAAGCCGTTTGTTTTGGTCGTTGCAAAGGACATAGCACACTCTCGGCAGATACGTGACTTCCTTACGTCCGCAGAATTCTACGATGGTTATTATGCCGATAAAGTGCTTGAGATAAATTCCAAACAGGGCAAAGTCGAGAGCGACGAAAATATGGAACTGTTGCTCGGTTTAGAACGCCCCGACAATAAGATTGAAATCGTTGTCCACGTTGACAAGTTGAAAGAAGGATGGGATGTAACAAACCTCTATACAATTGTGCCGCTTCGAGCGTCTGCTTCCGAAACACTTACTGAGCAAACCATCGGACGAGGACTTCGTTTGCCTTATGGCGAACGTACCGGCATAGACGAGGTTGACCGTCTTTCTATCGTGAGCCACGACAAATATCAGGCTATCGTTGCTCTTGCCAACGACCCGAATTCTCTCGTGCGAAAAGTTTTCTACATTGACCCGTCGCTTGTCCCTGATACGGGCAGTGCAGAAACAGAATCGATAGAGATAAAGCCGACCTATGAGGTTCAGGTATCCTCTGAGAATTTCACCCATGAGATTTCGAGCGTTTTTAGCTACGACATTCCTGAAGAGACCCGTACAGGTGTGGCGTCGTTTGTCGCAGAGAAAGCAGCTCTATACGTCGTGGATATGTCACGAAGAGTCCAGTCGTTTACAGACGTGCGTACAGACACTCAAACAAGAGAAATCATCACCAAGCAGATTATTCGTGAAGTGCAGACACGCTTTCCCGAAGCGCAAATAGACAAAGAGGAAATCCGTAAGGCGGCTGAAAATGCAATTGAGTATTGTGTGGAGGCTTTAACAGGAACAATTATCCCAATTCCTGAACTGGTTATTAACCCACAGAACGTTTCCGTATATCGATTTGATGAGTTTGACCTTGTCACGCGCAATCTCAATCTTCGGCCAACCGATGACACTATTATCGGGCGGGAATTATCCGAGGGCGGGAGGTTACTTGAGTTTGAAGGCGATGACATTGAATTGCTTTCAAAACCTAAAGACAGCCCCGAAAACGAAGTGGCGAAATATATCATCGTCAAGGATAATATCGACTATCAGAAGTGTGACAAGATGATATTTTCTCTTATCGCTCAAGCTAAGAAGCACTTTTTGTCGTACTTGGGTACAGAAGATACTGACAAGGTGATGCGTCAACAGGCTCGGACAATCGCTGATTATATTTATGCCCAGATGAATGAGCATTTCCATGAGAGTGATGTGCCGTACACAGCGACTGAGATACGGCCTTTTTCTCGTATAGAGGGTAGTTTCGGTAGCAAGGTAAAAGCCGATGACATCTATGCCTACACCGTTACTGTTCGCGCGGGTGAGGTGCGCCAGAAAGTATTTAAAGGCTTTGCTAAGGCTTGCCATACGCTGTATAAGTTTGATAGTTTGCCGGAGTTGGAGTTTGCCCGCATTTTGGAACAGGATGCCGATGTGCTGAAGTGGCTACGCCCCGCGCCGAAACAGTTTAACATTTATTGGGGCAAACAGCGCCAGAACTACGAACCGGACTTCATCGTTGAAACGGCTAATAGGATTTATATGTGCGAAGTAAAGGCTTTCAATGAAATCCAGACACCAGAAGTTCAAGAAAAAGGACGCGCCGGTACTGAATATTGCCGCATAGTCGGTGAATGGAATGTTCAAAATGGCGGGAAACCGTGGGACTATGCGATTGTAGCTGATAGGAGTATACATTCGCAGTCCAGTTTCCGATACTTGATAGATACACGCTCGCCGCTTGAAATATTCATGGACGAATAACGCAAGCGCCTCATTCTACGTTATGGAGGGAATAATGTATGCCCAAAGACAACCGCAACTTCTTTAAACAAAAGAAAATCTGGTCGGAAGTTAAGGATGAACTTCTCGGCTGTTACTTGGTACCGTATTTTAACAAGATATTGTCAATGGGCAATCCCGTCCTTTATGTTGACTGTTTCGCCGGCAAAGGAAAGTTTGACGACGGTAAGCCCGGCTCGCCGCTTACTGCGCTTCAAAGTCTGGAGAGCAGTACAACCCAGTATCGCGGAAGCTATCCTATGCCGACGGTGAGCATGAAATTTATCGAACTGAATCACTCAAATGACCTCGAAGCCAATCTCCCGAATCAGCATCGAGGGCGGTGCGAGGTTATCAATGGTAAGTTCGAAGACAATATTATCCCGTTACTTCAAAAGGCGATGTCTGCCCGTCATCAGCTTAATGTGTTCTTATATGTTGACCCCTATGGCGTGAAAGTTCTTAATGCTACGCTATTTGATTCTTTGTCTGTAGCTTTCAACACTGCTGAGTTACTTATTAATCTGAACTCGTTCGGTTTTATTCGCGAGGCTTGTAGGGTAAAGAAGGTTGTGTTCCGAGAGCGTGAGGATGAGATTTTTAGTGACCTTGAGGAATATGACAGTTCAGTATTGGATTCGGTTCAGGAACTGAACGACATTGCTGGTGGTGATTATTGGCAGGCAATTATTGATAAGTATAGTAAAGGAACAATTGACTGCTATCAAGCGGAGAAAGAGTTCTCGCACCAATATAAATTGCGGTTACGGCGCAGCTATACATATGTCTTGGATATGCCGATTCGCCTTAAGCCCGGACAGCATCCAAAGTATCGTATGGTTCATGCTACAAACCATCCTGACGGCTGTGCGTTGATGGCAGACAATATTGCTAAAAGGACAGACCGGTTGGTTATTGAAATTCAAAGTGGTGGTCAACTGAGCCTATTGCCGCAGACAGCGGAAAATGAAATGGTTAGCGAAGATATGCTTATGGAGAAGGTCAAGTCTCTTCTTGAAAAGACGAGCGATTACACTCGCTTGAACAAGTTCTTAGCGGACTTCTACAATGAATACGGAGTGCTTTGCGCCTTATCCAGTTTGAGTAGCGGTCGGAGTGGGTCTGTTTTGAAAACGCTTGAAAAAAATGGCTATATCGATGTTCTGCGTAATCCGGCTATTACGGACAAAGGCAAGCCGTCAAAATTTTGGCAAGAAGGCAAAGGAAACACTCTCTTGCTACGAAAAAGGAGTTAATGTTAATGGACACCATAACGCGAAAGTCTATGCTCTACAAAACGGGCGTCGAATATGGGGATTACACAATGAACCATGTGTTAGGGTGTTCCCACGGCTGTTTATACCCTTGCTATGCCTTTTTGATGGCTAAGAGGTTTGGAAAGGTTGCTACTTATGATGAGTGGTGCAAACCGAAGCTCGTTAGCAATACCCTCGAAATTCTCGACCGCGAAATCCCACGCTTGAAAGCAAAAATAGAGTCTGTGCAACTTTGCTTCACAACTGACCCGTTTATGTACGGGTATGACGAAATCGGTGCTATTAGCATGACGGCAATCAAGAAGCTGAACGCATCGGGCATACGTTGCACTGTACTTACAAAAGGGTTGCTACCCATTGAGTTGGCGGAGCAGTCTAATGAAAATGAATACGGAATAACGCTCATTTCTATCAATGAAGACTTCAGAAAGCGAATCGAGCCGGGCGCCACTTCGTATCAGGATAGAATTGCTGCATTGAGAGCGCTAAGCGACAGAGGTTGTAAAACTTGGGTAAGTATTGAGCCATATCCTACGCCTAACCTAATTCAGCAAGACATATCGGAAGTCCTTGATGCTATATCATTTGCCGGTCGTATTATATTCGGTCGGACAAACTATAACAAGGAAATCTCGGCGTATGCAAAGCACAAGATGTTTTACAACGAGCAAGTCGAAATCGTAATTCAGTTCTGCAAGGAGCATGAAATCGACTATCACATTAAGAACGGCACGATGACGTGAAAGACAGGAAAGTGAGGGAATGAACGCTATGGCGACAAGAGGCAAAAGCATTAACTTATTCTTGATGGAAGGCGACCCTAACGGTCGCATTAAATGCACTCTCGCCAACTGGACGGGTGTAGCCTATAAGATTCCTCGCACGGAACTCGACAGGTGTAAAGGACGCGATGACCTTTCGCAGAGTGGAGTTTATTTTCTGTTTGGCATTTCTGACCAGACCGGTGAGAACGTTGTCTACATCGGGCAGGCTGGCGTTAGAAAAAATGGCGAAGGCATCCTTTACCGTCTGCAAGAGCATAAACGCAACCCTGATAAGGACTACTGGACGGAAGCTGTGGTATTCACAACCTCAAATAATTCGTTCGGACCCACAGAAATTAGTTACCTTGAAAATCGATTCACGAATATGGCTGCTGTGGCGAAACGTTACCTTGTTAAGAATGGCAATGACCCGACACCCGGCAACATAACCGAGGAAAAAGAGAGCGAGTTGGAGGAGTTCATTGACTACGCAAAAATAGTCATGGGAACACTGGGGCATAAGGTATTTGAGCCGTTGGCTGAAGTGAGAAAGCCTATCGAAATCAATGATTCAATTCCTACTTCAAATGAATTGGTGCTGCATCTAAAGCGCAAGAGTCGGAAGAGCGGGCAAACCGTCGAAGCAGATTGTAGACAAACGGCAGATGGCTTCGTTGTTCTTAAAGGGAGTCATATAGAGCCTAATGATTCAGACAGCATACCGCCGGGTATTAAAGAAGCCCGCAAGAAAGCGCATCTTAATGAGAATAGCATCTTGCAAGAGGACGTTCTTTTCAAAAGTCCGTCTTACGCAGCTTCTTTTGTTATTGGTGGTCATGCTAACGGCTTAACCGAGTGGAAAACAACCGATGGCAAAACCCTCAAGGAGATTGAGACGAGCGAAAGCTAATGGTGAATTTGAAACCTTTTGACGTTTCCCCATACTTTTTGATTTTGCTCTAAACCTTTTGATTTTCCCTCTGGCGGCAAAAACAAAAGGGTGCAAAATCGGGAAACGATATAGCGTGAACGGAGGTGACCTCGCTTGATAGCGACAGCCGCAAAAACAGAAAAACGCTTCGAGAGATTTACTCGAAAACGTCAAAAGCCCTTATATCAAGCGCTTTTTGCCCCTCTGCGGTCACGCAGGAGGGCAAGAACCGCTATGTGCTTTTGTATCAAAGACGGGGTTTTTATAGATCCTTGCTGCGGATCCGGTGGTATGTATGTGCAATCGGCGCAGTTTGTTGAAAATCATGCAGGGAATATTAGTAGCCTTTCTGTTTATGGGCAGGATTCCAATCCGACGACACGGAAGATGGCATTGATGAACCTTGCCATTCGTGGTATTGAGGCTGACCTCGGAAAATTTAATGCTGACACGTTTCACAACGACCTACACCCACAATTGAAAGCTGATTTTATACTCGCCAATCCACCGTTTAATCTTTCGGACTGGAATGACGGTTCATTGAATGACGACCAAAGATGGAAATACGGGCTTCCACCATCTGGTAATGCCAACTTTGCATGGCTTCAACACATGATTTATCACCTTTCTCCGAATGGAAAAATAGGAATGGTGCTTGCCAATGGCTCGCTCTCATCTCAGAGCGGTGGTGAGGGCGAAATCCGTAAGAAGATTGTCGAAGACGACCTTGTGGAAGGAATTATAGCAATGCCTACACAGCTTTTTTATACCACGCAGATACCTGTTTCGCTGTGGTTCATCAGCCGCAACAAGCAACAAAAGGGCAAGACCCTGTTTATTGATGCTCGCAAGATGGGGACGATGGTTTCACGCAAGAACCGTGAAATGACTACAGGTGATATCGGCAAAATTGCTGCTACGTTTCAGGCATTCGATGAAGGATCGCTTGAGGATGTGAAGGGATTCTGCGCTTCTGTACCTACCGCCGAAATTGCAAAGCAGGATTACATCCTCACACCGGGGCGTTATGTCGGAATTGAGGAGCAGGAGGAGGACGGCGAACCTTTCGATGAAAAAATGGCACGGCTGACGGGTGAACTCTCTGAGATGTTCAAACGGTCGCATGAACTTGAGGAAGAAATTAGAAACAGACTGGGGGCAATTGGATATGAAATCTGACGGCAAAAATTGTGATTTGAAAACTGCAGACACTGTCTGCAGTTTTGGAGGAGGACTTTCAAATGCTCATAAACAGTAATGATTATTTCCAAGTTTTGGAGAACGTCAAAACGGCAATTCAAAGTGCCCAATACCGTGCTGTGTTGGGAGTTAACCGCGAACAAATTCTGCTGTTTTGGAATATCGGTAAGGTCATTTCCAAAAGCAGACAATATGGCAGCCGATTTGTCGAAAACCTCGCTCGCGATATCAAGCTGGATTTTCCGGACGCAAAAGGATATTCTGTCCGCAATTTGCGTTATATGCGGAAATTCGCCGAGCTTGTGCCAGACGAGCAAAAAGTGCAGACAGTGTCTGCAGTTTTGACGTGGTCGCACAACAAATACCTTTTCGACAAAACTTCCGCGCTGGACGAGTATTTGTGGTATGCCACACAGACCATTGAGAATGGTTGGTCGCTCTCTTCGCTTGAATACCACGTTGGCACAAAGACGTATCAGCGGCAGGCAATCGGCGAGAAAACTGCAAATTATGAGGCATTGCTCCCGCAACCGCAGAGTGGGCTTGCTACCGATACGCTGAAGAACCCATATGTTTTTGACTTTGTGGAGCAACGCGATGGTATCGTTGAGCGGGAAATTGAAGATGAACTTGTCGCCAACATTGCCAAGACGATTATGGAGTTAGGCACCGGCTTTGCCTTTTACGGCAATCAATATCATTTGGAAGTCAGCGGCAAGGATTACTATCTCGATTTGCTCTTCTACAACACACGGTTGCACTGCTATGTGGTGATTGAACTTAAGAATACGGAGTTTCGCCCGGAGTACGCCGGCAAGCTGAACTTCTATCTTTCGGCAGTGGACGATATACTTAGGCGCGATTCCGACAACCCGTCCATCGGTATTCTGCTTTGCAAGGAAAGAGATAGGCTGATTGCGGAGTATTCCCTGCGCGACATCAACAAACCCATCGGCGTGAGCGAATACCGACTGTCCGATTTTGTGCCGCAGGAGTTGGCGGACACCTTGCCGTCTGCGGAGGACATCGAGAAGCGGATAAAGGGCAAATACGACATCAAGGACGATGAGGCGGGAGGTGACGGGGAATGACGCAGAAACTTGCCGATGTTATCGACCTTATCGGAGGCGGCACACCGAAAACAAGCAACGCCGCATACTGGGGCGGCGGTATTCCATGGCTTTCAGTCAAGGACTTTAACAATGACAGCCGCTACGTTTACGCCACTGAAAAAACGATTACCGAAGAGGGACTGGCTAACAGCTCCACAAAACTACTTGACGTTGACGACATCATTATTTCGGCTCGTGGCACAGTTGGTGAACTGGCTATGCTTCCGTTTCCGATGGCGTTTAATCAGTCTTGCTATGGTATACGAGGCAAAAAAGGGAAGGTGATTCAGCCCTATCTTTATTATCTGTTAAAGGACAGCATACGGCTACTAAAAGGGCAAACGCACGGTTCAGTCTTTGACACAATTACAAGGGATACTTTTGCTAACATTGATGTTGACCTCCCTTCGCTTGAAGTGCAGGCAGGAATCGCCGACACCCTCTCCGCCCTCGACGCTCGGATTGCGGAAAACAGAAAGATAAATCATCATTTAGCGGTCACGTCGGTAACCGATAGTTCGCCGGACATTAAGCGGGGCAACAAGGAATCGCGGGTAGCTTGAAGATTACAGTTTTCCGCATAATTTGCTTCGATGGTAACGTCCATCGGGCTAACCAGTTTCTCAAACTGATGAATCACATCGACAGATGGGATAAGCACAGGGAGGTTTGCCATATCGTTTTTATTGATAGAACCGAACACAGTACCTTCACCATTGAACATATCCAAATGTTCACGCAAGGCAAACATGGTGTAGAGGATAAACGACTGGGCTTCATTTTTGCTTTGAATAGAACCCAAACCACGACCAAGGCAACAAGACTCAAAAGATACATTCAAATCTCCAACTGGGGCGCGAACGCTCATCAGCACATCGCCTTTTGCCGCCATTCGCTTGGGCTGTGTTGTGAACAGGCGACGAGTCGGGAAACGAGCGCCAAACTCCGCACGACCTTGATAAAAGACAGTTCCAATGCCGTCCTCGTTGTAACTCGACCCGTCAGGTGACTGACCCATTGTGATAGTGGCTATTTCGGAGAGTGTGCCGTCCCTCCAATTCTCCGGCATTACGCCGCCGAACGGCTCGAAGTCCACAAACCACGATTTGAAAATCGCCTGAGCCATCTGCTCTAAATGATGATTTACCACTCCTCCTGCCGCCGCGTAAACCTAATTTTTAAGAAAGGCAGGAGGAACTATGAAGGACAAACTGATTACGCAGATTCAGACAAGCATGGCGCCGATGCTCACAGCGACGCAACTGGAGGAGCTACGGCAGGTGCTAACGCACAACCTACGCAACGTGGAAGTCACGGAGCGCAAAGCCCCGGATACACAGGAAGTCACCGAGAATGGAGGGTTGTTGAACGTGTTTATTGCGGCAAAACGAATTGAGGGCTGTTCTGAAAAATCGCTCAAATACTACGATTCAACAGTCCGGCAGATGCTCGGCGGCGTTGACAAGCCCGTGCGAGAAATCAGCACGGACGACTTGCGCGGTTACTTGGCGAACTATCAAAATCAGCGCAGTTCCAGCAAGGTGACGATTGACAATATGCGGCGAATCTTCTCCAGCTTCTTCGGCTGGCTTGAAGATGAGGATTATATCCTGAAAAGCCCCGTTCGGCGCATTCACAAGATAAAGACGGAAAAGACCATCAAGGACACCTTTTCCGATGAGGGCTTGGAACTGCTCCGTGATGCAACCGAAGAAATCCGCGACTTGGCGATGATTGACCTACTCTCATCAACAGGAATGCGCGTTGGCGAATTGGTGCAGCTAAACCATGAGGACATCAACTTTCACGAGCGGGAATGTGTGGTTTTAGGCAAAGGCGGCAGTGAGCGGGTGGTTTATTTTGATGCGAGGACAAAAATTCACCTATTGAATTACCTTGAAAGCCGTAGCGATAAAACCCCCGCACTTTTCGTGTCGCTGACCTTGCCCCATGAGCGGCTGATGATAGGCGGCGTGGAAACAAGGCTACGTGAAATCGGCAAACGAGCCGATATGCAAAAAGTACACCCGCACAAATTCCGACGAACGCTGGCAACAAGAGCAATCGACAAAGGTATGCCAATTGAGCAAGTGCAACGCCTGCTCGGCCATGTTAAAATAGACACGACCATGCACTATGCCATGGTCAACCAAACGAATGTGAAGAACTCACATCGTAAATTCATAGGATAAGGAGAGCGTTGACAATGCTACAAGGATGGCAAACAGCAAAATTGGGTGAAATATTAGCCCCAAAAGGTTATATACGGGGGCCATTTGGCTCTGCTTTAAGAAGGAACGAGTTGCTCAATGCAGGTATTCCTGTATACGAGCAACAACATGCAATTTATGGAATTAGACAATTCCGTTTCTTTATCAGCGAAGAGAAATTTCAAGAGATGAAACGCTTTGAAACGAAAATAGATGACTTGATAATAAGCTGCTCTGGCACATTGGGCAGGGTTTCAACTATCAAGGCAGATGACCCCAAAGGTATTATCAGCCAAGCGCTGCTTCTTTTAAGAGCCAACACCGCTGTAGTGCTTCCGCAGTATTTGCAATACTTTTTTTCTTCAAAAAAAGGCTACGACGCAATAGTGTCTCGTTCAACAGGCTCCGTTCAAGTGAATATTTCCAAGCGAGCCGACATCGAACAGATACCTTTGATGTTACCACCAATTTGCGAACAGCAGGTCATTGTGGATACCTTGGTGGCTTTAGAAGATAAAATTGAGAACAACACAGCGATAAATCATCATTTAGCGGTCACGTCGGCAACTGATAGCTCACCGGACATTAGGCGCGGCAAGAGAGCATCCCGCAAATTGGCAAGCCGGGCGGATTCTTCAAGGTTCGCCTTAATCTGCGCGAATAACGGAACGGTTGCCGCATGAAACTTTGCCAAGGTTTTATCATCGGGCATAATAAACGGCATTGCTTTGATTGTTTTAGAGTTTACCGCCGTTGCGATGGATGAGGTGTTGCCGAGTGACTGATAATCAAACGCTTTAAGGTAGCAATAGAGGTGCTCCGTCGTCGCATCATCTGAGCATTTGAAATGAGCTATGGCTTCGTTGGTTGTCATTTCGCCATTCGTAATAGCAATACGCCCGACGGTTAGCTTGAAACTCAACAGCACTGTTCCGCTTGGCACTATTTTCACGTTGAACTTCGCCACCGATTCAGCGGTCAGATACTCTGAACTGTCGCTAATGAACATACCGCATTTACCCATATCGGAGATAGAAACCCAAACAACATCCTGCGGATTGTCGGTAAACCACAAAGGTTCCTTGCGTGGCGGGGTTTTGCCGATGGAAACGTCAAAAAAGTCCTCCGTTTTGCCTATTGTCCAGTTGGTGGGTTGCTTGCCACCCCAAGGCTCAAAATCCACGAACCACGACTTAAAAATCGCCTGCGCCATATGCTCTAAATGATGATTTACCGCCTTCAGGCGTTTTGAAAAATTGTTCACAAGGAGGTATTTTATGCCATATACAGAGGCAAACTACGAAAATGCTGTAATCGAAATATTTCGCGACACACTGGGGTACTCGTATATTTATGGACCCGATGTAGTACGTGACTATGCAGAACCGCTATATACAGACGAATTATTGCCCGCTCTGCGACGGATTAATCAGAAACTACCTGAAGCTGCCATCACAGAGGCGGTCTATAAACTACGCAATTTCGAGAGCGGGACAGTGTTGCAGAAGAATGTTCTCTTTATGGATTATCTCCAAAATGGCGTATCGGTGAATTACTTCGATGAAGGAGAACAACGAGCAGATTTGGTTCGTTTCGTGGACTACGAAAATGTGGGCAAAAATACGTTCACGGTTGCAAACCAGTGGACGATAACTGAAAACAGCGAAAAACGCCCGGATGTCATCGTATTTCTGAATGGTTTACCTGTTGTCGTATTCGAGTTGAAGTCGCCATCTCGTGAGGAAACCGACGCTTCCGAGGCTTACCGTCAACTGCGAAATTATATGATTGAAATTCCGTCTCTTTTCACCTATAACGCTTTTTGTGTAATGAGCGACCTTGCGACATCCAAAGCGGGAACTATTACAGCGGGTGAAGACCGATTTATGGAGTGGAAAACGAAAGACGGCAGCTATGAAAATACGCAGTACGCCCAGTTCGATACCTTTATTGAGGGAATGTTCGACAAAGTCCGTCTGCTTGATATAATCAAGAATTTCATCTGTTTTTCGGGAGAGGCGAAGATACTGGGTGCTTATCATCAATATTTCGCTGTACGCAAAGCAGTAACCACTACCTCTACCGCCACCGAAACAGATGGACGCGGAGGCGTTTTTTGGCATACGCAAGGTAGTGGTAAATCGCTATCAATGGTATTCTACGCTCACTTACTGCAAAAGGCGCTGAATTCGCCAACTATTGTTGTACTAACAGACCGTAACGACCTTGACGACCAGCTTTTCGGTCAGTTTGCAAAGTGCGCCTCATTCCTGCGTCAGACACCGGTGCAAGCCGAGAGCAGGGTGCATTTGAAAGAGCTTCTTGCTGGACGACAGGCAAACGGTATCATCTTTACCACTATGCAAAAATTTGAGGAGTCATCCGAGCCTCTCACTATCCGTCGAAATATTATTGTTATGGCTGACGAGGCGCATCGTGGACAGTATGGACTTGAGGAAAAAGTTGATGCTAAGTCAGGTCGTGTCACCATCGGTACAGCACGCATTATTCGTGACAGCCTTCCGAACGCTACTTACATAGGGTTTACCGGAACGCCGATTTCAAGCAAAGACCGTTCAACTATTGAAGTCTTTGGAAATTACATTGACATCTACGATATGACTCAAGCCGTTGAGGATGGTGCAACTCGCCCAGTCTTTTACGAAAGCCGTGTTATTCATTTAAAATTGAATGAAGATATTTTGCATCTTATTGACGCTGAATATGACCTCATGGCTGAGAATGCAGAGCCGTATGCTATTGAGAAAAGCAAAAAAGAACTCGGCCAGATGGATAGTATCCTTGGTGCAGACCAAACGCTAACCGCTTTGTGCGATGATATTGTTAAACACTACGAGGAAAACCGACAGTATGAACTTACGGGTAAGGCGATGATTGTTGCGTATTCGCGTCCTATTGCCATGAAAATTTATCATACACTGCTTTCAATGCGTCCAGAGTGGACAGAGAAGGTAGGTGTAGTTATGACTTCTGGGAATAACGACCCTGAAGAATGGCGGGAAATCATCGGCAATAAACGCCACAAGGATGAGATGGCAAAAAAATTCAAAGATAATGAAGATCCACTTAAAATTGCTATCGTTGTAGATATGTGGCTTACAGGCTTTGACGTTCCGTCACTTGCAACTATGTATGTTTATAAACCTATGGCTGGTCATAATTTGATGCAAGCCATTGCTCGTGTCAACCGTGTTTATAAAAATAAAGAAGGCGGTCTGGTTGTTGACTACGTTGGCATTGCTTCTGCGTTGAAACAGGCGATGCATGACTACACCAGTCGTGACAAGCAAAACTATGGAGAGCAGGATATCGCCAAAACTGCTCTGCCTAAGTTCGTAGAGAAATTAGAAGTTTGTCGAAACATTATGCACGGTTTCGACTATTCGTCGTTCATGAATGAGGCAGCGACCGATCTCGTGCGAGCAAGAACTATCAGCGGAGGCGTTAACTACCTGACCAGTATTGAAACTCCAAGTCACAATATTTTTATGGAGAGTTCGATGGCACACCTTTCAATGGTTGCAGAGCCGCGAGCAGTTTATGGGGAGAAGCCAAGCCGCAAAGATGTATTCATCAAGGAAGCAATGCTTCTGCGTCAAGCGTTATCTCTCTGCCGCTCTCTTTTAAACCCTGAACAGCGTTTTGAAGCTGCGTACTTCGAGGCTGTGCGAACGCTCTTAACCCGTATTACTGGCGAAGGGAAGCTGTTGTCGCTAAAAGACATAAACGCTCGCGTGGGTGAACTGTTAAAGGCAAGCATTCACAGCGAGGGCGTCATCAACCTATTTTCAGACGTGGACACGGGTTTCTCCCTTTTTGACCCGAAGTTCCTTGAGGAAATTGGGAGAATGAAAGAACGCAACCTTGCTGTTGAACTTCTGAAAAAACTGCTTGCCGAGCAAGTATCACTTTATCGCAGAACAAATCTCGTCAAGTCCGAGAAGTTCTCCGAGCGGCTTGCTGCTGCGATGAAAGCTTATCTGAACGGTATGCTTTCTAACGAAGAGGTCATTGCTGAACTGATGAAGATGGCGAAGGAAATGGCAAGTGCCAGTGCTGAAGGAGACACACTTGGTCTTTCCGATGAAGAATTAGCGTTTTACGATGCCCTCACAAAACCACAGGCTGTTAAGGACTTTTATCAAAACGATGAGCTTGTTTCTATAAGCCGTGAACTTACAGATATGCTTCGCAAGAATCGTACGATAGACTGGCAGAAAAAAGAATCCGCCCGTGCAGGGATGCGTCGCATGGTGAAAAAATTACTAAAAAAATACAAGTATCCACCAGAGGGTATGGAAGATGCTATCTCCACTGTTATTGGTCAGTGTGAGATGTGGACTGATAATTAACAGGGAGGACTGTATCCCAAGACTGTCTGATGATAAAGATCCAAAATTTGGGGTTTGATGAATAGAGAGGTGATTTCGAATGCTTTTAAACAACAATGATTATCTGACTATTGTTGATGATATAAAAGGAAAGATTAAAAGTGCTCAATATCGTGCTACACTCGCCGTTAACAATGAGTTGATCACACTCTATTGGAATAATTGGTACGATTATTAATAATCACAGTGTTTGGGGTAATAAATTTATTGAGAATCTCGTAAGAGACATCAAAATGGATTTCCCTAATGCAAAGGGTTATTCTTTACGAAATTTGAAATATATGGCTAAGTCCGCAAAGACTTATTCTGATTTGGAATTTGTGCAACGCACCGTTGCACAAATTCCGTGGAGACATAATGTCGCCCTTCTTGACAAGGTTAAGGATGAAAACGAGCGTAATTGGTATGTTCAAGAGGTAATAGCAAATGGTTGGTCTCGTGATTGGCTCGTTGCACAAATTGAAAACAAGCTATATCAACGACAAGCACTTGCCCATAAAGTGACAAATTTTGATTTGCGTTTACCGCCTCCGCAGAGTGAACTTGTGAAGCAGACAATGAAAGACCCTTATATTTTCGACTTCATCGAAGACCATGACGGTATTGTCGAGCGAGAAATTGAGAATGAGATGGTCAAAAATGTCACACGATTGCTACTTGAATTTGGTACAGGCTTTGCGTTTGTTGGAAATCAATATCACCTTGAGGTTGAAGGCGAGGATTTTTATATAGACATTTTATTCTATAGCCTAAAACTAAGGTGCTATGTTGTGATAGAACAAAGGTGATAAGAGAGGTAGAATAACGGAGGAAATTGCATGCAGAAGAATACTTATGATGGTATTTTAGTTGCCATTGATGGTCCCAATGGAGTGGGAAAAAGCACCCTGATTACGAATTTAGAAGAGTGTCTAAAAAGCAAAGGTATTAATGTATATACCACAAAAGAACCAAGCACATCTGCTCTTGGGAATTTCACTCGGCAAATAGCAGAAACAATCGGTAACGAAAGCCTCGCTTGCCTTGTGGCAGCAGATAGATATGAACATCTGCGTAATGAAGTTGTTCCTAAGTTGCAAGATGGATGCATTGTGATTATGGACAGGTATGTTCTCTCATCGCTAATTTTGCAGAGAATGGATGGTGTCGAAACGCCTTTTGTTTTGGATGTAAACCAAAATATACTTTTGCCAGATTTACAATTTGCAATTATTGCTGACATTGATGTAATTCAAGAACGATTGGGCGAAAGAGCTACTTTGACAAGATTTGAAAAAGACAATCAAACAAATCAAGAATTATGTTATCTCACATCTGGAATTGAAGAACTGAGAAAGCTTGGAATACCAGTTATAACCATTGAAAATAGTCATTCATTAAACGAGAATGTTCAAAATATGATGAATCAAATATTACTCTATAAAAAGGAAGGGAATGTTTAATGAGCTGTATACTATTGAATTCCCCGATTTATTGGAACTCTACAGACGCCAATGAAGAATATTTGCCTCCAATAGGTCTCGGTTATATTGCTACTCAATTGCTTGATTCAAATATTGAAGTTGAGATAGTTGATTGTGTAAAACTACAACTTGGTGTAAATGAAGTCATTAGCATTCTTGCTGATAAGAAGCCTGCTTATATTGGCATAAATATTTTTACGCAGAATTACGATATTGTAAAACACATAGCGGAGAATTGCCCTGCTGGCAGTTCACTTATTATAGGTGGTCAGGTAGTTAAACACATATATTTGGAAATATTGGCATGGCCAATAAAGAATAAATTGATGATAATTATTGGAGAGGGAGAATTAGTAGTTCCTGCGATTATCAAAGGAAATGCCACAGAAAATCCGTTGGTCGCAGAGGGAGATAAAAAAGTTTATATTGTAAATCAAGACTCAGTGTACTTTCCCCGAGATTTATCAAAAATACACCTTAGTAGAACGTTTCTTGGAAAAGAGATAATAAAAAATCACTATGGTCGGAGTGAAGCGGCGATAATAACCTCTCGTGGGTGTATGTATGATTGTGCTTTTTGTGGAGGAGCAAGAAGTCTAAACAAAGACATCGCTATACGAATTAGAACACCGGAGGATATCACACTAGAGATTTCGGAAATAGGTAAAGTTCACCCGAGTGTTACTTACATTCGTATTTTAGATGACCTGTTCTTACGTAACCGAGATAGTATCAAGGATGCAATTAACCTATTCAATCAATTTCCATCACTATCATGGCGCGGAATGGCTCATGCACTATCTTTTGTGAATTCACTTGACCTAATGGATGGCGTTTTTAAATCTGGATGTAATGAATTGTTTATCGGTATTGAGTCTGGTTCAGATAAAATTCGAAAAAAAATAAACAAGGTCGGTAATATTGAGCAAGTAGTATCAACGATAGCAGCTATTCTGAATGCCGGGATAGATGTAAAAGGCTATTTCATTTATGGGTTTCCAACAGAAACGTTAGAAGACTTTGATATGACCTTTTCGCTTGCTTCTAAGCTGAAATTGCTCTCAAAAAGCACAGTGGGCAATTTCAGATGTAGTGTTTTTCAATTTCGCCCGTATCATGGAACGAAGCTGTATAAAGAAATACTTCAAAGTGGTCATCTTATAAAGTCGGTGGTTGCAAATACAAATATTAATGTTTTGCCAAATCGCTCTCAGTTCAATTTTCAATCGGGGAACTACAGTGAAGTAAACAGTGAAATCTTAGAAGATTATATTCTAAGAACGCAAAGACTATCGGAGGAGAAATACAATGATTGATAATATCCACATATGTACAAAATGCAATTTGTGTAAAAATCAAGAACCGTTACTTGATGATATCGACAAGTGCCAGATTTTTTGGGTTGGTCTGTCGGCCAAAAAAGTTACTTGTGAAACTGAAAAGCCTTTATCTGCTACCACAAATTCAGGCAAGCTTATTTGTAGTATTGAGGAGAAATGTTCTGAAATCTCTACATATAAAACGAATTTAGTTAAATGTGTCCCTTTAAATGAAAAGGATAAATTGAGATATCCTAATAAGAAGGAAATTGACACTTGTTTTCCGAATTTAATGGATGAGATTAGCGAGTTGCTCCCCAAAATAGTGTTTTTACTTGGCGAAAAAGTTACGACGGCAGTTAAGAAGCAGTATCATTTTGATTTCGATGGTTGGAGCGACTTTGATTATAACTATTTTAGTCATAATGGTACATATTTTGTTCCAATACATCATCCCTCATATATTCATGTTTATAAAAGAAAACAAATGGATGAATATATCGAAGGTGTAGTAAAAGTAATTAAGACATTATTGTAGTAGGTGAATGAACCTTTTAACGATAGCCCCTCGGCAAAACCCAAGGGGTGCAAAATCAAAAAATACCACGCGAACCGGAGGTGACATTGCTTGCAAACTGCAATCATGAATAAAGAATACAGAATACAGCTTTCGGACATCAACAATAAATGGGCAAAAGCCCATTTATCAGGCGGCTTCTGTCCCTATGCCGAGAGGCAGACAGGCAAGAGCCACCTATTGGCGCTGTATCAAAGAACAGCGTCTTAATAGACCCATCCAACAGAACTGACTTGTTTCCAAGAACAGATACAACTATAATAAGGTTATCGACATGTTTCCAAGCACGGAACAAGACCATAAAAAACACTATCGACTTGTTCCCCCAAACGGAAAAATAGAAAAACACACTACAGACATCAGAGCGAGCCTATCGTGCCATGTGGAAACGGTGGTATTGATGTCAAGAACTGAGAAATAGAGGACAATAAAAGCCTTGTTTTATGGGGTTTGTTGAAAGTTGAGATTTTTAGAAACTCGTGAAAAACTGAAATTTGCCACTCCGTGGAAATATATCAAAGACGGTATTTTTACGAGGTTGTCCATAGTTTAGGCTTTGATTTAGATGTCGGGGTAAAATGGTGCTTGGTGAGTGGGCGATTTGGATGTTTTTTTGATAGTTTAGGCTGTGGATTGGATGAAAAGCAATAAGAGCAAAAAACTTGATTTTAAGAGAATGTTAGACAGGAGGATGGAAAAAAGATGAAATACATACGTACTTGGAAATTAGATGATGCTACTGATTTGACAGAAGCGATAAACAACAAGAAGATATTAGATAATTTACGAGATGGGCTGCCATTTCCTTACACCGAAAAGGATGCCACTGAGTTTATTGCGTATACGCTCGACGCCCCAAAGAATTCGCAGTATTCATGGGCTATCCATTTGGATGGAAAGACTATCGGCAGTATTGGTGTTTTTCGTAAAGAGAATATACACTATCGTACTGCAGAGATTGGATACTATATTGCAGAATCTTATTGGGGCAGAGGAATTGTGACAAATGCAGTAAAAGAAGCTTGCGAATATGTGTTTGCAAATACGGATATTATTCGCATTTTTGCAGAACCATTTTCGTATAATGCCGCATCATGTAAAGTTCTTGAAAAATCAGGATTTACACTTGAGGGTGTCCTTAAAAAGAATGCAGTCAAGAATGGTGAAGTAATTGATATGAACTTATATTCATTGGTAAAGAAATGATTGCCTTACAGAGAATAAACAAGGAATTGCCGATAGTCTATACTGTGATTTAGATATCAGAGTAAAAAGGTGCTTAGTGAGTGGACGATTTGGATGTTTTTTATAGTTTAGTCTGTGGATTGGATAACATAATAGGTTCGCAAAATTCACAAGGGCTCTTATGAAATAAAAGTTAAGGAGGTTCGATTTATGAGTAATTTAGGTGGGTATCAAATTCTTACAACACTTGCAAAAAAAGTAGGTGGGCCCGGAAAGTTGGTTGCATTAATAGCTGGCGGAGGTGCAGTAGTAGGTGGTATTGTTTTTAAAGGTGGAGAACTTGCAATTAAAAAATGTAAAAAGGCTATCGCCGAACGCAGAGTTCAAAACAAAAGGTTGCATGAGCGCACTCAAATTATATATACCGTCAAACAGGATGGAGAGGGCAATGACGGATTAAAATTAAAAGTTGGAGATACATTTAGAGTATTGGAGTCTGATGGTGATGCAATTCTTATTGAGTTGATTGGTAATAAAAATAATCCATATTTCGTATCTAAAGATTTATTAGGACAGATTTCTGATTTTAATGGTAGTACGCATTAAGGCGAAGAATTAGATGAAACTAAAAAAAGGGAGAGACTGATGGTATTAGGAAATTTAAAATCCTTAAAAGAAGATATGGCAGATAAAAGTTGGACAATTTGTAGCTTTCTGTTCCATTACAAAAGAACAGAATATATTGTACTTGTAAAGCGATTTGTCGGCACGGAAAGAAGAGTAAACAACTATGCTTTAGTTAAATTGCATTTTATGAAGTCCGATGACCTACAAGACGATTTGGAAATAGAAGCAAATAGCAGGGAGTTAATTGTTGACGCGAAAACATTGCGCCATTATTTCGGAATAGAGTATCAGGAAAATTTGGGAGATATCCTTCATCAATTTACAGAATCTTTAGGGAGTGTAATTCCTTCATCTGTGCCTGATAATATTTCGACTGCTGAAAAAAGTGCAATGGTACAATCTCTTAGTAAAAGCGATTCAGAGGATCCAAATAAAATCTACTGTACTAAGGTGAGAAGAAATCCGAACAGTGGACAGCGAAGTGAATTTAATTCGGATAAAACAAAACTATTACGTCCAGAATTGTTTGAACATTTTCGTAATAATACTGAAATTAGCTTCTGCTATTCGGATGATGAGAGCAAAAAAAACAATGATGCTGTTATTTTGAGGAATTTTGCAAGCAATAATGCTACATAGAAAGCGAACCCCTGCTAACCACTATAGGTAGCAGGGGTTAATTATGCCTTGATTTATTCTTCAATTTCCACACTAACCCCTGACCTAAATTCCACCACAAACCTATCCTCGAAAACCGTTATCTTCTCAATAAGCCGTCTAACAAGTTTCTCGTCAAAGTCAGTTATTTCAGTATCCTGAAAGGCAATGAAATCCTGTAAATCCGTAATCCGTTTTAGCTTTTCTTCCCGAGCAAAGCTGTCCGAAGTGGATTGTTCTTTGAGTTCCCGAAGTTTGAATATCTCATCGGCAACGGTGTCATATTCTTCTTTCTTATGTGCCTTTTTCAGAAGTTCATGCTGCAAGTCCTCTAGTTGCTTGTCAATGCCATCTGCTGATGCACAGTCGGATTGCTTTACCGTAGCAGCGATATTTTCCTGCAAGGTTTTGAGTAGGCTCTCGTTGTTGCCTAAGGTCTGATTAATGGCTTTCATAGTGATATCCTGCAAAAGCAGTTCATTCACGGTGCGAGAGCGACAAGCGTGTTCTGTTCCTTCAAGTCGGCTAATGCATCGCCAGACGATGGATTTGACCCCACGATTGTTCCAGTGAATTCTACGATACATCTCACCACATTCACCGCAGAAAACAATCTGTGCAAAGCAGTGGTTACAGCTGTAACTTCGCTTTTTTCCATTTGGACTGGTATGCACAACTCGTCTGCGAACCAATTCTTCCTGCACGAGCATATAAAGGTCTCTTGGAATTATGCCCTCGTGGTTGTTCTCTACATAATATTGCGGTACAGTACCGTTATTCTTAATTCGTTTTTTGGTAAGAAAGTCGGTGGTGTATGTCTTTTGAAGAAGTGCATCGCCGATATATTTTTCATTTCGCAGAATTTTATTAATGGTGCTTGTATGCCATTTTTGACCGCCTGCACCTGTTAAAATACCGTCCTTTTCAAGTCCTGCGGATATTTTATCCATGCTTAACCCCTCAAGGTATTCTCGGTAAATACGCTTTACAACTTCAGCTTGTTCTGGGTCAATCGCAAGGTTTCCGTCCTTGTCTTTGGTGTAGCCAAGAAAACGATTGTGGTTAATCTGTACCTTGCCTTGTTGGTATCGATATTGCAGTCCAAGCTTTACGTTCTGTGAAAGAGATTGACTTTCTTGTTGGGCAAGGGAAGCCATAATTGTGAGCATGACTTCGCCTTTAGAGTCCATCGAATTGATATTCTCTTTTTCAAAGAAAACGGGGATGTTCTTCTCTTTTAATTTTCGAATATACTTTAGACAATCAAGCGTATTTCTAGCAAATCGACTGATGGATTTTGTAATAATCATATCAATGTTCCCTGCGTTGCACTCGCCAATCATGCGGTTAAATTCTTCACGCTTTTTTGTGTTTGTGCCACTGATGCCATCGTCTGCAAATATGCCAGCTAGTACCCATTCAGGGTTCATACTGATGTAGTTGGTATAATGCTCGATTTGCGTTTCATAACTGGTGGCTTGCTCATCGCTGTCAGTACTGACACGGCAGTACGCTGCGACTCTAAGCTTTGGCTTTTCTTCTTTTGCTCTGGCAGTGTTTCCAACTTGTCTGCGAGCAGGGATAATGGTCACATTCCCCATTTAAATCACCTCGCTTTTAATCAGACTGTACAAGTATTCAGCTTGTGTAAACGGGTCATCATAATGATTCTTTACAGGTTTCAAGCTGAAATTTAGAGGGATCTTAATTTCTTTTTTTCTCCCCACTTTATTTGTTCTGCCTAGCTTTTTTGCACGGATAACAAGTTCTTCCTGTGCTTTTTCAAAACTACCAGTATCAATAATTGGAGGGTAAACTTCATCACCGATATAATGGCGGTTTGTTATCATTCGCTTGACCGTTCCGTGGTAGGTATAAATACCTGCATTTTTGGCTGATGCGGCAAGTCCTAATCCCGATAAATAGTTCTCATACAAAGTTCTTATTTTCAAAGCAGCATCTTTGTCAATGACAGTCACACCATTTTCTACTTTATATCCAAACATAGTTTATATCCTTTCCCTAAATGTAAGTCCGCAATTTAGTTCAAAGCCAATTTCATGCCTTGTGTAGACGATAATTCGGCTAACAAATAGGCTGAACAGTTCGTCATCAAAAAGAATAAGCATTTCTGATTTTTGGACAAAATTTAGTAAGTCTTTTAGATTGTTGATTTTTGAATTATCCTCAGAACTTCTTTTACCTGCGGCATCAATTTCACGGCGGAAACTTTCGGCTTGCATAAGAAGTTCGTTGTTTTCCTTACCCCACATAATTTGGTCGATATAGCCTTGCACCATTAGTTTAGTAAGGGTTTCACGTTGCTCTGTATTCTTTAATAGCAGAGTCTTTAATTCCTGTATGCGTAGCACGTTGGCATCGGTGCTGACACTTTTTAAATTATCAAGCAGTGGCTTTAAAATCACCTTGTGGCTAAATATCAGCTTGTTCATCATAGTAATAAAAGCCGTCTGCAAGTCGTCATCTTGAATGTAGAGCATGGAACATTCATCTTTGTTTTCAAGGTGTGTGATACAGCACCATGCAATGTAATCACCGTTTTTAGATGTATGGGTTCTTCGCTTGAAGATGCCATTGCATTCGCCACAAATAATCTTGCTTGAAAACACATATCGTTTTTGATACTTGCCCACACCTCCAACGATGCCCCTTTGGTTGGCACGCTGCTGAACTAAGGTGGAAACGGTCTCGAAGTCCTCTTTGCTGATAATTGCTTCATGGTGGTTTGGTATCATATATTGATCACGCTCACCGTGGTTTGTTTTCCTCTTAAAATTGCTATCGGTATATGTTTTTTGGAAAATAGCATCACCAGTATATTTTTCATTTTTTAGTATTCCGTTAATGGTTGATGCCGTCCAAGCACCTGTTCTCTTTGTGGGGATGTTATCTGCATTTAAGCCTTTGGCGATTGCGTATCCACCTTTGCCACAAAGGGCTTCGTGAAAGATTCGTTTTACGATTTTAGCCTGAGTGGGATTTACGACCACTTTTTCGCCATTCCAATCATAGCCGTAGGGCGGGTATCCCATTTTATAGGTTCCGTTTTTGAAACGGGTTTTGATTGCCCATTGATTATTCAAGGAATTTGATGCCGATTCATCTTGAGCCATACTACTTAATATGGATAGAAAGAGTTCACTTTCCATTGCCCCAGTGTTGATATTCTCTTTTTCAAAGAAAATGGGAATATTAAGTTCGAGCAGCTTACGCACCATTTCTAGGCAATCGGTTGTGTTTCTTGAGAAACGGCTGATGGATTTGGTAATCACAAAATCAATCTTTCCTGTTTCGCAATCTGCCATCATTTTCATAAGTTCAGTTCGCTTTTCAGCAGAAGTGCCAGAGATACCACCGTCCACATAGATACCCGCCAGTTCCCACTCATTGCGAGCCGAAATGTAACTTTCGTAATGCGTTTTTTGCGTATCTAAGCTTTCTAACTGAGCATCGTTATCTGTGCTGACACGGCAGTAAGCAGCTACTCTAAGTTTCTTTTTGGATTTGCTTTCTGTGGCTTCAATTTTTGTTATTTTTTTCATTGTCTCACCTCGCTTTCCGTAGGTAACATATTCGCTCTAAAACCCTATAATATCAAGTCATTTTGGGCATTATCTCAGCTAGAAATGGAGAGAAAGATTGTCGGTTTAGTTCAGTCAATTTGTTGTATTCACACAAAGAGATTAGCTCGCTATTTAGCATGGCTTTCGCTATCTTTTCTGCACGATAATAATCGATTTCTGCCTGTTCTTGCTGCACGGTAAATTTCTGCATTTTATTGTCCTCCAGTCCGAGGGATTTCCCTCAAACTCCAAAGGACAGAAATCCATGATTTGAGTACCAAAAGGCAAAAAAAATAATGCCCACCAAGGAAATCCAAGGTGGGCATCAGTTTAATTCGGTATTTTCAGTTTTTGTCCGCTGTAAATTGTATTAGAAGTAAGAGCATTAAGTTTCACAATCTCTGTATATCTCGTTCCATTGCCAAGTAGTTTCTGTGCAATACCCCAAAGAGAATCGCCTTTCATAACGGTGTATTCACGATAGGTAACAGAAGCAGAAATAGGATAAATCTTTGTACCATCATCAGCAAATACAGAATAACCTTTATTCTTATCTGCCTGAACCTTAGCATTGCTAAGAACACGATACGCACCAATCTGCGATTTCTTATCACTCCAAGTCTTGCGAACACGATAGTATCCCGTGGTCAGCTTTTCTGGGTAAAGAATAGAGGTTTCTTTTGGCTTTTCTGCTGCCACATTACTTAGCAGTGCTTTTACATCAGCACGAAAAGTATCCATGCTTTTGCCGTGTTTCGGAAACCAGTGCATGACATCTCCATGATTAGAGGCAATGCCCTGTTTGTAGCCCTCGCTATGGCAGATGATGTTTTTCTCCGTCAAACCATATTGCTTGCAAAGATAGACGCTAAGTTCCACAGCCTCTTGATATACCTTATTAAAATAATTAACATCTGCAAGTTCGTCCTCGCAGATTTCAAATCCGATATGGGTGTTATTCGCACTGCCTCCTGCGTGCCAACCACGATGATTCCAAGGTAAAGTCTGATAAGTGGAAATCGTACCGTCAGCCAATTTACCGATAAATCCGTGAACACATACCTCACGACCGTCTGGCTTGTTTTGATTCCAGTGATTGTTGTATTGGTTTTTACCAAGCTTGCCGTCATCAGGGCCAACATAGCGTTTGAGCCATGGATTGTTTGCCCCAGTGGAATGCACCATAATACCTTTGACGGCAATAGTTTTGCCTGCTTTATAGCAGGCATTTTCAGTAAAAATTAGCTTATTTAGATTCATCATTATCCTCACTTTCCGAACGGTTATGCAACTGCTCCAAAATATCCATCATTTTCTGTGGAATAGGCAAGCCTAAATGCCCTGCATTCTCCAAAAGTGAAATTCCCTCATTCGAAATGTAGAAAAATATCACTGCTGTTCTAAGCACACTGCCTGTTCCGATAACCTGCACATCAAGAATATTTGCAATTCCTACGAGCAGAAAAATCAGAACCTTTCGGCTGATGCCCTTAAATCCTACCTCACTGGATAACTTTTTATCGGCAATCGCACACATTATCCCCGTAATATAATCGATAACCACGAAGGTAAGTAATGCATAAATCAGTCCGTCTGAGCCACCAAGAAAGTACCCAAGCCAGCCACCAATGGTCGCAAAAATAAGTTGAATCATGTTCCAAAATTCTTTCATAATATACCGTCCTTTCATTTTAGGTAATAAAAACGCCTGCCATCTCTGACAAGCATTAGTATCAAGATTATTTTGTTATATTTGTTTGGGAAGTGCATCCCACAACCGCATATCCTCTTGACCGAGGGACCAAAAGGCAACCCCTCGCAAGTTCCAACGATAAGCCGCTTCATTTGCCCAATAGACCAAGCTATCCACATCTTGAAAATAGCAGATAGCAAAACCGTCTGAATCTCCAAAAAACAGCCTTGATATCCAAACATTAATATCTCTCGGTGTCACCGTTGCTGTATAATCACCGCCGCAAGCAACACGGATAATATCAGAATGAAAGAAATCATAATCCATAGAGATATCTTCACTCCGTGTGGCTATTTCCTCTACATCGGAACCTACCGTGAACACCTCAAACTCGTTATCCCAAGTGACATTGTTTCTTGCAATCCTGCCGTAGCTTTTAGAAGTGCCGTCAGGCATGGTGACATCAAATGCTTCATACGGCTCATAAGTCCAGGCATCGCCTAGCCGTAACAGTTCACATTTAATCTGTCCGTCTGACTGTATTCCTGCATATCCGCTCGTGGCAGATATGTTGGCGGTAAATCGCAGAGTATTGCTATTACCGGAGTAAACTTTTATTTTGTTTCCACGCTTTCGCATTTCAATGAGATACATATTCGGATCGGTGCGGATGTTGGCATCAGAAGTGCGGGAATAATCCCCCTGAAAGCTACCAAGTAGTGTACTTCCTTGATAGAGTTCCACTCGGCTGTTATCTATATTAATACAACAGAAAACATTGCCAATAAACACACCTGCCCGTCCTGTACCATTTGTGGGAAAGGCAATTCTCGCCCTAAGATGCACATCATTAAAGCTTGTATATTTCCATGCAAATTGACCGCTGCCTTCCAGTTGAGAATAAACTCGGCTTGTAGAATACTCATCACTTCGCCAAACGCTCCACTTGCCGGATAGAGTAGTCCAGTAGCCGTCAGGAATGGGTGGATTGTCACGAAAGTCCTCATACCAAGCCAAAGCAGAGTCCGGCTTTCTTCGCAGAACTTCCGTGGTTAATCGAAAACCCTCTGCAGGTGCTCGCATAATGCCGTCCACATCTTTGAAGTGACGAGGGGATAACCCAAATGTAGCATTGCCTGCCCATGGTTTTTGTGAAAATGCACTGCATACACGAAAACCATAAAAGATAGAACCGGGAACACCTCCTGTAATCACAATTGTGTGTTCTCCTACAGATAGTGCTTTCTTTGTAGCAATCGACCTCCAATGGCTCGTTTTCCAATATGGCCACCACAGACGATTTTCATTAAAAGATATTGCATTACCATCAAGTGTTAAGTTGATGCCATTCTTATCCCAAAAAGGAAAGCCGATTTTAACGGCAACATCATAAACTCCAGCGGTAGAAACTGTGAAGTTGTAAGTCGCAGTGCTATCCACTGCAACAGCAGCAGTTGTATCACCGATTATCATATTTCCTGTGTAGCTGTCTGGTTTACCATTTCGGTCAAGATAGATAGTGCCAAACTCTGCTTTTTGCTCCTTGCCGTAACAAGTTAAATAATTACGGCGGTTATAGGTTTCACCTGTGATTGGAGCGTTTCTTGAAACAGCGTCTTGACCCTCCATATAATCATACACAAAAGGGAGTATCCACGGTACTTTATCATAATCATCCCAGTACACAGCAAAGGGAATATATGCTTGCCTATCTGCAAAATGATATCCGCCATTCATCCAAATTTCAGCAGCATAATAGGTGTTTGAAGTCCCTCGATAGGTTTTCCCAATGTCCTCTGGTTTTTGATAAATCTGCCATTCCCATCCGTAAGCAGGTAACCCCATGAATATTTTTTCAGGATTCATAGATTTTACAGCATAATCATACGTTCCCTCAAGCCAACTTCTCGGTGAAACAGGTCCGGGAGCAAAACCTGCCCAAGCCATGCCGTAACTCATGATAGATGCAGTGTCACAGTAAGGGTCAAGGTCAGCATACACGCACCAATTTTCACCGCCGACAGAACCCTGAACACCCGTCATACCGGGCAGACAAATGTTCATCAGTTTGCTGCTGTCATAGACTTTTACTGTATTGTAAATATCTCGGAATAATGCGTTCGCTAAGTCCTTGTTTTCATAGCCACCGCCACGCTCTAGGTCAATATCCACCCCTGAACACCATGGATATTTCTGCATGATACGGGCAATCTCAGATAGAAACTTATCCTTTGCACCGCCTGTATTATTGCGAAGTGCTGTAAAAATACTCTCTGTACCGTGATTCATGATGGTGAGTAACCAGTTGATATGCGGCCATTTATTGATATATGGCATCATACTGCTGATACTCGTTCCTGTTTCGGTAATTGTGCCTGTGATATCCACTTCAAATGTAAAAATACCAACTGTATCAAAACAATCAGCATGGTTATTCAGTGCTTGGAACATTCGTGAGTTACCCATAAATGACCATATCATGCATTTCTTACCCTTTAAATAATCTCTCTTACTGCTCATAGGATATGTTCTCCTTCCATCATTTCCTTAAACTCAAAATATACTCTTGCTGATTTTCCTTTTTCAAGCTGTACTTGATGTTTATCATCGTAAATGGCAGTGTACTGATAAAACCCATTTTTTGCTGTGGTGCTACCATTTCGCAGACACTTCCTTTGAGATGCAAGCAGAGCAAACTCATCACCTGCATTAGCTGAAGATAGGAAAGTTGCACGATGAGAGCCAGCGCCTTGCGACAGCTTGATACTGCCAGCCGCCATTGCTTGATTGGGGTAAATATAGCAATCAAGTCCAGTGGAAGCGCCACCGCTTGTATGCAAAACCAAGGTGTCACCAGAACGGACGATAGCATTAAAATATTTTGCAGGATTTTCGCTTCTTTTCAGCATTGTAGTGGTGTGAGGGGTATAACCAGTTAGTTTGTTTCCCTCTTGTAATTGCAAATCTGTAAAGTAAATATCACCTGTGCAATCAAAAATCAAAGGACGAATGGTAACACTAACTACACGCTTATCCTCACGGGTCTTAATGCTTTCGCTAAAACGAATAAAGTTATTGATTTTCATCGCCATCACCCGTCCAAAGTCCACTGAATCTCGCAGACATGAGATGTCCAACCAGTAGCAACAGAACCTGCCTGCAACATGATATCTGTAAAATACACCTCACCACTGCAATTCGTAATGCAGAGTCGAATGGTGATAGAGCGAAGTTTGCCGTATCCCTTGGGAGAAGCATCTCTTGCAATATGTTGAAAATATGCCATAGCTCATCACCATCCTTTTATAATAGGTCAATAAAGCGAGTTTCTGTAGTGCCGTCCTCATATTCAAACACAACCTCAATACCGACTTGCCCATTTGTACCCTTTTTTAGATTCTCCGAGCCAATTTGTGCGGATATCGTATAACTTCTTCTCGATGAAGGATAGACTGTCTGCGCAATGCTCTTTGTTCCTGACACTCCTGTTGCCTTAAAGGAAGCTGTGCCACTGATGCCGTTTTCAGCATCTACCTCAAAACCGCTATTCTGCCAGTAAGCAAAGCCGTTATCAGCACGAGAATTTCTCAAGTGATTAAAGGGCACCATGTCTTTTACTTCCTGCTGAACTACAGAGGACTGGTCGAGTTGGTCGGCTACAACATCAGTGGAAGAGTCGCCTAATTCTCGAAGTTTTGAGGATAATTCAAGGACAGTTTTCCACGGCTCTTGCAGATTATATTGCCTGCGAATCACTCGTGTTTTTATGGTCATGTTAAGATCTCGGTCATCTACCGTTACAATATCACCAAGCGTCCATTTTTCATGTTCATAGCCAGTTAGAACTGATAAATCCATCGCTGAAAGCACGTAGGATACACGAGGTTTTGCATACTCAGCAAGTCGCATATTGGCAAACTCAAGCATCTGATAGGGGTTTGTGAAATTAGAACAATCCAAAGATGATACCCTGACTTCACTTGAATAAGTATAATCCTCTACATATTCCTTGCTGCCATTAATAGATGCAAAAGTGATACCGTCTTTACCATAGGCATAAAGCCTTGTGACAAGTGAACGAGTATCAACCACACGCTTAATGCTTGTTAAATTCTTCTTATAGGCAAATAATGCACCGCTGTCTTTCCCACTGAATGTAAGCAAACTCACCAGACGGTTTCTGCTGTCAAAAACTAAGTCGCCGCCATGAATATTTTGCACTTGCCGTAAGATAGCAAGGGCGTTCTTTTCCTCGCAAGTCCAAGACCGCAGTGTTTGAACATTTACTGTTCCAATCGACCACTCTGTGCCTTGCAAAGCATACCGCATGGCTTCATCTGCACGGGCAGGATTAAATTCAGTCGCTGGTTTTTCAGCAGAATAGGTTAAATCATAAAAGGCTGCTTCTGCATACACAGAAGTTAAAATACTGCCGTCAGATGCTTTTTCATCTGTAAGGGTACGAACTCTGTAAATTTCATCAGCAATCTGTATGGACTTCTCATTTGTTAAAGAAACACGCTTGCCATCATTAAACGGAATCTTAAATTCCAAGGTATCTGCACCGTTGACTTCGCCTGTTGTAATAATATCATAGGCATTTTCAAGCACAGATTCCCATGCACCATTTTCATCAAGCACCACTGGTCGGGCAAAGCCTAATCTTTCATATGGTGATTTTGGAATATCGTGCAGCTGAATATCAAGTAAGCGTGGGGTCTGCTTTGTATCAGATGTGGTCAAGGTAATCCGAAAACGAATAAACTCACGATTTGGAGATTGTAACTCGCCGCTTGTTCCTACCGCCTGCCACGCAGACCACTCAGTCATATTGTAGGAGGTAGTTGTTTCAATCAGTGATATCGCTGTCACTCCTGCCACATATTCAGATGTAACAGCTACACGGCCGCTCCCTGATAATGCACACAGAGTAGCCGTGGTTTCAAGCACACCATTTTCAACGTAGTTATTATCTGTTCTCTTTAAAAGGACATTGCCGACTTCTGTTAGGGCATCAACATCAGCTGTAGAATCGGCACCATTTGCAAGTAGGGATTGTCTAAAATAATGCACCAAATCATCTACTGTTAATTGTGAGTCTGTTTCAAAGAACCAATCATCCAGACCACCTGCATACCAATAGGTATCGGTATGTCTGCCGATTTCAATGTTAGCCACGCAAGAACGGTTAATTTCTCCAGTAAATGTTCTAAGTGGTGCAGTCCAAAGATTACCGTCACTGCGGTCACCAAGAATAAATTGTGAAGTTTTGTTTGTAACATCAATCACGGCGGCAATGAAATACCAACCATTGTTTTTCATTGTAAATGATGGTGTTTCCGTCTGATCAAGTATCAGAGTTCCTGATGCATTATAAATCATCATACGAGGTCTGCCTGAAAGTAGTGATATATAAAAGATTGGCTGCCCCGGACCATTACGAGTATTAAATATTGGACAGTAGGTATTTCCAACTGAATAAGTAGTGGGATTTATCCATCCACCAATAACAATTTTATCGCCCAAATCAGAAAAGAAACTACCATCATTTGTTGCAATTAAATGTGTTTTCTCGGTAGTCGGATTGCTGATATTCATACGAAAATATCTGCCATGAAAGCCGTCACGAAGACCTGCAGTTGTTCCTGTCCAGCCTGACACCGTGAGATGTCTGCCGTTTCCCGATGAATCAACAAGCTGTAAGTTGCTGTTAGGCTCACTTTCATTAAACCGCCACATAGCAGAGGTGTGAGCGGTAATTGGGATTTCTCCTGTGAAATCTTCCTGTGTTGTGAGTATTGATTTTAATGCCATACGATCACCTCCATCTGCTCTGTGCTTTAATTTTTAATTCTGTAAAGTTTGCTCCTACAGTTGATATTTGAACAGTATTGATGCCTTTTGCCAGTGTAGGGAAATTCAGTTCTTCCAAATATGGCAGACCGTTACGGAGCGTTTCACCCTGTGCATCAACAATTTTAGCTGTTAGTTTTCCTGCATCAATTACAAGTGTTTCTTCTTCGGATAAGGGGCCGAGAATACGCAATGCAGAATCGTTTGTTGTGAGAGAAATATAGCTTGATGCACCAGTGGGAATAACCCCTTTAAGAAGATACACAGGTTCTGAATCAGTGTTTCCCTTTTGTCTGCGTATTTCATGATTACCTGTTGTGGTAAGGGTATATGTTTCATCTGCCAAGGCATAAGCATGAGGGTCAGGACAGACGAATTTCAAATCAAATGCACCTGCTGATAAAACCAATCGTTCGCAGTCCACTGCCTCGGAGAGCCTTGCCGTAAAATATCTATCCGGAACATCATCCAAGACAACTTGCTTTGCACCACGGGCAGGGTCAAGCCACTCTGCTAGATCATCAAGTACCGATACTAAGGCTGAAAAGCTGTATTTCGGATTGACATTGCAGTGTAGAGTGATAATCCTTTCAGCACTATCACTCCCAAAGTCAGCAACCCCATATTTACCGGGAATGCTGACAAAAGAATTGCGAAGGGAGGGAGATGCCTGCCAACTTGTCAGCCTTGCCTTTATTTTCATACTCTGTGATGATATTCCGTTATAAACAAATCCCATTCTATTCAGCACCTCCTTACGCTAGATTAAACTGACCTTGCGCCCTTGAGCTGGTCTGCATTAAGTTGTATAGTTCCTGTGAAATTCTGCGGATATCATCTTCGCTACGGACAATCATTTGCTGTACGGTAACGAGTGAGCCTGTTGTTCCTGCAACTGCCGAGGTATCAACCTTTACTCCAGTTCCGACCGAAGAAGTATCCACAGAAAAGTTTGTCGGCAATGCCGTACTCATATCATCAGCTAAACCACTCATAACGTCATTGATATCTTCGCTCATGGCTTCGGCAGCTTTTACAGCCTCATCACCATGACTATCAATGGAGCCTGCTAGACCTTTTACAAGCATCTCACCGATCCATCCCATTTCTCTTGATGGAGATTTGATGCCGAAAAAGTCACAGATACCATCCCAGATGGAAGAAATCCAACCAGATACCTTGTTCCAAAGCCACGATGCAAGTGATTGAATGCCTTGCCATAGACCTTTGACGATGTTGCCGCCGATTTCTACAATTCTTCCCATGCTGTTTGTAAAGGCAGATACGATACCACTTATAATCTGTGGAACAGCTTTTACGATCTCAACAATGATGGTCGGTAAGTTCTTTATAAGTGCCACAAATAGCTGAACACCTGCCATAATAATCTTATCAATGTTGCCAACAATGGCATTTACAATACTGCTGATAATCTGTGGAATTGCATTTACTATCGTTGTAATGATAGTCGGAAGATTCTGCACAAGGGATATAAGTAAATCCACACCAGCTTGAATTAGCATTGGAATGCTGTTTAATATTGCGGTGAGCAAGCCTTCAATAATCTGTGGAATAGCCTCAACAATCGCTGTAATAATCTCTGGAAGTGCTGTCACGAGCGAGGTCAAAAGTTGAATCCCTGCATCAATAATTTGTGGTATTGCACTGATTACAAAATCTATGATTGCCGTGATGATAGCGGGCAAGGCTTCAATTAACTGTGGGATAGCCGCAAGCAAACCTTCTGCTAATCCGAGAATTAACTGCAATGCTGCCTCCAGTATCATCGGCAGGTTATCAAGAAGTCCTTGCACAATTGTCACAATGGCATTCACTGCCGCAGGGATAAGTTCAGGGAGTGCTTCACCAAGACCCTGCACCAAAGTAGCAATTAGCTGAACTGCCGCTTCAATAAGCAAAGGTAAGTTTTCAATAATTGTATCTACAATCATAATAACTGCATCAACCGCAGCAGGAATCAGTTCTGGAAGCAAGGTTAAAAGCGTATTTAATACCTGTGAAAACAAGTCCGTCACTGTTTGTATGAGCGTAGGGAGTAAATCAGCAACTGCTGTCATCATCGCTTCAACAGCTGTCGGCAGAGCCTTTACGATATTTTCGATAACAGGAGTAATGTTCTTCATCACATCCCCAAAAGCATCCACCACGTTATTACAAAGTTGTGCGATATCTGCATCGGCATTACCAAATCCAACAACCAAGTTGCTGACGGCGGATTGCAGCGAGTTAATTGAACCAGAGATAGTATGTTCTGCTTCAAGTGCCGTAGTACCTGCGATGCCCATGCTTTCTTGAATGACGTGGATAGCCGACACCACATCGGCATAAGAGGACACATCATAATGAATTCCTGAAATTGTCTCTGCATCCGCAAGAAGACGTTCCATCTCAGACTTTGTACCGCCGTAGCCAAGCTTTAAGTTATCAAGCATGGTGTAGTTTTGTTTTGCAAAACCCTGATAGGCATTTTGAATAGATGCCATATCAGTACCCATTTTATTGGCATTATCAGACATATCGGTAATCGCCATGTCTGCATACTCGACTGCTTTTTCAGTATCACCCCCAAGAGAGGAGATAAGACTAGCAGAGAATGATGTGACTGTTTCCATATAGTCATTTGCAGATAGGCCTGCCGTCTTATATGCATTTGACGCATACTCCTGCATTTTCAAAGAAGAATCTTTAAAGAGAGTATCCACACCACCGACCAGCTGTTCATAGTCAGCGTAGGCAGTGATGACTTCTTTTCCAAGTTTTATGGCGGCAGCACCTGCAGCAACCGCAACGGCACCCATTGCGGCACCAATGACTTTTAGAACACCGCCTAGTTTTTCAAATTTACCACTTCCTTTATCAGCTGAGTCAGCGGCATCGTCAATTTCCTCGCCCATATCATCAGCACTATCCGTAACATCGTCCATTTCACGGCTCATGTCATCGAGGGCATCTTCTGCATCATCATAATTCGCATTTGCTTTTTCAAGAGCAGAATTGTTGCTATTTAATTCTCGCTCCATATCGTTCAGGGCGGCTTCTGCGTTATTCAACTGAATCTGCCAATTCTGTGTTCTACGGTCATTCTCACCAAAGGAAGTGGCGGCATTATCAAGAGCAGATTTTAAGGTTTCTATTTTTCCTTTTTGAGCATCTATTTCTTTGTTTAAGACTTGATTTCTTGCAGCTAGTGCCTGAACGGATTTATCATTCTTATCAAAGGTGGAAGATACCAGTTTCATCTCTGAGCCGAGAACCTTAAAACTCTGGTTAATATCAGAAAGAGCCTTTTTGAACTCTTTTTCACCCTCAAGACCAATTTTCAAGCCAAAATTGTCAGCCATGCTGTTCCACCTCCTTTGCTAGATTCCATCAGGGATAATATCATCGATAAAATGTTCTCGTTTTGGTTTTGCCATACCGTTATATTGTTTATGGCACTCCCATAAGTCGAGGAGCAAACCAAACGGCATCAGCCAAAACTCCTCCTGTGAAAGATGAAGAATGGTGATGCCGTAATAGAAAAGCCTCGTAAACAATTCTTCATCGCTTACGGGGCTGATACGTTTTTTGCTGAGTTATTATGCTCTTGCTCACTTTCAACATTTCGCTTGGCACCTTTATACAGGGCAGTCATAATTGCTTCTTTGTATTCTGCTAAATCAGCAGGAGTGGTGAGGATTTCTACCTCATCTTCTGTAAGCAGTTCTTTCGGAGAGTCCTTGTGTTTGATATTATAAACAAGAATACTTTGATTTGAGAGAATGGTAATTAACCACACAATTTCAGAAAGGGCCATTTCGACATTTTCTGATTTCATCAGCTTATCGCCAAGATGCTCCAAACCACCATACCTAGCGGCGATTTCCTTTGTTGCCTTTGTGGTAAGAAGAAGCGTGAATTCATCACCGCCAATTAAAATTGTTGCACTGCGTTCATTTTCCATATTCTTTAACCCTCCTGTTCCTCTGCAAATGCAGGTTCATATACAGAATCATACCAACTTGTAATTACAGAGGTTTCCACACCAGTTTCACCCTCGGTAACTTCTGCTTTCCACGGATGCTTACCACTTGTGTCGGGTTTATTTCTGCGAAGAACAGTACCCTCAATAGTAGGAGTAGAAAAAGTAATACTGTCACCTTTGGTTGCAAGGTTAGTAGCCGGCACACCGAATTTCACACGGTATAGCCAATAGTATTTATATTTTCCATTAGATTTTCTTGCACGAAAACCAATCGCTACAGGTTTCCCGCCGTCCTCGCTTGCAGAAATCACAACATTATTATTGTCAACGGATACCCCTGTGAGAGCGGCGGCAGTTGCTGTGCCGATATCATCAACACCAAGGGAGAGGGTACCATTCTTAAATTCTTTGATGATTTCCGATGCACCATCATCAGCATAAAGCGTTGCCTCGGCAAGTTCTACAGACAAATCCGCTGAGATTGCTTTTGCAAGCGAAACAGGAGTGCCATAGGTTTCTTCCTCTTTGTCGTCCTCCGTGATAGGAGCATAGTAAAGTTTATCAAGACCGATTGTTGCCATAATTTATTCCTCCAATTCATAATATTTTGCTACATCCACGTTATAGTGGTGGTAGCCTGTATCAGTTTCATAACCGATATATTGCCGTGCTGTTATAGTAAAATCATCAGCAAGCAATGCCCGCACGAGAGCATTTTTTGCTTTTGTATAGTTGCCTTTTGAATAGAGGGAGATTCGCACTTCCTGCACATCAATTTCGGGAAGATTATCTGCATGAACTTCAAATACATCGCTCATCGGAACAATTACAATGTATTCTGATGGAGCATCGCTAGAAAATATCCCTGTTTCAATAGGAATGCTAAGTGGGGCAAGCGTTACTTGTAAATCTGCTAAAATGCTCATCGTCTGTCGACCTCCTCCTCAAATTTATTTTGCATTGCGGTAATGCACTCATTCTTTGATGCACGTTTGGCAGGCTTTAAAAAAGGTTTGGCAGGCTGACCGTGTTTACCGTATTCGATGATGTTAGCAATTTTGGCATTGCTCTCACCATCAGACCTAGGTTCAGAAAATCCAACTTTGATATTGTGGTTGCCTTGTCTATCCATTTTTACCGAAGTGATGCCAAGAGCAGATTCTAATTCACCTGTGGAGCGTGATTCATATTTAGTACCTTTTCCAATGACAGAAGAGAGGTTCGATTTTGTCTTAGCAAGAACAACTTCACCTCCAGTTTCAAGCACCGTTTCTGCAATAGCATCAAAATCACTGCCAACTTTTGAGATTTTCTCTAAAAACTCATCTGGCATTTTGATATCAACTTTTGCCACTCGTGGCCACCACCTTTTTTGCTAGGATTTCTGTATACATACCACGTCCTTTGACATTTTCCACGGAAGTGATATCAAAGCGTTCTCCGTCACATTCAATAAAATAATTAGTAGTAATAATAAGGTTAGGGATTGTTCGAAACCGAAATAAATCAGTTGCCTCAGAAAAAGCAGCGAGGTTTGCCCACCGCACACTTCCATGACGGCCTTCTCTGTAAACCCTCATTGATGCAAGAGTTCTTTCTTCGCTTGTTGCAAATCCCTCTTTGTCTTTTGTTGTTACGACAGCTTTTATATCAGCAAAGCCATTCATTTTACCAAAACTCATACCTGCCACCGCCTGTCCAGTCTAAGCAAGAGATTCACCGTATTCCAAACCTGCTGACTTGCACCCACATTATCTGCAAAGAAACCACCCGTTGAACCATCTCTACTTTCATAGAAATGGCTCACGAGCATAATAACTGCTTGTTCTGTGGTCGGTGGCATACTGTTTGCTTTATAATACCCTTCATGGATGTGCTGATAACTTTCTGCATAAGAGATAGCGGCAGTGATGAAACCTTCAATAAGTGCATCATCTGCCGAATGATTAAGGATTAAATTTTGCTTCACTTTTTCAAGCAGTTCCATCACTGCCACCTCCCATCAATTAAGAACCAGACTTCATTTTAAGAAGTTGGATTCCTTCCGGCATAATTACCTTGCCGTCTACACGCTCCGTTGCCACATAGCCGATTTGACCATTGGCCGCATAAAGTTCATTTAGCCTTTGAACCGTTCTACCTGCACGGTCACCAATCCAGTAGTTATCAAAATCACCAAAAGCAACAGCAAGTGCATTTGCTCCTACCGTTGGAACATAAGGACTGGTATAAATCTCATAACCAATTAATCGATCTGGCTGACCTGCTTGCACAGATGGTTGCCATAAATAGGCACCATTTGCATCCTTTAACTTTCTAAGAATAGAAACCGTTGCATCATTCATGAGGAACTTCGCATTCCTGCGATATGGAGATTTGAGTGCATATACAAGGTTGATAATCTCATCCACAGTAATAGCTGTTGCACTTGCAGAGGTTACACCAACAGTACCGCCACTTGCTGTAAAGATACCAGTCGGCTGATTGGTGCCTGTTCCCACACAAAAAGCCTCCTCCTCAGCAATACCAAAAGCACGTGCAAACTCATTTGCAATATAGCGTTCTAGGTCAAAGGCACTGTCTTGTAAAAGCTCATTGCTGACACGAACAAGATCCGTCAATTTGAATGCATCAATCTGCTTTTGCCCAAAGGTAGGATTGCTTTCTGTATAGGCAGCATTTTCAGCAGTCCACTGAGCAACAGAATGACCCGTAGCCACAGGGATTTTCCTATCATTGTGAGTTGTGATTACTTTTGCAAGTTTACGAATCACATTTTCTTCCTCAAGTCCTTGTAAAATCTGTCTTTCAAATTCCTCCGGAACAAGAAAACCACCATCGGCATCAGGAGTTGTTGAAAGCACGTTGTGAGCGAGCATCTTGCCACGAAGATGAAGTCCAAAATCTTCTTTATAGGCATTGGAAGCACGACCAGTCTTTTCATTTTCAGCATTTGCAGGTCTTTCAGTGATTGGCTGATTCACAGGCTTAGAAAGTTCCGCAAGGGTAGCATCTCTACGTTCCATTCGCCTAATCTCATTGGTAATGTCATTTAGTTCTTTTTCCATGTTGTTGTAGGTGCCATCATCTTCAGCAGATAAAACACCCTTGTCTGTTCTGTGGGTATCAAGGAAACCTTCCATCGTTGCCCACAACTTTGCACGTTTTTCACGCATTTCTACAATATTCATAACCTAAATCCTCCATTAAATTTGATTTTTGTATAGGCTCGCTTTCAGTTCATCCACTGAGCGACCTAGTGGTTTCGTAGTATCTTCTATCGGTTTTATGGTATCTTCCACAAGTTTTGTTGCTGTCTTTTCAGCTATTTTATTAAGCAAATTTACTGCAACTGCTTTTCTTGAGAATGCATAAGCTGGGATAGCAACAGTGTATTGCTTGTCATCCTCGATAACCCCATCCACAAAGCCAAGTTCCATCGCTTTGTTTGCATTCATCCAAGTTTCACTATCCATCAGATGAGATATCTTCGTACGAGATAAATTCGTTCTAATCTCATAGGCATTGATAATGCTTTCCTTCACTTCACTAAGCATGTCGATAGCTTTTTGCATCTCGGCATGATCTCCGGCAGCAAAGGTGGCAGGATTGTGAATCATCATGAGTGATGTTGGAGCCATTAGTACTTTAGTACCTGCCATTGCAATAACGCTCGCAGCACTTGTTGCAAGACCATCAATCTTTATGGTGACATCTCCCTTATAATCCATTAGCATGGAATAAATCTGACTGGCTGCGATGCAGTCCCCACCAGGTGAGTTAATCCAAACAGTAATGTTACCTGTTCCACTAAACAGTTCTTCTCGAAAGAGAGCCGGTGTGACATCATCGTCAAACCAACTTTCCTCTGCGATTGTTCCGTAGAGTTCAAGAACTCGTTCTGTGACTTCGTTTTCCTCTAGTTGATTCTTCCAGTTCCAGAATTTCTTCATCGGAAGTTTCCTCCTTTCCATCAGGGTTTATATTTGCAAAGGCTCCTGCATTTTCTAATGGGAGCATATTGCCGTTAATAAGGTAGAGGTCACCACCGTTTTCAGTCGGGATACGGTCGAGATTTTCGAGTTCTCTTATGTCGTTAGCACTCATCCAACCATTCTGCCTTGCTGTTGCATAACCATTCATGCGGCTTTCATAGTCACCTCTAAGCAGTCCTTCCACGTTGAATTTGACGAAATACTTACTTTTCTCATCTGCTCTAAATAATGTGCGTGACAGAGATTGCTCCCACCTCACAAGCCACGGATTTAGCGTATATTTCACAAACTCAAGTGACTGCTGTTCTATATTAGAAAAGCTCGACTTCTCAAGGTCACCCACCATATGTAGTGGAACTCTGAAAATTCGAGCAATCTCATTGATTTGAAATTTTCTTGTTTCTAAAAACTGTGCCTGTTCCGGCGATACAGAAATAGGAGTATATTTCATTCCTTCTTCCAAAACAGCTATCCTGTTTGAATTGGCACTGCCACCAAACTGACTCTGCCATGCTTCACGCACCTTGCTTGGGTCTTTAATAGTTCCCGGATGTTCAAGCACACCACCAGGAGCAGCTCCATTTGCAAAAAACTTAGCACCATATTCCTCCGTGGCAATCGCAAGTCCAATCGCATTTTTTGCCATTGCTATTGGCGAGTACCCCACCAAGCCATCAAAGCCGAGTCCGGGGATATGAAGAACATCATACGGACTAAGCTTGACTGTGAAACCTTTATCTTTCATAGTTGGCGCATCGTCAGAAGAACGGTTGTATAAATAACAAAGTTTCCCTTGCTCATCTCTATCCACCGTCATTTTATTTGGCATCAGAGGATAGAGGGCGATGATCTCACCTTTGCCATTACGGATAATCTGTGCATAGGCATTGCCCCATAATAAAAGATGAGTCATGAGTGTTTCCCTAAATACAAAGGAACTCATCTCGGGGTTTGGTTCATCATGCAGTAAATGGTAGAGTGAATGTTCCAGTGCTTTTTCTTTTCCACCATCATCGTTGTACTGATAAAGGTGAAGTGGCAGTTCTGCAACAGTTTCTGATAAAATACGCACACAGGCATAAACGGCCGTCATTTGCATGGAAGAACGCTCTGTGACAGCTTTCCCAGAAGTTGTACTGCCCATATAAAAAGAATATCCACTGCCCGCTGTTCGGTTCTCAGGCTTATCTCGTGAGCGAAATAGTGATGTAAATATGTTCATGTAAAATCATCTCCCTTCAAAAATGGTATAAGAAAAGCACCTATCATTTGATAGATGCTTTGAATAATAAATACATATCCTAAAAATAAATACTATGGCGTATAAATAAACGCTTTTACATTTAATGTTTTTTCGTTTCCTGATACCTTTATAAATTTATCATGGATATTTAATTTCCAATGCTCCTTAGATTTCTTTGTGTATCTCATACAGCTTTGAATAAGCAATGGTTTTAAATCTATCCAATTAACCATCGATAATTTGTATCCTTCAATTCTAAAAATGAGCATAGCATTATCATAAGATTCCATTAATTCATATTGAACTAGAGTTATATCAACCCAGCCAGCATCTATTGTATCGTGATACTTCGATAAAGGTGTACATAAAATTATACTTTCTCCATTCTCTAAAGTTGACTCAAACATAATTTTTTTACCTTTAATAAGTCTATACTCATTTCCTGCGGCTTTCGAAGCAACTTTTAAACCATTTTCTAACTCAACGATTCTTTCACTCATGCTATTCAACCTCCCTTACTTCCGATAAGGTCAGTATAGCACATAAATATGCAGCCGGATTATGATTCTACAAAATCATAGGCGGCTACATATTTGGCATCATATAAACAGCATCCCACGGCTGTCATAAACTGATTCGCTAGTATCATTTCCACAGCGAATTGCACGGTCAAGAGCCATAATAGTTGCTACTGCACCGTCAATCTTTTCTGTGGATTTTTCTTTATCTGGTTTAATGTTACCTGCAGGATCGGTGCGAATAAAGATATTGTCCATCATCCAATGAAGAACAGGATGCCCTCCATGTGCCAGTTTTTCTTCTAATACAAGTTTCATAAGTTCCTTAGTCGGTGGACTCATATCTTTAAATCCTTGTCCAAACGGAACAACTGTAAATCCCATGCCTTCAAGGTTCTGCACCATCTGTACAGCACCCCAACGGTCAAAAGCAATCTCTCGAATATTGAATCGTTCTCCGAGACTTTCAATGAATTTCTCAATATAACCGTAATGCACCACATTGCCCTCTGTGGTTTTAAGAAAGCCTTGTCTCTCCCAAAGGTCATACGGAACATGGTCACGGTTTACTCGCAGGGGCAGGTTTTCTTCTGGCAGCCAGAAATAAGGAAGAACCATATATTTGTCCTCTTCATCAAGTGGAGGGAAAACCAGTACAAAGACTGTGATATCCGTAGTAGAGGAGAGGTCAAGTCCTCCATAACAAACACGACCCTCTAATTCATCTTCAAATACTGCAAACGAGCATTTATCCCATTTATCCATTGGCATCCACCGTATTGCCTGTTTTACCCATTGGTTGAGCCGTAGCTGACGAAAGCTATTCTCTTCAGCGGGATTCTGTTTTGCTGATTCACAAGCAACTTTTACTTTATCCATGCCAACAGTAATTCCAAGTGAGGGATTTGCCTTTTTCCATACCTTGGGACTTGTCCAATCATCCGATTCGCTTGCACCATAAATCACAGGATAGAATGTCGGGTCAACTTTTCTGTCATCTAAAATATCTAGCACCTTTTGATGGGTTTCATAACAGATAGATTTTGTATCTGTACCTGCCGTAGTAATTAAGAAGTAGAGGGGCTGCATTCTGGCATCACCAGAACCCTTGGTCATAACATCAAATAATTTTCTATTTGGTTGTGTGTGGAGTTCATCAAATACCACACCATGAATATTAAATCCATGTTTGGAGTAAGCTTCAGCAGAAAGCACTTGATAGAAACTGTTTGTCGGCTGATAAATAATTCGCTTTTGCGATGCGAGGATTTTCACTCGTTTATTTAGTGCAGGACACATACGCACCATGTCAGCAGCCACCTCAAATACAATAGATGCTTGTTGGCGGTCAGCTGCACAACCGTAAACTTCGGCACGTTCTTCAAAATCACCACAAGTAAGAAGTAATGCTACTGCAGCCGCAAGTTCAGACTTGCCTTGCTTTTTTGGAATTTCAATATAGGCTGTGTTGAACTGCCGATAGCCATTGGGTTTCAATATGCCAAACAGGTCACGAATAATCTGCTCCTGCCAGTCGATAAGTTCAAAGGGTTTTCCTGCCCATGTGCCTTTGGTGTGGCATAGACTTTCGATAAATGCCACTGCAAAGCCGGCGGCCTCGGCATCGTAGCAGCTGTCCTTTGCTTTGAATTTTGTTGGTTTGTATTTTTTGAGTTTTCTCAAAATGCCGTCACCTCCTGTAAAATGGCATAAAAATACAGCCATCATGGCTGCAGTACGAGAGAAAGAGCCAATCGGCTCAATCCCTTTTTATAAAAAATTTCTGTTATTCTTCGCCCGTTAAGATGAAACGGACATATAGTTCGCGGTGTTCTTCAAGGTAAACCACCAATTCATAAAACTTCATATCGTTGGCAATTCTCTGTACCATATTGACATCAAACATATTTGCAAGACCCGTTGCTCAGACGGCGAGTATCTGTTCTTTTACAGTTTTATTCATCGGTACAGACCTCCTTGCCAAGAATCAATTCCGTATAGATTTTGGTATAGCGGTCGCATTCACTACCCTCCGAACCTGTCATGGCTCTGAAAAAGAAATCAAGTGCTTCTTTACGACTGTCCCAGACATCTTCCTTGCCATAGCATATAGTTTTCACGGTATCTATTTTTCTGCAAATATCCTCGCTATACACTACATGAAGTCCACTGCCGTTGTCCCACTGAACCATAATACTTGCTGTATCATCCACACCTTTTACTGTACCCCTTGTTCCAATCGGAGGAGCCTGCACGTCATCCATTTGTATAAGTTCTACTCTCGTCCCGACAGGGTATTCTCTTCGAGTACATTCCACAATTTCTTTACTTGGAAATCTCATTCTTGGCACCTCCTTTGAATGCTGAAGAACCTGTGAAATTCTTCAGTAGAATCTTTCGCTCTGTCTTGTATTCTGCTCCAATAAACCCAAGCCTTAGAAGAAAGCATCGGAATGCATATTTCTCATTGTCTACCGTTTTTTCAGTAGAAGTGATTCGCTTCTGGTTTCCCGCCATCTCGCAAAGTGCGTAGATGAGATGCGTGTAGGCATTTACCGTATCACTGTCATTAGGAGTAAAGGAAAACCAAGGGAATGATACTTTCTCGTCATCTGTCTCAATCGGAAGGGCATCAATGTCCAGTGCCTTTTTAATAAGACCGCCCTTGGCATCCAGTAGATGCTTAAGGTTCTCCATTGCATCCTCCATGAAGTAGGTCTTTGGCATTGCCACTGTAAGCCCCACGTGTTCGCTCTGTGGCTCGGTATCCGTTTCTTCGGAAAGTTCCTCGGTTCTTTTTTCTAACCAAATTTCCGCCATTTCTGTGGGAGCTGCAACAAAGCCTTTATCAGCAAGTCCCTCAAGCAACTGCTCGATTTCCTCGCTGTCAGCTCTATCATCAAAGATAAGTGTGCCATTCTTGTCTACTGTGAAATAGTCAATCTCATATGCCATGCTTGGCATTCCTTTGTACTTTGGTTTTACATTAAGGGTTTCGGAAATGGCTTTTACGAAAGCTTTTCGCTCACTTCCTGTTACATTAAATTGTACTTCCATATCGGTGTACCTCCTTTTTTGGTATGTACATATTCACTCTAAAGACTGATAATAGCAAGTATTACAGCAACAGAATAAAGAGCAATTATTCTTCTGTTAATTGTGAGTAGTACACAATGCCAGAAAGTACAAATACGACATTAGGAAGTGCTACACCGTTGCCCCACATCTTATATTCAGCAGAATCAGAGTGAGGATTTTTCAGCCACTTTACTATCTGATTTCTTGTCTTTGGCTTGGTTGATTTACCTATGATTTTTCTATGGGTTTCAAAAACTTCTGCCCAAAAGGAAATATCCTCGTCAGTTGGATTTTCTGTTTCCAAGCCATCACACCACCAATCGGGAAATCCTTGTAGTCTTGCACATTCGGTAGGGGTTAACCTACGAACAGTGTATTCTGGCTCCATAATATGATAATCTCCACTGAATGCCTCTTGGTTGCCAAGCCACTGCTTGGAACCCATACTAGCAGAAAGAGTACCAAACACTTCCTTTCCAGATGCAGTTTTTAAATCATTTATGATAGGTGGGTCTTTAAAATCTCTTGCTACAAGTGTTGGTGCTTTTTCTTCATTTATTTGCATAAAAGAACCTGTTGTCATAGAGTAGCTTGGAACAGCCACGGCACTTGGTCCTTGTGCATTTAAAGTAGAATTAATACCATCTTCAGTTATACCCATTTTCCTTGCATAATTCCTTCCACAGTTATAGCTTTCTCTATCGATAGCATAAACAACTGCGTGTTTATCAGTTGTATTTAGTGTAAAAGATACATCTTCATTGATGCCACCGCCGTTAGGACCATTCTCGTCTTTGCGACCAATCATTGAACCTTGCAATGAATAGCTTTCCACAATAGCAATGCCACCTTGATTACACGATGGATTTCCACCATTTGCATCAATGGTGCGAGAAGTATCTGCGTTGTAAATTCCACTGTGAGGGTTATCGGATTTCATGGAGTTACTATCCTTGGAGCAAATGCCATATGCTTTTGGCACAAATACCGTCTGATCATTATTGCAGCCAAGTGTTGCTGATTTATCCTCCTGTATCAAAGCACCTTTGCCACCACCATCACAGCCAGAACGGATTTTTAAGGTTTTAGGAGTATCCCCAACCACGAATGGCTGATTGTTACCACCCGTTCCAAAGGTAGAGAGTACAGTCTGACAAACATCTCCCAGTTCCTTATACCGACAATCTTGTGAGTGATTTTCAAATACAAGTGGTGGATGATGGCTTTCTGCACGAAGGGTACAAGTGACATCATCTGTCACATCCATACGATTCCCACCTTGGTCATTTAAGCAGAGGCTTGACACTCCAGAGCAAGACGAAGAACTCTCGGCAGTTCCTTGCCACGAGCGGCAGCTCGGTTTAGAATACCCTGACACGCCCTCTGACTCAAATAGTATTTTTCCGGCACTCCCGCCTGCAAAATCTGCGACAAGGTAGATACGTTTTCTTCGTTGGGGTACTCCCCAAAATTGAGCATCAAGCACTCGCCATGCAAGGGAGAAATGATCTCCCAAGATTTCTCCACTTGGCTGCCATTTATCAGCTTTAGGAATAGATGTGGTTTCGTCTTTGGCTTTGCAGATGCTTTCAAGGACACATCTGAAATCTTCTCCTTTGTTTGAGGAGAATGCTCCGGGGACATTTTCCCATACGATGTATCGTGGATTTCTTCCATTGGTTTTACACCTCATTTCTTTTACAATTCGAATTGCTTCATAAAAAAGACTAGAGCGAGAGCCGTCTAGTCCATTACGCTTTCCCGCCACAGACATATCCTGACAAGGACTTCCAAATGTAATAATATCTACAGGTTCAATTTCTGTACCATTCATGGTGGAAATATCCCCATAGTGTTTAATGTGGGGCATTCGCTTGGTAGTAACTCGTATAGGAAAAGGCTCAATTTCTGATGCCCATAAAGGGGTTATGTCAGAAATTAATCCACCGAGTGGAAAACCTCCCGAGCCATCAAATAAACTGCCTAAGGTTAATTTATCATTCATCGCTTACCTCCAATTCATCGTATGGATAGGTAAGACCATCACGCATCACAGATACACCTGCCGAAGTACCCACTTGTTCAATGTAGCGTTTAACAATAACATCACAAAACTTCTCATCGAGTTCAACAGTAAAACAGGAACGGTCAGATTGCTCGCAGGCAATTAATGTAGAGCCACTGCCACCAAATGGATCAAGAACAAGCGTGTTGCTCATGCTTGAGTTCATAATCGGATAGGCGAGCAGTGGAATCGGCTTCATCGTAGGATGATCGCCATTTTTCTTCGGCTTATCAAACTCCCATACAGTCGTTTCTTTTCTACCTGTGTACCACTGATGTTTGCCTTTTTTCTTCCAACCATAAAGCACTGGTTCGTGCTGCCATTGGTAGGGCGAGCGACCAAGCACAAGACTTTGCTTTTTCCAAATGCAAGTACCAGAGAGATAAAATCCCGCATCAGCAAAGGCTTTTCTAAAATTTAAACCCTCAGTATCAGCGTGGAATACATAGATACTCGCATCATCAGCCATAACAGTCTCTGTATTCATAAATGCATCAAGCAGAAACTGATAAAAGGAATCGTTCGTCATATTATCATTTTTTATTTTACCAGCTGAACCCTCGTAGTTTACATTATACGGCGGGTCCGTAATAACGAGATTAGCTTTCTTTCCATTCATCAGCACATTAAAAGTTTCTTCTTTCGTGGAATCACCGCAAAAAAGCCTGTGTCTACCAAGAGTCCATACATCACCAAGCTTTGTCATGAGTGGTTTTTTCAGTTCTTCCTCCACATCGAAGTCATCATCGTGAATACCATCTTTTATAGAATCCTTAAATAAATCATCCAGTTCTGCAGGTTCAAAACCCGTAAGTGATACATCAAAGTCAGCACCTTGTAAATCCGTGATAAGCAGAGCAAGTTTATCTTTATCCCAATCACCGCTGATTTTATTGAGAGCAACATTTAATGCTTTTTCTTTATCCTCATCCATCTCGACTACCACACACTCCACCTCGGAGATACCCATATCAATCAGGACTTTCAAGCGCTGATGTCCTCCGACAACTTTACCTGTTGTTTTATTCCATATAACTGGCTCAACATAGCCGAACTGCTCAATGGATCGTTTCAGTTTTTCATATTCTGCATCGCCCGGTTTTAAATCTTTACGTGGGTTATATTCAGCAGGAAGTAGGTCTGCTGTATTTTTCTTTTCGATAATCATCATCTGCACCGTCCTTCCAAAAGCTTATTCAGTCCCTTTCTTGCACCAGCAACATCACCTGCAAGTGCTTGACCCTTGATGGTGCGAAACTGCTGAAGTGTTAGTTTGCTTTTATTATTTTTAAGTATTTTCATAAATTCAGTTATAGAGTTAGGCATCTTATTTTCCTTTTCTTGCACGAAGCAATCGTTCCATCACATCATCTTGTGGACTGGCGCCCATATATTCAGATGTGCAATTCTCACGGACAATGCCATAAATTTCCGACCACAGACGATTTGCCTGTGTCATATACTTATCAGCAATCGCAACATATGGACTTTGAATAGCCGCACCTGTTGTCGGATGCTTTGCTAAAAATCCAAGTTCACTTGTTATCGACTCGCATTGAATCCATCTGGCACTTGCCATTGCATACCGTTCCATCAGCTGTGGAGAAATAAGAGTGGCACATCCTCTCTCGGACAGCCACTCCCATGTAGTTTTATATATTTCATCCGCACAAAGCTTGGAACCATCTTTTTGTGTTGCAGATAGAAACTCTGCTGGCTTTGGCATATCTTGTCCCTCTAAATTTGCAGCGCTATCTTTGAAATCAATGACAGTCAGCTTGCGTTTGCCCGGATTTCCATCTGCAATCTTTTCTGTAATTGCTTTTTTGGGTCTGCCTCCTGAACCTGCTTTAGGACCTCTCGTTCCCATAAAAATTCACCTCTTTTCATAATGGGGGCTATTCCCCTTAAAACTTATGCGATTTTGTGCGTGTGACCCCAGGCCGCTGTCCACTTAAAAGAGTTTTAGAGATTTGACCTCCCCCTACCGTCTAATTTTTCTGTCACCAATCTCAAGATGAATCTTGTTGTGGCAAGAGCGACAAAGGGACATCAGATTATTATTTACGTGTTGACCACCTTGTGACACAGGTAGCTTGTGATGAACCTCAACGGCAGGAGTAAGCTTGCCCTCGCTTTGACACTGTGCACAAAGAGGATGTGCTGCAATGTAACGGTCACGGATTCGTTTCCACGCTCTGCTGTACTTACGACCCATATCAGGACTGCGTTCATATTTGTTGTAGCGTTTACGCTCCTGTACTTCATGCTCCTTGCAAAACCTACCATCAGTAAGCTTTGGACAGTTCGGATGGGAGCAAGGTTTCTTTGGACTTCTTGGCATTGTTTCACCTCAATTCTTGGCATAATAAAAACCCTGCAGATCGGTGTGACCTACAAGGCTTGGCACGGTTTTACCCGTTTCATTTTTATGCTTTTTGCTATTGTAATAATAACACAGGGAGCGACTCTCATTCTATACACTTAACTCTCACGATTCAAAATACAGTCAATTTCTTTCAATGCCGCATCATGCATACGATAGGTGTGTTGAATGCTGTAATTTAAATCCACAGCAATTTGCTCCCACGAAACGAAACAAAGATAACGTTTCTCAAGTAATGTCTGATGTTCTGTGCTTGGTACGGCTTTAATAACACCCATGATTTCACGCTTGAGTTCCACGAGAGCATTGATGTCCATGTTAAGTTCTTCCTGCAAGGACACAATCTTTATAACGGCATCTGCCATTCGTGAACCATCACGATTAGGGTTTCTTGGCATATCACTAATCACAGTACTGCAGCTCGTGGCTAAATCGTTTAAGGATTGTATCTGCTGAATTTTAGAATTGATACGATTATCCAAGTACCGTGCTTGCTGTAAATATTCCTTTGCTTTCATCATCTTACCTCCGATTATTTATTCCTCGGATTGACAAGACTTGACTCTGATTTTCATAGATTGGCTTTTACGGCATCAATGAGTGCCGATTGTGTTTTATCCTTTGTTTGCAAGGCTCTTAGTATCTGTTCGTCAATCGTGCCTTTGGCAATGATATGCCCGATCACTACGGTGCTTGCCGATTGTCCTTGCCGCCACAGTCTGGCATTGGTCTGCTGATATAGTTCTAATGACCACGTTAAGCCAAACCAAATGAGAGTAGAACCACCATTTTGTAAATTCAGTCCATGCCCTGCCGATGCAGGATGGATAAGAGCGACAGGGAGTTCGCCATTGTTCCATCGGCGGATACTATCTGATGAATCAAGCTTTGCAAATGGAATATGTCTTTCATGCAGTCGTTTTTCAATTCTCACAAGATCATGCTTAAACCAATATGCAATAAGTAGATTCTTGCCATTTGCTGATTCGATAATATCTTCTAAAGCATCTAGCTTGCGGTCATGGATAGTAACCGAATTGCCATCATCATCGTAAATTGCTCCATTTGCCATTTGACACAGTTTCCCTGAAAGAGCGGTGGCATTAGCAGCGGTGATTTCACCGTTTGGGAGATTTAACACTAATTCCGACTTCATATAGTCATAGTCCTTTTGTTCTTTTGGTGATAAATGCACTTTATATTCATTGCTAATGAGTTCAGGCATTTTCAGATAGTCTGTCGATTTCATAGAAATGCTGATATCTGAAATTTGGTTATAAATGGCATCTTCAGCACCTGGAAGCAGCTTATAGCTAAACACAATCTGCCCATTTCGTTTGTCTGGTGTGAAGTAGTTATTACGATAATGGGAGATGAACCTTCCGAGCCGTTTACCCATATCAAGAAGTCTAAACTGCGCCCATAAATCCATCAAGCCATTACTTGTAGGAGTACCCGTTAAACCAACAATCCTAGTTATAAAAGGACGCATTTTCATCAGCGACTTAAAACGCTTTGTGTTATGATTTTTGAAAGAGGATAACTCATCAATAACAACCATATCAAAGTTAAAAGAGATGCCGCTTTGCGTGGTCAGCCATTGCACGTTTTCACGGTTGATGATATAAATGTCAGCCTTTTTATTTAGTGCTGCTATGCGTTCAGACTCCGTTCCAACAGCGACTGAGTAAGAGAGGAGACTTAGGTGTTCCCATTTTTCGATTTCAGCAGTCCATGTATCTCTTGCCACACGAAGCGGTGCAATAACAAGAACACGGCTCACTTCAAAGCTATCAAACAGTAAATCCATAATAGCGGTTAGAGTAATCGCTGTTTTGCCAAGACCCATATCAAGTAGTACAGCACAGATGGAATGGGCTTTAATATACTGTGTTGCATATTTCTGATAATCGTGTGGCTTATATATCATCAAGAATCCCTCCAATCTCATCTGCATTATCTAAAACATATACTTTAAATCCAAGTCGCCGCAGCATCTCATGTCTTGCAAGCTGTAATGGACGTGGTGTTTTAGTTGGTGCTTTTACTTCCACAAAAGCGATTTTGCCTTTGGGAAGCAGGACTAGGCGGTCAGGCATACCATCAAATCCTGGACTAACAAATTTAGGTGCGATGCCGCCCATATTTTTAACTGCTTCACAAGTTTTTGTTCTATTGTTTTTTCAAGCATTTTTCCTCCAATCTGGACAAGTGGACAATTTGGACATTGATTTCTATATACGCGCATACATACATATACGCAGGCACGAAATTCAGTTTTTCTTCTTTTTTTAATCCCTAATATAGAAATCTTGTCCACTTGTCCTATACCTTTAAGAAACACAGGATATATGCGAATTTAGCAGACTGGTCAGCCTAGCGGACACCATCAAGGTTTGTCCTGCTCGTGCCGCAAATATGACCTTTGGCGACCATAAATTGGAAAACCGTGTCTGTCCGACTTATCCCAGTGTTCCATCTTCTGCATAATGGCACCAATCTCATAAGAATCGGATTTTTTCATCGATGCAGAATCTTTACCAAAACACTCACACCAGATTTCCATGTTGCAAACCACGCTTCTTTTAATTGTTCCTTTTCTGCCTATATCCGATATAGAACTGCCGTTTAAGAAGTTTCTGCGGTCATACAAATCCATGCTATCCCAGTTATCAGGCAGCAAGGTTTCAAGGTATTTACGCACCAAGCCTTCTCGTTCATCAGTTTCCATTGCATCGGCTTGTTCAGACACAGCAAATATTGCATCTTTACCTTCGAGGTACAGCTTTTCGCCCTTTTTGTAGAGAACAAGAGTCTCTGCCCAAATCTGCTGAACATCATTTTCAGTAATCTGCCATGCCTTTTTAATAGAATGACCACTCACACGCACTGGCCAGAAGCGACGGTTACCTGTGATATCCCGTAAAAAGCCACTTTCTGCATTCGTAGAGCCGACCACCACACATTGTCTTGGATGATTTTCTACATTGACGCCATAACTTGCACGATATTTATCATCCATACGAGAAATAAAGGATTTTACCGTTTCTACATTAGTTTTTCTCATGCCCGCAAGTTCTCCAAGTTCTAAAATCCAATACCCCTGTAATTTTTCAGGACCCGATTTATCACGCATATCTGTTAGTGTTAAGCTGTCAGAAAACCAACTGCCTGCAAGTTTGGCAAAGAAAGTGGACTTTCCGATGCCTTGCGGGCCATTTAGGATAAGTACACTGTCAAACTTTGTGCCGGGATGGTAGATGCGAGCCACAGCTGCCACCATCGTTTTACGGATGATAGCTTTTGTGTAAGTGTTGCTATCAGCACCGAAGTAGTGGATTAACAGGTTTTCAACTCGGAGAATGCCATCCCAAGGTGGTAAAGATTCAAGGTATTCTTTGATGGGATGGTATGCACGCTCTGCGGCAACGGCAAGGACAGCATCTTTTGTTTTAGTGGGAGAATAGAGTCCATATCGATTTGAAAGATAAACTTTAAGGGCAGCATTGTCGGAATCATTCCAGCCACCTTTTATTTGATCCCAAGGCAAGGCTGATTTCGTGTCAATTCCATCACGATGACAGTTGAAAGCAATGCTTTGTAAATTTTCATCATGACGGAGAATTAAAACGAGATTGTCGAGGGTATCTTTAATTCTCCCTTGCTTATCAAGTTCCAGTGCTTTTTGCCAATCCTTATCCTTAAAATCCACTTCAGCACTATTCATTCGTTCCTCTGCAAGCTTTAAGCGAACATTTTCATCATTACTTGCAAAATCACACATGGCATTAAAGGACTTTTTCTCATCGTTATCATAAAATTTATGAATACGAACCAAATCAAAAGCATTGAGTAATTTTTCGCAAGCAGGGTCTGAGGTATGATGGCTGTAAGAAAACTTATCATCATAAATGACAACTCCAGCAGCAGAATCAGCAGGGAGATAATCGTATCTACCTGTTACGGCAGATGGTGCATAAACATCGGATAAGAATAAGTCAATTGCCGAGGCTATCCCATAAGTACGGCAAAAGGCACCTACCATACCGTCTTTTGAAGTAGGATCAGCTTGTTCCTTGATGCTTCGTTTCATAATTTCGGATTGACGGGAGGAAGTAGGCCACTGCGTAACATCGTGCCAATCTTCGTACATGGAGAGATACTTATCCGGGTCGAGCGGTTCTCCGCGTTCTTCTTCAAAAACAAAGTCACCATTAGATGGGCAAGATGCCCAAAACATCATGCGGTTAGCCTGATAGGTAGAGTCATCAAAATACTCCATGCCTATTTGCTTTGCTACCATACGCATGAGTGCAGGGTATTCATCTTCACTTACTTCACGAGAAAATAAAATAACTAAGCGATACCTCGGACTTTCTGGGGTATGGCTGTGTGTGGAATAGATGAAATACTCAGTATTTGACAATGCAAACTTTACAGCATCAATAAAAGCAGAGCCATCATCGATATAATCTGCATCGAGTGCGCCAATGCTACGGCAGATAACATTGCCATTTTTGCGAATGCCGCCTTTTAAGTGACCACCGACAAAACCCCCATTATCTTTTAAGGCATCTCGTTGCTTTTTCGGTAGTTTTGGATATTCTTCAGCGGTTTCTGATGTGCGAATGGGAGTGCGATTGTGGCCTATGATATATTCCCATTCCTGTTCTTGATTCTTGTATTTTCTGTCTGTCTTGCGATTGCAGACAGCTATTTTTACTTTGCTACTCATCGACAAACCTCCTGTAAATCCCCAGTAAAATATCTGATTTTCTTTCTCATCCTGCCTGCTAGTTCAATCTCTTCAGACATTCCAGATGAGATACTGTTGCCAAACACCCATAGTTCATCACACTTACCGAGAAAAACCTTATTCACAAACATCGCAAGACCTCTCTCGTGTTCTTCTGAAATGTACTGTGGTAGTAACAGATGAGGAGCAAGAGGAATCGTATTTTTGGCTACTGCAAATCTTGAATACACCCTTGCATTAGCTGTGTTCTTATCAATATCTCCGGAATAAGGACTACACACATACACCATAGGTCGGAAAGCGGCGGCTTTTCTTGCCGCACGCTCTTCCTTTTCTATTTTAGTTAATGCCTCAAATGTGGTCGGGTCATAGTAACCCTCTGCGTTAAATTTATCTATCGCCATAACTTTCCTCCATCACTTTCTTGCCACAATCTCTACAAAGTACTACTGTACCGAATAGGTCAATCTCCCCATCAGCAAACACCTCTGCAAGGTCAATTTGCACCTCTAATCCACAGTGTGGACAGTTACAAAACACATTCTCATCGTTAATTTCAATGGAAACCACCATCGCATCATTTAGCTGTTCTTTCACATAAAACATATTATTTGTCCTCCTTTAAAAAACTTTCCCAAGCTGTAAGCGGGTAGCTGTTGACTGAGCCGAACCGTTCATCATTTGTTTCACATTTCTTTATCTCAATCGAACGACCCCTGCAATATGCAGATAACTTTTTTCCTATTTCTTGACACTTTGAGAGTGACCAATTTTTGTTGTAGACCTTGCTATATTTCGCTACAGTAAAAAACTTAAGCGAATCGTTCAATGCTATTTCCAACGTTTCTTTTTCTAATGTTAAGCCGAAAATACGCTGTTCAGCTTCAATTGCTCGTTGATGTGCTATGAGCAATGCACGTTCCATAATTTTCTCAGGGGAGTTCCAAGACTCCTCGCATTTGATAAAATACTCACGAAATTTCCTGCCCACTTCTGAACGCTGTATCATACAGATTTCTTTTGCCATAGAAATTGTAAGCGCATGATCGATGGGAGCCTTACCAGCTTTTCCGTCAGACCTATTACTCAAAAATGAGTAATAGCTTTTTCCTTCATCAAAACCGTATTCGCACATTCTGCCAAACCAGTCGTTATAGCGTGTTTCAATACTGAGCCTGTTATGAAGCTCACGACCACTAACCGTTGCTTGCCCACCACCGTAGTTAATTGGTATTAATTCTTTCATATATAAAACCTCCGTAAATGTAGTAGGGATATCCCTCTGATATTCAAAGGACAAAAACCATTGCTTTGAGTACCAGAGGAGCTAATCTTTTTTGTAAAAATTACATTCATACCCATCAGCACGGAGTAAAAGATTACTTGCCCAAGGCGGTGACTGGCTCATCAAGTTGCAGATGCTTTCAACTGAGATGTCTTTATCACATTCAATAACCACTTCATCGTGAACGTGCATGATAATGCGATAAGAGCGAAGCGACTGCATAGCATACATTAAAAGATCACGAGCAGTGGCTTGCACAATATTCTCAACAAACTTAGGACCATAGCTTTCAAGCCGTTCCCATTTTTTGGTGCCGCCGATACCTTCGTAGGTGACGGATTCACCGCCAAAGCGATTCTCGCCAATCCGAGGTTTTACATAAGACAGCTTTCTGCCAGATGGGAGGGTAATAAAAAACATTCCACCTTGATAAGAGAAATCGATTCCATAAGTATTTATGGTGGTTTTTTCTTTGATTGCTTTTTTGACAGCACGGTCAACTTCCCACCAAAATCGTACGATATTTGAATTTGATCCTCGCCATGCTTCCACTAGGTTTGGAAGTTCATCTTCTGAAAGTCCCATCTCTAATGCGCCCATTGCCTTTAATGCACCGACTGAGCCACCATACCCAAGTGCCAGCTCAGCAATCTTTCCTTTTTGTCGCAGGTGTGCATTGATACCATGCTTTTCAACGGGAACTTTAAACATTTGACTTGCAGATGCACAGTAAATATCACCGCCGTTTTCAAAGACTTCTGCCCGCCATGCTTCACCTGCAAACCAAGCGATAACTCGTGCTTCGATAGCAGAGAAATCAGCAACAATAAACTTACAGCCTTCTTGTGGTATAAAAGCAGTGCGGATTAGTTGTGAAAGGGTGTCAGGTATATCTTCATAGAGCATTTTCACAGCTTCATAATTGCCACTACGAACTAGGGCACGTGCTTGAGCTAAGTCGAGCAGATGGTTTTGTGGGAGGTTTTGCATTTGAATTAATCGTCCTGCCCATCTACCAGTGCGATTGGCTCCGTAAAATTGAAACATCCCCCTTGCACGATTATCCTTGCAGGCGGCATTTTTCATAGAAGCGTATTTCTTTACTGATGATTTAGAAAGTTGCCCACGCAAAGTAAGCACTTTGGCAAGTTCGGGAGGTGCTGTTTCAAGCATTTCAGCTACTGCCTTTTTACCAAGGGTATCCGTTTCCATTCCATTTTCAGAAAGCCATTGTTTCATTTGCTGCACAGAGTTTGGATTTGTAAGTCCTGTCAGTTTTCTCATTGCAGAAGAGAGTTCTTGTTTTGATTTTTCATCCATCAAAACGGCACTTTGAACGAGAGTCATGTCTACAGCTACACCACGGTCATTGATTATTTGGTCAAGGTGATATTCATCCCATAAGAAATCAGGCACAGGATATTTAGCGAGTTTATCTTGTATTGCTTGTTCTGCTTCCACGTCACGTTTGTTATATGCTTTGAAGAGTTCCCATTTTTCTGTTGCATGGATAGGTAGATTTCGAGTACGTCCGCCATTTGATTTTGTGGCAGAGCATGGCTGACAGAAGTATTTGATGAGTTCTTTACCTTCTTTTAACTTTTGGCTGTCAAGTTTTAGCACAGCACCAACACCTTCTAAAGAGAGTGGTAACCCCATATAGGCAGACCACAGCATGGAACAGTGCCAAGAGTTGGGATTTAAATATTCTCCTGCAGGAAGTCCAAGATGTCTTGATAAACAGGTCCGTTCAAACTGAGCATTAAATGCCCACTTGATAGCTGATTCATCTGTAAGAGCGGATATAATGTCAGTGGGGATTTTTTCGCCATTTGCAATATCAATGACTGATACTTCGCCGCCATTAATACTGTATCCGAACAGCAAGATTTCAAAGTCAGGTTCTTCTGCATAGCGGTAGACTCCGCATTTTGCAAGATTCACACTACTGTAAGTTTCAATGTCGATAGATAAGATTCTTATTTTTTCCATATGATTGTTCCCTCCTAAAAGAAAAGCGGCGAAGAATTAACCTCCGCCGCCCGTGTCATTTATTCTGCCTTATCAGCAGAGAATTCTTGTTTCTTGCGTTTACGCTTTTTCTCCTTACAGCGGTCAATTGCAGATTTGATGAGAAACACCAAATTTCCGATAAATGTTCCCATCACTGCACCGAAACAAACTGCAAGCATCATACTTTCAAATGTTGTCATGATATGTCGCCCTCCTTAAGAAAGAAAATCTTCATCATCTTCAGTAGCAAAGTCAGATTCAGCCGATGCTTTACCGCCAAGAGGTTCACCATCACGGATTTTCTGAAGATTATTCAGTCCACAAGCAATTCCTTTATTGCCGTTGGAGTTAAAAGCGTAGAAGTTAATGCTTGCTCGTCCATATACTCCGCTGTAAACTTCAGAGCGAGAGAGGATAGGATTGCGATCGATATCCACAATACCGGGAGCAGCCGCACTGTTAGCGTTGATGAAATATGCATTTGCATAGGTTTCATCATCTGGCCTTTCCTCATCGCCATCACGAAGAGGAGTTTTCATAGCAGCAAGTGGTGGTACAGTTTTTCCGTTGCCTTTTAGTTTGCTTTCGCCTTCATGATAAGCAGCTTCAATGGCTGTCTTGATTTTTTGTACAGTTACTGTGTCGCTTTTAGGAATGATTAGAGATACTGAAAATTTGGGAGTGCCGCCGTTGATGGATTTAGCCTCCCACACGTTGGCATAAGACCAGCGAGTATCCTTTCCTGTGATTACTTTCATTGGGTTTACGTTGTTTGTGTTATTAGACATATTAGTTGTCCTCCTTAAAATCATTTTTTGCTGTATTAATTGGTTGTCTTTTGTCATTTGCCGGCACAAGAGTCGGCTTGCCTGGTGGCTTGTAAATGTATGTGCCGAGTATTTCTTCGAATTTGGCTTTACCGAGTGTTTTTTGCATTTCGGTAATGCCGAGCAGTTTCTTTTCATAAGGTTCAAAACCTGCAGCAGTTACTGCTGAAGCAACAGATGTTTCATCAGTATATTTGCGGTTAGAGCGACCCTCGACTAATTTGTAGCCAGACCATTCCTTGCCGCTGATGGCTGCTTGCAGTGCATAGGTTTTGATGTCATTGGCCCATGAGATGACTTCATCCAGTTTGCCGAGAATTTCCTCAACCTCATCATCTGTGAGGAGCGGTGGAAGAGCGAAATCATCCTTTGCTATTTGCAGGTTTGCTTTCGCACGTTTTCTGCAGTCAGCCTTTGCTTTGCAGAAACGACACCATTCGCCACAGTGAAACTCTCCATCGCCACTATAGGCAAGTGTGGCGGTAGGCATCAGAACATCGTTTGCCCAATTTAGCAGTTCTTCTTTTTGCAGAGTGTAGGTACTGATATTGCTTCTGCGTGGTTGAAAGATTGTCATATGAACAGTGTCAATATCATAGATTCCATCAAATAACTCCAAAGCACCAAGGGCATAAAGCATCATTTGTGGATTGCTTTCAGCTTCTACCAAAACTCCCTGCCCGTGCTTGTAATCAACGACATGAAGGGTGCCATCGGCAATGATGACACAGTCACCTGTTCCAAAACCGCTCTCCACATAGCGGGAGTAGTCCAGTCGCTGTTCGATAAGCACCACGGGATCAGTACATATCTTCTTTGCTTCGACTAAAAGTTCCGTGATATAGGAAACATAATCACTTGCGCAAGACTCCATTTCCTCGTTATACCAAGTGAGATTTTCGATCGGATTGTCCGATTCAAGACCGAGTGCTTCGCTTAAACGAAACTCACATAGGGTATGTGCATCAGTACCCTCGGCTGCAAAGTCACTGCTTTTATCTGTGTAATTCTCGCCGAGTCTTGCAGATGGTGGGCAGTTTAGCCAACGATGGCTTGATGAAGCGGATAGCAGTGCGTGTTTACCCATTTCCTAGTACCTCCGCATCTGCAAGAAGTGCCTTGTACTTTTTTGGCTCAATCTCCGACAACTTACTTGCCCCATACTTTTTAAGCAGGTCACGCACCTCGGCGGTGAATCCTGCACGGGATTTTTCCGCTAACGCAGCACGTACCGTTTCTAAAGTTATTGATTCTGTTTCTGGTGTTGCATGGGTTTCTTCTTTTGAATTAGGCTCACCAGAGCCGCTGAATAAGTCAGCCAATGTTTCAGAAACACCAATCAGTGCATTACCACATTTTTTCAGTTCTTCGACTACAAGAGACAGGTCGTTCATTTTGCTCATAATATTTTCCTCCTTCCTTTGATTTGCTTTGTCGGGCAAGCTTTGATAGATTTGTTGCCAGACGATTTGATACCACGCTGATGGTACCGAGTAATTCGATGAGTTCTTCATCATAGGTATCTGTGTCATGAATCTTGCTTTGCATCTGTTTACCTCCGTTCCGAGGGATTTCTTTTGCCCTCTTAAACCTCAAAGGACAGAAATGTTTGATTTGAGTACCAGTGGAAGAAAAATATTTTAATTTCACAGGTAACTCGCCCTCACTTGTCACAGGACAAATAAGGACGAATTGAGTACTGCATTACTCAAAATCTTTTAGCTTGTCATAAAGAAGTGAAAATAACTTGGTCTTGCGTTTGTTGACACCTTTTTGTGATAGTCCGACTGCAGCTGCAATCTCACGCTCCGATGCACCTTCGCTGTAGAGTTGGATAATGGTTTGATTGTCAGGCTCAAGTTCTGATACCGCTTCCCATAACGCTTCTAATAGAAGTGCATCTTCCAGAATTTGCTGTGGGTCCACGGCGGTCGTATCTTCTGGGAAGTAACCATCCTCTTCAAAACAGTCGAGTGATAAAACACTGCCGTTTCGGGCATGGGGGCATTGGCTACAATCTTTTTCACAGCGTTTAAGACCACCTTTGCCGTTAGGAATTTGACATCGCTTGCTGCGTTCTTTGCGTTTGTGTTCTGCCCAGAGGGGTTGCTTGTAAGCACGGTAGACCTCTTCTGATACAGGGATTTGTTCGCCATCGATTTCGATGAAATACTGTTTTTTCATAGATTGTCCTTTCTGCCTGGCAGATGGGCAAAAGGACAAAAATAGAGCCTGTGCAATTCGATACACAGACTCCTTTAAACCTAAAAATGGGTGCAAAAAGGAAAAGGTATCGAATTAGCCGACCACGTTTAAAAAAGAGTGGTGTTGACTGTATTCGTATCCTTTAGCCCTTAATGCATTTCAGGCTGTAGAATATTTTTTTACTGGGAGCCTAAGTGGCTCGTCCATATATATAAGATTAGCATTTTAAAATGCGTTTGCCCCGGACACGGTATGTCCGATTATGTGAATAAAAATGAAAAAGTCCTCTAAAACAAGCTGATTTTGGCTTGCCTTAGAGAACTGAGTTATGAATATAGTACAGTATATACACCCTTGCAGAGCGGACATACTGTGTCCGACAAAATATAAGTTTTTTAGAAAATATTTATTTTCATCTCAAATAGGTCAAATTACTACGAAATACTATAAAACACTTGCAAAACAGATGGTTTTGTGATATACTACATTAGTAAAACTATAATTTGCTGATTGAGGTGTGAATAAATGACGGATAATCACAACGAAAACTGGATAAGCGTTACGGAAGCGGCGACATTTTTGGGCGTCACTAAAGATACAATAAGAAATTGGATTAGGAAGACAGATATTCCTGCACATAAAATCGGAAAGCTATGGAAATTTAAGCGTTCTGAATTAGATGAATGGGTGAAAAGCGGAAATAGTGCAATAGAATAATACGTTAGTCTTAAAAATGGAGGTTATTTATGAATGCAATTGATCTTTTCGCTGGGTGCGGTGGACTATCTAAGGGCTTTATAGATGCAGGTTTAAATATTATTGTTGGTGTTGACAACGATCAAACCGCTCTTAATACCTTTGAGAAGAATCATAATGGTGCTGTAGCTTTAAATGCAGATTTATCAAAACAAGCTACTTTTGATGAAATAAAAAAAATTGCAGGCAATAAAAACATAGATGTTATTATTGCAGGTCCACCATGTCAAGGTTTTTCCTTGTCAGGACCAAGAAATTTTAACGATAAACGAAATGGATTATACTTAGCTGTGATAGAAGTTGTAAAACAATTTAAGCCAAAAGGATTTATAATAGAAAATGTGCCTGGTATGGCTAATTTGTACGAAGGTCAAATAAAGGAGACAATATTAAAGAAACTAAGAAAAATTGGTTATAACGTTGAGTGTAAAATCATGTGTGCAGCGGATTATGGTGTGCCACAAATGCGTAAACGGTTAATTTTTATGGGGATAAGAAAAGATATTGGGAAACCCGTTTTTCCAACACCAGAATTTCCACCAGAAAATTACCAAACGTGTAGAGAAGCTATTAGCGATCTTCCATCAAGAGTTGATGAATTCGGTGAAGAAATTGATGAATATTCTTCATTGCCTAAAACGGATTATCAAAAACGTATGAGAGGAAAATGTAATATACTTTATAATCACGTAGCCACAAACCATACGCAAATGGTAAAAGATACGATTGCTTTGGTGCCCGAAGGAGGGAATTACAAAGATTTACCTCCAGGTTGGGGAGAAAGTCGTCGATTTAATGAAGCGTGGACTAGGTATAACGGTGACAAACCCTCAAAAACTATTGATACGGGGCACAGGAATCATTTTCATTATGAATACAATCGTGTGCCTACGGTAAGGGAAAATGCTAGATTGCAATCATTTCCAGATGATTTTGTTTTTACAGGGACGCGAACCCAACAAAACCGCCAGGTAGGTAATGCTGTTCCACCCTTGTTGGGTTATGCATTGGGAAAAACCCTCTTAAAAATAATTCAGGAGGATGAAAATGAAAAAGTTAAAAACGATTGATTTATTTGCAGGTTGTGGAGGGCTCATGGAAGGATTTGAAGAGTCTGGACACTATAATACAATTGCAGCAGTAGAATGGGAAAAGGCACCTTGTATAAATCTACGCAAAAGATTGGAAACAAAATGGAAATATAAGGATGCGAATGCTCGTGTAATGTGTTTTGATATGCAGAGAACAGAGGAGTTATTTAAAGGGTGGGATGATTCGGAGTACGGAAAATCACACGGTTTAGATAATCTTATTTCTAAAGCAAAAGAAATAGATGTAATAGTTGGTGGACCGCCTTGTCAAGCCTATTCAATTGCGGGTAGAGTCCGAGATGAACATGGAATGAAAAACGACTATCGCAATTATCTTTTTGAGAGTTATCTCAAAGTTGTTGAGCGTGTTAAACCTAAGGTTTTTGTTTTTGAAAATGTACCCGGAATGTTAAGTGCACAGCCTGGGGATAGACCAATAATTGATATTATTAAAGAGAAATTTGCAGATAAAGGCTATTATGTACTAAACGATTTTCGAAAAGCCGTTATAGATTTTACGGAATATGGTGTTCCACAGAAGAGAAGTCGCATTATTATTCTCGGGATAAACAAAGCTTTCTTTGCAGAACAAAAATGCGAAGATATTGTTGAACGGTTTTATGATGAAATCTTGCCGTCTTACAAAGTCAAGAAAATAAAAACAGTTAGAGATGCTATTGAGGATCTACCCAGACTTTATCCGTTGAAAATCGAAGATAAGTACAAGGGAAAACGCATATCCCACTCTCTACCTAATCCACATGTAGATAATCATGTTGCAAGATGGCAGAGTAAAAGAGATATTGGTGTTTTTGAATTGTTAACTAAAGATATTGAAACTGGAAAAAACGAATACGTATCCGCTGAAGCTCTTAAGAAGCTGTATACAATAATTACTGGTAGAGAATCTAATGTGCATAAATACCATGTTTTACGTTGGGACGAACCGAGCAATCTAATCCCTGCACATTTGTATAAAGATGGGCTGCGGCATATTCATCCTGACTCATCTCAGTTAAGAACAATTACCGTGCGGGAAGCCGCAAGATTGCAGACATTTGCTGACGATTATATATTCTACGGAAGCAATGGAGATGCTTATAAAATGATTGGGAATGCGGTTCCTCCTTTATTTGCCAAACATCTTGCCAATGCTGTCTATGACTTGCTTAAAGCGTATGAATTAAATTAGGAGGAAATAAAATGGCATATCTAGCTAAAGACGCAGCAAATACATTATTTGGTTATTTGGGATTGACTCCAAAAGAGATAACATATATTGAAAAAACTAATAACAGAGGGTTTCTATATGAAACAACAAATGGTGAAAAATGCGTAATATTTATTTATCCAATAAGTCATAAGGCAGACGATTCTAAAAACTTTTTTGATACACGTGACAGCGGAGCTTATGAACGAGGAGTTGCTTGGAATTATGCAATTGAGAATAAGCTAAAGTACTTTTGTTTAGCTGTACATGATCAGGTGAAAAAATACAACAATTATATATTCAGCTTGGAATGCAATGAAAATCGTATAGCCGAAGTTGCGGGAACTGTTAATGGAACACGCAGCGGGAGTGGAACGCAAGTTGTAATACCTAACAATTATGTGCCGACAAAAGGCTTCGATAGAATTTTTACAAAAAACAGTTTTTATATTGCTGTAATTAAAAAAGATTTTTTGCACGATTATCTTGATAAGTACGACAACCGACCTTACATGGTGGATGACACTCCTGTTGAAATGGAAGGATTTATAGAAATAACTCCTGACGAACAAAAAGTAGAATTTAAAACAGGTCTTGAGAGTAAATTCTGTCGCAATCGGATTCTGTTTGGTGCACCTGGAACGGGTAAGAGTTTTACACTCAATGAAGAACGCAAGGATTTGCTTGGAAATGATAGCGACATCGACTATGAGCGTGTTACATTTCATCCCGATTATTCCTATGCAAATTTCGTTGGTACATATAAACCCGTTATGGTAAAGGCAGAAAATTGGGTTTCAAAAAGTACTGGAAAAGAAAATGTTTTAGCGATTCTATTAGATGAAAGCAAAACAGCACAAGAAAAATACGATCTTCTTTATGATACGTTTAAAGACGGCGATTTGACTCGTCTGCCATTATTACTTGGTTTGTACAGCGATGATAGCTTTACTACGCGAAAAAAAGATGGAACTACCGCAGTTGGAGATAACAGTGTTGAACGCAATCACGGAAAGGCAATCAGACCATATGTGAATTTAATAGATGAAACCATTTCTGCAAACGAAATATCATATGAATATGTTCCAGGTCCATTTATGCGTGTTTATGTCGAGGCATTGAAAAACGCTAGAACAGACAATCCTAAACCATTCCTTCTTATCATAGAGGAAATTAACCGTGCCAATGTTGCTGCGGTATTTGGTGATATTTTTCAGTTACTTGACCGTGGTGATGACGAAGTGAGCGAATATCCAATTCAAGCGTCAGAGGATATTAAAAAATTCCTTGCAAGAGAACTTGGTGGAGAGCCAGAGCAATACAACAAAATCAAGATACCTGATAATATGTTTATCTGGGCAACGATGAATAGTGCTGACCAAGGTGTATTCCCTATGGATACAGCGTTTAAGAGAAGATGGGATTTTACGTATCTCGGAATTGATGATAGCGAGAAGGATTTGATTGGTAAGACAGTAGTTCTTGGTGAAGGTAAAACAAAACACCAGGTAGAATGGAACAAACTACGAAAAGCCATTAATAAATTCTTAGCAAAGAATAAAATAAATGAGGACAAGCAACTCGGTCCTTATTTCATATCAAAGAAGATAGTCGTTCCTTCAAGCGGTGATGAGATAGAGCGAGATGCTTTTATCAACACATTCAAGCATAAGGTCATTATGTATCTTTTTGAAGATGCTGCAAAACAAAAACGTTCCACGTTTTTTGAAGGCTGTTTTGATGGAAGTAGTAGATATTCTGAAATTTGCAAAGAGTTTGACCTAAAAGGAATTGGCATCTTTAATAGTGAAATACAAACTGCTGCAGAACCAATGGATTTATTGGATGCAGTTGAAGAGAGCACTGTAGAGGAGAATGCCGAATGATATCAAAGTTTCTGCGAGAGCAAAAAAGGTATACGCAGAAAGACTTATGTAATTTGTTTGAGTGCACGGAGGAAAAGTCCATTCCTATTATTCGCAAGCTTAAAGAGTTTGGCATTTTAAAGGCTGTTAAATTTTCTGACGCACAAAAAGATATGTCAGACCTCATTGATGAAGATATTGAAGTTGCTGATGTTGAAGTTGGTGAGAATGAGTTTTTATATGTTTTCACTTTCGTTGGGGTTATAACAGTCGCAGGACGTGTACTTAAGTGTTATCCAAAGTATATCTTTAATAAAACTGAACCGAAAGACGAACTGAGACAGGTTCTGAAGGTACTTGAAAAATATAATTCTAAAGAGCAAATTGTTCGAATGTTTAACGACAGCAGTGAAAGCCATACTTTTAATCTTTTGGCGGTATTGCTTTTCTTGCTACACGATTACTACGAAAATGGAACATATACGAACACAGAAGATATTATTGAAAGCAACGGTTCGGGCGAGATTTTATGGGACAAGACCATAAACGACACTTTCACTTTACTAAGCAATAATCGCCCTTATTACACTGACTTGCAAACGAGAAAGCGAATTAATGATGATTTCGATTATTTCAAACGGTTACATGAATGTGTTCTAAGTATCGCATCTAATGAGTTAAAGGATGCTGATCTGCTTGAATTATTTGAAATTGATGAACTGTATTTATCAGATGAAGCGTTAGATGATTTTGGTGATGAGGATTATATTCTATATCGGATAGAGCAAGAATTGAATGTTCAATTTAACACTCGTAAGCAACTTTTATTAAAGACTATTTATGCATATATTTCGCATGGTGGCAACTTACATGACATAGACTGTATATCTTTGTTTGGAACAAACAGTTTTAATCTTGTATGGGAGAGCGTTTGTGCAGATGTTATGGACAATCAATTAAAAAGACCCATTGGGTCGTTGTCATTATCTGTTCCTCTAAAAGAGAATTATGACGGTAAAACAATATTAATTGATTTAATTGAAAAGCCACTATGGAGTCTGCCAAACAAAGTTGCAAGTACTACGCTTATCCCGGATTTGGTGTCCATCATAAATGAAAATGGAGAATATAAATTTCTCATTTTTGATGCAAAATACTACAATGCCAGACTTGAACCCGGCAAACTACCAAAAGCACAGCCGGGCATTGAATCGGTTACAAAACAATATTTGTATCAACTTGCTTACATGAATTTTATGAATGACCATGATATAAAAACTATTAGAAACAGCTTCTTGATGCCAACTGAAACAGATGAAGTTATCGACAAAGGTACTGTGTCTATGGATATGTTAGATCAACTTGGATTAGAGAAGATACAAACGAGATGTGTGCCAGCGAAACTAATGTACAGCCATTATCTCGAAGGAAGTAAAATTGATATAAGTTTACTGAAATTATAATTTGAATGGAGGAGTCCCCTATGTCAATAAGCCGTTCTTTTACCGAATACGTATCAAGTCGCTTTTATAACGACTTCTTTTCTGCCGTAAAAGAATATGTTGACGATAACTCCGCTGATATAGATTTGAATTCAAATAACGTTGCTAACATAGATTCAGCTACTCTTGTTGATATTGAAGTGAAAATGGTTGGAGTGGATGACCGAGAAGGAATGGAAATCGCTTTTGATGTTGTTCTTGAAGCAGAAATCGAAGTTTCTGAGACCACCAGACGTTACGATAATTCCGACACTTGCTATCAATGGTTTATGATTAGCTGTGAGGGCGATTTATCAGAAAATCTGGACGACAATGAAATCCTAAATATCCAAACCTATAATCAAAAAAACAAGCATAATAAACCGTTATCTGATGCTCTGGTTCCCTATCTTCATAAGAAAGATGTGGAGGTGGCTGCAACAGACTTCTTAAAAAGAAATTATCCAGAAGCGTTAGGTATTCCTATGCCTTTAGACGTTGCAAAATTAGCTGAACGCATGGGTCTGGAAATCAAACAGCATCGTATAACTCAGGACTGTTCAGTCTTTGGGCAGATTTTCTTTGCCGACTGTGACACTGAAGTTTATGATGCTGATTCTGATTTAATGGAAGAAAAGCATTTTATCGGCGGAACGATTCTTGTTGATCCCGAGTTTTTCCATTTAAGGAATCTTGGATCAGTTAATAATACAATCATACACGAATGTGTTCACTGGGATAGACATAGAAAAGCCTTTGAGCTTGAAAGATTATATAATAAAGATGCAACGCAAATAAAATGCTTAGTTGTCGGAGGAGTAAAAGATACCTCTGCTCGCTCAGCTAACGATTGGATGGAATGGCAAGCAAATACTTTAGCGCCAAGAATTCAAATGCCCTTGGGTTCGTTTAAAATTAAGGCAGCTGAATTTGTTAGATCCTATCGGAAAGAATTATCTACATTCGAATTGGTAGATGTTATGCAGCCTGTTATTGATGCGCTTGCCACCTTTTTCTGTGTGTCTAGGCACGCAGCAAAGATTAGAATGATTGATGCAGGGTATGAAGAAGCCGTAGGTGCGTTTACATATATTGATGGCAAGTATGTACCTCCTCATGCTTTTAAAAAAGGGTCAATTGAGAAGAACCAAACTTACTCTATTAGTTCAGTGGATGCTTTGGTTCAAAGTGTAATGCAACCGCAGTTACAAGAAGCCAGAAAAAATGGTGCCTACGTTTATATAGATTCTCATGTGTGCCTTAACGTTCCGAAGTATATTGTTAAAGACGAACAGGGAAACATTGCAATGACTGAATATGCGAGACTGCATATAAATGAATGTTGCCTTGCTTTTGACCTTAAAGTAAAATCAACAAATAAATATCAAGAAGAATTTTATAAGGAATGTGTTTTATTCCGTGATGCTGATTCAGGCATGGTTTTTGAAGCACACTTTGCGGCGGATAAGAGTGGTTCAGTTGTTGAGAAAGCAAAGAGTATGACTTCGCTTGGCAAAGAAGTTATGGATATGATGGCTAAGTTACCGAGGACATTCCCTGAATCATTAAATATGTTGATTGAATGGTCTGAATTGTCAATGGAGGAGTTGGCTGAAAAATCTCTTCTCAGTGACCGAACCATTAGAAGAATGAGAAATGAAGCGGATTATAACCCTTCTCTTGAATCAGTTGTTGCTCTTTGTATTGCTATGCGATTACCACCGCAGTTTAGCCGACACTTGATTGATGTGTCTGGAAATACATTTCGTTATTCAAACCAAGCACATTTCATCTATGAGTCATTCATCATCGGATTCTATAACCAATCCATTCATGAGTGTAATGACTTGCTAAGGGCGCAGGGATTTAAGGATTTAACAGGAAAAGAATAGGAGTACAACCTATCGGAATTACCGACAGGTTCGAGAAGAAGGTAATAATGACAGACTGTATCTTCTGAAGTTGCTCAAAGAACATAAGACTTGGTATAGCTAGTGCGTCATAGTGGTTGAAATGAAGCAGATATACAGTTTTACCGTGAAATGGATTGATAAATTTAGAGGGTAGAATGTCAACATTATAGAGCAGATGATCAAGGCTGGATAATACAAAATAAAGAACCTCAGTCTTGAGAGTAAAAAAGTGTGAATTAGGAGGTAGTCGCAGTGCCAGATACAAAAAACTTAAAAATAGATGAGGCTATTCTAGAAAGCAATAAAATTATTTGTCGCCAAATTAGCCGTCTTGGGGAATCAACGAGAGGCGAAGTGTCACAAGAAGTTTTAGAGTCTTTGCGGCACTTTGTAGAACATATTCTTCTTAAGGTCTATGCTAACGGAGCCGACATCGAAGATACACAAGAAAATATAAAAGCCGCAGTCAAACAGGCGAAAAGCAACCCCAGGTTGAAACACCTGTCGAGGTTCCATCGTTTTCTTCAAGTGTCAGTGTCGCACAGAGCCTTGAAAGAGCAAAATGCCGAAAGGTTGATGTTGAAATATTATGAGTATTTATTGCGTATCAGAATTTTTTTGCACGACGAGTATTCACTTGACGTGTTGGATAACCTTGAACAGTTCCCGCGGGAAATTGATGAGAGTCTGATAGAATACTATGAAAAAATCGCTCAAAAGATAGAATTGTACAATATCCCTATAAAAGGAGAGTTTCGATTTGACAGATTCTATGTGCAGAGGGTAAAATCATTTTTTGTTAATGAGAAGATTTATTATGAAGTAGCATTTGTTCCGGCAAATGATAACGCAAGCAAGACAGACCGCATTATTGCATTCACCAACATAGAGATCACGAATTTTTATGCCGTAAAACTCGCTATTACAGACAATAATGTCAATATCCTCGATAGGCAGATGCCTATCCGTATAATCGTAGACTGGGAAGTTAATATTCGACCTTGTGAGTTGAAAAACTTTACGGCGATTCTTGACAGAACGGGACGTGGTTTTGGAAATGCTGAACAACGGGAACTTAGTCGATATTTAACCGAAACTGGTCTAAGCTTATCGGAAGTTATAATGTTTGCGGACGAGGAATTTGCGGCAGTTCGCGAACGCATTGTTCCTAAAACAGAAGCTGTACATTTTTTTGATTATCTTGAAAAGTGTAGGAGATTGATAAAACGGAATGCTCCTGGTAGCAATATTTTACGATATTTGCTTCACCACATGATGAATCGCATATTAAAAGCACAGTATTGGGTTACCCATACTCAAGCTGGAGATATTCGGGGTTGTCATATTTTAAGTGGTCTATATTTAAACTACAGCTGCATACCGTTTGAGGAAATGCCGTTTTGCACCGGATTAAAGAGCCATGTGCCGAGTATTTCGGATTTATTTGAATGTCTGGATGCAAGCGGACGTGAGCACGAAGTGCTATCTTGGATTGTTCAAAACAACACAGAGCAGCAAGGTATGCTTTTTACTCCTCTTGAGAAAAGTGAAGATGGTAAATATACACTTGATAATTTCGAAGATATTACGACCCTTGTTCAAACATACAATGCACGCCTTTATCGTTCAAGTATTCAACAACGCCGTAAAATGATTATAAAATACGACCATATATTCATTGAAAGTTATAAGGATGACACGGTATCGATTATTCAGACTATCAAAAATCTCACTGCAGATGGAATAAATAATTATACAAATTGGGTAGATAATTGGATAAACACAACTGACCACGTTATTGACAGTGCTGAGAAAAAAGACGCTTTACTTGCAATGTTCGCTGATTCGAAGGTTGCTCTGATTTATGGTTCAGCAGGAACGGGTAAGTCGACACTTATTAATCATATTTCTCATTTGTTTTCCTCAAACTCACGACTATATTTGGCGCAAACAAACCCCGCTGTAAACAATATGAAACGAAAAGTTACTGCATATGCAAATAGTACATTTATGACAGTATCGAAATTCACAAACCAGTATTATAGAGGCACTACAGACTTTGACATTCTCATTATTGATGAGTGTAGCACGGTTAATAATCACGATATGAGACAAATACTCAACCGTGCAAATTATGAGTTACTTGTTTTAGTGGGTGATACATATCAGATAGAAGCAATCGAGTTTGGGAATTGGTTTGATGCTGTTCGTAGCTTTCTGCCGACATCATCTGTGTGTGAATTGACAAAGCCTTACAGGAGTGAAAGTACCGCTTTGTTGCGACTGTGGGGTGATGTTCGAAAAATGGAAGATGATATTTTCGAGTTGTTACAGACATATAGCAATTCAGCAGATTTAGATGCAACCATTTTTACACCTGTGGCTGATCACGAAATAGTGTTATGTCTAAACTATGGTGGTCTCTACGGCATAAATAATATCAATCATTTCTTGCAAGAAAATAACACAGGCAAAGAAATATGGCGAGGCGTCCAACGTTACAAAGTCGGCGACCCGATTCTGTTTAATGATTCGGCTGACAAATTCTTTGTTCGAGTGGATGACCAAGTTCCAATTATTCACAATAATATGAAGGGTCGGATTGTTGACTTTGAACTTTGTAATTCAGGTAGTCCCAATGAGTTTATACAGTTCGACATAGAGATTGACAGACCACTCATCGATATGGACAGTAAAAACATGGATTTTTCCATTGTGCGAAACGCATCAAACGGGAACTCAATTATTCGTTTCTCTGTTAGTAAAAACAGGAGCACTGATGAGGACAACGACGGTGTATCAAAAGCTGTTGTGCCATTCCAAATTGCTTACGCTGTTTCTATCCATAAGGCACAAGGTTTAGAATATGACTCTGTAAAAGTTATAATTACAGATGAAATTGACGAACTTATAACCCACAGCATTTTTTACACAGCAATAACCCGTGCACGAAAAACATTAAAGATATACTGGACACAACCTGTTGAGAGAAAAGTTCTTGAGCGAATTGAGCCAAAAAACAATGGGAAAGATGTGTCTCTTTTGAAATTGGAGATAGTATAAGGTGACAAAAATTATTAGTCAAACAATGCAAGGTGGTCGGTGCATAATATGCAACCACCACTCACTGAATTATACTAAAAAATAGAATTTAAGGAACAAATGCGGTGAAATCTGAACACTTTCTTCCTAAGGTTGAGACGATTAAAATTCGATGAGCGGTAGAGTTGTTTCGGATCGTAAAGAACTCAGATTATCGCCCCTATGTCGAGTGCATGAAAAATATCAAAGCTGCTATATATAGTAGCAAGTCCTCATAGACCTGTTTCCGAATACCGATAGCGGCGATTTATAAAACCCCACAGTGGATACATTTGCACGAACGCTAAAAAGGCTGTCTTGACCTATTCCCACAGACCACGAGAGCAACGTAAAAACAAGACATCAATACAGAGCAATCGAGCCATGTGGAGACGTGCGTACTTTTGTCCCACAAAAATTCGTAAACATCTCCACCGTCTTTATAAACAGGAAAATTGAATAAGATGGACTTCAGAGGCAACTCTGATTCATCACATGGGAAAATCTCTATTTCTTTGATTAACGAAGAAATCAGAGATTTTTTCTCTTCATCACTGATTTTGTCATATACTTTATCAAAGTTTGCCAGTAGGGTGTAGATGTTTTCCAATGTGATAGCATCTTGCTCCACGGCTTTGCGGCGTAGCTTTACATCTTCAATTTTTTCTTCCAACTCTACGATGATGTCATATAGTCCATCAAGGCGGAGGGTCATATCCTGGAGCTTGCGTTCTCTAAAACGAGTATCTTCCGGAAGACTGTCGATTTCATTTTCAAGGCGAGTTTTATTGAGTTCTACCTCTCGGAGCTTGTTTTCATAGTTCTTGAGTTCTCTGTTTAAGGTAGAAGTATCAATTTCCTTGCCTATCCTTGATTTCCGATGCAAAATCTTGGTTTTTAATCAGCTCTCTAATTGCTTCAATAACAAGCGGTTCAATGTCGGTTTTTTTGAGCATAGCCTTATAGTCACAGCTTTTTCCTCTAACAGTACGAGCCTTGCTGCACACATAATAGTAAACCTCTTTATATGTACCGTCCTTGTTTGTCCAAGCGTGTTTGTTAGTATACATCGGACCGCCACATTTCGGACATTTTAAAATACCGCTTAATAAATGTGCTCTATCCCGACCTATTTTTGATGGGGACTTTACACCTGTTATTTCTCGCTTTTCATGTGCTTTGTTCCAGAGTTCTTCATCTATGATAGCATCATGCTGACCATCTGCAATAATGTATTCATCTTGGTGTACTTGGCGATATTCATTTTTAGTGCCTTTGACCTTTTCTCTTGTCCGTCTGCCAAAAGCGATTTTTCCAAAGTACACAGGATTGTCGATTATCATTCTGACAAAATGCGTACTCCATTGTGAGAGAGTACCATTGGCACGTTTGATTTTTTGGATACCCTGCAAGTTAAGATAGTTGGCAATTTTATAAAATCCCATATTGCCATTTACATATTTATCAAAGATAATTCGTACTGCATCAGCTTCTTCCTCTTGAATGAAAAGCTGTTTATCCTTTAAGTAATATCCATAGGGAGCAAAACCGCCATTCCATCCACCTTGACGAGCTTTTTCTTTTCGCCCATTCATTGTTTGTTCAATAATATTTTCACGCTCAATTTCAGCTACAGCAGACAATACAGAGATTAAAAGTTTTCCGCTTGTCTGTGATGAGTCAATTCCTTCCTCAATGCAAATCAAATTCACACCAAAGGATTGAATATGCTCCAAAGAATTAAGAATGTCGGCGGCATTTCGCCCAAATCGGGAGAGCTTATAAACTAAAACATAATCAATGCTCAAACCGTTTTCAATATCACTGAGCATCTGCTTAAAGGCAGGTCTGCCCTCAATGGATTTGCCGGACTTGCCTGCATCTTCATAAATATTTACGATTTCCATTTCTTCTCTATCTGCAAATCGCTTTAAGCTGTTTTTCTGTCCGTCCAAGCTAAAACCGTCAACCTGCATTTCGGTACTTACACGAGGGTAAAGTACACATTTTTTCCCACTCCTATTCATAGTCATACCTCCAATAAATTATTGGAAAATATCAACACGCAAATGTTTTTAGTTAGCACGGTTTATTTCGCCTAAAACTTCAACACCGTGTTTTTCAATAATCTGAGAAAGTACATTTATGAAATCTTGATATGCTTTTGTTTTCTCAAATGTATGATTGGGTGCAGGAGCTTTAATAGCATCATTGGGTATATTTTTGATATTTTCCATTCGCAATCACCTCCAAGTGAATTGCTTACATAGAGTATAGGCAATTTTGTTATTTATGAAAAGTTTGTCATTACATTAGAAATAGCATAAATAAACGCACCGCAAATTTACATTGAATAAAAATGCGGTGCGACTAAATTCACCTGTTTGTCGTATTTGCCACGCACCCCGACAAAGGGGATATTTTGAGTTGCTGTCGGCACAGCTATCATAGCCCCACAGTACCGTGGCTTGTCCTTTCAAAAGCCACGCATACCGCAGGAACTCCCTCCGTTTTAATCGTAGTGAGGGCTAAACGTATCAAAGTATCATTGTCCCTTATGTGGGTCATTGCGGACGAGTGTGCCAAACTCGGTCTAACAGTCCATTTGTCGCTCCAACGGCATTATAATCACCTCCCCATACCGTTATCATGGCGATGTCTGTTAAGTCGCTTTGCCTTTCGGCTCACATAAGTAATGTACTCAAAATATCGTATATGAAATTGTCAAAGAACAATTATGCTGTTTGGCATATCAGAGAAAAAACTTCCTCTCATATACCTTTAGAAAAAAGGGGTAAATTCGGACTTGGATTACAAATTATTTTTTAAGTATTGTTCCATAGAGATTAAACCTCGCTCAATGGAATTTCTAATTGCCTTTTCAGTAACTCCCTCTGCTTTGGCAATAGCTGTTTTGCTCATTCCTAAAAAGTAATGAGCGTAAATGCGTTTTGCCTGTTTGTCGGGTAATGTGGCAATGGCAGCATGGAGTTGTGTGGTTGTGAGCTTACGCTCGTAAATCTCATCGGGAGAGGGAAACAAACAAAGCACTGTGTTCAATGCCGTCATCACGGTCAAGCGAGTAATACGCTTTATGGTAGCGTATCCTGCTTTGATAGGCTTGCTCTGCCTTTCGCTGTTCTTCAAATATGCCGAACACCTCATCGGAAATGTCAATATATGTGTCTATGCCTATATGGGCATAGTAATCTTTTAAGTTTATTTTTTTCATGTCTGTACCGTCCTTTCAAATTTGGGTTAAGAGCTGAATTTGAAAGGACAGCGGGAGGGGAACGACACCGAGGGTATATATACGCAAAAATGCCCGACTGAAATTCATAAAATCTCAATCGGGCATAGCGATGTTTATTTCTTATTATGTAGTTTGTAATTTCGGGTTGTTGTCCGTAATCGTCCCACAACGTAATATAGCTTTTTTTGATAAGTTACCAAGCATTTGAGCAAAAGAAAACACGGCGATACCTCCTAAGATACCGCCATATCCTTAAAAAAAGGCGTGTTTAACACACCCACCATGTTTCACTTTTTGAAAAAAACGGCGGCTTTGATTGTTATTTCAAAACCGCCGTTAAGTTAATTTATTCTGTTTGGCACATGACTAATCTGTCGCCACAACAACGGTTTTTTTTATTACCGTTGGGCAGTTTAAAGTTCAGTCAAATAAGCTTAGCTGCTTATCAGATTGCTTTTCCTCAAATGTATTCAGATACTCAAATATCTTCCTATTATCATGGACTATGCCATGCTGACTGCATTTTTGATGAAATAGTTTCATTAAGCTTCTGTTGTCGGTACTGGTTACCTCATATTGGTTTCCATACGTCTGTATATACTTTTCTTTCATGCGAGGGAAACTCTGCTCTAACTGATGGTAGAAGTATTCTCTGTTACCCTCTCGAAGTGTCAACCCCATACCAAAACAAATGACACCGTAAACTCCTGCTTCAATACATAAATCCAAGATGCCGGAAATATTTTTTTCTGTATCATTTATAAAAGGTAGAATAGGAGATAGCCAAATAACGGTGGGTATGCCTGCATCACGCATCCGTAGCAATATCTCGAAGCGTTCTTTTGTTGTACTTACATTCGGCTCAATTTTACTGCACAACACTTCATCTAAAGTAGTTAATGTCACTTGCACGACACACTTGGTTTTTTCATTTATCTTTTGCAATAAGTCTATATCTCGCAAAACACGAGCTGATTTTGTAATTACTGTAAATCCAAATCCATATTCATATATCAAAGATAATGATTTGCGAACATTCTCTGTTTTCGTTTCCAATGGGATATATGGGTCTGTCATGGAGCCTGTTCCTATCATGCATTTTTTTCGCTTATGCTTTAAGGCACTTTCTAATAATTTAACAGCATTCTCTTTTACTTCAATATCCTCAAAGTCATGTTCCATATGGTAACATTTACTTCTGGAGTCACAATAGATGCACCCATGAGAACAGCCACGATATAAGTTCATGCTATTTTTTGCTGATAGTATTCCTTTAGCTTTTATATAGTGCATCACATTCCCCTCATACCTAAAGAATTATAAGTTGCTTATTTTACGCAGTTCTTCTTATGGGCTTTAAGTTTTTTCATAGCCCAATCATAGTGGCTTGCTGTGGCGCTCACAAAATAAGAACCTAATGTACTTCCACCAACCCACTTATATGCACCTTTTGAAAACAATTCCTCATTGGAAAAGGTTTCTGCCAAACTCAATACTTCCTCATGGGATTTTTTCAGCATTTCTTTTGCTTCTTCCAATGTCGTGCTTTGGTGCTTTTCCCAAAATTCCACATTCATATCGCCATATGTTTTCCAATTATACGGTGCAGGAATAAACGGTTTGTTTTCTCCATTTCTATTTGCTTGAACCCAATTAAGCAACAGTTGATGCCATTCATAGAGATGAATTAGAACATCTCGAAGATTTTTGTCCCTACCCCAATGAGCTTCTTTCTTTTTATCATCTGCTGTAAAATCAAATGAAGTTGACAATTCTTCCTCTGTCAATTCAGAAATAAGCACGTTCAGTTTCTCGTAATTGCTAATTGCTGCGGTTGTCATATCTGATTTTGTTGTTGCTCTGCCCATGTAATTATCCTCCTTATGGTATCAAGACCAAATACTAAATTATGTTGTTTTCCAACGCTTGAGTGTCGGAAAAAACTCTTTCATCATATTACGAGCTTCATCTTCCGTCATAGCTGAATTAGCCGTAACCATGTGGGGAATACAAAACTCAATCATTTCGTCCATTGTGCAATCACTTGTAAATGCACCATTTTCAAAACAATATTTGCAGTAGTCCTTGCTCTTGCTACCGTCTGAATTACTCCCATACATTTCATCGGTAGTGCCCATAGGCATACCACAACACTCACAAAATTTCTCACTCATTTAAAACCCTCCTAAAAAAAATTTTCTTATAGCTACAATGAAATAATAACACATAAACCATGACACCATGTGTCAAGGTTTATTTTTTTCGCAAATTTTCTTTGCTTCATCGAACAAAATCTTACGCAAATAGATAGGCTCTATTACCTCTACATATGCCCCAAATGAAAGAAGATACCCAATCAGCCATGCGTCCTCCGGCATATAGGCAGCCGCAATAAAATCGCCGTTTTCTTGTTCTGTAAGTTCATTCTCTTTAAACTCGTCATAAATGCGGTAAGCCATTTCTTTAGGAAAGCGAAGCACTATTTTGTTATAGGTATTCTGCTCTGCATCTTGTAAATTTGGAAAATCAACAGGAATAAAATCTTCATCTAAAAGTTCACACTCTACAATGCGGTTTATTTTAAAAAGACGGAAATCATTTTTCTCTGTGCAATAGGCTTTAACATACCATTCCTTTGATTTGTAGAAGAGTTTTAGAGGGTGAATTTTTCTCGTTGTTTTTTTGCAGTAGGAGCTAACATAAACAATAAATACGACTTTATGCGTGATAGCTGCCTTTTTCAATAACTCAAACTTAGCATTGTCCTGTGTTTTGTTGCCCCAACGACCAAAATCTACTTCAAACCAATTTTCTGAATCTGTGTTAAAAAGTGCAGAAAGCTTTGTCAACAGTTCTCTTTCATAGGTGTTGTCTACAACAGATAAACTCTGTAAAGCAGATAATATATCTTGCTTTTCCTTATCAGAAAAAAAGGCTTTTTCCAACACATAGTTGTCAAGAATTTGTATTCCACCATTTCTGCCAGTTGAAACATAAATGGGAATACCAGCACTACTAATCACATCCACATCACGATAAATAGTTCTTACAGACACCTCAAATTTTTCGGCTAATTCTGGAGCAGTAACACGTCCTTTTTCTAAGATGCAATAAACAATCTTAAACAGCCTACTCTCTTTCAAATAATCACCTCCTTGTGACACTATTATAGTATATTAACCTTGACATCGCATGTCAAGGTTAGAGAGAATACGAAAAAAAACATTACCAAACATAAAATTGTATTTCGTTCTCATATCGCCACCCGAAATGTACAATAATATAGGGTGATATTAAAATGTACCAAGACGAAAGAAAACTTGATTTCAAGCCTTTGGGTATGGCGATAAAAAAAGCTCGAGAAGCAAAAGGGTGGACACAGGAATACCTTGCCCAACTGGTAGACCTCACACCACGCTCTATTATGTACATAGAGAACAGAGGGCAGCACCCAAGGTTGAACAAATTTTATCTCATTATTACCTTGCTCGACATTTCGGTAGACCAGTTTTTTTATCCATGCGAGGAAGCTAAAGAAAGCAATCACCGTAAGCAAGTTGATGTGTTGCTTAACTCAATGGAAGAAAAGGAGCTTATTGTAATGGAAGCTACAGCTCAAGGCTTGAAAACGGCACGAGAAACAGCGGAATAATTAACGCTGGTTTCTCTGAACGAGCAAACTGAAAAAGTGCGACACCTGCATAAGCAATCGCACTTTTTAGGTTACTTTTTTATTCTCCACACAAATCGTAAAGCTGTTTACATCGGTTTTGAATATCTGCAATTTCTTCTTTGGTTAAGTTTCTGCGGTTATGGGTGAGCTGTTGCTCTGAAAAATCATAGTACCCTTGAAGCAGGGCATCTCGCAAAAGCTCGGGTGTTTTACAATGCTCCACACCAAACCATTGCTCGTCTTTTTCCTCCCAAATCATAACGGTATAACCTCGTTTTGTTGTTACAATCTCGAAAACATCATCTTTGCTTAGATAGTCTTTGAATACCTCTAAAACCTTTTCAAAGGTCAGCATTTTTATCAGTCCTTTCATATTTTTGGTGTTCATGTACAGTAGCTTATACTGCTTATATGACCATGATAGTAAAAGTAAACCACACTGTAAAGGATACCGTTATTTGTCTGCGAACAAAAGTGGCAAGCAGGGCATATGGGCGACCATTCGGTCTACATATGCTTGCTTGTTGGGGTTTCCCCAATCCCCTTTACGCTGATTTCATCAGCGAGCTACGCACCGTAAACGGTGCTAAAAGCATAGGAACGCTTACCGCTGTTCCTGTGATTTTTCTTTTTGCTTTTGCTCCTGTTCCAGTTCCAAAAGTCGGTCGATATTCGCCTTTGCAGTCAAAATATCCTGCATTTCTTTTTTCGCTGTATGGTACTGTCCGTATGCCCTTTTCTTTTGGGAAAGCAAGTCCGCATATTCGCTTTGCAGTGTCTTAACTGTGGGGAGCTTTTTCACCCCGAGTTCATCAAAAGCCACCTTTGCCGCTTTGTGCAAAGTAAGCTCGGCACGGTGTTCCTCGTAAAACTTTTGGGAGTAGCCTGCCTTGCGATAGGCGGTGTAAATATCTCGGGTTTTCGCATAGTTTATGATGTGCTTTTTAAGCACTTGAATTTCTGCCATACGCTTTTCGGAGGTCTTAATTTTCGTGTTCAGTTCATCGAAAACAGCGGTGCATTTCTTTGCCTTTTCCTCTAAATCGGAATAGGCAAGCAGCTTATGTTTTTGCAGAAAATTAACCGTCTGTGCCATCTGTTTTAGATTAAAAATCTTCGCCCATTGTTCGTAGCCTTTGCCCTTGCCTTGTTGTAATTTTGCCTGTATATCCACAAGCAGATTAACGGATTTTTCTTGCCGCCTCGGTTGTTTGGCAGAAGATTTTTTGACTTCTCTTTGTGGAGCTTTACCGTCGATAATTGCCTTGATTTCATCTTCTGAATATCCCTCGCCAAGAGAACGCAGACGGATAAATTTCTTCTGTTCTGCACCCTTAAATGCGTAGTGCTTACCACTTTTTATTTCATAGCCTGTACCCTGCATGAGCTGTAAAAACGCATCAAAGGTTTTAGGCTTTTTAGCAATCACTTCATCTATGGTCTGTCTTAATTTATCGGAATGAGAGAGGGGCTTTTTATCACCAAGCCACCTGCCGTAATGCCCTTTAGAGCGTTTGGGATTTTCGATAATGGCCAGTCCGTTTTCAAGACAAATACGGTCGGATATTTGGGCAAGTGCCTTGCCACTTCTTTTAAAATCTCTAAACTTTTTTGTGCAGTCTATAGATGTTGAATTAAAGATAATGTGATTGTGGATATGGGATTTGTCAATGTGTGTTGCAACGATAAATGCGTGGTTGCCTTTGGTGAAGCTCATACCCAATTCATAGCCGATTTTATTGGCAAGCTCGGGTGTTATTTCCCCGGGCTTAAAGGCTTGCCGTATCTGATAGGCAATGACATTGCTCGCTTGTTTTCTGCCTGTAATATCGTCATATTGCCGCTTAGATAGCATAAACTCGCCTTGTACCGTTTTGGGGTCGCACTCATAAGAGGATAGTAGTTCACCGTCGTTTGTTTTGTCGGGGTTTTTCGCATAATCGGTGCGGTCGGCAAGGCAAGCGGCAATAGATTTCCCTTTGTTTTGGTGCATAGCAATTAAGCGTGTGGTAGCGACAATAACACCTCCTTTGGGGCAAGAAAAAAGAGCTGCCAATAGGCAACTCTTTTTTCTCACACTATTTTTTGTTTTTGAAGTTCAAACTTAGAATTGTTGCTATCAAGGTACATTTGATATACTTTGCAAATTCCATCAGATGATTTTCCTATGTCAATTAATTTCTCTCTGTTTTCGTCTGTGCAATTTAATCCTATGTAAATCTTGCTTGGAATTGCTGGAAAATATCTGTCGGGTGACATAATTCTGTATTCTCTTTCGTGTTCCCAACTTATATGTTTAGCAGTCATTGAAAGGAACATGAGATGATTATAAAGCGAAAATTCCTCCGATGGAGGTGTTCCACTCATTTTAACAGTCATTGCCGCATTTATGATGTGCGTAACTATGGAATTTGCTTCTTGTCGTTCTTTCTCATAAGCTACTGGTAATATGTATTTTTTTTGCAAGTCGCATAAAATGTATTCAACACAAAACCCTTCGTGATTATTTGCGTAGTAAGCCCACATGGGCATATTCTGCTCATTAGTATCGCTTAAACAAGTTACTCTCCATAAGGCAGTTAAGCCATTTATAAATTCTTCTATTTGAGATTTGTCCCACCCTTTTTTTGAAAGTTTATCTCCGTTGAACACAAAATACTTTCCCTCGAATGGGTCATTGAACGAATTAAAATCACTTAAATATAGCTTGTTTTCTGCAATGCATTGTATTTTTTGTAAATTCAGTGTTTTATCTTTGTTCAACCCAAAATATTTATGTAAAACAGTAGGGATTTTATCAGCTTTAAAGCTGACAGCCTCCTCAAATTTCTTTTGTGAAATAAGGTTTAAATACTTCTCATATTCAGTGCTTTTCATGTAGTTCCTCGCTTTCGTACAAGTTGTAATATTTACATTATACCATGTGTTTCCGACAAATTCATCAACAGCTTTTAAACGAAAAAAGCAGAAGTGCCACCACAAAACAAGGGTCAAGATAAACGGCTTCGCCGCCCTTGCTTTACGGTGGCACTCCTACTATGTGGCAATTAAGGGGCGATAGCACATAAATGCTACCGCCCTATACCATTTCTATGACTATATTCCTTTCAGCCAATCATTGAAGTACTCCACTCTTGCTATAATCCATGCTCCTATCATCGGCAATCTCCACGGGCTTATGAGATAGCCTGCGATAAAAGCGGGTATCGCTTGTGAAAAGCCTGCTACGATAATAGTGCCGATGCCGAGAGCAAAGAAGATAAAGGACAGAACACCAAGAAGCCCTCCACCAAATATAAGCACAAACTTTGATATTCCAAGCAAGATATTAAGCACCAATGTGATTGGCAGCAGTATGATTTTAAACAATATTTTCATAAACACCTCTCCATATATCTAACGGTATCCGTCTTGTACTTATCGTAGCAGATGAAAGGGAAAGTGTCTATCTTGCCGTTTCAAATCGCCGCCAGTCTGAGCATAATTTCCTCCGCAGCACTCCAAAGCCTGTCATAGCTTTTTCGCAAATACTCTATGTCCTCACCGTAAATACTGCCTGTTTCATGTAGCCGTTTGGTAAGCTGATTAAGGCTGTTGCTTGTCACTCTGAGTACTCTGACAAGCTTCCGAACATCTGTAGTGTCCAGGTGAATAATAAACCCGTCAATCGCCATTTTGCGTAGGTAGGCTTCGGTGTTTTTTGTGCCAAGCTCCTGCATCTTTTGCTCTATCAGCTCCTTTTCCTGCTGTGTCACCCTAAGTTGTATACGAATATTTCTTTGCCTGTTTGCCATCACCGTTCCTCTCTTTCTGCCTTTGATTTTTTCGGTGTTGCCGTGGTTTTTGGCGGCGACTGCTTTAAGCTGTCCAGTATAGACGGTCGCTCCCGTTTGGATACCATTGCCGTATCCCTTGAGGATACAGAACGCATGGCACTCATGTTAAGCTCCTTATCAAGAGTGGCAAGCCTTGCCGTCTTTTCCTTTAGCTCCTGTTCCTGTATAAACGACTTTTGGACTTCCACCTTTGCCGCTGCCTGCTGATTATAGAGGTTTTCCAGTTCTTTCTGTACCGACTGTAACCGCTGTGACATATTGTTTAAAGCATTGTCGATACGGGTGAGGTTGCCCCTTGCATCAAGCCCATGTTTTGCTGTGTGACTCATTGCTCCTTTCAGCGTGAGGGTGTGTTCGTTGCCAAATGCGGCATAGCTTAAATACATGGTAAAGCCCTTGTAACTGCCAATTTCCACAGGGTCGCTGTTTTTTACTTCCTTGCAGGCTTCAAGAATTGCCGCCCCCGCATTGTCCTTGTCAGTGAGGGTATCGCCCTTAATGGTGATTTTAAAATCATCTTTTGGCAGCTCGCCCTGTGGCACTTTTGGGGTATGCTCTGCCAGTGTCACAATATCCTGTTCAAAGCCCTTGATATAGCCCTTGTGCCGTTCAATGCTTTCGGGGAAGTGCTTTAACAGGTTATCTTCCAAACGGTATTTTGTGCTTTGGTGGTTGGCTTTTAAAAGTTTCAGCCTTGCAACCTCAATATCCAAGTCCATTTTTTCCTTTATCAAGGGGTTTCCTGCACACAAAGCCTTTATCTCGGCATAGGACAGTGCCGCTTCGTCTATGTCCTCACAGGAACGGGCAGGGGATTTTGAAGTCATAATCTGACTGATAAACTTTTGCTTGTTCTCCACCGTCTGCCAAAGGTATGCATCAAAGGTATCCTCTGTGACATAGCGGAAGATTTTTACTTGTTCGTTTTCATTTCCTTGACGGACAATTCTGCCCGAACGTTGGGTTAAATCCCCGGGTCGCCAAGGGCAATCGAGGTCATGGAGAGCCACAAGACGGTCTTGCACATTCATGCCGGCACCGCATTTTGCGGTACTGCCAAGCAGGACACGAACATCACCGTTACGCACCTTTGCAAACAATTCCTTTTTGCGTGTGTCGGTATTCGCTTCGTGGATAAAAGCTACCTCGTGGGCAGGGACGTCCTTTGCGATGAGCTTATCCCGTATGTCCTCATAAATGCTAAATGATGGTAGAATAAAAATAGTACAAAGTAAACGTGACAAATTCCTAACAACAAGATATTATTATCATTAGCAAAGAATAGGAGAAAGTCAT
>JAJQRA010000008.1:0-7133 GCA_046533095.1 Lachnospiraceae bacterium ZAX-1 | reverse complement strand
TGCTTGTGACACCCGCCTTTTAGGCGTGCAAGCAATCAGCCCTTATAGGGCTAATCGCAAACCACCAGTTGAACTGGTGGTTGCTGACTTAAGTATGCAAGCGTGCCATTATATGGTCTATGAGACATACTCTATTTAGGTAGACGTTTTTAGAGCGTGGAAGCAAGGCGAATTTTCGGCGTGTATGACACGCAACGCGACAAAGCCGCGCTCGAAGCCGTGTTGACGAGCGGAGACGCCAAACTGAAAGTGTGGAAAGGATTAGTGTAATGTATAAAGAAAAGAACAGGACAGAGCAGGTTCTCGAAGCATTAGCTGACGAAAGGTCAAAGACTGTGTTTATGGTTCGTAAACATTATGGCAAAGGTATAGATGGTGGTTATGCTTCGCGAAATTCTGCCTTTGAGGCAATAATGACAAAGAAAGACACAAGGTCGGTGTCCGAACTTAAAGATTTCTTGCAGTCAGATAAATACGCCATATATGGCGCCGGTGCAGGGCTGAAATTATTGTGCGAAGATTTGGACACAAGAAATTGCGCTGCGGTATGGGATAGGAATCCGGCTCTTTGGGGTACACGAGTTGAAAATATCAGTAAAGATGTGCGAATCAGTCCCCCGCCTCAATCTCCTCAAAGTGATATCTGCAATGTTTTGCTTACGCTTTTTAACCCGCAACAAGTAGATTATGTGAAAGAATATTTTATTCGTCTTGGTATCCAAATCGACAATATCCTAACCCTTGGTGAATATATCTGTGGTGAAAACCTGTCGGAACAGTATTTTGACAGAGAGATTATCCTGCCACGATTGTCAGGTGTAGAATCTTTCGTCGATGGAGGCTGTTTGGATTTAAGCACAAGCAAACAGCTTATGACACTTATCGGAGACGACGTTAAAATATTTGCTTTTGAGCCTGACAATTATTCTGTGGATTTGATTAAGGGGATAATATCGCGTGACAATCTGGGAAATGTTCAATTAATTCAAGCGGCGCTATGGAATGAAAACACAAAATTGTCGTTTGTTGAGAATGATGTGATACGCGGTGCTTCTCATATTGAAGTTTCAAATGTCACTAAAACAGTCAATGCGGTTACGATTGATGAAACCGTTCAGAACGAAAAAATATCGTATATTAAATTAGATATTGAAGGGGCAGAACTTGAGGCGCTGCATGGCGCCGTGAAAACTATCCTTAGAGATAAGCCTATGTTAGCTATTTCTGTGTACCATAAAGCTATTGATTTCATCGATATTCCGGAATTTATAATGTCAGTTCGTCGCGACTATTCATTGTATATGAGGCACTATACTATTACTCCCGCCGAGACGGTTCTTTACGCTATATGAAGGGGGACTTATATGACCGCACCAACTATCACCGTAATAATGCTGACCTACAATCGCGAAGCTCTCGTCGGCAATATGATTGAGTGTATTCTTGTGCAGACGTTCCGCGACTTTGAGTTTATCATCGTGGACAATGGCTCAACCGACCGAAGCGGCGCAATTGCTGACGAGTATGCCGAAAAAGATGAGCGTATTCGCGTGATTCACAGACAAAAAGGCAATATCGGCAGCGGACGTAACGTGGGACTTGACGTGGCGAGCGGAGAGTATGTGGCGTTTGTGGACGATGACGATGTTTGTGAGCCTGACTTTTTGGAGTTTATGCTTAATCTTGCCGTCGAAAACGATGCGGACATCAGCATTTGCGGCGCGACCGACAAAGCTCTTGACGAGCGGTATGTCTACACTCCGGAGGACGCGATTGTCGAGCTTCTCTGGCGCAAAAAGTTCAACGTGCAGTTTCCGACAAAGCTCATTCGGTGCAAATTGTTTGACAAAATAAGATTCAGCGATACGGCAAAGTACGACGATATTGAGCTAATGCCGCAAATTCTCGCAAGTGCGAACCGTATCGCCTACGATGGTACGCCAAAGTACACATTCGAGCGTCACGACGGTAACAATTCGGCTTGGACGACAAATCACAGTTTGCTGAACGCCGAAACGCTTGCCGAGTATTTGCGTGTTTATCGTGAGCGGACAGATTGGCTAAGCGAGCGCTTTCCGAATAGCGCGGCAATATGGCGATATTTTGAGTGGTCGTTTATGATAAGTATGGTCGAAAAATTGGCTTGGCTTGAACTTGCGGATTGCTATGGACTGCGCGATAGTATGATTAATGAGTTAAGGCACAATAGAACCGAGTTTTCCAATTGCGAATACATACAAAATTTTGAAAGGGAGTGGTTAAATGCCTTTGGCGATTGACAAAATGTCGCTTGTCGTCACTACGCGTTGCGACTTAAAATGCAAATTATGCGATGAGTTCATTCCGCAGCATAAACCGTTTGCCGATATGACGCTTGACGAGGAGCGTATGTTGCTAAATGCACTATTTTCAGTTGCCGACTATGTTAAACTGCTACACCTATCGGGCGGAGGCGAGCCGTTTCTGCACCCACAACTTGCGGAGATGATTGATATTGCGTGTGAATACGCTGATAAATTCGATGAGTTAATGGTATTTACAAACAGCACTATCGCCATTTCTTCGAAATTGCTTGACGCTTTCGTGAGGAACAAGGAAAAACTTATTGTACATTGCAGCAACTATGGTTTGATGCCCGAACGTTCGGAAATGCTCTATCAAACTTTGCGTGAAAATGGCATTAAACATCGTATAACAAAGTATTACGGAGATGACCAAGACTACGGCGGTTGGGTAGATTTCGGCGATTGGGAGTCACGCAATCGAACTGCGGATGAACTGTCAAGCATCTTCGTTAACTGCGGAATAACTCGCATAATGTACGGCAATTGGCGAACTCGCGATGGTACTGTACATTGGTGTCAACGTTCACAACGTGGTATGGAATTAGGTCTAATACCCGATTGTCCTGATGATTACGTAAATTTGCTTGATGATACAAGCATTGAAGAAAAACTCGAAAAGTTTCGTGAAATAATGTCCACTTCGTATCTGTCTGCGTGTAATTACTGTTCTGGCAATCACGGCACGGACGATAAATCTAAACGCTTTCCGGCAGGTGTACAACTGTAATAAATAACAGGAGACGAAAAATATGAAAACTGATATGGTCGTTGTTGGCGCAGGAATCTGTGGTTGCGTAATAGCGCGGCACTTCGCAGAGCAAGGACTTAACATCAAAATAATTGAACGAAGAAATCATATCGCTGGCAATTTGTATGATTTTGTCGATGAGAATGGCATATTAGTTCAAAAATATGGGGTTCATTTGTTCCATACGAGTAATACTAAGTTAGTTGACTATCTCCAGCGATTTACTCAACTGATGCCTTATAGCACACACGGTTGTGTTATGATTGACGAAACTCCGAGCCCCACCCCATTCAATTTTAAGACTCTTGACATTTTTTTCGATGAGTCACGTGCAAGGCAACTAAAACAACTCTTATGCAAAAATTATCCAAACAGAGTTTCTGTGACGATTGTTGAACTGTTAGCAAGCACAGACCCTGATATTTTGGACTTAGCAAGGTGGTTTGTCGAGAAAGATTATCGTCCTTATACTTCAAAGCAATGGGGTGTTCCTATGGAACAAGTTGATATAAACGTTTTGAAACGTGTTCCGGTTCGTTTGTCTTATGATCAGGGTAGCTTTGAAGATATCGTTCAAGTTCTACCGCGATTGGGCTATACAAAGTTAATAGAAAATATCCTGAATCACCCACGAATCAGCGTTGAATTGAATTGCGATGCTACAAAAATTGTAAATATTGAAGATGGCAAAGTATGTTTGAATGGGGAATATTCTTCTATACCGATCGTTTATACAGGGTCTTTGGACGCTCTTTTTTCCTATAAATATGGACGATTACCTTATCGAACATTACGCTTTGAATGGCGCAAAGAAGAAAAACGTCAAATAGCTCCGGTTGTGTGCTATCCACAAGTTGAAGGATATACAAGAATAACTGATTATACTCAACTACCATTTCAAGGTGATGGCACGTACTCCGTATTGTGTTATGAATATCCAATTCAATTTGATGGTACGACCGAACCTCTTTATCCAATTAATAATGAAGATAATGATCGTATCTATCAAATGTATTATGAAGAGGCAAAAAACATATCGAACTTGTATGTTTGTGGTCGGTTAGCTGATTATAAATATTACAATATGGATCAAATTTTGGAACGTTCGTTGGATATGTGCGACCAAATTCAATCATTTGTTCAGGAGGATTAGTTGTGAGCAATATTATCAAATTCGAAAGATATGCATTAGTAATTAACAGCGTATGTTCGTTGCGTTGTCGCGATTGCTATATACAAATACATAAGCAAAGAAATGATAATTTTCCTATTAAACAAATATCTGCTGAGTTAAGCGAAATGTTTAAGCTTTGCGATTATTGCGAGATGTTTTGTCCTTTCGGCGGAGAACCTTTTTTGCATCCAGATTTGGATAAAATAATCTTAGAAATTGGCAAGTACAGCAATCAGATAGGTACTTTGCGTCTGTGTAGCAACGGAACAATCGTTCCAAGTAAACCTGTTTTATCTGCACTAAAATCAATTGGCTGCAAAAGCGAGGTTAGATACAGCATATATGGTTCGCTTGCTCGAAATTATGATGAAGCAATCAAAGCCCTTGACGAAGCTCAAATTGACCATCAAGCTGTGTTTTATGATGAAAACGATCAATACTGTGGTGGATGGGTAGATTTCCGTGTGGGCGATGAATGTAAAAACTATTCCGATGATAAATTAGTATCAATCCACAAAAACTGCAATTATGCTAATGATATTGTTGGGCTTGACGGTAAACTGTACCAGTGCAATATCGAGTCATTCGGCGTAAGGATTGGACATATACCACTTGTCGAAAGCGATTATGTTGACCTGTTTTCAAATGAATCCATTGAAGTAAAACGCAAAAAAATACAGGAAATAGGTGCGCATCCATCTGAAGCCTGCAAATATTGCAACAGTTTCGATGTCGACAACGGTAACAGAATACCTGCCGGAATACAATTAGAAGCTCGGAGATAATTTGTTTATGCCAAAATTAAACATAATTACGATTGCATATAATGCTCAAAAAACGCTAAAACGGGCTATAGATAGCATCGTAAAGCAGACTTATACAGATTGGAAATATTACATTGTTGACCACGGTAGCACCGACAGCACTCGTAAAATTATTCAACGATATGCAAAAAATGATTCTCGATGTATCCCAATATTACTTGACAAAAATACGGGTACAAATGGTTTGTTGGCATTGGTTGTTGATAAAATCAAGAATTCAAGTGGTGAATGGATAGCTATACTTGATGCTGATGACGAGTATAAACCAAATGCATTTGAAACGATGTTATCTTGGGGAAACGCCAACGAATTAGATTATGTTGTTTGTGGAAGTGAATTTGTTTCTGTGCAAACAGGGAAATGTATTGGTAAGCGCTCGCTGCCTCAAAATTTAATTTTTGAAAAAAATGAGGATTTTAATGCGTACTTGCTCATATATTATGGATTAATGCGTACTTGGTGGGCAAGGATATTCAAAAAAGAATTATTTGAAACTTTGGATTTGTCGTGGATAAATCAAGATGAACACGGCGATACTCACCTGTCATTTGAACTTTTGTGGAAAAGCAAGAAATGTGGCATATTATCAAAAACGTATCATATATATTATCTTAATAATACAGGTTCTGAAAAGTCGTATTTCTTTCGCCTCAATCAATCTTCGGAAGGAAAAGTTGATTCATCGATATTGGCAGCACCGAGAATTTATGACTTTGTACTGTCTTTCCTTGTTGCCAAAGTCGGTTATGTTAGCGACCGCAATGCAGATTTTCTCCTGCTTGTGTATATGAACGCAATCAAGGATACTCTAAACGTTGTTCTAAATGCTGACATAACTATTCAAGAAAAATTACAAGTAGTTATAGAAATTTTTGCTCACGAATACACAAAACGCCTTGACGCCAAAACTAACCTTGGTATTTCCGTTCAAAATATTGCGTCGCAAATAAAACTGCGTAACGAAATTTTCACAGATATAGCAAACGTACTCATCAAATACGAAGAAGTCCCCGACGAACTTGTTGAGAGTTACTGCGATGCGCTTGAATTCATCTGTGCTGCGATTGAACACGCCGAGGGGTGGATATTTGCTAAGCAATTACGCGTACAATTTTTAACCGAGCAAGGGCGTGACGATGAAGCGAAACCGAGGATTGCCGAATTGAGAGAATTGGAGATAGAATAGCACCGCATTCGTCAAGAATTTAGCAGGGAGCAATTTGTTCCCTACTTTTTTGTGTATATCGCCGAAAATTTCAAAATTCATATTTACCTACTGGACAAAGAGTTACAGAAATGGTTTGGTCGCTTTCCAATGCCACGAATAATTACACTCCATTCGAACATAGAACCAGCGAGTACGGCAAGATTGGCACCCAAACGGTACTTAATAGTTCGTCTCTGCCAAACAACAAATACCATTATTTGATTAAAAAAAAACTTGACAAATCTTGACGGATTTTGCCCATTTTCGTGACATCATCGCGGAGCTTTACGCGCGGGACCCATCGAAGAAAATCAAGGCGGTTCTCCACAGCAAAGGGCACAGTGGCAAGCCTCTCACGAACCAAGCTATTTATGGCTACCGCAAAGACCCCGCCGACCATAATAAGTGGCTCGTAGATGAAACCGTCGTACCAGTTGTTCAGCGCATATTCCAAATGACTGTGGACGGAAAAGGGCCGTTCCAAATAGCAAAAATCCTGCACAACGAGCAAGTAATACGCCCGTCGTGCCACATAGCACGACTCAATGATTGCGCGACCGAAAAGACCGAAACCAACCCCTATAGCTGGACGGATTCAACGATTACCCAAATAATCCGCCATGCGGAGTATTTGGGGAGTACAGTTAATTTTCGCACCTACAAAACGTCTTTTAAGACAAAAAAATTCAAGCTGAATCCTGTTGAAAAGCGGGAGATATTCGAGGATACGCACGAAGCAATAATTGATATGTCAACCTATTTTTGGACAATTTTTTGCCGAACCGCAACACATTAATAAAGCGTATTTATAGAGTTTGATGATTGACTATATTGT
>JAJQRA010000007.1:0-170495 GCA_046533095.1 Lachnospiraceae bacterium ZAX-1 | reverse complement strand
AGCATATCGGATTTTGTAGGCTATATGAAAGGCAAGTCGGCATTGATGATATTCGATAAGCATCCGGAAAAAGGAAGCAAATGGGACAGGACATTTTGGGCAAGGGGCTATTACGTATCGACAGTGGGAAATATCATGGAAGATGCAATAAAAAAATATATACTGGAACAACAAGAGGAAGCAGAGAAAGATGAGACTAGAAAATAAGAGCCTCTTTTAGAGGCTGATGGTATTCGTGCTTGTGGCACCCGCCTTTTAGGCGTGCAAGCAATCAGCCCTTATAGGGCTAATCGCAAACCACCAGTTGAACTGGTGGTTGCTGACTTTTCATTTTACCGATTTTGGGATGCAGAGGTTGCAAGTTCGAATCTTGTCACATCGAGTCATGTATAGAAACCTTTAAAAGTGCCTATTTATCACGCTTTTAGGGGTTTTTTAATTTGCAGGCGTGCTACGGTGGTTATTTTATAAAAACAAACATTATGGAATTGCTTGGGATTATAAAAGGAAGGCAATGCTGATAGAAGGGGGTATGGCAACCTATTGTATAAGTGGCGTGCATGGGCACCTTGATGGATAAAAAAAGCTTTTGGGAAAAATAGATTTTCATTACGATGTCAGCGACCGCCTCAAGAATAGGAACTACTGATAATAAATTAACTTTAGCAGTATATGCAAATGAAGGGAATCAACCCCATTTTCATTTCTACCATTTTCCTAAAATTGATAATCAAACTGCTAAATCGAGTGGCTGTTTGATGATTGGACAATCAATGTATTTTGAACACAACACATATACAGAAAAATTAAATTCAACCGAAAGGAAAGAATTAGGCTTTTAAAATCTCCATTTAAAAATAAGGAATTAAATTTAACGAATTGGGCATATATTATAAATGAATGGAACATCAACAATCCTGACTATGAAATTTCAGATGGTTTAGAGATGCCAGATTATTCACAGATTAAACGCTATAAAGAAAAATAAATTAAAGAAGAATATAATTAAAGAAGAATATAATTAAATATATAAAAGAGGTATATGGATAAAGATAAGCTATTACCAGAAATATCTGCACAAATATTATTGTGCAATATATATTAATTTCATATTTTAAATATAGCGAGGAAAGCTAATTGGCTGTGTGATACAATAGTGGCATATTTTCCAGGGTGTAGGTGGTGAAGTAGAACAGTACCCTCCGAGGAAATATGATAGTATTTATATATTTTGCAGCTGCCTATATTGTTTCGGATAATTATTTCAACCTAAAAATTTTTATGATTAGGTTCTGATTCTACGGGTTTTCATTTCTAGCTGCTCCATTGCTGTTAGCTTCTAATCTGTTTTCCGGAGTTAAGGATTATTTAAGCCCTTAAAATTTTACAATGCATTTTTTGAATTGTCGCTGCCAATCCCCTGTTTGCTTTTTATCGAAAACCTATTTTTCTTTTATCAATTCTTATAATGATTCCATATGGTGATTCAATATATCCTAGTAGAATATGTATTCCAACTAAAATAATTATGCTTATCCAAATCTACGTTTTTACTAATATTTCTATTGTTTATTATACTACATATAATTAAAGAAATAGAAAAAGGTAAAAAGTTACTGGGAAAAATAAATATGGATATAGCTAGGCAATAATACGGTATACATTATACATTTTAGTAAAAATATACAGAAAATAACTGTCATATATATCGGAGGCGATGAAGCATTGCCCGTGCGGGAAATGCGCTTAATGTTTAGCTAACCCGTACATATTTTTTTGCAAAAAGCAGTTTGAAAATCCTTATGGGGAACCAGGCTGTTTTTATTTTGCTGAAAAATAGATGCTTTATTGAAAATATACTATTAAATGAAACGCTTAGGGAGGTACACTATGAATTATTCAATACATGCGTTCGAGCTTTCGCTCATATTGAACACTGAAAAATTTTACAGATTGAAAAGCTGGGCTTATGAAAAAGCAAAACGCAAATCTAAAATGTTCCACAAAGGGGAAGTTGATTTTGATATGGCTTTAAAAGATAAGGGGATCAAAATTGAATACCATAACGACAAGTATAAAAAAAAGATAAAATTTGTTGTAAATCCAACCAGGCTGCTAGGCGGCGATGATGTACTTAAATTGTGGAAACCAAATCGGGACAATACATCTAAAATGCTGACCAAGCTAGAAAAGCAAATTAGCGAATATTTTGACGATGAATACGGGTTGAACGATTTTAATTTAACAAGGGTAGATTTTACCGTAAACATTAAGCTTGATAGTCAAAAGGCTGTTTCGGCATACATTAAAGTGTTAAATTCAATCGGTAAAGTAAAGGGCTTTTCGCCTAAGTATAGTAAGTCTGATAGACATATTGACAAAAATAATAGCTTTGATATGAAAGGCAATTCAACTGAAATAGAATTTTCTGCCTATGATAAAGAGGCAGAATCAAAGCGGAAGGCGGCAAGCGGTATTTTGCGTTTGGAGGTGCGTTTGAAAAAAGCAAAGTCCATAAAAAAGTATACGGATAAAGCATCTACCAAAAAGCAGATTAGAGATTTGGCATCGCATAGTGAAAGTATTTTCAAAGGCATAGTTTCTAAAATAATACCATACGGCGACTATCATAAAAAAAGCGAGGCGGAGCAGATAGTCAAAGAGAATATCGACAAGAAAACGGACAGGGAAAAAATGTTGAAACTTGTAGAATTGATACCGAAGAAAAAATCCCTGTATCTGGCGCAAAAAGAAATGAAGTACAGGAATATGGAAAATTTGATGAAGAAGTTTGCGGAAATCAATTTATCGCCAATAACTATTAGCAAAAGACAGAAAGTGCAATCGTTAAAAAACCTGTATGCACATTTGTAAAGCGAAATATTATTTACAGGATTATCGCACTTTTCCTCCGATTGCCCCTGCGACATATTCGTTCATCTCGCCTAATATTCCCTCGTCGCCCGTGAGGTGAAAAGGCTCATACGACTCAGCGACATAGCCGAGGAAATCACACTTGCGGTCAAGCTCTAAAAACTCCTGCGGCGAGAGCTTGTGCGTTTTGCGAAACAAGTTCGCTATATGTGCCTGCATAAAAAGCACTTGGTCAAGACTATTATATGCCATTATAAATTCCCCCTTAGATTTTAAGCCAGCGTTCCCAATCCCCTTTTTCCTCCGCATCGAGCATAAACAGCACATACTCCGCGCTGTCATGGCATAGCCGGGATTCGGGGTCGGTCAATAGGTCATAGGTTTTTGTTGAAATAAAATAGCGAAGTGCGTCCGTTGGCTTCATGCTATGCTCGGTGGCATAACGTGCCACAACAGCGGCAACAATCAAATCGGCGCACAGGTCAGCGGATTTTGTATTCATCATCGCACCTCAACTCTCTCGTTAAATTTCAGCAGGTTGACAGACTTTTGCGTTCCAAAGAAATATTGAAACGGCAGCGTATATGGCTCAAGCAATTCTATTAAAATTTCGATGGCGCGGCCGCTTCCAACTTCACCGTACCCTTCTGAAAGATATGTCAGTATTGTCGGGTTCGTCCGGTCGTTGGCTGTCGGTCCGATTACGATGTCATAGCTGTGCCGGTGTGGATTATGTGTGCGGTTGTCGGTTACGAATAAAACCCACTCGTAGTCTGCTTGGCTGAACTCTTTGACATTCAAATTATGCATTTCGCTTTTAGGCAACGAGTATTCATAAACAAATCTGCGGAGCTGCTTAACGTCCATATTGTGTCTGCCATAACGTGAACGTAAAATATCGTAGTTGCGCCGAGCCATATTTACAGCTTGGCTTCGCGTAGCCGTCGTGTAAAAGCCTTGCCCGAAGTCCTTAAACGGATTGCCCTGATTAAGGTCAATCTCTGAAAATTCGTATGTTGTGCCATGATATAGCGTAATGGATTCATTGCCCATATCGTTCCCCTCTTTCCATTTTCTCCGTGCTGGGGAGAAAATCCTGACGGCGCAAAGTTATTTTTTATATCGTACTACACATCACGATTTTTCGCAACAAAATAACGGCACTAAGAGCAGAAAGTACAAAAAGCATACAAAAGTGGCTTCGCATAACTGGCTGTGAATAGCAACGGATTTATTCTACTTGGAGTTCGGTTGTAAAAACCGCAAAAGTAAAATAATACCTGTCTTGAACAAAAGAGCGAAAGAAAAAATTACTTGGTGATTACAATTACAAGCGAGGTGTAAAAATATTTGCTTTTGGCCTTTAGTGGCGATAGCATGGGCACATAACAAAGGCAAATGTTTCAATGTTGCAAAACCAATAAAAAAATAAAAGCCACTCGTTCGCTACTAAAGATGTCGGGGTTTATTGCAAGGATGTACTGTGCTGAAAATCCCCCCAAAAGCCTGTATGCCTATCCGAGAAAAACAGGTTTTGGCCGATGCTTAATTGCGCACTTACACATTGACGTTCGCTGCTTCGCTGTTACCGCTGCAGCATGCCTTGCTTTAGCAAATAAAATCTGATTTTCAAAATGTAAAAAGAGAAACTATTGTAAGGAAGAGGAACCCTATGCTATAATGGATTTACAACAGGGAACACGAGGAGGAACACTATGGGAGAAAAAGATATAGATATAGATATAGATATAGATAAACTTGGACTGGATAATGATTTTTTGTTTTCAGCTGTAATGGGCGATGAGTATATCTGCAAGACGTTTCTGGAAAGTTTACTGAAAATCAAAATAGAAAAAATTATGCGTTTGGATGCACAGAAAACTTTAAATAGCGGGATTGATATTAAAGGGATAAGGCTTGATATTTACGTTAAAGACGGAAAGGGAACAGTTTACAATGTTGAAATGCAGGTGTCGAAAGAAAGAAATATTCCTAAGCGCATGAGGTATTATGGAAGTGCTATGGATGAGGACCTGTTAAGAAAAGGTATGTTTTATCAGGATTTGCCAAATAGCTATATCATATTTATATGCACATGGGATTACATTGGCCTTGGACAGGGAATCTATCTATTTGAAAATACGTTGAGGGGAAATCCAAAATGCAAACTGGATGATGGGATGACAAGAATTATATTGAATACAGAGGGTTCCTTGGATGGCTTGGAGCGGAACGTGGTGGATCTGCTCACCTATATCAAGAGTGGAGCTGTGAGTGGGGATTGGGTCAGAATGATTGATGAAAAAGTAAGACTGTTAAAATCCGACAAGAAGTGGAGGGCAAATTTTATGATGTGGATCATGCATGAGGAAGAATTAAAAAGGGAAGGTATAAGAGAAGGCATAAGAGAAGGCAAAAAGGAAGGAATTGAAAAAGGTGTGCAGGCTCTGATTGAAGTATTGAGCGAGGATGGCTATAAGATGGATGCAATACAAGACAGAATTATTCAAAAATTTAATATGTCTGAAGATATAGCAAAAGGATACATTGAAAAGTATTTGTCGCTTCAGGTGTGAGCGGAAAGACATCTGAATACTGACTTATATTACCCGTGTAGTGGAAAAATATCATAGGACAGTAGCAAAATTATAAAGGTACGAATGATTGCAATCCACATCAGCGATATTGAAAAGGCAGCGGATACATTAGAAACGGAGTGCCTCGTACTTAAGATGGAGCAAGTCTTTCTTGCACATTTAGAAAGTGAAAAAATTTATCAGTCCATCAAAAGGAAAATAGAATATAATGAAAGCCTCACAGAAGAAGAGCTCATGCAGCTGATTATTCTTCCGTTGACAGAAAAGGGTATAGAAAAGAAGCAGAAAGCGTATTGAACAAGTGGCAAACCTTGCAAAACAAGTGGAAAAAGCGGAAGAATAGGCATTTGTGATTGCAGGGATCATTGTGAGCAGCGATAAGTTTATTGATCAAAATTATGCAAAAACTGTACAGGAGTGGTTTTGAATGACAAAAATAGGGAAATTGTATGAAGAAGAAAGACAAGAATCCATGAACCAAAGAGAGCAGGAAACCAGACAAAAAGAGAGGGTGGAGTTTGCCGGGAAACTTCTTTCAGATAATGTAGAAACCATACAAATAATGAAGTACGCAGGTTTAACTAGAGAACAGATAGAATCTGTAAAAAAGGAAATGCTAGCAGCCGTCAATTAGACAAAAAGCTAATTACAGGAATCAAGTATGCAGATATCGTTTTGCGTTATATTTTGGAGGATTATCTGGAACTTCCAGAACAGGCGGCTTTTATGATTGACAATCATCGGACAGATATTGAGCGGTTTAAGATCAAACAATGATATACCAAAGGCAAGGAATCATAATATCCGTAAAGGAGGCAAAAGTGTCAAAGGAAATAGATGTAGAGAAAATCGGGCTGGACAATGACTATTTGTTTTCAGCCGTAATGAGCGATGGGAATATTTGCAAGACGTTTTTGGAAGGACTATTAAAAATCGAGATAGACAGGATTGAGGTTCTGGATTCACAGAAAACATTTAATAATGGGCTTGATATCAAAGGGGTACGGCTTGATATTTATGTAAAGGATGGTAAAGGGACGGTTTATGATATAGAAATGCAGGTGTCCAGGGAAAAGGATATCTCTAAGAGAATGAGGTATTACCAAAGCGTAATGGATGAGGATCTATTGAAGAAGGGTATGTTCTATGAAGACTTGCCCAATAGCTTTATCATATTTATCTGCACATGGGATTACGTGGGGCTTGGTGAAGGGATTTACATATTTAAAAATATGTTGGAGGGTAAGCCGGAGCATCAGCTGGATGATGGGACGACAAGGATCATATTAAATACAGAAGGTTCCCGTTCCGGTTTGAATCAAAACGTGGTGGATTTTTTGAACTATATTCAAAGTGGTACGGTGAGTGGAGACTGGATCAGAGTTGTTGATGAAAAGGTAAGACTATTAAAATCAAACAAGAAGTGGAGGGCAGATTATATGACTTGGATGATGCATGAAGAAGAATTGAAAAGAGAAGGAATAAGAGAAGGCATAAGAGAAGGTGAGCAGAGAGGACTGATGAAAGCCTTGCAAAAGCTGGCAAGTAAAGGGAAAACAGTTGAGGAAATAGCTGATTTGTACGACATGACGATTGACGAGGTAAATGATTATTTGGAAGTACAGCCATTGTCCAGAGCATGAATAAAATGACAAAAATAGAAAAATTCATATGAAGAAAGACGAGAATCCATGAATCAGAGAGAACAGAGTTTAAAGTTGATGAAAATGCAACTGGCAGATAAGTTATATTATTAGGAAGATAAAACCTTTCCTATCATCAGATTTACGGTGTGCAAGAACTGCACCTTTTATCAGAATTTGCGTTGCAAGTTCTGATAAGTTATATTATGAGCATCAGTAATTTTATTGAGATCAATATTTTGTGACTGGAGGAAGTTCTGTGGATGTAGAAGCCTTAATAAAAAGATATGAAGTCGAGCGTGTGGAGTTCAAGCAGGAACTTCCGGATAAGAGTATCAAATATATCAAGAGCGTGGTTGGATATGCCAACACCACCGGCGGATCAATCGTTATTGGCATTGTCGATGGAACACAGGAAGTCGTTGGGGTCGCAGCCGATGATATTCCTATTATGTGTGATAAAATTGCAAATGCAGTTTCTGACATGATAACACCACAAATTCTGCCCAATATTTATGTTGCTGATGTTGACGGAAAAAGTATCGTCATCGCAGAAGTCTTCCCAAGTCCGAATAGACCGTATTATGTCAAATCACTTGGAAAGGAGGAAGGCACTTTTATCCGTGTCGGAGGCACGACAAGGCTTGCAGGAGCTGCAATCCTCAAAGACTTAGAGCTTGAAGGGGCAAATATGTCCTATGATTCTCTTGCCTATCTGGAAGCAGATTACAGCGAGAAGGATGCAAAGAAGCTCTGCAAAGTAATTGAAAAATACATTTTTGAGGAAACGAATGCCAAAAGACGTGTGTCCCTCAATCAACTTAAGAATTGGGGATTGATAAAACATGTCAGCGACGGCATTGTGCCTACAAACGCATTTATGCTCATGACCTCTAATCCATTTCAGTTCGCTGCAGTCCAATGTGCAAGGTTTAAGGGTACCACTCGGTCGGTTTTTATTGACAAGAGAGAATTCGGTGGGACATTGTATGAGCAGATTGAAGAAGCCTATAACTTTGTCTTGAAGCATATCAATCTCGGCGCTACAATAGAAGGGCTTTTCAGAAAAGAAAAATATGAACTCCCCCCGGACAGTATTCGGGAGCTAATTGTGAATGCCATCACGCACAGAAATTATGCGGATAATGCCTGTGTTCAAGTGTCGGTATACGATGATAGGGTTGAAGTCACATCGCCTGGCATGCTGTATGGTGGCATAACGCTCAAAGAAATCTTGAGTGGAACGTCAAAAATTCGCAACAAAGTGATTGCGGCTGTATTTTCCGAGATGTTTATCATTGAAAAATGGGGGACGGGTATCCAAAGGGTAATTGATGGGTGCAGAACGTATGGTCTAGCTGCCCCTGAGTGGATTGAACTCGGAACAACTTTCAGAGTAAACATTTTTAGACCACAACAATTTACAATGTCAAACATACCATCAAATGACACTATAAATGACACTATAAATAAATCTGAACAAGCCATCCTTGAGCTGATTAAAGGAAATGACCAGTTTTCCGTAGAAGAATTAGAGGAAAAAATAGATAAGTCAAGAAGTACAGTCCTACGAGCTTTGAAGTCGCTGAGGGAGAAAGGAATCATTGAACGTTCCGGCTCAAATAAAAGCGGTCATTGGGTTGTAAAAACTTGAAGCTCCAAAATATCAGAACTTGCACTGCAACTTCTGATAAACTATACGATAGGAACATAAAGACACGCCTTTTATAAGAAATTGATTAAAGTGGCGAAACGATCTGATGCAAAAGTGAAAGTGAAAATTAAAAGGGTTATATCGTGCAAAAAATTCCACCAAAATTCCACCAAATGTGCTCCGCAATTTTTTTTAGCAGTAGTCGAAGCGGTAGGGATTTAGGTGCAAAAACTACCTTGAAACGTTGATTTTATAAGGGTTTCAGCGGAATCAGATGTAACTACGGATGATTAGGCGGATAGCCCTTGAGGCTTTTCGGGACGCAGAGGTCGCAAGTTCAAATCTTGTCGCATCGAGTCATGTATAGAAACCTTTAAAAGTGCCTATTTACGAGGTCACTGAAAAAGTCTACTGTGCGTACTAAAGTGCAGTGGATTTTTTGTGTAAAAAACAGTATACTTATACATAAAGGGCGTATAAAATAGAGGGCTTGAGCGATGTTGAGAATAGATAAACAACTGAACTTATCGTTCTTTTTAAAACTTCCGGTGTTTCTTGATCTTTTACACCAACTTGAGATGGTGATCTTTGAAATTCCATATTCCTTTGACACTTCAGTTATCTTGCGCCCGCTTTGAACAAGATTAACCAATTGTTGCTTAAACTCATCTGTGAATACATGCCTCTTCTCTGTAATTTCTGCCATCATGTAAATCCTTCTTATGCCAACTTAATATATTATATCAGAGGAATAAGTCAACCTGATATCTGCCCTAATGAGTATAGCTAAGTCAGTCGGTTTTTATTGACAAGAGAGAATTCGGTGTGACACTGTATGAGCGGATTAAAAAAGCCTATAACATAAAAGATTTTGGTTATAAACTAGATGATTTTAAGTGACACCATATGAGCAAATTAAAGAAGCCTATAACTTTGTCTTGAAGCATATCGATCCCGGCACTACATGTGATAGAAGGGCTTTTCAGAAAAGAAAAATACGAACTCCCCCAGACAGTATTCGGGATCTAATTGTGAGCACCGCCACACGCAGAAATTATGCAGACAATGCCTGTGTCCAAGTGTCTGTATATGATGATAGGGTTGAAATCACATCCACCCGGAATGTTGTATGGGGCATAACGTTCAAAGAAATCTTGAGTAGGACATCAAAGATTCGCAACAAAGTGATTGCGACTGTATTTTCAGAGATGCTTATCATTGAAAAATGGGGGACAGGAATCCGAAGGGTAATTGATGGGTGCAGAGCGTATAGTCTAGCTGACCTGAGTGCGGAACAACTTTCAGGGTAAACATTTTTAAGGTCACAGCAACCTGCAGTGTCAAACATGCCATCAAACGACGTCATAAATGATACTATAAATAAGTCTGGACAAGCCATTCTTGAACTGATTAAAGGGAATGGCCAGTTTTTCTGTAGAAAATATTAGAGGGGAAAATAGGTAGGTCAAGGAGCACAGTCCTATGAGCTTTGAAGCCACTGCAGGAGAAAGGGATTATTGAACGCTCCAGCTCAAATAAAAGCGGTCACTGGACTGTAAAGACTTGAAGCTCCAAAATAGGAATAGATCAAAGTAGAAAAGACTGTATTGAAGAACCCCAAAAGCCCGCATGCCCATCCAAGAAAAACAGATTTTGGCTGATTCTTAATTGCGTACTTACACATTGGTGCTCGTTGCTTTGCTATTACTACTGCAACATGTCTTGCTTTAGCAAATAAAATCTGATTTTCAAAATGTAAAAAGAGAAACTAAAGTGGCATGCTTACAGCTCAATCTGCTTCCAGATCGTAATACTCTTTTAGGAATGCTAACATTTTCACTAACTGGGTTTCTGTTAGCATTTCCAATACTCTGCAAAACTCCTGAATCAGTTCTTTCTTCATATGTGTATTCTCCCAGATTGTATCTTGATTATTTAGCGAAATTCCATTTTTACAATCCGAAAATGTCCATGTGTCCATTATATATCGAATATATATTCTGTTTCAATAGGAAATTTAAAAAATTGTCTTTACAAAATAAGAAAAGTAGAGTGATGGTGTATCCACTATAATTCTAATATTGATTTCTCCCACAACCCCGTTTTGCTATGTAAAAGGCCATAGAGAGCGTTTTAAAGTTATGGAAAATACTTTTTGATCAATTCTATAATTTCAAATTTAATTGTGAAATTGATACTAAAAGTAGACTTCCTAATTTTAAAACGCTCTCTTTTTTAGCCATTTCATATGACAACAAGTGCAATATATTCTTTCTTCTAGCTATTTAGCAATCCCTTTATCCTCGAATACTGACTTCTCCTGTCTTGCAGTCTACGTAAGCCTCTACATTATTTTCTAATTGCAAATCATAATGCAGCGTATATCTTCCATCATCATTTTGACGATAGATATAGTTTACATTGTTGATCTGAAAGAATGTACGTCCCAGTTTCTGATTTACTTTTGCAATTGCATTGGACTGTGAAATGTAAGATGCCGGAGCAGAAATGCAATTTAAATTTAGCGCAATCTCACTTTCCAAAACAGATTCATCTGATGCAATTTCTAATTCCGAAACATTACTCCAACGATTGACAACGGAATAAACCCTGTCATTATCAGAGCAGATGGTGATGAAATTCCCTTCTATCGGAACACCCTGGTACTGTTGCTGATACTGTGCTATCTTCCCTATTACGCTTTCTTCGCCTTCTGCACCATCTTCATGGACTTCCGCCATGACTAAATCCATTACTTTCACTTGAGCATCTTCCAAATTATTTTCAATACCTAATCTTTCGATCATCCCTGCATTGCTTTCTTCTGCCTGTTCTTCGTCTACCTCCTCTACCAGATTCTCTCTAAAGCTAAAAGACGCTGCATTTTCTCTGCCTACCTCTATCGGCATAACAGTAGCACTATCCAACTCATCTTCTTCAAGGGTAAGGCAGGCTCCGTCATCCACCAATTCATATGGTAATTCCTGTGGCGTAGGAGAGAATAATTGTGCTTGTAGGCTTGCTGTCTGTGCACTTGCACTCTGGCTCACTCCATTCGGGTTCGCAGATGAAAAACGATAAATAGGAGTGCTTGACCTACTCGGAGCGGAATATGTACTCCCAGGAAAACCGGGTAATCGGTAATATTCATTTCCACCATCCTTATAGCACAGGACAAGCCAATTAGAATTTCCCCAGCCTACATTGGCATTCGGCCAAGAATATCTCACTGAATTCGAACCATTTGCGTAAGAAAAGAAAGCATTTGCAACGCCATAGTCATCTGGATTATTTCCACTTCCATTAGGGCTAAGGTCATGATATCCTGCTTTCCTTTCTTACATTGAAATAAGTTCTTCATTTTCTTAAAGTGGCTTCACAATCTCACGAGTCGTATCCGAAAATAAGTCACATAATTCCTTACGGTGTTCTTTGCTGATTTTAAAAGACGCACCGCTTTCCGTAAGGAAAGCCACATCCTCTTCCACTCCAGAATCCGCATCCCATGTCTCCCCAGAAGCCTGTACGATAAAAAGCTGGATTTCCGAACCCGACGGGTAACGAAAACTCATTTTTGCATAAACGCCTCCAGTTTCCAAATCTAAACAAGGCTCGGCATTCGCAAAGATCTCTTTCACCTTCCGCAGGTTGCTTTCATTTTGGACTGTTTCGCTAATATCATTGCTGATCTCGCTCGTTGATGGTAACGGAGCAGATACCGTGACTTCAACCAGTCCTTCTTGATCTGGAAGCAACGTCTCTTTAACAAAACCCACCTCTTTGAGCCGTTCCAGTAAATGTTGTGGAATACCAACTTCAGATATTTCCACAGATTTTTCATCACCTTCCGAATTGACTGCTTTCACAAGATCAATTCCCTGATATTCAAGCATAACATTGTCATTTTTTTTGCCGGAATCCGCTATTTCGTTTTCTTTCACCGGATAATAAAGATCAGGGAAGTATGGAGATAGGCTGCCGCTGTAATGAACCAGATAGGGATAAGAAAGTGGCCTAAACACCCTCACTCCTTTTTCGGTCAATTGGCTAATGTTCTGAAAGCCTTTTTCAGACCAAATATTATATTCTTGCACACCGCCCATGAACATTCCTCCAAAATCAGAGCGTGAATCATTTGCCCTTATCGATAATAGGTTTTCATCATAGTAGAAAATGGCAAGAAAATTCCCATCACTTTGAGGATATGTTTGAATCTCTAGTTCCGAGTCAAACAGTACGGCTCTTTTTCCGTTGTCATCATAAGTCAGGCGATTGCGAAATCCTGCGTCCGGATCTAGGTCATCTTCGTGTCCATAGGTTTCTACCTCAACGTCTGATAGTTTCGGTAAGCCGGTTTTTCTTTTGGCTAATATGTAATGGATTCCATATTGCGAATCCCTCGCATAAAAGTCATAAAATTTTGCAAGCTCATGTACTACTGGTAAATATTCTTCCTCATTCGTATCACGAAAGGCAAGTCCTATTTGTTTTTCAATAAGATCAGCATATGGTTTGAAAGAACCATAGCTATCCTTATCTGCGCCTTTTTCTTGTGTACCCACAGATTGATCCGTGATATCTTTCACTGTCGCTTCTGAAACCTTGCCATTTAAGCTGGATGTGGAATCTCCAGAATTTGGCTGTTTCTCGCAAGCACTCAAAACACCACAGATAGCACATGTGCAAATGATTGCCCTATAGGCCTTTATCCAATGGGACATGTTACCACTTCCTCCTTGCGTTATTATTATAGAATCAGTATGCCTTCTTTCCTGCGCGAATGGCATGTTGGTACTTCCTTACTATTGAGGCGGGTTTGTGAAAAGTTAGCGCCTGCAATTTCAGTTTTCGTATGCAGCCAGTTTGGAATCTTTAGGTTTTTTGACGGCCTGGTTGTCGTTGGCCCTACGGTATTGAGTCGTATCGCCATCCATAAGGTCTATAAATCCGCCATCTATCACCTTATAGCCTCTAATCTTTATCAATGAATCAATTATAAAGTTTTTCGAATATCACGAATTTTAAGTTTGTTTTTTCGCGCATGTGTATGCCAAAATACATGTGTTGCCATAAATCGCCAAGCAAACTTTGGGAAATTTGGGCTAAATAAAATATCGTCTCCGCTGCTTTTCGCCCTTATGTTTTTGGAAAGGACAGCGATTGCGTTTCCTAAGTTCTTGAGCGGTCCATGGTCAAGCGGAACACTAGCCAAAAACTTCATCATTTCTCCTGCGCCTTGCGCGATACCTTGGCCATAGTGCAAGTTTGCACGAGAACACCAGTTTCTTATGATTTCAAACGCAATACAATTCTGCGCTCCTTCGAAGAATCCGTTGTTGGCGATGACATATACATAACCATCATTTTTCTGTTGTTTTTCCAAACGGACAAGCAATCGAAGCAGATGCGACGGAAGTGAATCTACATACAGCGGGAATGAAAACACAAGCGCGTCCATTTGGCATATCTTAGCGCATTCTGATTCTGACAGCGGTTGGCTGTTGATGTTATAGTGGAAAACATCATTACCGTTGCCGATAAATTCTTCTAATTTTTCAAGAAGCAAGCCGGAATTGCTTTTTCCAAGCTTTGGGCTTCCGTTTATCAAAGCTATTTTCAACAAAACACTTCCCTCATATCTTGTATGGATTTGTGAAAACGAATGTCCGAAACCGTCATATGCAAGTTGATGGAATTTGCTCGTACCAACGCTTTAGCGGTTTGGCATTCTGCCAATGTAATGTCTTCGCCGTAAAAGTGCACCACAAAAGCAATCTGCCTTCTATATCGTCTTTGGTGGTGCGTTTCGCCGTTTATCGTGGTGAAATACGGCAGGATAAATGGGATACTTCTGTCCAGCACATTTTTTACAAACGGACTGTAACAACCGTAGTTGCAACGGCTGATTACAACAAATTCGTCGCTCTTGCCGAGTAACATACCCATATTATGATAATTGTCTTTAAGAGCACAACGCCCTGGTGTTTTTATCCAACAGCCAAAACAACCGATACAAGCTTTTATTGTGCCATCATCGGCAATCATCTTAGTATCTGCATCTATTACAATACCAAGCGTTTCAAATTGCTCTTGGCTTAAATCATGTATGATTAGTTTCACATTAATCCTCCGATTAATTTGTAACCAGCAACTCACTGATCCGACCTCGTGAATCACTGTTTCTGTTTATCATCCGTGTAGCTGATACGCGGTTAATCTTGTACGTTGAGTAGAGGTTATCAAAAAAGTTGTCGCCAATATCTATATTTTGGGGATCGGAGTTGCTTAAAATCACCTTTGCACCTTTCGCACTAACACGATCCATAAATTTTGCAAGCTCACATTGGGCCTCATCGTCAAATGTAGTATCGGTGTAAGAAGTGAAGTTTGCAGTTTCTGTAAGTGGACGATATGGGGGGTCAAAATATACAAAAGTATATCCATCAATAAAATGGTCGGATTTTCGATAATCACCACACACAATTGTGACATTTTGCAGTGCTCGGCTGATGTTTTGCAAGTTGTTGCAATCACAAATCAGTGGATTTTTATACGCGCCCATCGGTACATTATACAAACCTTTCGCGTTCACACGATAAAGTCCGTTGAAACAAGTGCGATTTAGAAACAAAAACAGCGCAGTGCACTCTAACGAAACCGTGTCGCAAATTTTCAATTCATTAAAACGCTCACGCTTGCTGTAATAGTAAAGTTTGCGTTTGTTTTCATCAAGCGGTACATACTCATCTTGCAATTGTGACAGTACAGGAATTAGTTCATCAACGGAATCGCGTATTGCCAAATATGTGCCAATTAACTCGCGGTTTACATCGCTGATATATACCTCGCTTAAATTATATTTGCTTAAAATATCGAATAGCACAGCACCACCACCGACAAACGGTTCGGCATATTTGGTGTATTTCGTTCCCATCTCGTCAGGGTATGCCATAGCAATATCCTTAAGTAGCTGCCCTTTGCCGCCAGCCCATTTAATGAAAGGCTTGAGAGGACGAACTTGTTCTATACCAAAGCAAAGATCATCGATACGAGAAAAACATTTGGCTGTTGATAATTGACTCATAATGTTCACAATCCTTTCAACACGCTATTTGTTTGTATCCTTTTTGCCAACAAAAAATTTCACAAGGTTTTGTTTCCATTTGGGGCTCTTGCAAAAAGTTTTTCCTTTATGTGCTCGATTGCATTCTGCGCAAAGCCCATGTTGGAGGCATGATTTATTGGCACAGGGGCAATTCTCGTTTTGCTTAAACAGGTTTACTTCTGTGTGTTGTTGTGGCGAACTTACGGTAATGATTTTCAGTAGAAACAGTCCCAATCCTACACCGAGCAGGTTCACAATCAAATCATCGATATCAATCACGTTATGCGCTGTATTGGTGATAAAATTGATGGCCAGCTGCACAGGCTCAATCAGCGCGGTTATGATGAATGAAACGGCGCAAATCTGCGTAAAACGCCACTTTCTGAAATTCACCCAAAGCAGTATTGGTAGCGGGAAGATGACCAAAATATTGCCCAGAAGCTGAATAAGATTTCCATCGGCCATATATGCCACAATGGTTTTGAATGGGATCAAATTCCACAAAAAATGGCTTGCAGGTTCGATTGTGGGCACGTATATAAAAACCTTGAACAAGATATTTCCTGCCATAAGGCAATAACAGACACTCACAAAGATGTGCAAAAAGAGTGTCAACGCTTGTTTTATCCCTGATTTCTTGCGGACAATAAAAACCACGCTAGTGATGAGCACCGCCAGTGAAATCGAAATCAGGATAATTGGGAACAAATTTATATATTCAAGTAAAAGCATAATTTACCGAGACCTTTCTAAGGCTTCCTGTGGCCTGGTTGCTCACCCCATCTTGTTATAAACTTTTTGAATCGTGTTGATATTTCTGCTGGTGAATTTCTCTTTAAATTTGCGGTTTCCAAGAATTTTAGAAAAAGGCGTGTTCAGAGTTTCGCCTTTTCGCACATGCCAGAAGAAATGCATTTCATCATGAGCCGCACCTTCGTCTGTTTTAGCGCCATATACTGCGGATTTGAATTCATCAACCAAAACCTTCACAAATTTCGGAGCGCAGATAATTGTATAGATATGCCAATTCGGAGCATCTGTAAATGGCTTAGCGTCCAGCAAAGATTTTATTTCGCTTATGTCTTTGACAAATAGCTTCGTCTCCATTTGAAAGCGTTTGTCCATCGTGGATTCAAGGATATTACATAGCTTTGATTTATCTGTGTCGGATTGGAAAATAATGCTGCCACTGGACAGCACGGACGAGACCTGTTTCATGAATAACGTCCGTTCTCTTATTGTAGCACGAAAACCTCGCATCTTCAAGAAAAAACAGAGCGAAAGATTATCGTGCCTGATGTGTACTTGTTACTGTCCAGCAGGAAGAGAAAAAGATCTAGAGATTTTTTCTAAAATGGCGATATAAAAAATATGAGACGAACAAATATTTCCCGTTTGAAATCACAGGTTAACAAAGATTCGGCCACCTCCTCCAAGCCTCCAAGTATAAATAATTTCAAAAAAATTCTGAACAACCGAGAAGACGACGGTTCTGACTGCGCATTCACGAAAGACCGAGGAAAGCGTCATAGAAGATAATATTCTGACCCGATTCCATGGCATAGTTTCGCAGGATCATGAGGCAAAGTTTTATAGCTTTGGGAATCAGCATGCTACATGCGGAGCACATTTAAGCAGAGGATGGATTCGCTTTGCTTTCTGATTTTGCAAAATCTTCCTGCTAGACAGTAACCAGTTACAGTTGTTAAATTTGAAAAATCGTGTTAAACTAAGCATAATAGTAATAGGAAAAAGAAGGAAGGAGATTTTTCATCATGGACAAGCCAAAAACTATAGAATGGAATAGTTTGCATCATGACTATGCCTATCGGCAGGTTTTGCCAATCGTTGTAGCCGATTCTTGGGATCGATGTTACCAACATGGCATTGATCCGAAACACTCTGTTTGGCATACTCTGTCTGCATCCGAAGTGGAGTCACTTCGGATTAGTAGCGAGGAGCTATACTATTACAGCAACACTCCTTTAAAAAACTTGGCTGAATCATATTTAAATGATGAGATTGGCTTTGCTCTGTTTACTTTCGCAGGTATCCTCTATAAACTATATGGCAACTCTGCCTTTTTGCAACATGCGGCAAACAGGGGGCTTCTTAGGTACACTGATTGGAGCGAAGACATTGCCGGCACCAATGCCATCAGCTTAGGCTTGACTCAAAACAAAACGTTTTCTTTGTTGAATGGACAAAGTTTTTGTCACCAATTCTTGGGTTTCCACCAATACTTTGCCCCCATTTATATTGAGCAGATGCCACAAGATAAAATTCTAACGAACAAGGTAGGAGGTATTGCCTTACTTGATTTCGGCGAACGGCTGCATCCTATCCATACAATGGCTGTCACTTCCACGGCACATGAAATTTCTCTTCGCATGTGGGTTATTAGAACTTCTATGAGCATTAGCCAGTCAGATAAAGAGCAAGGTTCTCTAACAATTGACCGCTCCTCTGGCAAGAATCATATCCTGTATTACAACGACACTTTATCCGATGTGCTGCCTATTCAGAAAAAGCTTTCTTTCTATGACAACCTTGAGCACTATATTGACCCATATCCACACAACCGAGATTTTTGGGATAGGCTGAATGCTGAGCGCAGCTTTCCTGAGCAAAACATGCTCCTGCGTATCGGTGGAATTGTTCAAAAATATAGTCTTAAGTTTGAACGGTATATCCATGACTCCCTTGGCATTAATAGTACTCTCATACGCTTACGCTCTATGGAGCAAATTAACAAATTTATCTCAAAACGCATTGGAAACAATGCCCATTTTACCTTTTTCGATATCTTGGGCGATAGTGCCATTTTCCATCGCTCAATAGAACAAGCTCAGCGCGTTGCCGCTACAGAAAGCAACGTATTGATTACTGGAGAAAGTGGTGTTGGAAAGGATATTTTTGCCCAAGCCATACACAATGCCGGCAAACGTCGTGGCAAACCTTTTATTGCCATAAATTGTGCCGCACTGCCACGCGAGTTGATCGCTAGTGAACTTTTTGGCTATGACGAGGGGGCATTCACCGGCTCGAAAAAAGGTGGAAATATCGGCAAGTTCGAACTAGCCAACAAGGGCACTATATTCCTTGATGAAATAGGTGATATGCCTATCGATCTGCAAGCCACTTTGCTTCGCGTGATAGAAGAGCGTAGTTTTACACGACTTGGAAGTACACTACAAGTTTCAGTTGATGTACGTATCCTTGCCGCTACGAATGCAAATATCGAAGAGAAAATTCACCAAAAGAAATTCCGTGAAGACCTTTTCTATCGCCTGTCAGTCCTACGACTGAAAATTCCACCATTGCGCCAACGAAAAGGGGATATTATACTACTAGCTGAGCATTTTATTTCTCAAAACGCTCAGCTAGATGGCAAGCAGCCTCCGATGCTTTCAGAGGACGCACGTTCCTATCTTAAAGGATTGTATTACAAAGGTAATATTCGTGAACTGCAAAATCTTATGGAGGGAATTGTACAACTATACCAAGTGCCTCTCCTGACAAGGGAGCATATTATAGACTACTTAGGTGAAATAGACGCCAATGGACCATCTTTATTGACTGAATCCCATATAGCACCACCGAAACATGTAAAAAGCTATATTCCAGATTCACGAGCAGCAATTGAAGATGCCCTACTGGCAAATCGCTACAACAAAGAAAAAACGGCTGCTGCCCTTGGCATCTCTAAACGTACACTTTACCGACGTCTAAAGGAATACCAGCTACTCTAGTTATCCGATAAAATTTGGCTGGCGCTTTTCTTTAAAAGCACAGATACCCTCTTCAAAGTCCTTTCCTTGAAAGCAGAGTGCCTGGGCATAAGCCTCCATGCTCAGCAATTCATCTCGTGAAGTGTTCATGGCTTCATGCAATAGGCGTTTGGCTGTACGAAGAGCAAATTGCGATGTGCCCGCCATCTGTCCGGCCAATTTTTCTGCTTCTACCAAAAGGGAATCTTTTCCTGTTACACGGTTTAAAAGACCCCAGTCGTATGCTTTTTGTGCAGATATCATCTCACCTGCGAAAATAAACTCCTTGGCACGATGCATACCCATTAACCGTGGCAGGTAATAAAGGGATGCGAGATCAGGGATAATCCCAACATTTAAAAAGGCCGAGCCAAACTTAGTGTCAGGGGCCGCTAATATAACATCACAAAATAAGGCAAGGCATAATCCAGCCCCAGTAGCATAGCCATTTACCGCCGCAACGGTCGGCTTTGGCATCTGTGTGAACGCCTTGACCCATGTATGAATATTGTCCATATAGGCATAGGCGTTTTCTGCTGTATATCCTTTCGCAAAACGTGTAATGTCACCCCCGACACAAAAAGCACGACCGGATCCAGTCAAGATGACAGCCCGCACATTATCATCTCTATAAATATGGTCTGTCGCCTTGTAAAGTTCGGTCAACATTAAATCTGACAATGCATTCATCGCTTTTGGCTGGTTAAGCGTTAGGGTGGCAATGCCCCCTTGTTGCCGGTATTGTAACGTCTTGTAATCCATCTGCAACTTCCCTCCATCTGTGCGTTTTTCACTATTTATAGGTATAGAATCCCTCTCCATTTTTTCGACCAAACATCCCGGCACGTACCATTTTGACCAGCAAAGGTGCGGGGCGATATTTTGAATCTTTTGTTTCATTATATAGGCTGTTGACAACCGCTAACAGAGTATCAAGACCCACCATATCAGCTAGCGCCAGTGGTCCAATCGGTTGATTTGTCCCGAGTTTCATCCCCTTGTCTATATCCTCCTTTGAAGCAATTCCCTCGCCAAGCACAAAGATGGCTTCGTTTAGCATGGGAACTAATATTCGATTAACAGCAAACAATGGAGCCTCTTTCACCTCAATTGTCTCATGTCCAAAACGCTTGGCTAACTCTTGCGCTGTTTTTAGGGTAGCTTGGCTGGTTTTTGCTCCACGCACTATCTCAATTAGCTTCATTATTGGTACAGGGTTAAAAAAATGCATACCGACAAATTGCTCGGCACGACCACTGAAACTCCCCATTTCTGTAATGCTAAGGCTAGATGTATTTGTAGCAAATATTGTTTCCGGTTTACAAATTTTGCCAAGTTTATAAAGTACTTCACGTTTGATGTCAATGTTTTCGGCAATAGCTTCTATGACAGCATCACATTCTTTTAAAGCACTCATATCAGTACTATACGCAAGACGAAAAAATATCTCATCTGTTTGCTGAGTTGTCAATTTTTCTTTTTCTACTAAGCGTGCAAGATTTTTTTCAATCCCCTGTATGCCTTTTCTTAAAGCATTTTCCGCGTTGTCATAAAGTACCACATGGTATCCGCTCTGCAAGGCCACTTGGGCGATACCGCTACCCATTATGCCACCACCCATTACTCCTACTTTTTCCATATGTTAAAACTCCTTTCTTTCAATCTTACAATACTTCAATTACAACGGCCATAGCTGGTCCGCCTCCTGCACACAATGATGCACATCCATAGCGTTTACCGCGACGTTTCAGCTCATATATTGTGGCGGTGACAATACGCAATCCAGTGCAGCCTACAGGGTGGCCTAATGCTATGCCGGAACCATTCATGTTGATATCGTCGATTGAAATACCCAATTCATGGATACAAGGCAATACTTGTGCCGCAAAGGCCTCATTAATTTCATAGTAGCTTATATCTTCCATTGAGAGGTTTGCTTGCTTTATGGCCTCGGGAACTGCATAGATAGGGCCGATGCCCATCACGGCAGGGTCAACGCCATAAGATGTGGTGGAGCATATGCGCGCTAATGGCTGAATTCCGAGTTCTTTTGCATAGGAAGCACTTGCCACTACTGCTGCACATGCCCCATCACTAAGTGCAGATGCATTCCCTGCCGTTACAGTACCACCTGGATTTATAAAAGCCGGCTTCAAAGATGAAAGCTCTTCATATGTCGTATCACGTGGGTGTTCATCCTTATCAATAACATGTATGCCACGGCGATCTTTTATCTCTATCGGCACAATCTCCTGTACAAAATGCCCTTCACGTTGGGCTGCCTGTGCCCTATTTTGGCTCAACAAAGAATACTCATCTTGCTGTTGTCTGGTAATATGATATTGTTCGGCTACTCTCTCGGCAGTGAAAGCAATATGTTTGTCCGAAAACGCATCAATCAATGCATCGTATAATAAACCGTCCTCCAACACAGTAGCACCCATTCGCGTACCTTTGCGTGTATCTATGCTTAAATAGGGCACGTTCGACATACTCTCAATGCCACATACAAGGGCAGCACGAGTCTTGCCCAACTGGATTTGCTGGCAAGCCACTTCTAAAGCACGCATTCCTGATGAACACTGTTGCTCAATTGTTACAGCTCCGCTTTTATAAGGGATATCAAGGGCAAGCTGGATTTGCCGAGCAGGGTTTCCTTTCGCACCATTTTTGTACACCATACCCACCGTAACTTCATCTATCTGTTCCGGTAACACGGATGCCCTCTTTAGTGCCTCTTTTCCTGCATAAACACCCAATTTTACTGCCGATAAGCTAGAAAGCCCCCCAAGGAAATTTCCAATAGGAGTACGAGCCATGCCTAAAATAACAGTATCTTCAATTATCTTATTCATCAATTCACCTCTTTCATTGCGTAATTCCTTCCAATAAATTTTTATAATATATGTCCCAATTGAAACTGTTTCCTCCAATCGCTCCATCTTTTCATAAGGTAAGGCATTATATCACACAAGGTTTAAGATTTGTATCTCTCCTCTATAGACCTTGTGTGATCGTTAGCGACAGGATACCCTTTATATATTAAACTTTGGTGCTCGTTTTTCGAGGAAAGCCAAAATCCCCTCCTGTGTGTCAGGATTGGCAAATAATCCCAAAAATTGCTCCGCTTCTAAGGAACGACCTTCTTTTAACGGCAGGTCAATTCCCGTATCTATGGCCTTTTTTACACTGGCCATCGTCTTAGATGAGAATTCGGCTAACGTTTTAGCTAACGCGAAAGCTGTCTTCTCTGCTTCGCCTTTTTGTGTCACCTCATCTACTAAACCCCATTCTAATGCTTGTTTAGCCGTTATAGACTCGCCAGTATAAATCATTTTTTTTGCCCTTGACTTTCCAATAAGGCGTGGCAAGCGTTGGCTACCCCCCCCACCGGGAAATAGCCCTAATTTAATTTCAGGTAGGCAAAATGTGGCTCCTGCGTCAGCTATTCGAATATCGCAGACCAATGTCAGTTCTACGCCCGCACCAAAGACTAAGCCTTGTGTTGCGGCAATCACCGGTTTATGCAGAGCCTCCAATCGGGTAAATGCTACATTGCATTCATCTACCAACGTCAAGTGGAGGTCTGGAGCTTTCAAACATTCTGAAAAATTTTTTATGTCAGCACCCGCCATAAAGGCTTTCGGCATAGCAGTGGTCAACACCACACTGCGAATCTCATTGTCCTGCTCCACTTCTTCAACGCATTTAGCTAAATGCCGCACCACGTCTAGGGTTGCTACGTTCATTGGTGGGTTGTTCAATGTAATAATGCCTACCGCTCCTTGTTTCATTAAAAATACACTATCCATTGCTGCTCCTAACTGTTGCCCCTAGGCATTCCAACGGGCCAACATTTCTTCAATCTTGTTGTCGTCATATCCCATACTTTTCAAAATCTCGACGCTATGTTCACCCACTACTGGTGCGGCACTCGTTGGGTATCCTGGCGTTTTCGACAGTTTCATCGCATTGGTTCGGATTTTTATGGTTTCACGCTTCATGCTCTTAGGTGCTGGTACTTCCACCAACATATTTACTCCCGCCTCTTCTGCGTGAGCTACAGCTTCAACGTTACTTAATATCTTAGCGCAAGGGATACCTTTTTCTTCTAGTATCTTGCGTGGGGTATCGGTGTCGTCGAAACTTGTAAACCATTTGCTTACAATGTCGTCTACTTCTTGCCGCCGGCCTAAGCGTTTTGCATTCGTCTCATAATCGGGGTTTTTCGCTAAATCTTCTCGCCCCATAACTTCGCAAAGCCCGGCCCAAAGTTTCGGGCTGAGAGCCATGATCAATAAAGAGCCACCTTTATTATGGAACACGCCAAAAGGCACAAGGCTGATGTGATGATCCCCATTACGGGTTACATCAAATCCTTCCGTTGCCATTTCTGCATAATCATTCATCGCAAATCCTGCATTAAACAGGCCGATATCGACATGCTGTCCCTCTCCGGTGCGTTCTCGATGATAAAGTGCCACCAAAAGTCCACCAAAAGTATTTAGTCCGGCAGCCTCATCACACACTGTAAAACCAGTAACAACGGGTGGGCCATCCTTTCGTCCGTTCATGCTAATCATGCCGGTACGAGCCTGTGCTAGCATGTCATATCCACCTTCTTTGGCAAATTTGCTTTCGTGTCCATAAAGCGATATGGAACCATAGATGAGCCGTGGGTTGATTTTTGAAACGCTCTCATAGTCAAGACCTATACTGGCCATAAATCCAGGGCGGTAGGATTGGACAAGAATATCGGTATCAGGCAGTAATTTTTTGATAATAGCTAGAGAATCCTCATCTTTTAGCGGCATTGCAAGCGACCGTTTACCTCTGTTTAGTGCATTTGCAAGCAGCGAGGTCTTATCAACGAAAGGACCAAATCCACGTTCATCACCACCCACCTTTGGGCGCTCAATTTTAATTACATCTGCACCAAAATCAGCTAACATGGAACAACACATAGGTCCCGCTAAATTTCCTGTCATATCAATAACTTTTAGTCCCTCAAAAGGTTTTTTACCCATCTTTCGTCTCCTTTTCTCATCCTAATTTAAACATCGTCAGAATCGTTACGCAAATAATTTGACTTTCTCCTCTAGTATGGCTTGTGCTTCTAAAACCATAGTATCCATAATGTCTTTACAAGATTTTATTTCTTTGATACGTCCAATACTTTGCCCTACAAAGTATACTGCTTCTTCCAAATCGCCGCTCTGCAAGCACTCTTTTAGACGTGTCCCGGCTAACAGTGGTCCAATCTCCTCAATTGAGGCCCCCTTAGATTCTAGCTCCAAGATTTTCTTAACATTACTATTTTTAAGTCCGCGACCTTGCATTCCTACCGTCTTGCAGATCATCGTAGTTTCGTTTTCATTACGCTCAACTACCATATTTTTAATATTATCGTGAATTTCCGCTTCTTTAGAAGCCATAAAACGAGATGCCATCATGACACCGTCACTGCCTAAAGCTAAAGCTGCTGCCAAGCTACGTCCATCAACGATTCCACCTGTGCTAAACACAGGAATATTTACGGCTTGTGTAATCAGTGGGGTAAGCGACATTGTGCTTACATCGTCATTTAGTGGATGTCCACCCGCCTCAAAGCCTGCAGCAATGACAGCATCGTAGCCTAATTTTTCGGCCACCTTAGCATGACGTAGCGCACCTACTTTGTGCATTACAAACACTCCAGCCTCGTGTAGCTTGTCCATGTATTTTTCAGCATACTTTCCACCTATTTCCATGGCTGCAACTTTTTCTTCGCAGCAGACTGCAAAATACTCATCGTACATCGCATCTGTAACACGAAATGAGGGCAATAGCGTAACATTGACACAAAAAGGTTTGTCTGTGAGTTTGCGTGTTTCTTTTATTGCAGCACGCAATTCTTCCCCCGAGTCATACATCGCAGATGTGAGATCTCCAAGACCTCCCGCCTCTGATATTGCGGCACAAAGTTTTGGGGTGGATACCCACAACATACCTCCACACATGATAGGGTATTTGATACCAAGAGCTTCTGTTAATCTAGTTTTCATAGAACTACTTCCTTTCTTTTACTATGTTGCTAACGGGCACATAAGATTCATATCTATTAGGAAATTTAAATCCCTATATGATACACCTATAAATTTAATAAATATTATTCTAAACTTCTATTACGATACTATCGCCTTGGGCAAGCCCACCACAAATTGCCATTACGCCAAGACCGCCGCCACTGCGTTTCAATTCATTGGCAAGCGTCATTACAATGCGAAGACCCGTAGCCCCTACCGGATGGCCAATGGCGATAGCTCCTCCATTAACATTGGTTATTCTGCGTAGTCGCTCGGCTTCTTCTTCCCAACCTGTGCCTTTTGTTTGTTGCTGTGCCAATACTTTCGTAGATACTAGCGGTACGGCAGCAAAAGCTTCGTTAATCTCAATGCGTTTTATATCTTTTAGTTCTACCCCTGCTGTTGACAAGGCTTTTTGTATAGCTGGAGCTGGTGCTACGGCGATTTCGCGTGGGTTTCGTGCTATGCTGACCACCGACCGAATAGTAGCTATAGAGGGCAAATCCAATTGCTCTGCTTTTTCACGAGTAGTGACAACGAGCCCACTAGCACCTGCATTAAGGCCGGGTGCATTGCCCGCTGTCACCGTAGGACTTTTATATACCGTTTTAAGGGCAGTCAAACTCTCAATGGTAGTCTGCGGACGAGGCTGCATATCTTCACTTACTACAATCGGAGGTTTTCCTCGCTTTTGAGGTACTTCCACTGGGAATATCTCTTCTTTAAAAATGCCTTTCTCTTTGGCAATTTGATAATTTAGTTGACTTTTAAGTGCAAAAGCATCCTGCATTTCGCGTGTGATATCGTATTCAAGGGCAACCTCGCCTGCATCAATCGCAAGCACCCCATAGTTGTCATAACCTAGGCTAAATACAGGGTCTTTTAGGGTAACTTCGCCGATGCGGCCACCGTCCCAGCGGTATTTTGGTGGGAGCAGATAGGGTGCACGGCTCATATTATCTACACCGATGGCGATGGATACTTCCGCTTCTCCTAATGTGATATTTTTAAAACATTGCTGCAAGGCTGTGGTTGAAGAACAGCAGGCGCGGTCAAAGTTATTTGAGAGGGTCGTATCTGGCAAACCTGCCTTAAGCAATGCCTGCCTAGCAGTAATATCAGTCTGTAGAGCCGCCTCAGATAAAATACACTGTCCAAGATTTACCTCATCAATTTGGTTAGGGGCAAGCCTCGAACGATGGAGCAATTCCTTGATTACCATTGCCGACAAGTCTACGCCCGAGATATCCCGCATGGCTCCTCCGAAAACGTCAAAAGGCGTACGTGCACTAGCCACAATAACAATATCAGTTCCTTTTTTCACTTTTTTCACCTCCTAAGGCTGCATACGCAGTGCACCGTCTAAGCGGATCGTGCTGCCATTCAGCATTGAATTTTTTATAATCTGTCCCACAAGCATAGCAAACTCTTCCGGCTTTCCAAGACGGTTAGGAAACGGTACCGACTTGCCAAGCACGTCTTTTTGTTCTTCGTTTAGTGATGCAAGGAACGGCGTATTAAAAACGCCGGGAGCGATACTCATTACACGTATCCCTTGTGAAGCAAGGTCTCTTGCAGCCACCAATGTCATACCCGCAATCGCCGCTTTCGTAGCCGAGTAAGCCACCGTGCCAATCTGTCCTTCATAGGCAGCTGTAGAGGCGGTCATAATGATAATTCCCCTCTCTCCATCTTCGTTTGGCGTATTCCCTATCATTGTGAAAGCCGTTTTGCTCATTACATCAAAAGTGCCTACCAGATTGACCTCCACTAATTTTTTGAATGCGTCCATGTCATGCGGACGCTTTTTGTTTGCGGTTTTCATAGCCACCGATATAGAGGCTGCCGACACAAGGATATCTATTTTCCCCCATTTTTTCACCACCGCAGCGATGGCCGCTTCCACTTGCTGACTATTTGAAATATCACACTTGACAAACAAAGCGTCAGGCAGCTCTTTGGCTATTTTTTCCTCGTCAGCTTTCATGTCTAAAATGGCAATTTGGGCACCTTGTGATGCTAAATATGTAGCTGTCGCCCATCCAAGTCCCGATGCCCCTCCAGTGATTGCTGCAATCGCTTTTTCTATAACCATGTATTTGCTCTCTCCTTTCTGTGAGTGTTAAATAGGTACAAGCTTGTTCCCTCACTTATTAATAGAGCAAACAATATGCCAAAGTTACTCCATACGACCTATTTTTTGTAAAAACGATATAATCGTTTAAATAATGATTGAATTATGATTGTTTAGGTCTCATCTTTTGGATATACTCCAATAATGATCACGGATTTTAGCGAAAAAATAATTCGTTTTGTGCCACATTTGGCTTAAATCGTGCCATACCTGTTCTTTAGTTTGCCATTTGTGGCAATATGTGATTTTGCTACTTACATCGTTAGCTGTACATAGTAACAATTTATGTTACTGTCTAGCAGGAAGAGAAAAAGATCTAAAGATTTTTTCTAAAATGGTGATATAAAAAATATGAGACGAACAAATAATGATTTTTTCAGACAATGATAGGAACCCACACTGGAAAATGAGCAATTGAAGCGTGAGGATAAGTCTTTGCGTGGTTATAAGGCTGAAACATTAGCATTATGCGGAGCACATTTAAGCAGAGAATGAAAGGGGATGGCGGAACTAGGTTTGCTCAATTGGGCAAATGAATTCCGTTTTTTTATGTGGGGATGGATCAGCATAAAAATGAAGATATAAGAGAAGGAGCGAATCATTGCAATGGTGTTTTGCTGGACCAAATGGAAGAGCAGTATGATGAATTCGCTGACCAGGGAAAAATTTTGCTTTCCACAATGGAGCCAAAATCATTTGGCTCCATTGTGTTGAAGCGTATGGCAAAGTACAAAGGCACCTATATGCTATTTATGCGAAAATACACTGCACCGTTTACTAATAATCAAGCAGAATGTGACTTGTGGCACTGCAAAACCAAGCAAAAGATATCAGGGTGTTTTCGTTCATGGCAGGGTGTATTGGATGATTGTAATCTTCGTTCGCTACTTGATATGGCCAAAAAACGTGATGAAAACCTTATGGATTCGCTTTGTTCTCTGATTTCGCAAAATCTTCCTGCTGGACAGTAACATGTACTTTTTCTTGACATTGTACCTAGCGATGAAACGGGGGCATTTTGATTAATCATAGTATAAATAAGTACCTTGAGCTCATCGTTAGACATGTTTTCTCCTTTCAATATATTCGCACATTGTGCACTTCTCGTTTTAAAGGCTACCTGTTCTATGATACAGCTTTCTATTATACAACTCCTTGTGCGAGCATAGCCTCGGCTACCTTTTCAAATCCTGCGATATTGGCACCTGCTACATAATCGCCATCTTTACCATAGCGTTTTGCGGCATCGTCGAGATTATGGAAAATAGAGATCATAATCGTCTGCAGTTTTGCGTCAACTTCTTCAAAGCTCCATCTAAGCCGTTCGCTGTTCTGCGTCATTTCAAGGGCAGAAGTTGCAACTCCGCCGGCATTGGCTGCTTTGCCCGGTGCAAATAATACTTTATTTACCTGTAGATATTGTGTAGCCTCCAGTGTAGTCGGCATATTAGCGCCTTCTCCAACGGCGATACACCCATTTTCAACAAGTATTTTTGCATCGTCTAAAAGCAATTCATTCTGTGTTGCACATGGTAGAGCGATATCACATTTTACGTTCCAAACCCCTCGTCCGTTCGTATAGGTGGAATTTGGACGATAGTTCTTATATTCTGTTAAGCGGGCACGCTTTATTTCTTTGATTTCTTGTAATGCAGCAACATCGATCCCATCCGGATCATAGATCCAGCCGGTGGAATCGGAGCAGGTTACTACCTTTGCACCCATCTGCTGCGCTTTCTGTGCGGCATAGATTGCTACGTTTCCGGAACCGGAAATAGTTACAACCTTTCCTTCCATGCTATGTCTGTTTGATTTTAACATTTCTTGGATTAAGTACAATAAACCATATCCGGTCGCTTCGGTGCGGGCTAAGGATCCGCCATAGGATAAGCCCTTCCCTGTCAATACGCCCTCATAGATGCCTTTTATCCTCTTGTATTGACCAAACATATAGCCGATTTCTCTTCCGCCGGTTCCAATATCACCGGCAGGCACGTCCATATCAGCGCCAATATATTTACCAAGTTCTGTCATAAAGCTTTGACAAAATGCCATTACTTCTCTATCGGACTTTTCCTTCGGATCAAAGTCAGAGCCTCCCTTGCCTCCGCCGATGGGAAGTCCTGTCAGTGAATTTTTAAAGATTTGTTCAAAACCCAAAAATTTGATAATCCCCAAGTTAACAGACGGATGAAGGCGTAAACCGCCTTTATAAGGCCCAATACTATTGTTAAATTGTACCCTGTAGCCGGTATTCACCTGTACCTGCCCTTTATCATCTACCCAAGGTACACGGAATTTAATCTGTCTGTCCGGCTCTACAAGACGCTCAAGCAACGCTTCTTTGCGGTACTGGCTTTCATTTGCCTCGATAGCGGGACGTAAAGATTCTAATACTTCTTTTACTGCTTGGTGAAATTCAGGTTCGGCTGGATTTCTTGTAACCACTCGTTCCAGTACTTCGTCTACATAACCCATATCATTTTCTCCTTCTACTCCATTGTAGTTTTTGACTGCAAACAAATGTTCTTTCACAGCCATGTAGGTTTTTCGGATGGTAGCATGGTACGCAACCCCACCTATGTATTTTATTATAAAATGATGGTATTGGCAATCATATTTTCTCTATATTGTCAAATTATTACTGGTACGCGGGTGGCAAGATGAAATAGTTGCCAATTTGATATAGAATAATTACAAAATAATATACATATATGAAAGAAGCATGAAAGCCCAAATCAAATATGAATACAGAATAATTACAAAATAATATACACACACAAAAGAAGCATGAAAGCCCAAATCAAATATGAATACAGAATAGTTACAAAATAATATACACACAAAAGAAGCATGAAAGCCCAAATCAAATATGAATACAGAATAGTTACAAAATAATATACACACACAAAAGAAGTATGAAAGCCCAAATCAAATATGCACAAAGAATAGTTGTGGGTTTTCACGGTAATACTAAGGGATGCAAATGATGTGATACAAGGTCAAATATATACAAAAAATAAGGAAGGTTTTTATGAGCCGTTTAAAGGTATTAAAAAAAATATATGACAGACTAGGCAATGATCATATAAGGGGTATATTTCTTAGCTTGGCAGAATATCTTGGTGTGCGTAAAGATGTCATTCGTATGGATACGAATAGCCATTGCAATATTCGCTGTATCATGTGCAATCAGCAAAATAAAGGGGAGCCTAAGAATTATATGCCACTTGACAATTTTAAAAAAGTCATGGATATGTTCGCATTGACTACCCGTATACTTTATTTGTCATGTGCTTATGAACCGCTTATAACACCAAATTTCGTAGAATACTTAAAATACGCAAAGTCTAAGGGAATACCTTTTATTTCTTTTTGTACAAATGCCTTGTTATTAGATAGCACGGTTGCATCTTGTCTAGTGGAAAATGAAATTGATGAAATTATAATATCTTTTAATGGATTTTGTGAGCAAGACTACCGTCGCATTATGGATGGCTCCGATTTTAAACGGGTCTGTGAGAACATTCGATGCCTATGCGAATACAAGAAATTTAAGAAAACTCAGATTCCCCATATCCGACTAAATACAATTTTGCTTCAATCTAATCTTAAAAATTTTGATTCCATGTATCAATTTTTAATGGACTATGATATTGGTAGCATACAATTTCGGGAGTTAATGCTTATGGATGGACAAAACAATCCAAAAGAAGTAGAAAAAGAATTATTGTCGAATCTTTCCGAAGAGGAGTATAGGGAACTTTCATTTAAAATAAATAATATGGCAAAACAATTGGATCAATCTGGAATAGAAGTCATATTGCCTGCTGAATTTAAAGAACCTTCTGTAGTCGCAGGAAATGGGGATGTAGCCGCAAGAGAGGATTTGCCCTCCGCAGGAAATGGGGATGTAGCCACAAGAGAGGATTTGCCCTCCGCAGACAAGGGGGATGTATTGCCTATGCAGGGGAAAAATAGTATCAAAAAAAAACTTAATTTTAAAAAGCATACTTGTTCGATCCCTTATTTCTCTTATTGGATCAACCAAGCAGGCGATGTTCGTGCTTGTGGATATAACAAAAATGGAGCAATCGGGAATGCACTTCATCAGAATTTTAAATCCTTAAATTCCAAACGGAAAAAATTCCGAAAAAGTGCATTGGCTGGAACATGCAACTGTGAGCATTGCACGATGAATATAGACTCCTCTACCATTATATAGAGCTCCGATAAAACGATCTATTTAGAAAAGCGACTGCAATTTTCGTATGGTGCTTTTCCGCTCGCCATTACACTTCATCGATCGCTTTTCCAATATCGTTTCGCATATATTTATTATCAAATTCTACCCACTGTGTCGCTTGATAGGCATTTGCGCGAGCTTCTGCTAAAGTCGCGCCTTTTGCTGTAATACCAAGGATACGGCCTCCGTCGGTTACGATTTTTCCATTTGATGAAAGCTTTGTCCCGGCATGGAAACAATAATAACCGTCCTTATCTTCAAATTGTGAAAGCCCTTTAATTTCAAACCCTTTTTCATAAGCAAGGGGATAGCCCATTGAGGCTAAAACAACACATACAGCTGCATTATCATCGAACTCCAGTTCTACTTTGTCCAAGGTCTGGTCGATGCAAGATAGCATTACTTCGATTATGTCATTTTTCATGCGGGGCAAAACCACTTGCGCCTCCGGATCCCCAAATCTTGCATTGTATTCTAATACTTTTGGTCCATCTTTCGTGAGCATAAGCCCAAAGAAAATAATTCCTTGAAACGGTCGAAGCTCTGTGGCCATAGCATCTACGGTTGGCTGATAGATATATTTCATGCAAAATTCATCCACTTCTTTTGTATAGAATGGGCTTGGGGAAAAGGTGCCCATCCCTCCGGTATTTAGCCCTAAATCGCCATCTTTTGCACGCTTATGGTCTTGTGCCGAAGCCATTGTCTTTATGGTATGGCCATCAACAAAAGAGAGCACGGATACTTCTTTGCCAACCATAAATTCCTCAACGACCATGCAATTGCCTGCATTGCCAAACTGCTTGTCTAGCATAATTGATTTTACGCCATTTTTTGCATCTTCAAAGGTATCGCAAATCAAAACACCTTTTCCAAGCGCCAACCCATCTGCTTTTAAAACAATCGGAAAATTGGCCGTTTCTAAATAGGAGAGGGCCTTGTTGGCATCCGTAAAACTTTCATAAGCGGCGGTTGGAATTTTATATTTTTTCATCAAGTCTTTGGAAAAAGCTTTCGAACCCTCCAGAATTGCCGCGTTTTTACGCGGTCCAAATATGCGTTGTCCGGCGGATTCAAATACATCAACGATACCGGCTACGAGGGGATCGTCCATTCCTACGATGGTTAAATCAATGGATGTTTCCTTTGCAAAAGAAACAAGCTTATCAAATTCCATTGCTTTGATTGGGACGCACTGGGCGATTTGTTTGCCTTCCTTGCCTCCCTTGATTCCATAAAATCCTGCATTTCCAGGGGCGCAGTATATTGCATCAACATTTGGATTTTTGGCCGCACATTCGGCTATTACATGTTCCCTGCCGCCGCTGCCTATGATTAAAATTTTCATGAATTATGACTCCTTATTTATTCCTATTTTTCCTATTCTAATAGGATGGTTTTTCCATCTTCTATAAAAAGTTTCCCATTTGCAATGAAATCAATCGCCTTTGGCAGTATGATCCATTCGGCCTGTTCCATTACGCGTATTTGTAAGGTCTGTGGGGTATCGCCTGGTTTCACTTCAACGGCTTTTTGCAGAATGATTGGTCCGGTATCCATTCCTTCCTCTACAAAATGAACGGTCGCTCCTGTTATTTTTACGCCCCGTTTTAACACATGCTCATGAACGGTTAGACCATAGTAGCCTTTTCCACAAAAAGATGGAATCAAGGAGGGGTGTACATTGATAATGCGTAGCCGATATGCTTCTATCATGATCTTAGGTATCGTTACAAGATAACCGGCAAGCACGCATAAATCTATTTCATATGCAACCAATGCCGCTACTAATGCCTGATGAAAGGATTCCCGATGTTCATAATCCTTTGGCGAAATCAAAAGGGCAGGGATACGATGAAGCTGTGCCCGTTCCAATGCATATGCATTTTTATTATTGCTGACTACAAGGGCGATCTCGGTGTTTGTAATACTTCTGTTTGCAATGCCATCTATAATAGCCTGCAGATTTGTCCCGCCGCCGGAAACGAAGACAGCGACTTTTAAGATCGTATGCTTCGCCATCGTATGATTTGAAGCATCATTTTCTAGCATAAAATGACTCCTTTTTCTCCTTTTTCTACATGCCCTACGATATAGGGGGTTTCACCTGCTTGTAAAATAGCGGACATCGTTTTGTCTACCTCATTTGGGGCTACCGCTAAAATCATACCAAGACCCATATTATACGTATTGTACATCACTTTTTCATCAATATCGCCCTCTTTTTGGAGCATGTGGAAAATAGGCAGTATGGGATAACTGTCTTTTTTTATGATGGCACAAACGCCATCCGGTAGCATGCGTGGAATATTTTCATAAAACCCGCCACCGGTGATATGGCTACATGCTTTTATCGTGACGCCTGCTAAGGCAATGGAACGCAAGGCTTTTACATAGATTTTAGTTGGGGCAAGCAATGCATCTCCAAGGGTTGTGCCTAATTCATCATGGAATCTGTTTAAAACGCTCTGTTCCATTGGGAATACTTTTCTTACAAGGGAAAATCCGTTGGAATGAACGCCGGAAGATGCCATTCCAATTAAAATATCCTGATCCTGTACATCTTTTCCTGTGATAAGATCCTTTTCATCTACAATTCCAACGGCAAAACCAGCAAGGTCATATTCATCTTCCGGATAAAATCCCGGCATCTCTGCGGTTTCTCCACCGATTAAGGACGCGCCAGATTCGATGCAGCCTTTGCAGACACCACTGACAATGGATGCAATTTTTTCAGGTTCATTTTTTCCACACGCAATATAATCCAGAAAAAATAGTGGTTCGCCTCCGGCGCATGCAATATCATTAACACACATCGCCACGCAGTCAATTCCAATGGAATCATGTTGGTCTAAAAGAAATGCCAGCTTTAATTTCGTACCGACCCCATCTGTTCCCGATACTAAGGTTGGCTTTTCCATATCTTTAAAGTTTGTCAAAGAAAAAGCTCCGGAAAAACCGCCAAGATTTGATAGCACCTCTTTGCGCATGGTCTGACGTACATGCTTTTTCATCAATTCTACCGACCGATACCCGGCCTCTATATCTACACCTGCATTTTTATAATCCATTTTAACTCCCGTCTTTTTGAAACTTTAGGAAATGCCCATTGATGGCTTATCCACTTTTATCAGTCCTTTTCGTGCAAGTCCCTATTTTTGCTTCATGTATTCCTTGTATCCGATTTCTTTTAATGTTGCATCTTTTGCCTCGACCTGTTCTTTGAGCGTTTTTGAATATTCCTTTAAACGTTTTAATAATGCATTGTCAAAAGTCGCTAAAATCTTAGCTGCAAGCAGTCCTGCATTTGCCCCACCATTGATAGCTACCGTAGCTACCGGAATGCCGGGGGGCATTTGAACGATGGAATATAAAGAGTCTTGTCCGCCTAAAGATGCTGTATGCATTGGAATTCCAATGACAGGCATTGGAAAGATTGCCGCACACATGCCCGGTAAATGAGCCGCCATGCCCGCACCTGCAATTATAACTTTAAATCCTTTTTTTTCCGCACCTTTTGCATATTCAAAAAACACATCAGGTTCCCTATGTGCAGATATAATGGTCATTTCATATCCAATTCCCAATTCTTCTAAAATATCTGCTGCCTTTGCCATAACCGGCATATCTGAATCGCTGCCCATAACAATTCCAACTTTTTCCATATTTATCCCCTACTCTAATGAATCGCTTTTATTGTAAATTCCATTACCTGTATCATAGCCTATAATCAGATAATTTTTAAGTGATTTGCTTATTACTTTTTTTTATCGTATTTATATACAATACTTATATGAATATGGCGCTGATGTTAAATAAAAAATAGTTGCCAAAATAGTCACGAAAATAGTTGCCACAAAAAAGGCTACTGCAAATTACAATAAATTTACAGTGGCCTTTCTTAGCATGTGTGTAATGGGTAACGATCCGGCATCCATTTGGCGACCTTTGCGGTTAAGGTTAGCCGACTTTCTTAGCATGTGTGTAATGGGTAACGATCCGGCAGTTCTCTACAGCTACATTTGCTTTTATAATTTACGCCTATTAAATTTCTGTCGTAGCTTTTGTTCCTTGGCTGATCCAGTCGTCAAATTTCTTGATCGTAGCATCGTAAGTATTTTTTGATATGGAAGGAAGTTCTTTGCCCCAAGATTTGGTTGCTTCTTTAAAACCCTTTTCAAAAGCGGAACGCATCGCTTCTGCTTTTGAAGGATCTGAGCCGGTTAAAGCTTTTGCAAATTCAATAATACGGTCAGAAGTCTGGTTAACGCCCCAGTATCCATCTTCAGCGATTGCCGCCTGTGCCTGTGCTTTGGCTTCTGCGGTTACCGTAAAGTTGCCTTTCGACAAGAACTGCCAGATGCTGTCAGAATTGCCGATTGCCGCACCTTGCTGTCCCATTAGTTGCTTTACCATGCTTTGAAGCTGTGCCACTCTTTGCTCAGAAGCAGATTTTAGTTGTGCAATGACATCATTGCGGTCGATAGAATAAGTAGTGGATTTGGCGACAGCTTGTGCATCTTTGCTTTGCTCATAGACAACGCCTTGCCCATAATCTGGTGCTTTGCTATTGGCGGCCGCTTTCCCATTGCCGGTTGCCTTTTCGCTGCTACTGTTTTGCGTACTCTTTGGTGTTGCATATGCATAAGAAGTATTACTTACATTATTATCAATATTCATGGCGAAACCCTCCTTGGTTTTGATTGATTGGGTATCCTTTCCCACTTATCTATGTGTATTCCCAGTTAAATTCTGATGATTATCCAGAACCACGGGAACAGATAAGACCGGATAGCTACAATTCCTGCTTATTATATCTATCGACAGCTTGGGGGAAAACTTAATAGGATTGCAACGGTTTTGCTGAAGTTTTATGAACTAGACGTTTTTGCATGCTATATAGAAATAGGTACGTTTTGGTATGTTTGGACATTGACTTTTGAGTGTAAAAATGGTTTACTGTATATTGTATACATGACAACGAAAATAAGGATATTCGTAAATAAGATGAAATAACGAACCTCAAATCCAAAGGAGCTATGAAGTTGTGATGGAATTAAATATAGAGGCACCGGCTAAAATTAATCTTGGACTAGATGTGCTAAGGAGAAGAGAAGACGGATACCACCAAGTGCGAATGATTATGCAGAGCATTGATTTATGTGATTGCATACAGTTAGTCAGAACGAAAGATACGCAGATTAAAGTAGAAACAAACTTGACTTATTTGCCTACCAATAAAAAGAATCTTGCCTACAAGGCTGCCAAATTGTTGAAGGATGAATTTCATATTCGCGATGGAATCTTTATTCGGTTAGAAAAAAAGATACCCGTTGCGGCAGGTATGGCAGGCGGGAGCGCAGATGCAGCGGCAGTTTTGCATGGAATCAATAAGATGTTCCAATTAGGTTTGACCTTGGATGAATTGATGGAGCGAGGCGTTAAACTTGGTGCGGACGTACCCTATTGCCTCATGGGTGGAACGGCGCTTTCAGAAGGAATCGGTGAACTGCTTACGCCACTTCATTCGCCAATAAGCTGTAGCGTTTTGATTGCGAAGCCACGGGTAAGCGTTTCTACAAAATTTGTATATGAACATCTATGTTTAAATGAACAGATCAAGCATCCAAATATAGACCAGATACTTACAGATATCGCATGTGCCGATGTCGTGCAAATGGCGGGGCACATGGGTAATATACTAGAAAGCGTAACCATACCAAACTATCCTGTGATTGCACAGATAAAAGAGGCCATGCTCGAACTTGGTGCATTAAATGCGATGATGAGTGGAAGTGGACCGACCGTATTTGGATTGTTTAAAGAAGAGGAAACAGCTACGGATGCTTATGAAGCAATGAAAAATATGAATTTGGCGGAACAGGTTTACCTGACAGAATTATTAGGTAGAGAAATGAGGCAAAAATGGCTACAAAATTGGAATTAAATATGAATGCATATCTGCCACTTAGAGACGTTGTATTTCAGACGTTAAGGGAGGCCATTTTAAAAGGAGATCTAAAACCCGGTGAACGGCTGATGGAATTACAGCTCGCATCGAGATTAGGAGTCAGCCGCACCCCTATCAGGGAGGCGATACACAAGCTGGAGCTAGAGGGGCTTGCCGTTACCTTCCCGCGCCGAGGGGCGGAAGTTGCTAAAATGACAGAAAACGATATGGAAGACGTACTGCAGATCCGCAAAGCATTAGACGAGCTTGCAGTGGGGCTTGCCTGCGATAAAATTTCACCGGAACAGCTGCGGCTTCTAAAAATAGCAGTGCATAGTTTTGAAGATTCTACTAGAACGAAAGATGTAACAAAGATTGCACAGGCAGATGTGGAATTTCATGATGCAATCTATCGCTCGACAGGCAACCCGAAATTGGTGAGTATGCTAAATAACCTACGTGAACAAATGTACCGCTATCGTGTGGAATATTTAAAAGATGTTAGTACATACCCGGTTTTAATCAAGGAACATCAGGAGATTTTAAATGGCCTTATGAACAGGGACAAGGAATATGTAGTCAAAGTTATGGGGTATCATGTCATGAATCAGGAAATTGTTGTAAAAAATATTATAAGAGAACAGGAATAATTTCCATGAAATGAGAAAAAATAAAGAAAGACGAAACAAGAAAAGGGTAGACGAAAGGTCTATTCTTTTTTGTTGCAAAAGAACCACCACATTCACGAAGCTTAACAGAATTTCACGAATTGCTTGGGTGTATGTTCACACTAGGCGCAGGAAAACCTCGTCAAGTGTTCTATGCAGGAGGGATAACAGATGGCTACACCGATTACAACGAATCTTGAACAGAATATCAATGCATTTATCGAGTTGTTCAAAGACAGTGCGGATATAAAAAAACGGAAGATGAAGCTAGGCAAGGGGATGAAATTGGAATGCTTTATTGCCTATATTGAAATATCGGTGGGAAATATGATGATGGAACAGTCTGTTATCGGGAAATTGCTCAATACCATGTGGGAGATGCCAGAAGAGAAAATACTTTCCTATATTCGAGAAAACAGCTTTGGAATTTCTGATGTGACAGAATTTTGTACAATCGAAGAAGCGGCATCGGGTATGCTAACGGGCGATGCTATTTTTATGATAAATGGCTACGACCGTGCATTAAAAATTCCAGACAAGGGCTATCCTGGAATGGCATTAAAGGAGCCGACCTCGGAAAAGGTAATCAGGGGCTCGAATGAGGGATTTACAGAATCAATTAAAGTAAATACGGCTTTGATACGAAAACGGCTTCGTACCCCAAAAGTAAAGGTGAAAGAAGTTTTTGCAGGGCAGCGTTCCAATACGAATGTAGATCTCGTGTTCATGGAGGATTTGGTGGAGCCTGATTTGCTAAAAACAATTGAAAAGCGACTGGACAGATTTAAGATTGATGCGGTATTAGACAGCGGTGTCGTAGAACAATTGACAGAGGGAAGCTGGTATTCGCCATTTCCGCAGTTCCAGACGACACAAAGGCCGGACCGTGCGGCAATGGCGATTTTAGAAGGAAGGGTTGTATTGCTGACAGACAATTCCCCGATCGCGCTCATTCTTCCGACCGGGTATAATTCTTTTATACAAACAAGCGATGATTACTACAATCGATGGGAAATTGCATCATTTACCAGACTGCTGCGTTACGTGGCCTCATTTCTTGCAATGGTGCTGCCGGGACTGTATTTGGCCATGACCAATTTCCATACCCATATACTGCCAACGGATTTGCTTGTATCCTTTGCGGCGGCCAGACAGGGCGTACCATTTCCGGCAATGATGGAGGTTTTGATTATGGAATGTGCATTTGAACTATTGCGGGAGGCAGGGGTACGACTTCCCGGGGCGATGGGAAGTACGATTGGTATTGTCGGAGGGCTGATTATCGGACAGGCGGCCGTAGAGGCAAACATTGTAAGCCCGATTGTCGTTATCATTGTGGCGCTCACCGCGCTTTGTTCCTTTGCCGTACCCAATGAAGAATTTGCAACCGCATTTCGTATTTTGAAATTTGGATTTATTTTCCTCTGTGCCCAGTTGGGATTTTTTGGATTCCTCTTAGGGATACTGTGTGTATTGATCCATCTGTCGCATTTAGAAAGTTTTGGAATTCCATATCTGATGCCCTTTATTGGACCGGAGTTAAATGGCTATGAAGATGAACGGGATACCATCGTTCGCTTGCCTTTAAAGTGGATGAAAAAGCGTCCAATTTATACGAGGAGAGGTGCGCGCACCCGGCTAAAAATAGACGAGGGGGATAACAAAAAAAATGTTCTCAAATAATCAAATCATTTCACTTCGCCAGATAAGACGACTGCTTATATTGGATTTGTTTGGATTAAGCAGCCTGCTATTGCCGTCTATCCTTACAGGGTTTACAGGGGGAGATGGAATATTTTGCATCATGGTGGGTACGTTGTTTGGAGGGTTTTATCTTCTGATATTAAAGAAACTAATCGTCCGGATGAAAAAACAGGACTATTATAGCTATATGAAAAAAACGGCAGGGCAGATAGTTGCAGATTTATGTATGGTGTTTTATAGTTTTTTTTTCCTGATGGTGTCGGCATTTGTGATGTATCAATTGGCTCTACTAATTCGAACATGGCTTTTGCCGCAAAGCTCGTATATAGGCATCTGCCTGTTGTTGCTTGCCCTCGTTTTATATGCAACACTTCGGGGCATTGAGGGCAGAGCCAGAGTCTATGAAATCCTGTTTTGGTTCCTCGCTATTCCTCTGCTTTTGATGCTGGCGTTTGCAACAAAAGATGTAAATGTAAACTATTGGAATCCAATTGCCCATACAAATGCGAAAGATTTTATACAGGGAAGCCTTACGGTATTCGCCTTCTTTTTGCCACTATGCCTTGTTTTGTTTTTAAAGCCATTTTGCAAAAAGCCGGACAAATTATATAAAAGTGCGGGTATGGCACTGCTTGTTGTGGCAATGGTAAATATTGCAGAATATCTGATCCTGATCGGCACCTTTCAAAGCAAGACAACTCATATATTGAGCCGTCCCATCATTACATTGATGAGCATGGTGAATTTTCCGGGTGGATTTTTTGCAAGGCAGGATGCGCTTATGACGGCGATCTGGTTTTTCTCGCTCTTTGCATTGGTTAACACAGGCGTGTCTTATGGTACGCATATTTTAAGAGATTTGGTTAGTGAAAAAAGGACGCATTTTTGTATCATTGCGGTGCTCGTATTTGTGCTTGCAGTGAATGTATGGTTCTTTTTAAATGCGGCGGTATTGGAATTTTTTTATGCATACATGAAATATATTGCACTTCCGGTTTTGGTAATTTTACCAATCCTGCTTTTGTGGATCGGGCAAATAAAAGAAAAACTGAAAGATAGGAAAGAAGAATCATAGGAACGGCCATAGGAAGGAGCATTTGTGTGAAGAAAAGATTTGTAAGGAAAATGAAACAAAAGGAAGAGAAAAAATCCTGTATTTATAAAAATAAATGCAAAGGTATATTCAAAAATAAGTACAAAGATATATTCAAAGATAAATGCAAAGATATATTCAAAAATAAGTGCAAAGATAACTTTGAAGGTAAATTCAAAAATAAATGCAAAGGCGAATTTAAAGTAGGTCTAGTTGCAATACATGCTCTAGGAATGATGTTTTTGCTTTCATCCTGCAATGTTACCCAATTAGAAGACAGAAGTTTCCCAATGGCGATAGGGATAGATAAAAGCAAGGAATCCGATGGAATACGCGTATCGTTTGATTTTCCTGATTTGCAGGAAGCTTCCAATGAGGAAAAAGAAAGTGATCGTCAAAAAGGATTTGTCATAGATGCAGAAGAGTTCTATAAGGCGCAGAAAGCATATGAAAATAATACGAATAAAATCATTGACTACAATCACTTAAAGGCAATTGTGCTTGGAAGAGAATTTTTTTCTGATGTAGATATGGTACGCAAGCTGTTTTCCTGGCTTGAATTTCAAGAGGTTTTAGCGCGGAATACCTGTCTTTTTATAGGCAATTCCAGTGCGGAGGATATGTTAAAGCTTACGGATGAAACAGAAGGGTCGGTGGGAAAATATTTGGAAAAAATGGTGGAGAGCCGTCCGGATTTTAAAAAAGATAAGGTGATGACCATAGGCAAGCTGATGAACCAGTGGCATAATCAAAATGAAACCATTTTCATTCCGGTGCTGACGGACAACGGTGGCATTCCTTCGATTACAAGTTACGCTGTCGTGGAGCATTTTTCTTTTATTGGCGTTATTTCAGTAGAAGATGCGATGAAAGCATTTCTTATTCAAAACAGGATGGAGCATTTTGACTATGAGCTGGCAGATAAAAATGTAGTCGAGATACAAAATATAACCTCAAATCTAACCATCCACAAAGAACAGGAAAAAGCAGTAGTGAGCGTATCTTTAAAGGGTGAGGCACTCCCTAAAAATTTTACCAATGCCCAAACAGCTGCCACGGTATTTGCCCAAACAGCTACAGCGGTCAAGGAAACGAAACAATTAAAATACCAGATAGAAGAGCAGCTTACCTATTCCATGACAGAAGCGGCAGGTCGATTGATGGCAGATATGGGGATTGACATTGCGAATAGCTATATATTGCTTGGAGGCTATAACCGAAAACTATATGAAATGTATGAGAATAGTCCCAAGGAATATGATAAAAATGTAACAATTCAATTTGATATTTCGATTACAGTTTTAAATTAAAAGAATGCAAAGGCTTTCTTGATTTAATCCTGTTTCCGATTGGCATCTTTTCGTAATCTATAAATAAGGGTAAAGGTTTTCTTGATTTAATCCTGTTTCCGATTGGCATCCTTTCGTAATCTATAAATAAGGGTAAAGGTTTTCTTGATTTAATCCTGTTTCCGATTGGCATCCTTTCGTAATCTATAAATCAGGGTGTATGCCCATAGCAGTACGGGAATGACAATGGTAGCCCCAACGGCGGCCATGAGCATTTTTATAAATTCTTCTCCAAGAAGGGCAAATACAAGGGTGGATAGATAAAGAGCAATTAAAATGATTACACCTAGTATCGCAGTTATTCTCTTTGCTTTTTTCATGACGCATCCTTTCTGTGGTGGCATTTCATTTATGGCACAAATAGTAGGAAGCAGTTCCATACGTTGGTTTTATACTTGAATTTTATGGAAGAAGCAGTTCCATACGCTTAGTTTTATACTTGAATTTATGGAGAAAGCAGTTTTATACGTTGGTTTTATGCTTAATTTTTTGGAAATAGCCGCTCCAGATAATATCCCCGGTAATAATTTAGTTCATCTGCAATTATTTCGTCTAAAACGCTCATTCCAAGCACTTCGACAGGAGCTTTGTCATCGGTTAACATTAAAGTTCCCGATTCCCTTATATGTAACTGTTTATCAACTTTTTCCATCATTTCATAAAGTGCGGCATCGGTAAGCAAGTTCCGATTTTTTTCAAAATTATCGATCATGGACTTATTGTTAGAGGCAAAAGCCTCACGGTTTGTGCCATTTGATACATCAGCAGCATATACAAAGTCAAATACCGCTCCGATGGTATCGCATAAATAATCGTTAATGGAATCTTTTTGCTTAGACTGCATATTCATATTTATGACCATAACGCCATCTTTTGTTAGATGGTTTTTTACTTCGGTAAAAAATTCAATAGAGGACATTTGAAATGGAACGGTGATGTCATGATAGGCGTCTAGCATAATAACATCATATTTTTTGTCGGAAGCGCTTAGAAAGGTACGTCCATCGGCGATGGCAACCGCTACATTTTGTGGCAGTTCAAAATATTGTGTTGCCAGATCTGCAATTTTTTTATCGATTTCAACCCCTTGAATGGAAACGCTGGTGAAATCATTGTTAAAATATTCATCACAATATTTGGCAAATGTACCGGTTCCAAGTCCAAGGATGAGAATTTCGGATTGATCCTTTTGTGGAATGTCAGCCATGAGCGGGGCGGCTAGGGCATAGTCATAGTACATGCCGGTAAGTTTTGCATTTTTCATAAGAATGGACTGCACGCCAAACAATACATTGGTAGATAAAACAACAGAAGAATCTGTTTCCTTTACTTGCAGATAATTATAAATGGATTCATCTTCTACAGTAATATCTTTGTCCCAAAAAGAAAAATGATAAGTTGACGAGGTAATGCCTAAAATGAAAATAAGCAGTACAGCAACAACGCAGTGTACAAGTTTTTTACGAATAGATATAAAGTAAATAATACTGATAAGTGCCAGTACACCGGAAAAAATCAGAAATGTAACAGCCGTACCAACCGCCGGAATCGTTACAAAGGTAGGAAGAAATGTCCCAATGATACTTCCAATTGTATTAAGTGCACCAAGCTCTCCAACGATTTTTCCGTTATTGTCCAAATTGCTTACAGTATATTTTACCAGAGAGGGAGTGACCGTTCCAAGCAGCACACAGGGAAATGCAAATACGGCAAGACAGGTGACAAGCGCTGCCCATACAAGAAAATTTTGCGTAATAAAAACAGCGAGGAGAAGGGAAATCCCCACAATCAAAAATCTGCCCAAAAATGGAATCAGTGCAATCCATATGGCGGCTATGAGCAAGCGTACATAGAGGCGTGTTGGATTCGGATCCTTATCTGCCAGACGTCCTCCAAGTAGATTGCCAAGGGACATAGCAATCATAATAACACCGATAATCACTGTCCACACGATTTGCGAAGAGCTAAAATAAGGTGCCATGAGCCTGCTTGCACCAAGTTCCACTGCCATAACGGATATGCCGGCAAAAAATTCCGTTGCATATAGAAAATATTTGTTTTTTAATAGATTACGTTCATTCATAAGATACACCTCCAAAGTGATTTTGATTATAACAGAGGCACCGCTGATTTTCAAGTATTCACTTGTTTTTTGCTGAAAACTTTATTGATTGGTGAAACGGTGGACAGATATTCGTTTGTTCTACGATACTTTTTTAGCGTTCGTTCAAGTGGGGAATGGCCCCAAATAGGGCAACATCAACGCCAAGCATGTAGTATGTACGCAAACTGCAAGTCAGGCTCACGACACAAATGCCGTGAGCCTGACTTTAAAAGGGGAGGATAAGTATTTAACTTCATCTTTTGTAGGGAACATCGAATAGGGAATGGGTGGGGGCCATGCATTTCCTATTCGATTAATAATAGTATGGTCATGTATTCGTAGCTTTATACAATGTATTATATTTTTATTTTTGATTTAGATAAAAATACAAAGGAATGAATCAAGAATAAATTTCTGCTAAAAAGACGAAAACCTTTGAAAAATTTAGGGAAATAAGATATACTGGTATAACAAAATAAAGTGTGAAAGAAAAACTCTTTAAGGAACGAAGGATGGTATGAATATGGCACTATTAGAACAATGGAGAAGTGTTGCTTACAATCAACAGACAGACAAAGGGGAACTACAAAAATTCTGGAAGAGGTATTTTTTATTGGAAAAAAGCGTTTATGAACAGCTTTTAGAGCATCCAGATGATGTAGTAGAAGGAACAGTGGGAGAACTTGCAGAAAAATATGGACTGGAGCTAATGGCTATGACAGGCTTCTTAGATGGCATTAATGACAGTTTGACTACAAAAAACCAAATTGAAGAAATGCAAGAGGATACGAATGTAAGCTTAGCCTTTGACAAAGAGAAACTATATAAAAACATGGTAGATGCAAAGGCAGACTGGTTGTATGGGCTCCCTCAATGGGAAAGCATTTTCGATGAAGACAAGCGAAAAGCACTCTATCTGGAACAGAAAAAATCTGGTACCATCGTAAAAGGGCCAAAGATAGGACGCAATGACCCCTGTCCATGTGGAAGCGGCAAAAAATATAAAAATTGTTGTGGAAAATAAATGGAAAAAGGACGTTTGACCTTGTAATTTTCGAGACAAAGAAAGAACTTCATGGGGGTTGGCATTAGCTTGAAAAGACTACGGACTTTCTTGGGATTTTTTATAATAGCAGCCTGTTGCACTTTTGGTATGCCAATTGTTTCAAAAGCCGCACAAAGCGAGAAAAATCTAAAATTCAGCGCAGATCAGGCTACCAACATATTTGCAGAAAGGGTACTTTATTATGCACTTTTACGGCTTGGGGTTACACTAACGGTGGATTCCCAGGGCTCGTACGATTCTATTGCAGTTGCGAATAGTGGGGAAACGGATGGTCATTTTCTACAGAGCCCGGGTATGGAAGAGCAATATCCTAACCTTGTGATGATCTCCGAACAAATTTGTACGGTAAACATGACAATGTATGTAAAAGCAGGAAATAATGTAAGGATACAAAACTGGTCGGATCTAAAAGGGCTAAAGGTTGGAATGATGTACCAGATGCCCTATATAGAGCAGCATGTACAAGATACAGCTTTATCTGTTCAAAAATATAAAAGAATAAGCGATAGCTATGAAGCGCTTAAAAAGGGAAAAATCGACGTTATGATAAACCCGGTGATTGCAGGACGGGTTATCTATACCCCAAATTATGTAGAGAAAGCTGGAGCGATAAGCAGTGATGCCGGATATGCCTATGTAAATAAAAAATATGGATATCTAGCAAAGAGGATTGCAGAATCAATCAAAAAAATGAAATCCGATGGCACATATGAGCAATTGCTAAAAGAAGAAACGCTACCAGGAAAAACGAAAGAAGAAACGCTGCCAGGAAAAACGAAAGAAGAAACGCTACAAGGGAAGACACAAAAAAAGATCCTCTACATTTCCTCCTACGTAGCAGAAATGGAATGGGAAAAAAACCTATATAATGGATTTAAGCAGTCTTTTCGGAATGGTATTGGAGATTTGGATATACATACAATACATTTAAATGCATTAAGGCATCATGAGGATACAACATATAATAGGGCTTTGGCTAACATGCTTCGTGAGGAAATTATGACAAAGGCACCCGATGTCATTTTAGTTTCTGATAATGAAGCATTGGAATTTCTAAAAGATATCTATCATATTTATTTTCATAATACGCCGGTTGTTTTCAGTGGCATTAACCAGTATGATACGGAGGTTATCAATGGCTTTGAAACGGTAATGTCCGGTATTGGCGAAGCCATCTCAGCGAAAGAAACTGTGGACTTGATACTCAAACTTTTTCCGGATACAAATCATCTATATATCTTAAATGATAGTAAATTACTGGGGGTTGGTGCAAGGCAAGAAATAGAAAGCCAGCTGAAAGGATTCGTAGAAACCGGCAAGTTGACAGTTGAGTTTTCGCAAGATGCCTCATTTGAAGAAATTAAAAATACAATACAGCATTTTGATGAGGGGACCGTGGTGTTATCTGGCATATATCCCATTGAAAGTATGGTGCAAAACCAAGGGTTTACACATGACCAAGGAAAAACGAAATACGATATCTTTGATGAATTGAGTATTCCGATATTTACCTTGGTCCTGACAGATTTAGGATATGGGCAGATCGGTGGGAAAGTTACGGACCCCAACCGGCAGGGCGAGTTGGCACAGACAATTGTGGCACAGGTTTTGCAAGGATTGGATGTTTCCAAAATAGAAGCGAAAGGTGGTTCCTCAGAAGATAATACATGGTACTTTGATGGTGAACAGTTAAAAAAATGGGGAATTTCCAATGATGATCTGCCAAAAGGATTAAAACTGATAAACCATGAGGATTCTTTTTTAGAAGAGAATCCAGTGATAGCATCTATTGCCATGATATTATTGTTTGCAGTAGTGACTGCCATTCTCGTGCTCTATTTGCTTTCAAGGCAATTGAGGAAGAAAAATAAAATTTTAAAAGAAACGAAAAAAAATCTACATGACGCCGAAGAACGTTTACAGAAAGATAAGATCATAGCAGACGTAAAATCACAGCACAATGAGCTTATAGCCGTAGCGCCAATTGTCCTCTGGGTATCGGTACAGGATCATGTGGTTGACGCTAGTAGCTATACGAAAGAAAGTCTTGGCATAGAAAAAGGCTCTTTGTGCAGTTCTGTTTACGAGAGCGTTACAGTGAGGGAAGCATTGCTTGAAAAACTTTCGATTTTTGGTCCTCTGCAAGGTGAGTTAATCAATTTACGATTAAAAACAGGGGAATACCATCGCTTTTATAGCAATCTTTCCTATGTACATTATGAAGGGGAGAAAGCCATTGTAGTGTGTGGATTAGATATAGAAGAGAATCAGCGACAGCATGAATTGCTGGCACATGCACAGGATGACTTGCAGCAGCTCATCGATGCACTTCCTGTATCCGTCATGATATTAACCAGAACATTGCCCCATTACCCAATCTATGTAAATAAAGCATTTTTGGAATTACTGGGATTTGACACGATAGAAGGGACATTAAATTATTCGATTGCAGCTATATCCCCCGAACTTCAGCCCGATGGGGAAAAAAGTATCTTTAAAATGGAAGAGAATATAAAAGAATTATTGTTTATAAATGGCAATGCAACATTTGAATGGCAGTTTCTGCGCAAGGATGGAGAACTTTTAAATACAAAGGTTGTTGGAAATGAAATTGTATTTTCCGGTGACAAGACTTTATGCATTGTCATACAAGATATAACAGCGGAGAAGAAGCAGGAGGAAATTTTAAGGCAAACAGCAGAACATGAACGTGAAGCGAATGAAATCAAAAGTAAATTTGTACGGAATATGAGCCATGAAATTAAAGCACCCATGAATGTGATTCTTGATTTGTCAAAGATGGCATTGATGAAAAAATACGAAGAAGAAGCGGTTGCTTCTTTTAAAAAAATAAATACAAGCGCGAAGAACCTGTTGGCTATTGTGCATGATATTTGGGACTTTTCAAAAATAGAATCAAAGACATTTGATTTTATCTACAACGATTTTCTGCTGGAGGAGGTGCTAGATAATGCGATGTTGATTGGTGCACAGCGTCTGGATAAAAAGCCGGTGGAAATGCTGCTAAATGTAGATTTAGATCTTCCGCAATATATCTATGGAGATAAGGCCAGACTTTGGCAGATACTAAAAAATATATTAGACAATTCTGCAAAATTTACGGATAAGGGTCAAATATCGCTTTCTGCATGTCTATCAGATTCAAATGAAAAAGTCGACACAATTAAATTCACGATAAAAGACACTGGAATTGGCATGACGCAGGGGCAGATTAAAACATTAGATGTACCATTGTTACAGAGTCGCCAGAATGTCAAAGATTTAACAAATGGTACAGCCCTTGGCTTGGCTGTTACAAAACAGCTTACGCAATTGATGCATGGAAAAATAGAAATAAAAAGTGAGATGCTAAGAGGCACCGAAACGATCATTACCATACCGTTTGGACATGCAGGCCTTACTACAACGATAAAAGAAAGGTGTGCGGACAAAAGGCTGAGCGGATATGAGATACTTGTAGTAGAGAAAAACCAGATCTACCACAATATCATAACGGATCTATTACAGGAAAATGGGGCGAATCCGCTTTGTGTGTACACGAAAGAAGATGCGCTTGCCATTATGAAACAAAAGCCGTTTGATATACTACTGCTAGACTATGAAACGTGTGGAATCAATGGCTTAAAGAAAGAAAACCATGAAGCGTGTGGAGACGATCATTTAGAGGAAGAACATCATAAAATTTCCAGAATTCAATTTCTATTGGTTCAGGCCATAACGAATCAACGGTTGTATGAGCAGATAAAAGGTTCTGCTTATACTGGTGTGATAGAAAAACCGTTTGGACCATCATCCTTTTTACAGCCCATATACAGTGCCCTAAATATGCAACAGCCGATTTGACCACAGTGTGACCTTGGCTATTGTCGCTATTAAATCATCCCGTATCCCACAGTGAGGCCTTGGCTATTGTCGCTATTAAATCATCCTGTCTCCCACAGTGCGACATTGGCTATTGCTACCCTGTCTCGCCCGTCTTTTTTGGCTTTATACATTTGTTCGTCACTCGCTAGGATCAAAGATTCTATTAAGGAACCTTCTTTTGGCATCCCATAGGCAATACCGATACTGATGGTAAATTGAAAGTCAGGATGATCCAAAAATGTTATATTCTTAATATTTTCCCGTATTCTTTCGGCGGCTTGTGTGCTAAAATCCTTGTCGCTGTTTTTAAAAACGATGATAAACTCTTCTCCGCCGTATCGCCCAATCAGATCATCCGAACGGATAGAACTCTGCAATACCTCTGCAAACTTTATGAGAACAGTGTCACCGAATTGATGTCCGAAGTTGTCATTTACATTTTTAAAGTAATCAATATCTATAAACAGCATTGCGATCGGCTGCACATTTTTTTGGCAGCGCATAAAAGTCCGCTCCAAGTTTTCCATAAAAAAACGACGGTTAGGCAGTCCGGTCAGGTTATCGTTATTAGCATAGCCCTCGATAATACGGTCGGATTCTTCGTTCAAGAAAAACAGATGCACAATTTCGCTCGCAACAGTCATCATTAGAAGGGAGATAAAAAACAGCGTTTGGGGGATACTTCTTGTAAATATATTACTGGAGGGATTCTTTATGTTGTTGTAGGCACGAGGCAATAGTGGCAGGATGAGCAGCAAATAAAATACGCCGATTCCCCGTTTCGTCTTTTCAATATCTCTTGCAAAAATGTACAAAGTGGTAGGAAAGCACATGATAGCAAAAATGGTAACGGAAACAACGGCAACCTGATAGCGCTCTGTAAACATAACGACCACATTAAAGAGTAAAATTATCACAACGGATAGTGTGATTTCAATGTTTTTCACTTTGTATTGCCATTTATTTATTGACATAAGCAGCTGCATGGCATCAACAAAGAAGTAGTACAGCAAAAGGCTGTTTCCAATATTTACCGATATAAAGTCTGGAATGGTTCCTCTCAAAAAAAGGAAAATATAGGCAAGAATGCAACCTACGCGGACAAAAGGTATTTTCTGAATGGGTGGATCAATGTTTGCAGTATTCTTGAAATAGCGAAAGGAAATATCAAGGATAAAGGTGGCAAGATTGCAATAAATAAGTGCGGAAAACATGGTATCAATATCAATATTGAGTATAAATAATTCTAAGAGCCTATTCCACATAATGAACACTCCAAATGTTTATTTTTTGATATAAATTAGGAAAAAATACTATAAACGATGTTTTAACAGAATATTTGTAAGTCGAACACGCAAAATGGAGATGGGTGTTTCGTTGGTTGTATTCTGTATTTAACTCAAATCTAGTATTTGTGCCACTACTTTTTTTACAAAAAAGGACTGTAATGTTGCAACAGTCCCTTAAAGTTAACGATGGATCGTTACGTTTCTTTCCTTTCCTTTTTTCCATCCAAATTGATACGAGAAATGGAAGCTTGAGGAAGAAAATTATATACATCCAGATAAGAATCTAATTCCGCACTATTTTGAGGTGGCCTTGGGACAGCTCCGGTGCAGTCAGTAGAAGAATTTGATTTAAAAAAATCATATTCCGTATCAGTGGGTGGATAAGATGGGTGTGTATCTTTCTTTTGTTCCATAAAAACACCTCCGGTCTAGAATGATTAAAAAACAAAAACAGATGAAATGCAATGATTTCCCCTCGTGTTACAAGGAGTGGAATCGTTGCATAAAATGTTTCAAACTTAGTATTGCCAAATGAATAAAAAATATGAAATCCTTCATTTGCCAATTATGCCAATCATTTTTGTGGCGCAAAGATGTGTTTTTACATTTTATGTGTATAAATCGTGGTGATTCAGTTGCACATCTTGAATCGTTGCTTTTATTTTATTTATTACGGTGTTATAATAAGATATAATGGAAAAAGAGGAAATGATACAGTATTCTAGATGAGGTGATGTCTATGTTATTGCTTAAAGCAAATCCACAATTGAAAGAAATCTTTAGCCGGTTAATAAAAACAATGGATGTTTCGATCACTTGGAACGAAGTTTTTTTAATTTTAAATAATAGCTTAATTTTACCGGGCGAGGCACGTTCTTTAATTTTTAACTATGAAGATAAAAAAGCCTATACGAATATTTTGGAACTTTCGTTGGAAAACAAGAAGATAGAGCAGCTGCCTGAAAATTTATTGCTTACAAGCCTGCTTAATATGACGCTTTACACATTTAGCAAATGGGACGCTGTAAAAGGCGTAAAAGTGGATAAAAGCTATGCCCAGCTAAATATTTTGTTTCAAAGTATTTTAAAGGGAATACGAATAGACCCCGCTTTTAGTGAGGTTAATTTCCGCTTTTATCAAAAGGGGATACAGATTACTTATGAAGAAGTAATCTGTGCCGCTTTAGAATTTGCAAAAGAAGAAGAGCAAAAAACAGCAGATCTGAAAGAAAATAACAAAGAAATGGACGAGGAAGAACAATTAGGGCTATGGCACAAAATACGTTGGGAAAAAGAAAAATGCATCTTCAAAAAACAGGGAGCAGAGGAAAACCCTACTGAAAAATCACGAATCGGCAATAACTTTTATATGGTCAATTATATATGCCCCAATTGCCAAGAAAAAATACATATGACCGTTTATCCTAGCGATATAGATGTACTAATTGAAACAGTAGAGGGCCGTGTCTATATAACGAGGGCCTATGCTTGCGATACCTGCAATTGTTTTTATACGCCCATTCCCGGGAAATTGCTACAAGAGGGGGATATTTACAGCCAGAAGTTTGTAGACGACCGAACAGCCTATGAAGATTATTTAGAACACCTGGGAAGGAAAGGGGTAAAGATCAATTCGTATCGCTTAAATCGATATGAAAAGGAACCAAATCAAAAAGCAGAAAGCGAGGCAGAAGAAACGGCAGAAACGCTAGAAGCCAAAAACGAGGCAGAAAAAACAGTCGAAAAAGCGGGAAATGGTAGTTTAAATGAAGAAACGATAGAAAAAGCGAAAAGTGGAAATTTAAATGAAGAAAGGGCTGGAGCAGCAAATTTAACTTCACAGAGAAGTTCAATCGGAGATAATGGCGTATTTCACCACGCTAAAACAAGCCATGATGAAACAAACGATGAAGGAAAAAGGGACACAGGCTATGTAGGGAAAGGGGCAAATTATACAAGAAACCGTGAAACAGAGGGAGCAAAGAACTATGAGAGACGTAGTGCAAGGGATAAAGAGGAAGAACGTTATATAGGAGAACGGAAAGCGGGCAAAGACATCGCTTGGGAAACCAACCGCAAAAGCCAGGAACTGGATACCGGAAAAGAAAACAGAATGGATAGCGCGAAAGGGCAGGGGGCGGATAAGAACCTTTATGTTGGAAGAAATGGAAGAGATATACAGGAGACGGATCACTGGAAAGGACAGCGCTTCGCAGGGAAATCTGCCAAAACGGAGGCAACTTTCTTTGATAGAGCTGATGTAGCAGGGGGAACAACAAGCACGCCACAACATCTAGCAGTAGCAAAAGAAGAATCAGATGAAAAATTAAAAATGCAGTATAATGCAAAGATAAAAAAAATAGGAAGCATGAGCAGAAAGCAGCTTGCAGATTTAAAAAGGGAGATTGAAAATGCAGAATGCTTTACCAAAAATGAAGTAGATAGCTATATTAGAAGGATTGACAAGGCTTTTTTTGAACATGAGGAGAATGAATTAAAACGACCTTTAGAGGCCGGGAAAAGCAAGACATATGAAATAGAAGGAAGAAAAGAAGAACCTTTCACGAAAGATATGCCGCCACGAAAAGGCCACAAACAATATGCAGATATGAACCAACAGCAAGCGGAGCAACAAAAGGATATAGATGAAAAGGAAGAAATAGAAAATTTGGTGAAGCATGCGAATAAAAAAGACAGGAAGGCATTGGGCGACTTGTATGACAAACTGAAAATGCAGGACTTTAGCACAGAGAACAAGACGCCATATTTAGAAAAGATACATGAAAAAATCTACGAAATGGATGAAAAGGCAATCGAAGCACTCTTGCCTTCTGCACAAGCTTCCTTTGAGGAAGTCTTTGCGGCGTTTGAAAACATAAGCGCTGGTATGTTTCTGCCAGAATTAAAACAGGATAGGCTGGAGATGCTACGTAGGCGACTTGCAAGAATAAAAATGGATGAAAATAGGCAACTTGTCAGAAAGCTTAAAAATGAAATGGAACGCAAGGTGAAAGATTTTTCCAGACTGTTTTTTTATGAAGAAAATCAATCGAAAGACGAAACGGCAACGATAAATTATGCATTGGATAGTTATGCGGCCACTCGGAATGAATTTGAATTTCCCCTGTTGATTTGCGACTCGTCCAGAAAAGAAAATGGGAAAAAGGGATTTGTATTGACCCCGGACCATATCTATTACCGGGATTTTATGGAAACAGCTGTCATTCGTATCCTTGATATTGAAGAGTTGGAATATGAAGAAGGAAAGATAAAAAAAGGAATTTATATGAAAATGCCCGCAGGCGAAAAAATAAAGTTGCCGAATGGAATAAAGCAGAGAGAAAGGCAGGATTTTACCGAAGTATTAAATGAATTTGTGGATTATTTGAAAGAAAAGCCGGATTCTAGAAAACTTGAGTATTTGGCGAAAGAGAAGCATGAAGTAAAATGCTGCTATCGTTGCGGGTATACATATAAGGGTGGCATTGTCTGCCCAAAATGCGGAAATAAATTAAATAATTAAGCAACGAAATAGTCGCTCAAAATGAATCTCCCCGCCACAAGCAGAGGGGTATCTTCCAGAGTTATGGTTGAACGGTGACGCCACAAGCGGTGGGGTATTTACCCGGAGTGAATAAAATGAGCACATGGTCTATATGAAAAAGAAAGAGATAGCCGGATTGCAGTTTCTATCCATAGAAAGACTGCAAAATAGAGTGTTGGCTTATGATATTTATTAGGAAAATTGCAAATATGATTCACACATTTTCGACAATAAAATATACTATAGTATAATCAAATTTGAAAGGAGTAATAAGATTATGTGTGGATGTAATAATGGATGCAACAATGGTGGCGAAGGCACCAATAATTCAGTATATAGAGATGGCTTTATAACAGGCAAGAAAGTAGGGTTTCAAGAGGGCAAGCGTTGTGGCATTCAAGAAGGCAGACTGCTTGGATACGAAGAAGGGCAAAGAAACGGCTATCAAAAAGGATATGACAATGGCCGTAAAGAAGGCTATCGAGAAGGGTTTGAATGTGGCGAGAGGAAAGGCTATCAAGAAGGCTACGAAGCTGGTTTTGAAGCTTGTGCAAATGAACTAGAAGATGACAATGGCTGTGGCTGTGGAGCAGGCACCGGTGAGACATTCGGTGGCGAAACTCCTTACAATACGTTCAATGAACGAGCATACAATCCTAGCTCACGTCGCTGCTAGGCAAATACCCATCAAGCAAAAAATAAAATCGGCAAAATAGAGTAAGAAAAAAGATAATAGTTGTCAAACCAAGAAAAAGGAGTCTTGCTTCATGGCAAAATGCTATGGGCAAGACTCTTTTTTGAATGATCGGCTATAGCCGTCCGGCAGCTATAAGCTTTGCTCTTTTTTCCATAAAACTGTTTGTCATTTTTTGTGTATGCTCATCAGGAACAAACTGTTTCAATGTTTCTTCATCAACAGGAACACGCACGTCCATCGTTTGCATAATATCCTTAATATGTAGGTTCTTGGCAACCAGTGGATCATTTAAATCATAGACCTTATGGTCAGAAAAACGTATAATAACCGGTGTTGCAAAATTGACAGAATCATCAACGATAACAATGCCTTGTTCCCCATCGGACAAATCCACACAGCAGCCTGTAGGAAGAACGTGAATGCATTGGGTGAGTACATTAACAATTTTAGGCAGATAATGTACTTGGTGCGCCCGCAAAAAGTCAAGTGCGACTAGTTTAGAAACAGGCTCATGGTCTAAACCCATTGCAGTAAGTGTATCATACATAGCGGCTACGTGCAATACGGTAGAGCCTTTATGCCAACGGATCGTTTTGTCCATTGGAACATCGGGGCTGTGTTCTATACGTGCCATTTGCCCGGCAATTTGCAACGTAGCATCCGGTAGGTCATAATCATTGCTTTCAGGATGTAGCAATGCATATCCCTTTTCCAATATTTTTTTGATTTGGAGCTTTTCTGCCTCTGAAATGTTATCCCCTTTTTCAATGATGCGTGGGGGAATAAACAACATACCAATGTTATGGATCAATGCGGCACAAACAGTGGCAAGCTGATCTTCATAGCCAAATTTTAGTTTCGGGACCATCATGGCAACAAGTATTGCGGTACTTAGACAGTGCTTATATACATAGTCATCCGCACTTCTGACATTTTGTGTAAAATGAATTTTGTGATCTAGCTTGCCATAGCGTGTCAATAGGGTTTGGGAAAGGCTAATTAGATTTTTGGGTGCCTTATTATTTTTCAATAGAACAAGATCGTCTTTGAGTTTAAATACTGCTGTTGTCTGAAATTTTTCAAATTCTATCTCTTCCTCTGTAAGGGGTATGGCAGGTTCTGCAGGCTCTAAGATATAAAGCCCAATCAGTCCAAAATTATCAATACTTAAAATCCCTTGTGATGTCAATTTTGTATCGCGGTCATAAAGCATAACGCCTAATTTATTGTAAATTGGTCTGGCAAGGCGCATACCAGGCTGCAAATCGTTAACTTTAATGAACTTCATAGACTTGACCCCCCTCGTAATGCATATATCAAAATTGAGTATGAAAAACATAACGATTACTTTAAATTTAGTATAGCATGATTTCCGTAAAAACGCAAGAAATTCGCTTGATTTGGACAGCGCAACTTCATGGTAGGGTTTCTTTTTGCTCAATCGTTGTCCCTACCTTACCTAAGATAGCTTGGCGAGCAAAGTGCCAAACAAGCCTGTCATCATTAGCACGCCCATCAAAACCAAGACAATACCGGAGATTTGTGTGATGATCTTATAGTGGCTTTTGATGAAAGAAAACGCACCTTTTAGCCTGTCGATAAGCACTGCACTGATGATGAATGGGATGCCAAGACCCGCTGAATAGCACAAGAGCATGCGTATGCCGATCCCTGCGGAACCCTGTTGCGATGCGAGCATCAATGCGGAGCCTAAAAAAGTGCCAACGCATGGTGTCCAGCCAAGAGAAAATACACAACCGAAAAATACTGCGTTTAAAAATGTATTTACATTTCCTTGAGCATGCTTGTACTTGCTCGTCATACCGCGAAAAAGATTCCATCGCAGGACACCGAGATAATGAAGTCCAAGTAGTAGGACGATCATGCCGGTGGCGATATTTATGAACACCTGATATCGGCTCAATAACATCCCAAGTGCACCGGCGAATGCACCCATTATTGTAAATACAATCGTAAAGCCCAAAACAAAGCCGACTGCGCCCTTTATGGTATGTCCACGATCTTCCGAGGGCTGCCCGCCGGCAAAATAGGAGATGTAGATGGGCAGCATCGGCAGCAGGCACGGCGAAATGAATGTTACGATTCCCTCTAAAAAAAGCCAAACGTACCTCAACTTGATCTTGCCTCTGTGGGCACCTCTATGCTTTTTAGAAATGCGGCCACAGCCTCTGCACGCTGAATATAGTCGTGAGGATCAAAGCTTGGACGAAGTACACTTACAGACGTTTCCGGCGGGCTTAAAAGCAGGCTAATGCCGTATGCTAGTGCGTCTTCGTCAATTGCGCCAACGGCATAGGTGATGAGATTTCCATCGCCATCGATGAATAAGCTAGTCGGAATAGATGCTATGCCATAAGTAAGGGCGGCATTTTGATCCGTGTCAAAATAGATGGGGAAGCTATATTCTGCGTCAGAAACGTAGTTCTCGCCATTTTCCTGAGACTCTCGCTGTCCCACCATGTCAACCATCACAAAGCTGATCGTATCGCCGTATTCGGCAAAGGCTGAGTTAAATACCGGCATTTCGCCTTTGCAGGGTGGGCACCAGCTTGCCCAGAAATTTACAATGACAGGTTTGCCGACAAAATCAGACAGCGAAACAGCGTTGCCTTCTTTGTCATAGACGGTAAAGTCCGAAGCTTTTTGTGCGACAGCATCCTCCATTTTATCAAATGGGACGGGATTTGCGGGTGAGCCATCCTGATTTGGAACAGACACCGATGCAGGACTTAAAACCTCGGAAGGGTCAATTTGCTTCCCGAAAGCGCCATATACGATTACTCCTACGATAATGACGAATAAAAGCAGAACAAAGGTGATGAGTGCCTGAAGTTTCTTTTTGTCCAATCGTTGTCCCTCCTTACGAAAGGCGGCTTAGCGAGCAAAGTGCCAAACAAGCCTGCCATCATCATGCTACTTATAAAAACCAAGGCAATACCGGAGATTTGCGTAATGGCATTATCTTGGATTTTGATGAAAGAAAATACGCCCATGATTGTAAACACAATCGCAAAGTCCTCTGCTATTTTATCATAAATTTTATTGAATCAGTAGGAAGGCAAATCGATTTGTAATTTCATTATGGGTTTTAACTACTTGAATTGGATAACCAACATTATGAGCAGTCTGATATACATCGATGCCCATAGCATCAGCGCCAGGCCTAGATTTCATTTTATTGATACATTTTATACGGGAATCTAAAGCGACACAGTCTTTACAAAAAATACAGGAACCATATGTCAGCAAAAAAGCTTTGTAATAGCCCGCAAGAAATATGGCACGTTCCAGTTCGGAAAGCCTTGACATCAATTTATAATGCTCATCTTGAGTTTGTGATTGCAGGGGAAAATGAAAAATAACCGCGTGTTCATATTCATAAATCATGTTACGGCATTCTTCAACTGAAGGCACTGCGGGAGGGCAACTGCCGTTTTTCCCATAATTGCTACAACCAAATTGACAATGAAATCGAACCCATTGTGCAACAATAATATGTTCTCGAGGAAGGATCCATTTATAATCAGTAAAACAATGCTGTTTGATGACTTGATCAATTTGGTCTTGGCTATCCATAATTACATCTCCATTTTTTCTTGTAGCATCATTAAAATATAGGGGCAATCATTTTATAAACAATGTTTGGGAAACATAGTCGATACCGCGTCCGATAGAGAAGCCTGCAATGTCAAAATAACCCATACCACACAGATAGTGTACCATCTTTTGGCAGGAAAAACAATAGATCCATACAAGAAACGCACAAACAGCCCTATGGATTTTTCATTGTGGAAACATAACTGCGGTCCAGTGTGATAATGGTGTAATAAGAACTATCATATTCTGATATATTACGGCTGATCTGCTCTCGTAAAATGCTGTCAGGGACTTTATATCGCGGTGGGACGGTGACGTCAAATATGAGGTTGGTGCGATTGGGTCCATCCACAATGCGGAAATCGTGAATCGTCAATACGGGGTCTATCTTTGATACTGCGGTGCTGCATAGCTTTCGCAAGGAATCGACCTTAGGGTCGTTTGTAATGACCGGATCAAGATGGATGACCATATGCAAGTGCATATTTTCAAGAAAATCCCGCTCTATTTCGTCTATTATTTCGTGGCTCACCATGATATTTTGAGAGGCAGGCAATTCAACATGAACTGATGCAAAACAACGGTCGTGGCCGTAGTTGTGTACCATCAAATCGTGCATCCCATATACGGACGGATAACTTCGTATCTTACGGTGTATCGTGTCCACAAGCTCTTTCGTTGGCACAGATCCCAGAAGGGGATTTAACGCTTCACGCAACATAGAAACGCCCGACCATATGACGAATAATGCCACGAAAAGGCCCAGTATGCCATCCAGTAAAAGGTCAGTAAAATGTGCAATGATGGAGCCAAGCAACACCACAAAAGTCGTGATGGCATCGTTGCGGCTGTCGGTTGAATTTGCAAGAAGCGCCTGCGAATCAATGCGAGTGCCAACCGTACGATAGAAAAGCTGTTGCCATAGCTTAATGCTAATTGAGATAAGTAAAAGAATGGCCACCAGAGGCGAAAAAATCACTGGATCGGGGCTTATGGCCTTGCGCATCGACGAAAATAAAAACTGTGTGCCTATGGCAATGATAACGCAGGAAACGATCATCGCGCTGACATATTCAAAGCGTGCGTGCCCATATGGATGTTCCTCATCTGCGGGCATTGCAGAAAGTCGAAACGCGGCTAAAGTTATTCCTGAAGTTGCGCTGTCTGAAAGGTTATTGACGGCATCTGCCATAATCGATATGCTTCCGGTAAAAAGTCCCGTGAATAGCTTTACCAAAAACAAAAGCACATTGCTAAGTATCCCTACCCACCCAGCAAGGCGGCCATATTCATACCTTGCATTTTCGAGGGAACAGTCGAATGTTTGCCTTGCAAACAGGCGTATTAGTAGCTTTGTCATTTATACCCTACCTTGTTCATTTTTGTGAATGATTCAGTCGTACCCACTCCCCATAGCCAAGCTGCACAAATGGCCATATGCGAAAAGTCACATTTCGTAGGCGGTGGAATAGTTGCCTGCAGGTATGCATACAAGATGTAAAAAACACATCTTGGCAGTATCTCTTATGAAACGCGAGTAGCTCAATATGCAATACAGCACCGACTGTCTGATAAGCTCTATTATAGGCACAAAATGCTGTTCCTATAATCAGATTCACGGCACGAAAAAATGTGCCTTTTATCAGAACTTGCCCTGCAATTTCTGATAAGCTCTATTATAGGCACAAAATGCTGTTCCTATAATCAGATTCGCGGCACGAAAAAATGTGCCTTTTATCAGAACTTGCCCTGCAATTTCTGATAAGCTTTATTATAGAATGGATAAGCGAAGATTACAAGAACTTTTTGCTTCGTTACAATTTTGAGGCGTAATCGGCTAAGAAAACGTAGCCTCATATAAGGAAACGGCATTTTCATAAAAATTTTGTGCTATGGATCTTTTATGCTTGTGCGAATGATAGGTTCATATTATAATATAATTGAAGCTGTCATTAAGGAAATATAGGAACAAAAATCAATGGAGGTTAATATGACAATACGAATGGATCGGCTAGTGCGCTCTATAGCGGTGGCTCTTGACATTGTTGAAGGCGAGCTATTGGGTGCGACCACCAACCACGGCAAACGTATTGCTACGCTATGTACAATTATGGCGCGGCGTTTCGGGTTGCCTGAACTATATATATCCGAACTTACGACCTGTGCGTTGTTTCACGACTCTGCGCTGACTGAATCAGAAGCGATGCCGTGCCATTGTGAAATTGGGCAGCGAAACATTGAACTCCTGCCAATGAAAACAGATGTGTCAGGTTTCGTGTTGTATCACCACGAACATGCGGATGGCAGTGGTGTTTTTGGTAAGCATGAGGGTGAATATCCGTTAGGCGCAGAACTGATTGCGATTTCTGATATGCTGGATGTTGAGTACCACTTGCAAAGGGCGCAGAATTTAGAAGTGCTGCATCGTAGAGTTGAGCAAGACCCGCGTTTTACCAAACGTGCTTCCGAGGCGATGCTGCCTGTCCTGAACAACGTGGTGATGGAGATGTTGCGCGATGAAAACATTGATGAAACGGCCACGTGGCTTATTCCAATGTGGAATATCGATGCGAAAGATGCGGCTCTTATAAAAGTTTCACAGCTTTTTGCTCATATCATCGACTACAAATCCAAATTTACCCGGGTGCATACGGATCAAATTGCGAATCGTGCATGGCTTATGGGGGAATACTATGGCTATACGCTCGAACAAAAGGTTCAACTGTATCTTGCCGCCGCGCTCCATGATATCGGAAAACTTGCCACGCCGACCGAAATATTGGAAAAGCCGGGCAAACTAACAGATGAAGAATTTATAATAATCAAAAGGCATGTGCTGCACACACAAGAGATACTAAAAGGTGTGGAGGGTCTTGAGGAAATTAGTGCGTGGGCGGGCAACCATCATGAAAAATTGGACGGTACGGGTTATCCGCAGGGGTTAAAATCCAGCTCGCTGGATTTTAATTCCCGGCTTTTAGCATGTATTGACATCTACCAGGCGGTCAGTGAGGCGCGTCCGTACCACGCGCAAAGAGCGCATGAAGAAACAATGCCTATTATGTATCAAATGGCGGAAAGAGGCTTCATTGAACCTGTTATCGTCCGTGACATGGATGAGGCAATGAAGCCGTACTCCATGCTGGAAATGCCAAAGCCTTGCTATGAAATGAGAAACAATGCCGACAGGAGAAGTGGTTTTGACCGGAGGGAACTACTTTAGGGAGAAGCATAAAAATAGATCCGTTCTCACGTATCTGCCTTTATGCTTCTGATGGCTATTTCGATATGCTTCCATGATGGATCATTTTTTTGTTCCTGGCACATGATACCATAATTTCCGATAAAGCAATGAAAAATGAGTGGATAAATTATTTAGAGTGTATTATACTGTAACTATTCAGTGAACAATTCTATGGATAGATAGCAAACTTGTAATTTTGCAAATTGATTATGTGCAAATTGGCTATTGAGGGAGGTATGACTGAATAGCTGCACCATTATATTAATATGTGTAGTTTATAAATAGAAAAGAGCAAAGGGCAAAGGATGTGAGTGGATGATTAGAATAGGACTATTGACGAGTGGCGGAGATTGCCAAGCGTTAAATGCAGCCATGCGTGGCGTGGTAAAGGGATTGAGTTCAAATGTGGAAAAGCTGGAAGTGTACGGGTTTTATGAGGGATACAAAGGCTTGATATATGGGAATTACCGCTTATTGACACCGAAGGATTTTTCTGGAATATTGACAAAAGGCGGAACGATTCTTGGGACGTCCAGACAACCATTTAAATTAATGCGTGAGCCGGATGAAGATGGCTTAGATAAAGTAGAGGCCATGAAACAAAACTATTATAAGCTGAATTTGGGCTGTCTTGTGATCCTTGGAGGGAATGGGACGCAGAAAACAGCCAATCTCCTAAGGGAAGAGGGCTTAAATATCATTCATTTGCCCAAAACGATAGATAATGATATATATGGAACCGATGAAACATTTGGATTTCAAAGTGCGATTAAAATTGCAACAGACGCCATTGACTGTATCCATACGACGGCAGCTTCGCATAACCGTGTATTTATCGTAGAGGTCATGGGGCATAAAGTAGGATGGCTGACCTTGCATGCAGGGATTGCCGGTGGTGCGGATATTATATTAATTCCGGAGATACCATATGATATTAACAAGATCGTTGCGGCAATTGCCCACAGGAGCCAGGAAGGGAAAGGATTTACGATTCTAGCGGTTGCAGAAGGAGCCATTTCAAAAGAAGATGCTGAACTTTCAAAGAAAGAATTGAAAGAAAAAATAAAAAACAGAACGCACCCATCCGTATCTTATGAGATAGCGGCGCAGATTCAGGAAAAGACAGGTTTTGAAGTACGGGTAACGGTTCCGGGACATACCCAAAGAGGCGGCAGCCCCTGCCCATATGACAGGATGCTGTGTACCAGATTAGGGGCAGCTGCGGCAGAACTGATTATGGCAGAGGACTTTGGATATATGGTGGCCATGATTAATGGAAATACAAAAAAAGTGCCTTTAGGGGAAGTTGCGGGGAAACTAAAAGTTGTGGAACCAGATTCCAAAATTATAGAAGAAACAAAGTTCATTGGCATTAGCTTGGGTGATTAAAATGTCTTATACTGCACTTTACCGAAAGTTCCGCCCTCAAGAATTTGAAGATGTCAAAGGACAGGAACACATTGCAACAACGTTAAAAAATCAAATAAAAGCAGAACGTATCGGACATGCCTACCTTTTTTGCGGAACAAGGGGTACCGGCAAAACTTCTGTTGCCAAAATTTTTGCAAAGGCTGTTAATTGCGAACAGCCAAACGAGGGCAGCCCATGTTTAACATGTGCGTCCTGTCGCTCTATTGGGGCGGGAACATCTATGAATGTCATTGAAATTGATGCGGCATCGAATAATGGCGTTGACAATATCCGTGAAATTAAAGAAGAGGTATCCTATTCCCCTACACAGGGAAAGTACAGGGTGTATATTATAGACGAAGTTCATATGCTGTCGATTGGAGCATTTAACGCACTCTTAAAAACCTTGGAGGAACCTCCGTCCTATGTTATCTTTATCCTAGCGACAACAGAGGCGCATAAGATACCAATTACGATTTTATCCAGATGCCAACGTTATGATTTCCGGCGGATTACAATCGATACAATTTCAAAAAGGCTTACCAAATTAATGGAGATGGAGCAGGTCGAAGTAGAGGAAAAAGCGATTCGCTATCTAGCAAAATCTGGAGACGGTTCCATGCGTGATGCGTTAAGCTTGCTTGATCAGTGTATCGCCTTTTATCTTGGGCAAAAACTAACCTATGATAAGGTACTAGAGGTGCTCGGTACTGTGGATACGGAAGTATTTCGCAACTTTCTTCGCAATATTGTAAAACAGGATATTACTGCTGTGATTGTCCTGCTAGAAGAAATAATCATCCATGGTAGAGAGCCTGGGCAGTTCGTTGTTGATTTTACATGGTATTTAAGGAATCTTTTGTTAATCAAAAGTTCGGATCACATGGAAGATGTCCTTGATATGTCCGGCGATAATCTGATTTTATTAAGGGAAGAGGCGAAGCTGGTCAGAATAGAAGAACTGATGCGCTTTATCCGCATTTTTTCAGAGCTATCCAATCAAATAAGGTACGCGACCCAAAAACGCATACTGATTGAAATTGCATTGATCAAATTATGTAAACCACAAATGGAGCAAAATTTGGAATCCCTGTTAGAACGGGTAGGCCGACTTGAAGAAAAAATAGAGAAAGGCGTTGCACTGCAGGCGACACAGGCTTCATCTGGAAATGCCGGTAGAGATACAAGCAATACGCTGATGCAAAATGCAGAAATGGCGGACACGGCAATCGCAACTGACAAGGTTAAAAACGGACCGGTTCTGCAAAAGGCAATACCGCAAGATGTGCAGTATGTGGTGAAAAACTTCCGTGCTATTATTCAAGGCTTATCAAGCGACCTATTAAAAAATTATTTGAAAAAGGCCCGGTTAAGTTTAGGTGCAGAAAACCAGCTCTTAATCATATTTGATGATGAAATGGCAGAAGGTTGTGTAAACACAGATGTCCATAAAAAAGAATTGACAGATGCAATCTCAAATAAAATTGGGAAAGAGGTCGCAATACGGATACAACGCAATGAAAGTGGCGGAGCGTTTGAGGAATCCTATGTGGATATTGAAAAAATAATTCATATGGATATAGAGGTTGAAGAGGATGAATAATTGCCGAGCTTGGCAAACACTAGATGATAGAAATCATATTGCCTAGTATACCCATGGAAGAGGACGAATCATTGCCGGGTCTGGCAAACTGCCGTTATGCTCAACTTCTCCGCATCAAAGGATATTAAAATAATTGCAATATGGCTGCAAATGATATAAAATAGGGAATGGAAATAAGAGAAACATCAATGTAGCGGTAAGGGATATAACGAAGCTGTGTTTTGCTATATGCCAATGGATGCACAAAGCGGGCAGATAGGCAGGTACGGCGAAGCGGTTGCGAAAACATAAAGTTTGATAATTTAGGAGGAAATATCATGGCAAAAAAAGGCGGTGGATTTCCCGGAGGAATGCCGGGGAATATGAACAACCTAATGAAACAGGCACAGAAAATGCAAAAGCAAATGGAAGAAGCGACAAAGGAATTAGAGGATAAAGAAGTTACAGCAACAGCAGGGGGCGGGGCAGTACAGGTAACGGTTTCCGGCAAGAAAGAAATCGTAAAAGTAAAGCTTGCAGAAGAAGTGGTAGACCCTGACGATATTGAAATGTTGGAAGATTTAATCATGGCGGCTACGAATGAGGCATTGCGTGAAATGGAAGAATGTTCCGCACAGTCGATGTCTAAAATAACAGGCGGACTAGGTGGCGGATTTCCGTTTTAAGATATTGCTTGACACGAGTAGTTCAATCATTAAATTTACAGAACATAAGGATGTGCCGTTTATCAGCATTTGTATAAAAAAAATGTGTTTTTTATATCTTGTGTACAGAAATGTAGGGAGCAATGGATTATTATAGTAGGCAGATAAGTAAATTAATTGAAGAATTATCAGGATTACCGGGCATTGGTAGCAAATCTGCACAGCGTCTGGCATTTTATATTTTAAATATGCCATTAGAACATGTGGAAAAATTATCGGAAGCGATTATCGATGCCAGAAGGAATGTGCGATATTGCAAAAAATGTTTTACATTGACAGACAATGAATTATGCCCGATCTGTAGAAATCCAAACCGAGATCAAAGAACGATTATGGTGGTAGAAGACACAAGGGATTTGGCCGCATATGAAAAAACACAGAAATATGAGGGCGTATATCATGTGTTGCATGGCGCCATCTCCCCTATGCTTGGGATAGGTCCAAATGATATAAAATTAAAAGAACTTATGCAGCGGTTGCAAGGGGATATTGATGAAGTGATTATTGCTACGAATTCAAGCCTAGAGGGAGAAACGACGGCCATGTATATGAGCAAGCTCATAAAACCAACGGGGATCAAAGTAACCCGGATAGCCAGTGGAGTTCCGGTAGGAGGAGATTTAGAATATATAGATGAAATGACCCTTTTAAGAGCATTAGAGGGAAGAATAGAACTTTAGGAAGATGGGCTTCCCCGATGCCTTTAGCGAGTGCGGATATTGTGGCAATGAGGATAAATGGATCTTCGACCCGACGAAACCGTTTCTGTAGCCTGCACATGTAAAAGTGCAAAGACGGCGAGGAGTGCGGGTACTTTCTGAAAAATTCAGCATGGATGCTTTAGAGCCTATGCCCTTACAAAAAGCGAATAAATGCTATCGCGAATACTATGCTGTATATAGTGGCTTTGCTGGGAAAGATATTGGTTTTCGGACAGCCTCAAGGGAATGGGCATGAAAAAGTTAAGCCGGATGTATGTAGCCGGAGTGCTGGTAAGTATTGTGTAGCTAGCAATCTCTAAGGATACCAACGCTTGCCACAGCTCTGGCAAATACACACAGCCTTCGTTTTACTCTTTGTTTTGTTATTTGTAATCAAAGGAATAATCAAAATCAGACCACAGGTGGCAATGGCCAATAAAATCCACAAAAACCAAGAAAAACAACCTCTATATTTAGTCTTTACAACAACCTCGTTTGTAACTGCTACATTTTCACTAGAACATCTAGGGCATCTCATCTATAGTTAAACCTTCCTTTCGTATTGTGCAGTATTTTTCGTTGCTTTTCCAGCTCCTTACCTTTTACAGACTCTTAATAGCCAAGAAAACGAAACACAATTGCTCTTTAAAGAAACAATACCATAAACTTACGCAAAAAGCTATCATAAATAGAAAAATGATTGATTCACTGTTTTTGAAACACTTTACTCTTTCTAAAACAAGTAAAATGCATTATAGTAGTATAAGTAATCATTTATCATAATGAACGAAAGGTTTATGGGAGCTTTCATGAATATTTTACTAACCGCAATCAATGCAAAATATATCCATTCCAATTTGGCTCTTTATAGTCTTCTTGCTTATGCAAAGGAATACAAGGGACACATTACTGCAGTTGAGTTTACAATCAACCAACGAGTAGACTATATGTTGCAGGAACTATATAAAAGAAAACCAGATGTGCTATGTTTTTCGTGCTATATATGGAATATACAGTATGTAAAAGAGCTTGCAAGAGAAATCCACAAGCTCTGCCCCAAGTTGCCTATTTGGGTTGGAGGTCCGGAGATCTCCTATGAAACAGAAACATTTTTGCAGGAAAATCCTTCTATTACCGGTGCTATAATTGGGGAGGGTGAGGAAACATTTAAGGAACTATGCAACTATTATAGAAATGCTGAAACGAATGGAAACAATGAAACGAATGGAAATGACGAAATCAATGGAAATGATGAAATCACAAATTTACTAGAGTGCGGGTTAGGGGAAATAAGGGGAGTTATGTTTTATGATAATACGGGAAAGTGTATTAGGGTACTGCCTCGAAGCCCTTTGGATTTAAGCAGTATTCCTTTTTGCTATGAAAGCTTATCTGGACTTAAGAATCGAATTATTTATTATGAAACGAGTAGGGGATGCCCTTTTTCATGTAGCTATTGTTTGTCGTCTATTGAAAAGGGAGTTCGGTTTCGCAGTATAGAACTGGTAAAAAAGGAACTAGATTATTTTTTGGCGCAAAAAGTTTTACAAGTAAAATTTGTGGACAGGACATTTAACGCTAGCCATTCCCATGCAACGCAAATTTGGCAGTATATCATGGAAAACGATAATGGGATAACAAATTTTCATTTTGAAATAGTGGCAGATTTGCTTACAGACAATGAAATACGACTCATTTCAAAAATGCGCCCTGGACTGATACAGCTTGAAATTGGCGTACAAAGCGTCAATGAAACCACGATAAGGGAAATACGCCGTACGATGGATATTGGACGCTTGAAAGATGTGGTATATGCTATACAAGGATCGGCTAACGTGCATCAGCATTTGGATTTAATTGCAGGGCTTCCTTGTGAAAACTTTAACAGTTTAAAGATATCGTTCGATGCTGTTTATAGACTGAAACCGGAACAGCTGCAGCTTGGATTCCTAAAAGTATTAAAAGGGTCCTATCTGTATGAATGCAGGGAACAGTATGGTTTGATATACCACACAAATCCCCCTTACGAAATAATGGCAACAAACTGGCTTTCCTATGAAGAACTCTTAGAAATCAAAATGGTAGAGGAAATGCTTGAGGTATATTATAACAGCGGGCAGTTTTTAATGACAATGAAAGTGCTAGAACTTGCCTTTGACTCTCCTTTTAGGATGTTTCTTAAATTAGGTGAATTTTATGAACAGCAAGCTTTAGAGGTCATGCAGCATTCAAGGATAAAACGAAGTGAAATATTATTGGATTTTATACTGGATTTTGCAAAAGGAAAAGATGGCGGGCACTTTAAATTGTATGAGGAAACGCTGACCTATGATCTGTATGCGAGGGAAAATATGAAGACCAGACCGTATTGGGCACCAAAAATGGCAGATTTTAAGCAGGAAACGAAACTTCATTGCCATAAGGGGAAACTTTCCCATATAGAGCCATTCTATTGCGATTTTACAGCAATGCATAAAAAGATAGTGACGAGATATCCGCAAATACGTAAAGAACCACAATTTTATCTGTTTGACTATGAACATAAGCATAAAATGACCGGGCAGGCTACAATCACACCGATTATATGACATAAGCATAAAATGACGGGCATGCCACTGCACCTATCCGATAGCCATGAAATGATGGACATGCCACTGCACCTATCCGATAGCCATGAAATGACGGACATGCTGCTACGCCTATCTTATGGCATAAAATGGACATACCGATCAAAGAAAAGAATGGAGACCTTTATGACAAAAAGAACAAAAGAAATCTTAGAAAGATTAGACACTGCCTATGGGACAGAGTACCGCTGCTATCTAGACCATGACAATGCCTGGCAGCTTTTAATCGCTGTGATTTTAAGTGCTCAGTGTACAGATGCGAGAGTAAATATAGTGACAGGCACTTTATTTAAAAAATATGGAACCTTAGAGCAATTTGCAAATGCAGACATAAAGGAGTTAGAACAAGATATCCACTCTATCGGGTTTTACCACAACAAGGCTAAAAATATCATTGCCTGTGCACAAAGAATTCGAAAGGTTTACGATGGCGAAGTTCCAAGTACGCTAGAAGATCTGATCTCATTGCCGGGGGTTGGAAGAAAAACGGCAAATGTAATCCGTGGAAATATCTATCATGAGCCAAGCGTGGTTGTGGATACCCATGTAAAACGGATTTCAAACCGTCTTGGTTTTACAAAAGAGGATGATCCAGTCAAGGTGGAATTCGATTTAATGAGAGTGCTCCCGAAAGAGCATTGGATTCTGTATAATATTCAAATCATAACACTTGGCCGTACGATCTGCGTTGCCCGTAAACCAAAATGCAGTGCGTGTTTTTTAAGTGATTTGTGTGTGATGAATGAACGAAAATCTATGGGAACGAAAGTCCATGGGAGATAAATATTGATAATGGATGAACGAGAGTCCATTGGAGCAAAAGTTCACGGGAGATAAATATTGATGGTGAAAGATTACGTAGTAATAGATTTGGAAATGACGGGACTTTGTGCGAAGACAGACCGCATATTAGAAATTGGTGCGGTGAAAATAAAGGATCATAAAATAGAATCCGTATATGACACCTTGGTAAATCCCCATATAAAATTAAACAATACGGTTAGAGGGCTAACAGGAATTACGGACGCGATGGCTGCGAATGGAATGGAAGATGCGGTGGCACTTAAGGAATTCATTGCATATTGTGAAGATTTGCCTTTAGTAGGGCACAATGTAATTTGCGACTATAGCTTTCTGAAGCAATGTGCAGTCAACAATAATATCGTTTTTGAAAAAATTGCATTAGATACGTTGCATATCGCGCGAAAACTTCCTTTAGAGGCAGAAAAGAAAACATTGGACTATTTATGCGAGCATTTTCAGATTGACCGGGAAAAGAGCCACCGGGCATTAGCGGACGCAACGGCGACCTATTACTTGTTGGAACGGCTGTGGACAATGTTTAAAGATATAAGCCCAAACTTGTTTGAACCTTGCTTATTGCAGTATAAGCCAAAAAAACAAGGACCAATTACAAGAAAGCAAAAAAATGACTTGATGAAATTGATCAATTATCATAGAATAGATTTAAAGCAGTCCATAGACCATCTGACAAGGAATGAAGCCTCAAGGTTGACAAACCGTATCCTGGTGCAGTATGGTAGAGTGAAGACAACTATTTAGTATCCAAAACCATGTCGGATGTTTTGCAAAGCGAGGCCAGCGCTTTAACGATAGGGTCTTTCATCAAGGAGTTTAAGCCACCGGCTATGGCAATCAAATGATTTATTTTTTCCGGTTGGCCTAATTCGAAGTAGATGTTAGCCAACAGCACATAAGAGCTTTTGATATCAATTTGCTTTTCTATGCCATATGCTAAGACAACGGCGGCTTCTTCTTTATAGCCTAGCTCATAAAGCCGGCTGCCCCATTGATTGATGCTACGTGCAAACTGGGTGAAATTAAGGTCGCATTCCGTCAGTATCGGTAGGTTTGCGGCACCATACATTATTTTAAGATCCGTATTTGAGATGCCGGTCAGGTTTAGAATCTGCTTCTGACTAAGTTCCCGAAGCTGATGTTCACAGTTTGTTACTGTATCATCTAAAACAAGACCGAATGGGAGTACATCCATTGGAATGGAGATGTAATCTAAATTGCTAATGTCTTGGCGCCTTGTAGCGTTTGCTCTTTCTTCTTTTGACAAGAGATCTTTTTTAGTCGAATGGTGGTCTCTTTTGTCCATTCTAGAACGTGCAAAGGTAAACCAGATGACAAATACTACAAAACATGAAAAAATTGGAAATCGTGAAAAAGGTGATGGCATAAAGTTCACAGTCCTTTCTTAAAATGAAACCAAGGTGGGAAACAGGTGAAAAAGGTTTTTCGCAACTTTTAACGAAGCACGGCAAAATAGCTCCTTTGGCACATGTTCGGATTACAACATCCGCTAAAGCGGATAGAAGGGGGTTTAAAATGAATCATCATAATTCTAAGAGGAAAAGAATTATTGCAGGGGTCATCGTTGTTGTACTCGTAGCATCCATGCTCCTGTCGGTTGTTTTAGCTGCGTTTGTTTAGGTGCTACCGCGATCTAGATTTGTTTTCATGTTCATAATATACAGAAAGAAATGCATAATGTCAATGATATTCGTTGATATGCACCTTGCAAATGAAAGCATTTGTGGTAGAATTGAGAAGAAAGCGTAAAATAGTGTAGTACGAAGATAGAAGGGAACTGGTATTCGAAATGGGAAGTAAAAAGGAACGAACGTTTAGAAAGGAGTTTAAAAATGAAGAAGTTAAAACGATACTTGCCAATTTTTTCGCTTATCGTTATGGTGGCTGTAGTACTATTGGCAGTTACAGCGAAAGTGAACGCACAGGCAGGGGAGGACTCTACCATACCTGAACGTGTGTACTTTGGGACAATTGCAGGTGGAGGCTTAAGCAAGCAAGAAGCGGTAGCTGCGATCGAGCAATATATAGACCAAGTTTCGGCAGCAAACATAACCTTACAGGCAGGGGAAAACAAACTGGAAGTGCTGGCGCGTGATTTAGGGCTGTCATGGAGCAATCCTGAAATCGTAGAAGACGCTTTGGGACTTTTAAAATCCGGTAATTTAATTGCACGGTACAAAGCAATGAAGGATTTAGAGCATAAAGATAAAGTATACAACATAGAGCTTAAAGCGGATCCACAGGCTATAGCCACTGTATTAGAGAACAATGGGGAAACGCTTAACACACAGGCAGTAGATGCCAAACTGCAACGTGAAAATGGCGCATTTACTGTTACGACAGGCTCGCAAGGCGTAGCCGTGAATATAGAAGAATCCATAAAAGCAGTGGAAGCATATTTCGCTTCTGAGTGGGAAGGAGCAAGCGGCTCTGTTGATATTGTTGCAGATATCGTGAACCCAAAGGTTACTTCAGAAGAACTGGCAAAAGTAAAAGATGTATTAGGGACATTTAATACAAGTTATGGCGGTTCGGGTGTGTCTCGTTCTAAGAATGTAGCAAATGGTGCATCTAGGGTTGATGGTTCGCTTATATTTCCGGGAGAAGAATTTTCTACTTACGATAAAGTAAGCCCATTTAATGCAGAAACCGGATATGAGCTTGCAGGCTCCTATGAAAATGGTACAACGGTTCAGACGTATGGCGGTGGTATCTGCCAAGTTTCAACGACTCTTTATAATGCGGCGATTCGTGCGGAACTGGAAATTACAGAGCGTTTTTCACATTCTATGATTGTAGGATATGTAGACCCATCGGCAGATGCCGCGATAGCAGGAACTTATAAAAATTTAAAATTTATAAATAACACGCAGGCGCCTATTTACATAGAAGGGTATACGTCAGGCGGAGTCATTTATTTTACAATTTTTGGGCAAGAATCCAGACCGGCAGATCGTACAGTTGAATTTATCAGTGAAACGACAGGTACAACAGATCCGGGTGTTCAATTTAATGTAACAGGCGATCCGATTGGATCAAAAAGCCAATCGCAAAGTTCTCATGTTGGAAAGACAGCAAAGCTTTGGAAAGTTGTTTCTGTAGGTGGCGTGGAACAAAGCCGTGAAGTATTTAATAACAGCTCATACAGCGCTTCCCCACGTATTGTGAATGTAGGGATCGGTTCTGCAGTTCCGGAAGCGGCAGCAGCAGTCAATGCGGCAGTTGCCACGCAAGATGAAGGAGCAATCGATGCAGCAATTGCAGAGTGGAGTGATGCGGCAGTCGCACAACGCCAGCAGGAGGCACAAGCCGCACAGGATGCCCTCCTTGCACAACAGCAATTAGAGCAGGAACAGAAAGAGCAAGCTGAAAAGGATAAGAAAGAAAAGCAAAAAGAGAAAGAAAAAGAAAAGGAACAAGAGCAAGAGGAAGATGATTCTAAGGAAAGTGAAGAAGAATAAAAGTGTTGCTTTCACAGCTAGCTGTGAATTGTAGCAAAAAGTAGCAAGGGGGCTGCCGCATTGTGCAACAGCCCCTGTGCTGTATTTATCTTATAAGAAATGAAAAGGCGAGGAAGTATGAAGGTAGGCAAAATATCAGAAAGTATTTTAAAAAGATCGGTTTTTAAACAAATACGCACAGTGCGCCCGGAGGTGGTTTTAGGGGCCGGTGTAGGCGAGGATTGCGCTGCGATGCAATTAAAGGCAGATGAGATTTTCGTGGTTTCTACTGATCCGATTACAGGGACGGCAGTTGATATTGGCCATCTTGCCATTCATATTACATTAAACGATCTATCTTCTTGCGGTGCGGAGCCGGTAGGGGTGCTATTGACCATATTACTGCCGGAAGATGCAACGGAAGCAGATTTAAAGGAAATGATGAAGCAGATTGAGGACGTATGTGCGATATTCCATGTACAAATCATGGGTGGGCATACCGAAGTGACGAAAGCGGTGAATCAGCCGGTGATTACGGTCTGTGGCATTGGAAAAGCAAAAGAAGGCCAATTGGTTTCTACTTCGGGGGTAAAACCGGGGCAGGATATTATTGTCAGTAAGTGGATTGGCCTTGAAGGGACATCGATTATTGCAAAAAAAAAGGAAGAAGAGCTTCTAAGCAGATATCCAAACCATATGGTGGATACAGCCAAAGGCTTTGACCAATATATGTCCGTTTTGCCGGAAGCGGCGGTCGCTATGAAGTTTGGCGTATGTGCGATGCATGATGTTACAGAGGGCGGTATTTTTGGCGCACTTTGGGAAATGGCAGAGGCATCCGGCATCGGCTTATGCATTGATTTAAAAAAAATACCGGTAAGGCAGGAAACCATTGAAGTCTGTGAATTTTATGGGATTAGCCCATATGAATTGATTTCTAGCGGCTGCATGCTCATGGCGGTGGATAACGGATCTAATCTGGTCCATGAAATTGAAAAGGCTGGTATCAAAGCAAGCGTAATCGGAAAGGCAGTTTCCGGCAAGGATAGAATTCTAATGAATGAGGAAGAAAAAAGGTTTTTAGAGCCACCAAAAACAGATGAACTTTATAAGGTTCTTGGGTGATAGGAACCGCATTTTGTTCCTATCATATAGCTTATCAGAAGTTGCAGGGCAAATTTTGATAAAAGGTGCGCTTTTTGCACCGTACATCTGATGATAGGAACTGCATTTTGTTCCTATCATATATAGTCAGTAAGAGGGGGAGATTTGATGAGAGAGAAAATCTTAATGTATATTGAAAAAAATAGTAGGGTAAGCCTAAAAGATTTAGCTGTTATACTGGGGGTCGAGGAAACGCTTGTTGCAAATGAACTTGTGGCGATGGAGGAAGAGCATGTCATATGTGGCTACCATACGTTGATTGACTGGGATAAAACAAGTATTGAAAAAGTATCTGCTTTAATCGAAGTAAGGGTGACCCCACAAAGAGGGCAGGGGTTTGACCGCATTGCAGAAAAAATTTATAATTATCCGGAAGTAAATGCAGTATATTTAATTTCCGGAAGCTATGACTTGCTTGTGACACTGGATGGGAAAACATTGCGGGAAGTGGCACAATTTGTTTCCGATAAGCTGTCCACGTTAGAAACGGTATTAAGTACGAAAACAAATTTTATACTCAAAAAATACAAGGATCATGGAACGGTGCTAAAAGAAAAGGCAAAAGATGAAAGGATGTTGGTGACTCCATGAGAAGTCCTTTATCAGAACGCATTACAAAGATTGAGCCATCCGGAATCCGCAAATTTTTTGATATTGTAAGTGAAATGAAAGATGCTATTTCTTTAGGTGTAGGGGAGCCGGATTTTGATACGCCTTGGCATATTCGGGACGAAGGTATTTTTTCTTTGGAAAAAGGACGTACCTTTTATACTTCTAATTCCGGGTTAAAGGAATTAAAGATGGAAATAGCAAAGTATTTGCACAGAAGATATGATTTGTCATATCACTATGAAGATGAAGTGCTTGTAACAGTAGGTGGCAGCGAAGCAATCGACATCGCAATGCGTGCAATGGTAGATGCGGGAGATGAAATTATAATCCCACAGCCTAGCTATGTATCCTACGAACCGTGTGCAATTTTGGCGAATGGGGTACCGGTTATTCTAAATTTAAAGCAGGAAAATGAATTTCGGCTGACCAAACAAGAGTTGGAATCAGCTATTACGCCAAAAACAAAAATTTTAGTTATGCCATTTCCAAACAATCCAACCGGAGCTGTCATGGAACGCCATGAGCTAGAAGAGATTGCAGACGTAGTGATTAAAAATGATTTGTTTGTGATAAGTGATGAAATCTATTCAGAGCTTACGTATTTGGACAAACATGTGTCCATTGCCTCCTTGCCGGGTATGTGGGAACGAACCATTGTCATCAATGGATTTTCCAAATCCTATGCCATGACCGGATGGCGTTTAGGCTATGCATGCGGTTCGAAACAGATCATGGAGCAGATGTTAAAAATCCACCAGTTTGCGATTATGTGTGCGCCGACTACGAGTCAATATGCGGCAGTTGATGCCTTGAAAAACGGTGATGAAGATGTTGCTCATATGAGGGAACAGTATAACGGCAGAAGAAGATTTTTGGTGCATCGCTTTCAGGAAATGGGACTTCAATGTTTTGAACCCTATGGGGCTTTTTATATGTTTCCCTGCATTGAGGAATTTGAATTGTCTTCCGAGGAATTTGCAAGCCGTTTTTTACGGGAAGAGAAAGTTGCCGTCATACCGGGGACGGCATTTGGGGCATGTGGCGAAGGGTTTTTGCGTATTTCCTATGCGTATTCGCTTGATAATTTAAAGCTGGCGCTGGAACGGTTGGAACGTTTTATCCATAAATTGCGGGAAGAACATAAATGAAAAAGGAACGAATAGTTACTCATTTAGGGAAACAAGGGTAGAGGTAGGGATGGCAAATTTAAATATTGTACTGTTTGAACCTGAGATACCGGCAAATACAGGGAATATTGGCAGAACTTGTGTTGCCACAGGGACAAGGCTGCATTTGATAGAGCCACTTGGATTTCGATTAAACGAAAAAGAATTAAAGCGTGCCGGGATGGACTACTGGAAAGAATTGGACGTTACGACTTATATCAATTATGAAGAGTTTTTAAGAAAAAATGCGGGAGCAAAGATCTATATGGCAACGACGAAAGGTACGAATGTGTACACACAGGCAACGTTTGAACCGGATTGCTATATCATGTTTGGGAAAGAAAGTGCCGGTATACCGGAAGATATTCTTGCAAAGCATAAGGATAGATGTATTCGGATTCCGATGCTTAGAGAAACAAGATCGCTAAACCTTTCGAATGCGGCTGCAATTGTTTTATATGAAGCATTACGCCAGAATAAGTTTGAACGTATGGAGTTGACAGGACATCTAAAGGAACAACCAAAAGCTACATCTACATGATTTTGGCAAGATTTTCAGAAAAGCGAAAGCAAAAATATGAGGATAAATAATGGGCATTATTATAGCAGACAAACTGGTGCATGAATATATTCGCAGAGATGAAGAGGGAAATGTAGAAAGCATATTGACGGCCCTTGATTTCGTTGATCTAGACATACAGGCAGGGGAATTTATCGCGATTGTAGGGCATAATGGTTCGGGGAAGTCAACGCTTGCGAAACATATGAATGCAATCCTAAGACCAAGCGAAGGAACGATGTTTGTAGATGGAAAAGAAACGCAAGACGATGATTTTATATGGGATATTAGGCAAGATGTAGGGATGGTTTTTCAAAATCCAGACAATCAGATTATTGCAAGTGTTGTGGAAGAAGACGTTGGATTTGGACCAGAAAATATTGGTGTACCAACAGAAGAAATTTGGCAGCGCGTAGAAGACAGCCTTACATCAGTCGATATGATGAGCTACCGAACCCATTCCCCAAATAAGCTGTCTGGCGGGCAAAAGCAGAGAGTGGCAATCGCGGGAGTCATGGCGATGCGTCCAAAATGTATTGTGCTAGATGAGGCGACTGCAATGCTTGACCCGATTGGCAGAACAGAGGTATTAAATGCGGTGCAGGAACTGAATCAAAAACGTGGCGTTACGATTATTTTAATTACCCACTATATGGAAGAAGTGATTCGCGCAGACCGTGTATTTGTGATGGATCAGGGCAAAATTGTGATGCAGGGGACGCCAAAGCAAATTTTTTCCCAAGTGGAAACGCTAAAAGGCTATCGGTTGGATGTACCGCAGATTACATTGCTCGCCTATGAACTAAAACAGGCAGGGCTGCCGATTGGTGATGGCATTTTATCAAGACAGGAATTGGTGGAAACATTATGTCAATTATACTAGATAAAGTCAATTATATATACAGTCCGCAGACGGCATATGAAAAGCATGCCTTAAAAGATATTAGCTTGAACATAGAGGATGGGGAATTTATTGGGATCATAGGTCATACCGGTTCTGGGAAATCGACGCTGATACAGCATTTAAATGGTCTGATCCATGCCAATTCCGGTGGCATTTATTACAATGGGCAGGACATTTATGACAAAGATTATAACCGCAAAGAACTATGCAGTAAAGTAGGGCTTGTATTTCAGTATCCGGAACATCAGCTTTTTGAAACAACGATTTTTAAAGATGTATGCTTTGGACCCATGAATCAAGGAATGCCGAAAAAAGATGCCCAACTGCGTGCATTTGAGGCATTGCGCAATGTTGGGCTACCCGAAAACTTATGGTATCAATCACCATTTGACTTATCGGGCGGACAAAAAAGGCGGGTTGCGATTGCAGGTGTTTTGGCAATGAAGCCGGAAGTTTTAATCTTAGATGAGCCGACGGCAGGACTTGACCCAAAGGGGCGCGACGAGATACTTGATCAGGTTGCGGCAATGCACGAGCAGTACCATATGACGATTATTCTTGTGTCCCATAGTATGGAAGATGTTGGAAACTACGTAGATCGTATTATTGTGATGAACAAGGGTGGAATTATGCTTGATGGAACACCGGCAGATGTGTTCGCATACTATGAGCAATTAGAGGAAGTAGGCCTTGCCGCACCGCAGGTAACGTATCTGATGCATGATCTGAAAGAGCGGGGAATACCGGTGAATCTAAATGCTACGACACTAGAAGAGGCGAAAGCATCTATTTTAGCAACAATTCCGTATCCCTTTTCGTAACACGAGGAGCTTTGTGTGGCAAAAGCCGCTCATGATGGAAACGTTGCCTAATGATTTGAACTATGCCCAGACAGGATTGAAAAGATGTTAAAAGATATTACGTTGGGACAATATTATCCCGCTGACTCGGTTATCCATAAATTAGATCCAAGAACAAAGCTTATGGCTACGATTATATTTGTAGTATCCTTATTTACGTTTGGAAACGCAGCAGGATTTCTACTTGCTACGTTATTTTTAGTATGTTTGATTAAATTGTCGAAAGTACCTTTTGGCTACATGGTAAAGGGTTTAAGGTCGATTATTATATTATTGTTGATTACGGCACTGTTTAACCTGTTTTTAACACCAGGGCCAACATTGGTAGAATTCTGGATTTTTAAAATCACCTATTTGGGTATAAAAAATGCAGCCTATATGGCGGTACGGCTTATCTACCTTATTATAGGAACCTCTGTCGTAACCTTGACGACGACCCCCAATCAATTAACGGATGGTATGGAAAAATCATTGTCATGGTTAAATAAAATCAAAGTACCGGTGCACGAGATTGCAATGATGATGTCGATTGCACTGCGGTTTATACCTATATTGATAGAAGAAACAGATAAAATCATGAAAGCTCAGATTGCCAGAGGAGCTGATTTTGAAACAGGCAATCTTATAAAGAAAGCAAGAAATATGATTCCTTTATTAGTTCCCCTATTTGTTTCAGCAGTTCGTCGTGCAAACGATCTTGCGATGGCAATGGAAGCACGATGCTATCATGGCGGAAGCAACCGGACAAAGATGAAACCGCTAAAATATCAAAAAAGAGATGTGGCTACTTATCTTGTGATCATCTTTTATCTGGTGGGGATTATTTTGCTACAAAAATACGTTCACTTTGACTTATTAAAGATGTTGGGTGTGCAACTACCTCGTGGCTGAAATGATGGAAGAAAGAAGAATCCTTGAAATAGCGGCAAGGAAAGTTGTAAATAGGAAAAGAGTGTGGAAATGAATCTCCCTGCAGCAAGCAGCGGAGTATCTTTGGGGTTACGGCTAAACGGTGACGCCGCAAGTGGCAGGATATTTACCTGGAGTGAATAAAGGGAATTTATGAAAAGAATAAAATTAATTATAGCCTATGAAGGGACACACTATTGTGGTTGGCAGATACAGTCGAATGGGCTCACGATAGAAGAAGTCTTAAACCGTACGTTGACGGAACTTCTACGTGAACCTATTCTAGTGATTGGTGCGAGCAGAACCGATTCGGGGGTACATGCACTAGGGAATGTAGCCGTATTTGACACAAATACAAGGATTTTGCCCACAAAGATAGCACATGCGATGAACCAGCGCTTGCCACAAGATATTGTTGTGCAGAATTCCTGTGAGGTTGCGCTAAACTTTCACCCTCGCCATTGTGACTGTATAAAAACATATGAATATCGGATATTAAACCGTAAATTCCAAATACCGACAATGCGTAGAGATACCTATTTTTACTATCGGGATTTAGACATGGAACATATGAAAGAAGCGGCCGGATACTTTATTGGTACGCATGATTTTAAAAGTTTTTGTTCGATACATTCTCCGGTGAAGAATACAGTACGTACAATTTTATCGTGCGAGGTACGAAAAGCGCAGGATCTGATTACAATTTGTATAAAAGGCGATGGGTTTCTTTATAATATGGTAAGAATTATCGTTGGAACCTTATTAAAGATAGGCGTAGGCGCACTAAAGCCAACAGATGTGGAGTGTATTTTACAGGCGAAAAAACGTAGTTCGGCAGGGCCTACCGCACCGGCACATGGACTTACCATGATAGGGATTGAATACAAATTGTAGCAATGAGTGGACGGTACAGGCAAATGCAAGGGACTGTGCTTTCCTAACGTTTTATTGTTGCAAGTTGTTGCTTACTCCCTTATCTGTAAAGGCAAATGCAAGGGACTGTGCAGTCATAACATAGGTTATGACTGCACAGTCCCAATACAATCTTACTTTAAATTTTAGCTATTTGGTTTATTTTTTTGTCGCTATTCATCTCCAATATCCTGCAATGCGTCATAACCTTGCTCGCCGGTTCGGATTTTAATTATATTTTGAAGATCGTAGACGAATACTTTACCATCTCCGATGTTTCCAGTCTGTAAGATAGCTTCGGCAGTAGAAACGACCAATGCAACAGGTACTTTGCTTACGGCGACTTCTACTTGCACCTTTGGCAACAGCTGTAGATCAAGCTCTGCACCACGATAGTAATGAAGGGAACCTTTTTGGAGTCCACAGCCTAATACATTTGTGATTGTAACACCGGTTACACCGATTTCGCCTAGTGCCTGAACTAACTCGTCTAGTTTGTTTTGCCTTGTAATGATGACTACATTAAATAAGTTGGGCTGTCCAGGTGCTTTGGTGGATACAACAGGAGGTACAGAGGTTTCTACTTGCTGTACGCTCGCAGGTGTAGAGGTAAGCATTGCCGGCCTGCTTGAAAGGCCATCGCCTATCATGAAGTCTGCGTAACTGCTCTGTAGACCATGCTCTTCGATATCAAGGCCGATAATTTCTTCATCTTTTGATACGCGAAGACCGATTGTGTTTTTAATAATGTTAAACAGGATTGTCATTGTAACACCAACCCAAATTGCAACAACGATAACGCCTAGGATTTGAACTCCAAGAAATTTAAAGCCGTGTCCATAGAGCAGGCCATCTGATGTGGAGAAAAATCCGGTTAAAATCGTACCGGCAGCACCGCAAAGCCCATGAACACCGATTGCACCAACCGGATCATCAATTTTTAGTACTTTATCAATAAATTCAATACCAAAGAATACAACAAACCCTGCGATTAAGCCAACAAAGAATGCACCGGTCATGGTAATCTGGTCACAGCCTGCAGTAATGGCAACCAGACCGGCTAAAGAACCGTTTAAGGTCATGGAAACATCCGGCTTTTTATAGCGGATCCATGTAATAATCATAACAGTGATGGTAGCAACGACAGCAGACATATTAGTGCTTGTAAAAATCTGCCCTGCCAGTGCTAAGGTGTCATCTCCGGTCATAGAAACCGTAGAACAGCCATTAAATCCAAACCAGGCAAACCAGAGGATAAACACACCCAAGGCACCAATGGTTAAGTTGTGGCCGGGGATTGCCCTTGATTTACCGGATTTGCTGTATTTTCCAATACGTGGACCAAGTACTTTCGCGCCAACTAAGGCAGCAACACCGCCAACCATATGAACGGCGGTAGAACCTGCAAAATCATGGAAACCTAATTCAGCAAGCCAGCCTCCGCCCCAAATCCAATGTCCAGAAACCGGATAAATAACGGCAGAGATAACGGCACTATAAATAATGTAGGAAATAAATTTTGTCCGTTCTGCCATTGCCCCGGAAACGATTGTTGCAGCCGTAGCACAAAAAACTGTCTGGAATATAACAAAAACAAGTGTGGGGAAAGTCAGCCCTAAACTAGCGGCATAGTCACCTTTGATAAAAAAATCAGGAGTACCTATAATCCCGGCGTTTGATGCTCCAAACATGAGACCAAAACCAACGGCCCAAAAAACCACTGTACCAAGACAAAAGTCCAAAAGGTTTTTCATAATAATATTTCCTGAATTTTTTGCTCTGGTGAAACCACCTTCAACCATTGCAAAACCGGCCTGCATAAAAAATACTAAAGCGGCACCTAAGAGTACCCAAATAGTATCAACAGATGAAAAAATTTGTTCCATAAAGTTATCCTCCTCTACATTTTACACTGTGGCTGGTGTTTTCAAACCCAGTGTTTGTGGTATTTCCTTGCACAAATGCGCATCTCCCCTATGGGGGATTATCCTATCGGATGTACTTCCCTAAAAAAATAAGCAAAAGTACCTCGGATAATTCGAAGCACCTTTGCTTATGACAATAGTATAATCATTCCGACTAAAAAGTCAATACTTTTTTATCAAAGGGATGGTGCTGGATGTAAAAAATCAGAATAGCTGCTAGGCAAAGTGCACTGATAAAATCAATATAACAGTATAAAAATTAGAATAAAAATATATAAATGAAGATAAAAGCAAAGTTGAATATAAAAAATTAATAAAAATTAATAAAATTTAATAAAAAATTAAGATAGACTAGTGGAAATAATATAATTTATCAGAAGTTGCAACGCAAGTTCTGATAAAAGGTGCGCATTTGCAACGTCAATCTGATGATAGGAACCGTATTTTGTTCCTATCATATTAAATATACAATCAGTAAAAATGTTTGCAGCTATTTCGTACCCTCTATAACGCGAAGTGCTTTGTATCGCAAAAACCCAATACATAAAAAATAGGAAAGAAAAGGTTGCTTTTACATATAACAATTGAAAAGTGACTTATACTGTGATAGTATAGTTTATCAGAAGTGCAACGCAGTTCTGATAAAAGGTGCGCTCATTGCACCATAAATCTGATGATAGAACTACTAATGTTCAATCATATAGTTTATCAGAAGTGCAACGCAGTTCTGATAAAAGGTGCGCTCATTGCACCATAAATCTGATGATAGAAACAGCATTTTGTTCCTATCATATAAATTTAAATATTATCTTAATTGATCAATTTAAGACAATATTCTTTCGAGATATGTGATAAGATAGAAGAAAACAAGAAAACTATTTTGTGTAGAAATTAAGGTGAAGGTATGAGTAGGGAAAATAGAAAGAAAAAACGAATCATCGGATCTATCATCATTTCCATATCCACAGTCGCTGTAGTCGCATTCGCAATTTACATAGGACTATCATTCTACTTTAAAAGCCATTTCTTTTTTCAAACAGAGGTGAATGGTCTAAAAGTTGGAGGACTTACCGTAGAGGAAACAGAAAAAAAACTGGCGGCAGAAGTGGAGGATTATCTTCTCACTGTGTTTGACCGGGATGGAAATAAATACCATATCGAAGGAAGGCAGATAGGGGGCAGGTACATAACCAATGCATCGGTGGGAAATTTGATGAAAGAGCAACATGCATTTGCATGGATTACTGCCATTTTCCATCGAAAAGAGGTCAATGTGAATGTTCCGATGGAATATGAAAAAGAAATGCTTGACGAAACAGTACGTAACCTGCCATGCTTCCAGGAGGAAAATATAGTAGAACCTGTGAATGCCACAATCGAACAGGTAGAAACAGATTTTGCAATTGTACCGGAAATAAGGGGAAGTAAACTTATTTTGGAAAATGTCATATCTGAGATAGAAAAGGCAGTTGCTTTTGGACAAACGGAAGTTGCTTTAACAGACGATGCCTATGTAAAACCGGAAGTTACCGCACAAAGTGAAGAGTTGCTACAATCCTTAGGTGTGATACAGACTTACCTTGGAACCATCATAACATACGAGATTGAGGGGGCTGAGGAATCGATAGGCCGTGAAGATATCTTTCGCTTTTTAACAATCGGGGAAGATTATACGGTAACAATTAATGAAGAAAAAATTGCGGCCTATGTGCAGACATTGGCGAGTAGATATAATACCTATGGCGATGTGCGGGAGTTTGCTACCTCTTCGGGAGATGTCATTTCCATTGGTGGTGGCGACTATGGGTGGATCATCAATAAAGAAAAAGAAGCCCAGACAATCAGTGAAAATATTCTTTCCGGAGAATCAATTACAAGGGAGCCGGAATATTTACAGCGTGCAGTGGTAGGAGGTGCGCAGGATATTGGAACGACCTACTTGGAAATTGATTATACAAAACAGCATATGTGGTATTATGAAGCAGGAAATCTGATCATGGAATCTGATGTAGTTACCGGAAATATAAACAGGGGAAATGGCTCGCCGGATGGTGTATTTAAAATCGTTTATAAAAAGAGTCCTGATGTGTTGCGTGGAGAAGATTATGCATCGGATGTTACATATTTTATGCCATTTGCCTACAATGTAGGCGTACATGATGCGGCATGGAGAGGTCAGTTTGGCGGAGAATATTATAAAAGCAGCGGTTCGCATGGCTGTATTAACGCACCGGCGCAAGCGGCACAAATACTGTATGAAAATATAGAGGTAGGGACTCCGGTTATCGCTTATTATCGTGAACCGGTTGAACTGACAGCGGAAAATACGCGGATTGCCAATGCCTATTCTTATGTGAAGCCAGAAAACTAGAACGCAAGTAGAAACACAGGCATAAGCAGAAGCACAGATGCAAATTGGCATGATCAAATATAACAAAGCTGGATATACCAAAAGAGCCGCTTTGATGATAAAATGGGACTAAAGTTCATTGGAACTAGAAAGTGGTGTATGATGTATAAACTTATGACGCCTGGACCAACTCAGGTATTTGAAAATGTGCGGAAGGCACGTAGCTTAGAGTGTACCAATCCGGATTTAGATGAAGCGTTTTATGATTTTTATAAAGAAACCTGTGAATTAATCAGCAGTCTGCTACATACGAAAAACGAAACCCTTATTCTTTCGGGCGAGGGAATTTTAGGGTTAGAGGCAGCTTGTGCTTCGCTTAGCGAACCAGGCGATAAGGTACTTGTACTTGACAATGGCATATATGGGAAGAGTTTTGGCGATTTTGCGATGATCTATGGCGCAGTGCCAACGTTTTATACCGTAGATGATAAAAATCCAATTGATCCGAAACAATTAGAAAAATATTTAAAAAAGAACCATGATTTTAAATATGCAACCCTTGTCCACTGCGACACGCCAAGTGGAATGCTAAACGATATTAAAACGCTCTGCCCCTTGCTTAAAAAATATGGAATACTTACGGTTGTAGACTCTGTTTCAGGCATGTTTGGGGAGGAAGTCCGTGTGGATGACTATGGTATTGATGTGCTATGCGGGGCATCGCAGAAAGCTGTTTCTGCACCTGCCGGACTTACCTTTGTAGTAATTAGCGAGGATGCCAAAAAGGCAATGGAAACACGTAAGACGAAAGTAGCGTCCTTTTATGCAAACCTTGCTATATTTAAGGGGTACTATGAAAAAAAATGGTTTCCCTATACGATGCCAATCAGTGATATTTATGGGTTGCGTGCTGCATTTGACAACATCAAAGCAGATACCGATAGGCTAGACCGCCATACACGCATAGCAGATGCATGTAGAAAAGCACTTACAGATGCCGGACTGCAACTATATCAAGAAAGTGGATTTTCCAATACGGTCACCGTATTTAAAGTGCCGGAGGCTGTCGGTGCAAAAGATATTTTAGATGCAATGAAAAAAGAGCATAATATTATGCTTTCCGGTTCCTTTGGTGCCCTTTTTGGGCAAGTAATCCGAATTGGACATATGGGGGCGAATGCGTCGGAACAAAATGTAGCCGAAACCCTAGAGGCGTTAGATCAGGTATTTCAGAGATTAGGGGTCGCATTATGCTGTCCATTGAAAGAGCGTTATGAATTATACACAAAAAATGCAACGATATTGCTACTTACTGTTTAGAAAGACAGTTCGAGACCATCCTGTCTATAATTAAAACTAGGGGGTGATTGTACAAATGAGTAGACGTAAATTATGGAACAAGATCCGCTACAGTATCATCGAAGAGAAGAACAAACGTGAAATTGTGTTGCTAAGAGGGAGAGGCTGTGCTTGGCACCACTGTAGATTTTGTGACTACCATCTGGATTCTTCTTTTGATAAAACGGATAATTTTAATCAAAACAAGGCAGTACTTTTGGCTGTTACCGGAATCTATCAAAAGCTTGAAGTAATTAATTCCGGCAGTTTCGTTGATTTGGATGAAAATACGCTTGATTTGATTTTAAAGATAGCCGTGGACACACATATTACCCAGATACATTTTGAAAGCCACTGGATGTACCGGGAAGCAATCGGGCCTTTGCGAAAACGCTTTTTGGAAAAAAATATAAAATTAAAATTTAAAGTTGGAGTAGAAACTTTTGATACTCTTTTTCGGGAAAGCTATCTTATGAAAGGGATTGATACGGATTCTCCAGCTAAAATCGCACAATATTTTGATGAAGTCTGCCTGTTGCAAGGACTTCCGGGGCAGAGCGTTGCTTCGATGGAGGCGGATATACAAACAGGATTAAACTATTTTGAACGAGTCTGCGTTAATATTATGCAGGCAAATTCTATGCCGGTAAAACCAGATCCAAATGTAATAGAAGCGTTTACAAAAATAGTCTACCCACACTATATAAACAATGAGCGCGTAGACATTTTAATGGAAAATACAGATTTTGGTGTCGGAGGAAGAAGGGGAAATGTTAAATGAAGTTTTATTAATTGCATCGCTTCTTGTAATCTACTCTGGAATTATTGTTTTATTTAAAATTTTTAAAGAACAGGGATTGTATTTATGGACGATAGTTGCAACCATAGGCGCGAATATCGAAGTAATGATTGTCGTAAATGCTTTTGGAATGGAGCAGACATTAGGCAATATATTGTTTGCGTCCTCTTTTTTAGTAACGGATATATGCAGTGAATTATATGGAAAGAAAACAGCCAAAAGGGCAGTTTATCTTGGGCTCGCAACATCTATTTCCTTTATTTTCCTCACACAGTCATGGATGTTTTACATACCAAATGAAAATGATTGGGCAATGCCCCATATAAAAGCTGTTTTTTCCAATACGCCTCGCTTGATGATTGTTGGAATTGGTGTGTACGTGGTTGTTCAGACGTTCGATGTTTGGGCATACCACAAGTGGTGGGATTTTACAAGTAAAATTTGTGGGGACAGCCATAAATATTTGTGGCTACGCAACAATGGCTCCACCTTGTTGTCTCAATTATTAAATACGGTTCTATTTACAGTTGGGGCATTCTATGGTACTTTTAACGTAGACACGCTTGCCCATATCGCGACGGCAAGCTATGTCATCTATATCGTTACAAGTTTGACCGATACACCTTTTGTATACATAGCCAGAAAAATAAAGGAAATAGAAGATAAAAATGTTACGATTCACAGCTAGCTGTAAACGTAACGTTTATGTACAAAGATAGCACAAAAAAACGTGCGGCTTGGCACATCAAACCCAACCACAAGGGTATACTTTCACACTAAGCTTATAAATACTTTGCTAAGTGTTCAAACCCTTGCACTTTTATGCAAAAACGCACAAAATTGACTTTGCGGTAATGGGCTGTGAATCGTAACATAAAAATAAACTCTTAAGAAATATTTAAGAAATATATTTGGTTTTTATAAGGAAGAAATGGTAGGATAAATAGGAATGATTTTCGTACACCAAATTAGGATCGGATGGTTGTTGGTACATAGTTGCAGTAGAAATGAACTGAAATTAAAATGTCTGCACAAGCGGATAGATGGGAGTTTATAATGAATAAGAAAAAAATAGGGATCATCATTGCTATCGCTGTGGTAGTATTAGCGGTGGCAGGTGGAATATGGTATTTTCTGCGCAATGGTGGGACTGGTGGAGGCAGTAGTGCAGATAAGGTATATGTAGAATCTGTAAAATCCATATTAAAGGGAAATGCAGGGGTCAGCAACAGATATTCCGGTGTCATTGAGCCACAGGAAACACAAGAAGTAAAAAAGAATGAAGACAAGACGGTCAAAAAATTATTTGTCGCAGCGGGAGATGCAGTGGAGGTGGGGACTCCTTTGTTTGAATATGATACAGAAGATCTGACTTCCCAACTGGCACAGGCAAAATTGGATTTAGAGGGCATTGATAATGAGATCAGCAATTACAACAACCAGATCAATGAATTGTCGACAGAACGAAATGCGGCCTCTGCTGATGAAAAATTTCAGTATACAACACAGATACAGTCTACACAGAACTCTATAAAACAGGCTGAAATCAACAAAGAAGGCAAAGCGATTGAAATTAAGAAAATAGAAGAATCAATTGAAAACAATGTCGTTGCAAGTGAAATTGCCGGAATGGTCAAGACGATCAGCGAAAGCGGCTATGATCCGAATACGGGGGATAGCCTACCCTATATCACAATTTTGGCAACAGGCGATTATCGTGCAAAGGGAACCATCAATGAGCAGAATATCTGGACAATTTCAGAGGGGCAGGCCGTAATCCTACGCTCTAGAATTGATGAAACACAGACTTGGACAGGATCTATCTTTAAAATTGATACGGAAAACCAAGTGACGAATAATAACAATGGGTATGCCATGAGCGATGGCAGCGGCGGCGAAGCGGCGGCAAAATATCCATTTTATATAACGATTGATTCCGTGGACGGACTTATATTAGGGCAGCATGTTTTTATAGAAATGGGCGAAGGGCAGGCAGAGGAAGCAAAAGAGGGCATCTGGCTCTATGAAAGCTATCTCGTCCGGGAAGAAGAAAAAGCATATGTATGGGCGGCTAATAATAAAAACAGATTGGAAAAGCGGGAAGTAACACTAGGCGAATATAATGAAAATGAATTTTCCTATGAAATTACTGCAGGCCTTACCGAAGATGATTTGATTACATTTCCGATGCCTGCTTTGTATGAGGGGGTTGCCACTGTTACAGATAGTGCAGAGGTAGACTACACTTCGCCACTCTATCAAGAAGAAGGCGGTGCGCCACAAGAAGGAGCCATAGAGGATGAAGATGGCATGATGGAAGATGGCGATATACTACAAGAAGAAAGCATAGAGGGTGAAGAAGGCGTGATAGAAGGGGAAGGGGTAATCTTGCCGGAAGACACGACAAATACGGACTTTGAAGAGTCTGCACCCGAAGAAGCGGGGCCTGTCGGCAGAGAGGGTTCGCAATGATATTAAATTTAAAAAATATTTATAAAGACTACCAGCAGGAAAAAATTGTGGTGCCTGTTTTAAAAGATGTGACACTCCAGGTAAATGAAGGAGAGTATGTGGCGATTATGGGACCAAGCGGTTCGGGGAAAACGACGCTTATGAATCTGATCGGGTGTTTGGATCGCCCAACCAGTGGCAGTTTTGAATTGGCAGGTGAAGATATTTTAAAATATAAAGATAAAGACATGTCTGCAGTACGCTTAAAAAGCGTCGGCTTTGTATTTCAAAGTTTTCACCTTCTTCCAAGGCAGACGGCACTTGAAAATGTGGCATTGCCCCTAAGCTATGCCGGAGTTAAGAAGAAAGAAAGAAAAGAGCGGGCGACGGCGGCACTAGAGCGGGTTGGACTTGGCGACCGCATTCATTTTCGCCCGACCCAGCTATCCGGCGGACAAAAGCAAAGAGTTGCCATTGCAAGGGCAATGGTAAATAATCCAAAGATACTACTGGCAGATGAACCAACCGGAGCGCTAGATTCAAAATCAGGCGAGCAGGTTATGCAGCTTTTTTCGGAATTAAATGAAGAGGGCGTTACGGTAGTCATGATTACCCATGATCGGAATATCGCCTCGAATGCAAAGAGGATCGTGCATATTATTGACGGTGAAATCACCGAAGAGGAAATGGGGGCGGCAGATGAATAAGAAAAAGATTATAATAACAGTCATATCCTTATGTGTCGTTGCGGCACTCGTTGTCGGTGGCATTTTTGGTTATCAGCGATATCAGGATAATCATCTTTTTGCAGAGGTGCAGTCTGTATCCGACTTAAACTGGGGTTATTGGGGCGAACAGATGAGCAGCTACGGAATGGTGACAAATGACTTTTCTCAAGAAGTTTATCTGCTTGATGAGCAGACGATAGAGGAGATTTATGTAGAAGAAGGGCAGGAGGTAAAAGAAGGGGATCCCCTAATGGCCTATGACATGACCATTACACAGCTAAAGATTGAAATGCAAGAGCTTGAGATACAGTCAATCGACAATAACCTCGTGTTAGCAAACAGAGAATTGCAAAACTTAAAGAATACGACGCCGATTGTAATACCCGATCCTAGGCCGGAATGGACAGAGCCGCCGGAACCACCAGAGCCGCCGGAACTGCCAAAACCTGACAAGGGACCCCAAAAAGAAGGCAAGGCATACCGATACATTTCTACGAAGGCGAAAGCCTATGATGGCACCGGCAAGATAGATGACCCTTATTTATTCCTATGTACACCAGACTGTTATGTAGAAGGCGAGTGGATCAATGAGCTCTCAAGTAGCAAGAAGCCGGTTTTTGCAATTCTGGAAGTACGCAAAAAGAATGAACAGAAAGGGAAATTGCTTCTTACTTGGGAAATCAGCAGTAGCAGCCTTATGATTGTAGAAGATGATTCTAGATGGTCGATTGAAACACGCCAGCAGGTATTTGAACCGGAGCCAGAAGAACCAGAAGAGCCGGATTATATAGAGGAAGATCCGGAAGAACTAGAAATCCCGGACGGCTATACTGCAGAAGAGCTAAAAAAAATGATTCGTGCAAAAGAGCTTGACATTAGAGATTTGGATTTAGACAAGAGAAAAGAGCAGCTGGAACTTGATCAAATGAAAAAATTAACCGATACCGGCGCTGTGGTTTCGACAGTGAATGGAACCGTAAAAAGTGTAGGGGATAGTTCAAACCCGCCGAAGGACGGTTCACCATTTATGGTGGTCAGTGGATCGGAAGGGCTCTATGTAAGCGGCTCATTAAGTGAACTAATGCTTGGAGAAATCAAGGTCGGACAGACAGTCTATGCCAATTCATGGGAAAGCGGCCTAAGTTTTGAGGCAACCATTACAGAAATTTCGGAATATCCAACGGACGCAGGCAATAGTTGGGGCGAGGGGAATCCAAATGTTTCCTACTATCCATATACGGCTTATATAGAAGATTCAAAGGGCCTTAAAAATGGTGAATACGTAGAACTTACAATCAATGCAGCGAACCAGGAAGGCACTGAATCAGAGGGCATTTATCTGCAGAAAGCATATATCAGAGAAGAAAATGGGCAATCTTATGCGCTAAAAGCAGATGCAAACGACCATTTAGTAAAACAATATGTAAAAACCGGAAAGACGATTTATGGAGAGGCTGTTGAAATTGTTTCCGGCCTTACAAAAAAAGACCGCATTGCATTCCCTTATGGAAAATCAGCGAAAGAGGGCATAAAAGCAGCAGGGTCTTCTGATACAGGGCTCGGCATGTATTAAGGAAGAGGTAAAAAAATTATGTTAGAAAATATAAGATTGTCCTTTCAAGGGATCTGGTCACATAAAATGCGTTCTTTCCTTACGATGCTTGGCATTATTATAGGTATTGCAGCAATTATAGCAATTGTTTCAACAATTACAGGAACAAACGAGCAAATCAAACAAAACCTGATTGGATCTGGCGATAATAGTGTGCAGGTACAAATATATCAGGGTGACAATCCTTATGAAATGGAGTATAATGGAATACCGGAGGGAGTTCCGGTTATTTCTGACAATGTTTTAGAAGAAATTAAGGGCGTAGAGCAGATTATAGATGCTACACGCTACGTAGCAAGAGATACCTACAATATCATCTATCACCAAAATATGGGGCTGTCCGGGGGAAAAGCCTATGGTGTTGAGCAAAATTATTTCGATACCTGCAATTACGTTGTAAAAAGGGGTAGGGTATTTGATGCAAAGGACTATGAAAAATTTAGAAAAGTGGCGGTATTAGATGACAGCTCTTCCGAGGCATTGTTTAAAGGGGAAGACCCGATCGGGAAGACCATCGAAATAAATCAAGAGCCATATGTAGTTATTGGACTGATTGAGAAATCTTCAAAATTTGAACCGGTCATCAACAGCATGGACGACTATTATCTTTATGTACAGAGCACGAGCGGTTCCGTGTATGTACCGATCAGCACTTGGCCTGCCATTTATGACTATGACGAACCGGAAAAGCTGACGCTTAAGGTAGGGAATACCGAAGACATGACGGTAGCCGGGAAAAGAGGTGCGGATATCTTAAATACCTATATTTCCCCAACGGACGAAACGATGAAATATAAGGCAATCAACCTGCTAGAACAGGCAAAAGAAATTCAAGAGTTGGGTGAATCGACCAATACGATGCTCATCTGGATTGCCGGAATTTCATTAATCGTAGGCGGTATCGGCGTTATGAATATCATGCTTGTTTCTGTTACAGAACGTACACAAGAAATAGGCTTAAAGAAAGCAATTGGAGCAAGAAAAAATAGAATCCTTGGACAATTTTTAACAGAGGCCGCAGTTTTAACCAGTTTAGGAGGATTCATTGGTGTAGTTGTGGGAATTGTGCTGGCACAAGTAATCTCAAAAATTACAACAACACCGGTAGCGATCAGTGTGCCGGCTTCTGTATTGGCAGTCGTATTTTCTATGGTAATTGGAATTGTATTTGGCCTTTTGCCATCCTATAAAGCGGCAAATTTGAATCCAATTGAAGCACTGCATAGGGAATAGGCGTGGCAGGAAACACGGTGGTGTGTTCTACCGAGCCGAGTAACTGCGATGAGGCTTTTTCAAACCGAGTGACGGTGATGGGGCCTTTTCAAGCCAAGTGACTGTGATGCTTCCTATAAATTGAAGGAGAAATATAACATATGATAGATTTAAAGTTTTTACGAGAGAATCCGGAGGCAGTAAAACAAAATATTAAGAATAAATTTCAAGACAGCAAGCTCCCCATGGTGGACAGCGTGATCAAATTAGATGAAAAAGCTAGAAAAACCCAGCAAGAGGCTGACCAATTGCGGGCAAACCGTAAAAAAATTTCCAAGCAGATTGGTGCTTTGATGGGGCAGGGGAAACAAAGCGAGGCACAGCCTTTAAAAGAGCAGGTGAACTTGGAGGCTTCTCGCCTGGCGCAACTAGAAGAGCAGGAAGTAAAGTTGCAGGAAGAAATAAAGAACATCATGATGGTGATTCCAAATATCATTGATCCATCTGTTCCAATTGGAAAAGACGACAGTGAAAACGTGGAAATAAAGCGTTATGGGGAGCCAGCTCAAGCGGATTTTGAAATTCCATATCATGCAGAAATCATGGAATATTTTGATGGATTAGATTTGGATAGTGCCAGAAAAGTTGCAGGAAATGGATTTTACTATTTAATGGGAGATATGGCAAGGCTTCATTCTGCCGTTATTTCTTATGCGCGCGATTTCATGATAGATAGAGGCTTTACGTATTGTGTGCCCCCCTATATGATTCGTGGCAATGTTGTAACGGGTGTGATGAGCTTTGCTGAAATGGATGCCATGATGTATAAGATCGAGGGAGAAGACCTGTATTTAATTGGGACAAGTGAGCACTCCATGATTGGTAAATTTATTGACACCATTTTAAAAGAAGAGCAGCTGCCCCAGACATTGACAAGCTATTCGCCCTGTTTTCGGAAAGAAAAAGGAGCACATGGCGTAGAAGAACGCGGTGTATATCGTATCCACCAGTTTGAAAAACAGGAAATGATTGTCGTATGCAACCCGGTCGACTCACCGATGTGGTTTGAAAAATTGTGGCAAAATACGGTGGACTTGTTTCGTACCCTTGATATTCCGGTAAGGACACTGGAATGCTGTTCCGGCGACCTTGCAGACTTAAAGGTAAAATCCATTGATGTAGAGGCGTGGTCGAAAAGACAGCAGAAATACTTTGAAGTAGGGAGCTGTTCCAATTTAGGCGATGCACAAGCAAGACGCTTAAAGATACGTGTGGCCGGAAAAGATGGAAAGTATTTTGCCCACACCTTAAACAATACGGTTGTGGCACCCCCAAGAATGCTCATTGCGTTCTTAGAAAACAACTTAAATGCGGATCAAAGCATTTCCATTCCAAAAGCATTGCAAATGTATATGGGCGGGAAAGAAAGAATAGAAAGAAAATAACATTGTAAAACCGAGTGGAGCTACAGGCATTTGAACTGAATCATACTACCATGAACTATATGCGACAATTGCGCAAAGTAGGTCTGGTATGGCGGTAGAAAGCGAAGGGACTCTATCGGAATCATTTACCCGAAAGGAAAGAAGAAAACAAAAAAGTCGGGTAAACGGTTTTGTATAGTCCTAAAGGAAAAACAATGTTTTACATAGATAAAAATAAGCATCGTATCAAAAGGCTATACAAATTTCATGTATAGTAAAAGAACGAGAGCAGGAGGTTAACTATGTCTAAAAAAACGTATCAAATGGTATTGACGGCTCTATTTGCCGCAATTATCATCATCATGGCATTTGTGCCATTCTTAGGCTATATCAACCTAGTGTTGATTAAAGCAACTTTAATCCATATTCCGGTAATTATCGGAGCCATTCTGTTAGGGCCAAAAAAAGGGGCATTACTGGGATTTGTATTCGGCTGTACGAGCCTGATTAACAATACCTTCAACCCGAGTCTCCTATCCTTTGCATTTTCCCCCTTTTATTCGCTTGGAGAAATCGGAGGCAGCTTTTTTAGTGTCATCATTTGTTTCGTTCCAAGAATATTAGTAGGCGTTGTTCCATATTTCGTTTACCATGGACTGAGCAAGCAAAAAACAGCTGATGGGGTGGCACGTAGATCAGATGGAGCAGCTGTAGCGGGAACGACGACTTCTCGTGGCAGCAAAATTATGGGTTGGGTGGCACTTCCCATAGCCGGGATATTAGGTGCGGCAACAAATACATTGCTTGTCATGAACCTTATCTATATCGGTTTTCGCGATCAGTTTGCGGCAGTAAGAGAAATTAGCATCAATACGGTATACAGTGTGATCCTAGGAATTATCTTTACGAATGGGATACCTGAGGCAATTGTAGCGGCAGTATTAGTGACGGCAATCTGCAAAGCATTGATGAAAGTGGAAAGAAGCTATGCGGCAAACCAGACTGTTGAAAAGAAGCAGAAAGCAACCTTTTAGTCATGTGAAATAACGCGAATGCTGTTTCAATTGCTCCTAAGCGGAAAAGAAGTAGAAAAAATTTGAGCATAGCGTATAAGAAAAAGGAGGAATCCATGTGCTACAAGGAAAAACGGTATTACTAGGAGTGACAGGTGGTATCGCGGCATATAAAATACCGAATGTGGCAAGGATGTTAAAAAAACTACATTGCAATGTCCATGTGCTGATGACGGAAAATGCCGCAAACTTTATTACGGCTACAACATTTGAAACGTTAACAGGCAACAAATGCCTGATGGATACCTTTGACCGGAATTTTGAATTTTCGGTAGAACATGTGGAATTGGCCAGGCAGGCAGACCTTGTGCTAGTAGCACCGGCAACGGCAAATGTAATTGGTAAAATTGCAAACGGAATTGCAGATGATATGCTCACAACAACGATTATGGCATGTACCTGTAAAATACTGATCGCACCGGCAATGAACCATCATATGTATTTAAATCAAATTGTACAGGAAAATTTGCAGAAGTTAGCAGAGCATGGATATGGCATTCTAGAGCCGGTCGTTGGAATGCTTGCAAATGGAGACATTGGAAATGGAAAGCTGCCAAAAGAACAGGTCTTAGTAGACCATGTTATCAGGGAAATAGGACTAAAAAAAGATTTTGCCGGGAAAAAGATTTTAGTAACAGCAGGGCCTACCTGTGAGGCAATTGACCCGGTTCGTTTTATTACAAACCATTCCTCCGGGAAAATGGGATATGCCCTAGCGAAAATGGCAATGTTGCGGGGTGCTGATGTGACATTAGTATCCGGGCCGGTTCATATAGAACCACCAATGTCTGTAAAAGTGGTAAAGGTCTGCACTGCGTTGGAAATGTATGATGCCGTTTTAAAGCATATGCAAATACAAGATATTATCATAAAAGCAGCGGCGGTCGCAGATTATAGACCGGCAAATGTCAGTACGGAAAAAATCAAAAAATCAAATCGCGACAGCAGGTTGGAATTAGAACGCACACAGGACATTTTAGGATACTTAGGAGAGCAGAAAGCCACAGGTCTTGTAAATGCGTATTTATGTGGCTTTTCGATGGAAACGGAGCGGATGGAAGCCAACTCGAAAGAAAAGCTGGTGAAGAAAAATCTGGATATGATTGTGGCAAATAATCTGAAGACGCCGGGAGCCGGATTTGAAACGGACACCAATGTGCTAACCATTATGACAGCCGATAAGCAATTGCCCCTTGCATTAATGAGCAAAGAAGAGGCGGCAAATGAGATTTTGGATTGTATATTGGAAGAATTAAAATAGGCATGGCAAAAAACACCTCTTACCCTGGTAAGGGGGTTTTTGCTGTGCCATTTATTTTGAATTTACCAATCGTGTATGAATCACAAACACATTCTAATTTCTTTCTTTTCAAAACGAATAGAATCCATTTAACGTTTCCAAATTTCTTCCTTTTCAAAACGAATAGAATCCATTTAACGTTTCCAAATTTTTTTACAATTCTTTAATATACGTTTAGACGCCAATACTAAGGAACTGTTCCTTATTTACTTCGTCCTCTAAAAATTGATATCGTAGATTCGCTAGTATCGGATCACTTTTATGTTTCTTTTTAGCAGAGATAAAAGGAATTAAATATTTCCTAGACCCATTTTGTACCAATAAACCTAAAAAGGTTTTTCATTATACGTATCAATATTCTTGCAAAATACCTCTGAATTTACACGATACAATTTTTCCTATAGTTCTTAAAAACATAATAAAAAGATATACCTTCTACAGCAAAACTACACATGTTTTCTCTTTAAAATAACAAAAGGATTAGGGTATAGAAGGGTAAATAGTTGGATATCCTAAAGTTACATTATTTTAAGCCACATTATTTTCTACACACCATGATGATACCGCGCAGCCTTAAAAATACAATAGATTCAACTTTTGGCTATTTTATGCTTTAAATTATAAAGAGAGGCTGGCTGGGCTCGAATCCCAATATCTTGGCAACCTTTGGATAAGATGATGGTAATGAAGCTAAGGAACTGTTCTTTAGAAGCGTAAAAGGATTTTTAGAATGTTGTGGACAAGGAGGTAAAAAAATTCACAAATTATACATTTTTTGTTAATAGTGACTATAAATTTTTTGGTTATAATATAAAAAATAGTAATTATTTAAGAGGTGCAATTGAATCGTCACGATTTATGTAAACAAGATGTAAAAATACATCTTGGCACGGAAATACAATCACAGCTACGAAGCTTGATAGAACGCGCCACAGCCATTAGGTTCGATCGAACACACAAAGTGTTCCATGCGAAAGGCGGTATATTCATGAAAAAGAAAGCCAAGGGAATAATCAGAAAAATTTATATAGTATGTATCGCCGCGGCTACATGCACGATCATGATGGCATTAGAGCGCCCTGCTCCTACAGAAACGGATCTGCCTAATAACATGTCGCCAAGCCTGTTTGACGGCGAATACGTAGATGTTGCTTTTACCAGTACGGACTACCGCTATAAGAAAGCGTTTCGTAAGACACTTGATAAATATAGAAAATTTAACGCCCTCTATAAAGAGGAATTAAGTACAGCCATACCGGGACTTGAATCTACAAATTTAGGAGATGGGGTTTGTTCTGAAATGGTTCCCCAAGGGATCTGCATCGCCGGAGATTATATGCTGATTACTGCATATGACAATACCAAGAATTTTGCCAGAACAGAAAAGTCGCAGAGTGGGGGAAAGGAAAGCAATTCCGTCATATATGTGCTGTCCAATCAAGACCCGGTAAACCGGATGTTTTTAACAACGATTATATTGCCGGATAGAAACCACGTAGGGGGTATCGCTTTTGATGGAACTTACGTATGGATCGCAAAAAGCACAACCGGAAAATGTAGTGCCATATCCTATTCCCAAATTCAATCAGCAGTAAAAAGCAACAAAGATAGCTATCGACTAGGTGAATATACTGCACAGGCAGATTGTGGAATTACAGCTTCGTTCTTAACGTATTACGATGAACGTCTTTGGATTGGTACTTACCAAAATGCGAGAGTTGGAAAAAAAGGAAGCCTTAGAAGCTATGCGATCGAGAAATCAAATGGTCAGCCAAAGCTGATACTAGAAGAAGAGATTACAATACCGGCCTATGCCAATGGCGTTACATTTAGCCAAGTGAATAACAAAACCTGTATGGCGGTCGTCACCTCAGCCGGAAGACGTGGGGATTCTAAAATCCATCTTTATGCAGTCGATAAAGCTGCACAGGATACGAGTAAATTTACGAATTTAAATACACGTTTACAATATGCTGATGTGCTGAAAGATAGAAATAAAAACAAAGATGAAAATAAAAGCAAAAGTATAGATGGAAATATCAATCGAAACGAAGAGGTAAATAGAAATACAAAAAGGACTTATAGATATCAAGGAACATATGCCTTTCCGCCAATGGCAGAAGAATTAGTTTGGGATGGGGATACCATCTATTTTCTATTTGAATCTTCTGCTACCTGCTACAGTACCATTAAAAATTGGAAATGCGCCTATCCGGTAGACCGTATCTGTGCAATCGATGCGAGTGGATTCTTTTATTGGGTCAAAGAAGAAACATATAGAAACTCCTCAAAAGAGAAAACATTCTTTTCGGTAAACATTGTGAATGAAGATGCTGGTTTAAATGAACGGAAATATAGGGCAGTTTTTGGAGCGTGTAGCATAAAGTATGTAAGTTAGAATGCCAATCGAATGGCACACTTTATTTTTGAAGAGGAAATATGTTGCAATTGCAAAAAGGATGACCATAGTGCATACTTAACGATAATGGAGCAACTAAAATTACCCCAACAAAATATTGGAAGAAAGGAATAGTCCAACACACCTTAAAGGGAGGAACATTGGATTATACAAAAAATAAGCCTCTAAAGATCCAAAAGAAGATATACAGCTCATGCGACAAGGAGCTAACGCGCGCTGAGTATGAGCGGCTTTTGCGGATAGCAACATAGCGGGGGAACGAGTGGCTAAGCCTTGCCATGCAGACGATCTGTTCTACTGGGATTCGTGTAAGCGAACTGCGGTTTGTCACTGTCGAAGCCGCAAAACTTGGGCTCGCCGAGGCCACGAACTAAATATGAAATAACTTGCATTGATGAATCCTATTCTAACACTACATTCAGCAAAATACTAGATTTTTCGCCCAAAATATTTATCATAAATTATTAAAAAAACTTAAAAAAATTATATATTGACATACAGCACAATCAGACCGGGTGAATTTTTGAAATTCGTCTAGCCACATTATCATATCCATTCGGAAAATATTCCCTTTTCAATTGAATAGCAAGTCACATTGTAGGGCTCTTGATATGCCTTCATTTGCGCACTCCTCTTTTGTACAATTGTGCTTGAACGGTAGGTTGCGTTACGGTGGTTTTGATCCTACGAAATTCAGCACACCACTACATAAACGGCATTATGTCGTTGCCTTTCATAAGGCTTTTAAAGCGTGGGCGAAGTGGCAGTGCAGAGATTTAAGATTGCATAGGCTGGCTTTGCAGGTATCTGTTCGCTTTCTTGTATGATACATTTTAGAGAGGGTAAAGTATGGGCTTTTGCGCAGGAAAGGAAGGGAGAATTCTATGTGGCTAGAACGTTTTTTTAAGAAAAAAATGATTGCGGCAGTGTTGCTTATGGTTGGATTATCGCTATTTTCAGTTGCTACGATGATACGTACATTTCCGGAGATTATCCATAGTGTACGCGATTCGCAATTCATGAAAACCTCCGATCGTATCAGCGATGTAAATCTTAGGATAAATGAAAATGTTGTTTTTCGGGAAGGATTTATCAATTTGTTTGGATATTTGCAAGTCCTCATGGATAAAAATGAAGAAAATAATTTTGAAGTGGTAAAGGATACAGATGGACGGCAGCATTTTACCTTTTTTACATCGGAACCAAGTCCATCTGAGGAATTTGTAAAACGGATGGCGAAGTTTCAACGCGAGGTAGAGGACGAAAAGACGAGCTTGCTGTATATTATGTCGCCGGACAAAGCGATAGCAGGCAAAACAGAATTTCCAACTGGAATACCCTATTCCTATGCAAACGAAACAGCAGATGAGTTTTTGGCAGGCTTAGCGAAAAAAGGGGTAGCGTATCTGGATTTGCGGGAAACGTTGCTGGACAGTGGCATTGCATATGACGAGTTGTTTTATCAAGCAGACCACCACTGGACGACAGAAACGGCTTTTTGGGCATTTCAACAAGTTGTCGCTGCGATGGAAGAAGATAGCGGCATGGCTTTGGATGCAGAACATTTGTATACGGATAGGGACAATTACAATACGCTGTTTTATCCGCAGGCATTTGTCGGCTCAATGGCAAGAAAAGCTGGAATCTATTATGGCGGGACAGATGATTTTACCTTTATTTGGCCGAAGTTCAAAACAGACTATGAATACAGTTTTTCAGATAGAAGCGATTTGATGGAAAACGGGCCTTGGCCCGGAGAATTTGGGCATGTTCTTATGTATGCAGATGCATTTGTAGATAAAAAGGATCTTTCTATCGCAGGAGATTTGTCTGGAATATACCTTTGGGGCAACCATGCAATGGCGCAGGTGGTCAATAAAAAAAATGTAGATGGGCCAAAAGTGCTGTTTTACAAGGATTCCATGATGTTGCCGGTTGCGGCCTTTACTTCAACGGTTTGCTCAGAAGTATATTTGCTAGATCCAAGATACTATAAAGGCGATATTGTGGCGTTTGCGAAGCAAATGGATTTTGATTATATTTTTATGTCATTGTCTCCTGCTAGTTTGACAGATGAATTTTTCCCGTTTTATAGAGAATAACCAATACTTTTTCTATTTTTTTCTATATAATACCCTGTCGTTTCGGAATGGAATGCTCGTATTTTTGTGGTTTTATGCCACATGGAGCAGAAGAATAAAAGAACCAAAGAACCAAAGAAGGAGATATGGCATCTATGGCGAAACAAGAAAATGGTAATTTGCTGAAAAACAAAATATTAATTATAGCTACAGCTGTTTCTTCACTCATCTATATTACTTGGCGGATATTTTTTACTGTACCATTTGAATATGGGGTAGTGGCAACGGTTTTTGGCTTAATATTGTTAATTGTGGAAATTGTGGGACTATTTGAATTACTGGTGCATATTTATAATATGTCTGAGATGAAGTATCCGCAACTGCCGGTTTTGCCCCCGCCGCAGTATCCGGATGTAGATGTATTTATAGCAACCTTTAATGAGCCCTATGAACTTTTGTATAAAACAGTGCATGCCTGTGTGAGTATGGATTATCCGGACAAGGATAAAGTGCATATCTATCTTTGCGATGATGGCAAACGTACAGAAATGGAAGAATTGGCGAACCGGTTCCATATCCATTACTTGGCGAGTGAAGATAATAAGTATGCAAAAGCCGGAAATTTGAATCATGCGCTAGAGGCATCTTCATCGCCACTTATTTTGACCTTAGATGCCGATATGATCCCAATGCATGATTTCCTTACTGCAGTGATCCCTTATTTTTTTACAGAAGAAAAAGTAGGGTTTGTCCAGACTCCACAAAGTTTCTATAACCCCGATTTGTTTCAATACAACCTCTTTTCAGAAGATCGGATACCAAACGAGCAGGATTACTTTTATCGTGACATACAGGTTATGCGAAATAAAAGCAATTCGGTTATTTACGGCGGTACAAATGCAATACTTTTAAGGCAGGCAATTAAAGATATCGGCGGTTTTGTAACGGGAATTATTACGGAAGACTTTGCCACAGGGATAGAGATTCAAAGCAAGGGATATGTGTGCTATGCCATTCCGCAAGTACATGCATCTGGGCTTTCCCCCAGTGATCTAGATGGACTCTTAAAGCAGCGCCAGCGATGGGGCAGAGGTTGCATACAGACGGGAAAAAAGAGGCATATCATACGAAAAAGAGGTTTAAACTTTACGCAGAAAGTAAATTTTCTTTCTTCTATTTCCTATTGGTATTCCAGTTTAAAACGAATCGTTTATATTTTTGCTCCAATTATGTTTTCGGTGTTTCAGATAACCGTAATAAAGTGTACCTTTGTGCAGGTGGTGTGTTTGTGGCTTCCGATGTACCTATTGACGAATACAACGATTGCAAAGCTTTCAGGGGGGGTTAGAAATACGCGGTGGACAAATGTATATGAAACGATTTTATGCATCCCAATGCTGTTTCCAATTATATTTGAAACGATTGGATTTTCACAGAAGAAATTTCTGGTGACAAACAAGAGCCAAGGAGAACAAGGGAATAGGAGGGGGAACCTTTGGGCAGTTCCATACCTGCTGTTGGTCGGATTATCTTTGCTGGGCATGGCAAATTGTATTAGGTGGACATTCAAAAATGAAACACTGGGATTTTGCGTTGTTCTATTTTGGCTCTTAATCAATCTTTACTATATTGTGATGTCGATTTTTTTCCTGCTTTCTAGAACGATGTACCGCAAGACAGAACGGATACCGGTAGAGCTTTTTTGCCAGGTTTCATCAGAGCTTAACAACTTTGAATGCAAAACAAAAGATGCATCAGAAGGTGGCGTATCATTTGTTGCGGACTTTCCGTATTATTTTAAGCCAGAGGAAGAGATTTCCATTAAACTCTACAATCAAGTATATGAAAGTCATATAAAGGGTAGAATTGTACAGGTGAATAGCAGAAATAACCAGTGGGTATATGCAGTATCGCTAATGGATTATGCGGGCGAAGAGAAAGAGAAAGAACGCCAGCAGCTCTACCGGCTACTGTATGACCGCGTTCCCATGGGAACAGACAAATTAGGGAAAAACATCAGTATGTTTGATGATTTGCAGATTAATATCTTTGCACGTAGAAAAGCAACTACCCCGTTTGGGCGCAAGTTGCCCCGCATCTTTTTAGACAGGGGATTTCATCCAGAAGAATGGGATATGGATTCGACATGCCCGCAGGGTGGCGTTGGAGGTGGTGGGAGTGAGGACGATAAAACGAAAAATAGAAAATTAAAGCATCTGGATACAGGAGGGTATGCAGATGTAATTTTGAAAGATTTTAATTATGAATATGCCCAAATTAAAATGCAAAAGGAAGGAAAGCCAGCTTTGCAGTTCCTAACGTTACCAATCACAAAGGGATTGACATTGGAATGTACGCTTGTAAATGCCAATGCAATCGGAAAAAAGAAGAGGAAAAAAACAGCGTCAAATACAGGGCTATACAAGGTTGATAATTATATGGATCTCATTTTGCATCCAGCGTTTCGCCAAATTATCATACAGTATATAAAAGAGGCCAAAGCGGCGGGTACAAAAAAGCAGAATTTCCAAAAACAGGTAAATTCAAATGCGCAGAATGAATTTAACGAAGCTGGCTACTTGGAGGATTAAAAGAGAATGGCAGAGATTTCTAAAGCGCATGTATGCGCAATCATAGGGCGGCTTAGAAGCTGCAAAGTAAAGTCTGATAAAAGCAACATACGGATGGGCTGTAAATTGGATGATAGAAGGTTTTTTGTGGGCTACCTAATCAAAATCATGCTGTTGGCCGTGTTGGAAATAGGGCTAGGGCAAAGTGGACCTGTTGCCCATGCGGCGTCACAATCGTTGCCTACAGACTTTGCAGTGGGCAGTCACGAGGGGCAAGTAAAATTAAAAACAGTGTTTATAAATGAAAAAGATATGTACCAAATAATCCTTGATGCGAAACAGGAAGAAAACGAGTACCCTTTTGTGTTTATTTCACAATTTGGCTCTTGGGACTGGAGCAATTTTGGCGGCATAACATGTCATATGGAAAATAGGGGAGAAAATCCCATAACAGTTAACTTGACCGTTGAAACGGAAAATGAGTCAAAAGCTATGAATAGCGGAAATTTGGCACTCTTTGACACAGGGGAACAGGTTTATTATAAGGCAGAGAAGCCATATGGCTCCAGTATGATTTTGGCGGGATTTTCCGGTGATGTCTACCTGCCTTTTAATTTAGAGCAAGATGAGGATGCATTGAGTCAAATTAAGCTGTTTGGCTTAACGTTTGGTATACAAAAAGGGGAAACTGCAGAGCTGGTCGTAGGTGACTTTGCCTTGATGGATACGAGAAAGGCACTTGCCCTAAATCATGCGCTGTCCTTAGAAATTGTAGGGGAAAACAGTATTTTTATACCCTTCTTAAAGGGCAGTGCTTCGCTCTCGAAATATAAGCTGCTAGACGATAGGGGGATGGTACAAAACGATGTAGAAATCAGCCTAAACGTACCGTATGAAGGGGTTAGTGCCGTTCACGGCGAGCTTAGGGTAAATGCCGGTACAAAAGAAGGCGAAGTGGAGCTTGATTCCTACGTAGGGACAGATAGACAGATGGTGAAAGTGATGAAAATGGTGCAGATTGTAGAATCCCCAACGAGCACCTGGGCTGCAAGCGATGAAAATGCTGTTTTAGTGCCACACCCGGACGAATTTGTAGGAGTAGAAAGCGTGGATTTTTTAAATAGATGGCTAAGGCCGGACCGTCTTATTTTGATTAGAGCAGCAAGCGGGGGCATAGCTACTGGAATTCTACTACTTTGCATCGTGTGGCTTGGCACTGGCCAAAAGAGTAAGGAATCCTAAGGAGGAGCTTATGCTTTTTTCAAGTATCGTGTTCTTGGCATATTTTTTGCCATGTGTGTTGGTGGCATATCACCTTTGCCGGTTCTTACGTCCGATTCAAAATCTAATCCTCTTGCTCTTCAGTCTGCTTTTTTATGCATGGGGAGAACCGTGGTTTGTCTTTGTTATGATTGCATCCATTACGGTAAATTATGTGTTTGGACGATTGGTGGATCACTTTAGGGAGCGAAGAATTGCGATTCGCATCATTATGACCAGTATGGTAGCCTTTAATCTAGGGATATTGTTCGTGTTTAAATACTTGACGTTTGTTTTAAGGAATATTTGGGCGATAAGCGGCAACTGGGTGGAAGCGCCAAAGATTGTTTTGCCCATTGGCATTTCTTTTTTTACGTTTCAGGCGATGTCCTATGTGATAGATGTTTATCGCAAAGATGCCAATGTACAGAAGAATCCGTTGTATTTTGGGCTTTATATCGCATTTTTTCCACAGCTGATTGCCGGGCCAATCGTTGCCTATCATGTGATTGAAGATCAAATTAGGAAGCGGACAGATTCTTTGCGTAAAGTGTCGATTGGAGTATGCAGGTTTGTGTCGGGGCTTGGCAAAAAAGTCTTGATTGCGAACAGTATGGCAACGGTTGCAGACCATATTTTCACGATGTGTGAAAAAGGAGCCATCTCGGCGCCGTTAGCATGGCTTGGCTCTATCGCCTATACTCTTCAGATTTTTTTTGACTTTTCCGGTTATTCGGATATGGCCATTGGGCTTGGTTTGATGTTTGGATTTAAATTTCAGGAGAATTTCAACTATCCTTACATCTCACAGTCTATGACGGAATTTTGGCGTAGATGGCATATATCGCTCGCCCAATGGTTTCGGAATTATGTATACATTCCATTGGGGGGATCGAAGGGCAATGCGGATAAAACCATTCGAAACATGTTTATCGTATGGGTTTTAACTGGAATCTGGCACGGAGCGGAATGGACGTTCGTCATTTGGGGGGTATATAATTTTGTATTTATATTTATAGAGCGCCTATTAAAAATAAAGGATCGCAAAGGGTATTCCGTGTGGCGGCATATCTATACACTGCTGGCCGTTAATTTTGGCATGGTTATCTTTCGTGCCACGACGCATATCGAGGCAGGGAAATACCTAGGAAGCATGTTCGGTATAGGCAATGGAGACACAAGATGGCAGGACGGCTATACCTGGATGTTTTTGAAAGAAAATGCGGTATTTTTTATTGCGGCAGTTTTATTTAGTACGCCAATTGCCAGACGTGTCAACAAAGTATTGACAGATGGTCGTAGGCTTGGCTTCGTGTTGGATGGCTGTTATCCTGTTGCGATACTGCTGGTTTTTGTGATTTGTATTACTTATATGGTAAAAGGCACTTATAATCCATTTGTATATTTTAACTTTTAAATGAAATAGATAAAAGAGCAGCAAGTGAGAGGCCATCGCTATCACCCTCCCGTTTTCATTTTAATTTTTAAATGAAATAGATAAAGGAGCAGGGCAGGTAAAATGAGTAAGAGGTGAAATTTGGCTATGAAAATAAAAATGAGCTATCGGTGCTTCTATGCAATCATGCCAATCGCAGCAGGGATGATTTTGCTGGTGGCAGTATCTTGTTTACAAAAGAAAGAGGAACGATTACTTCCGGCAGATATGAGGGTTGGCTGGAATCTTGGAAACACGTTGGATGCACATTTTTCCGGCAATCGAAATTATATTGACCTGGATCAAGAAACCTTTTGGGGAAATCCGGAAACAACTGCAAAGATCATCGCAAAAGTGGATGATGCAGGATTTGACACGATCCGAATCCCTGTCACTTGGTATGAACATATGGATAGCTCTTTTCAGATTGATGCCGCATGGCTTGATCGGGTCCAACAAGTAGTGGATTTTGCGATTGAGTGCAATCTGTATGTGATTTTAAATGCACACCATGATACTTGGTACACGCCAAGTGAAGAAAATAGTGGACTGGCAGAAACGATGATTTGCGTTGTATGGAAACAGATTGCAGAGCGATTTGCACAGTATGACGATCGTCTGCTGTTTGAAAATATGAATGAGCCAAGACTGATTGGAACAAGATATGAATGGACACAAGGGACGCCACAGGCGAGAGAAACCGTAAATAAACTTAACGCCGCGTTTGTAAAAACAGTGCGCCAGGCATCGGGTGGCAACAGCGAGCGATACCTAATCCTTCCAACCTATGGGGCATCTCTTGAAACGGAAGCGTTAGAAGCTTTTCAATTGCAAAAAGCAGATAAAGTAATTGTTTCGGTGCATTTTTATCGCCCCTATTGGTTTGCTCAAGAGGTAGGAGGGGACGCTGACAAGTGTAAATGGAATGCACGAACACAAGAAAATACGCTTGAAATTGATCGCATATTTGCAGATTTAGGGCGTATCTTTATCGACAAGGGCATCCCTGTCATCATTACTGAATTTGGAGCGATCGATAAAGGCAATGAAGCAGATCGCGCCGCGTGGGCACACTATATTGTAGGAAAAGCAAAGCGGCAAAATATCCCCTGCATCTGGTGGGATACCGGTGGAAAACCTGAAAATACAGAATCCTTTTTCCTGATGGATCGCTATAGCCTAACATGGCAATTCCCTCAAATTGTGAAAGCTTTAACGGGCAAAAATGTGGAAAAATAAGTTTGGCGGATAGAAATTGCTTAGGATGTCTATAAAAGCAACATTGTATGGAAAAAGGAAGGAACCAGACGGTTGACAAGTCTGTTGATATTGACTATAATAATAACCAGTAAGATTGACAAAAACCACAGGCGTTACATTACATTGACTACAATAAAATGAGGTACAGACAGCTTGAATAGCTGGGTGGACATTCCGAAAGGAGGAACAATCTATGAGTAAAGAACAAAAATTTTTCATCTGCAAACATTGCGGGAATTTAGTGGGGTTTATCGACTACGTAGGCGTTAAGGTGATTTGTTGCGGTGAGGAAATGAGTGAGCTGATTGCAAACACTTCCGATGGGGCAACGGAAAAGCATGTCCCTGTCATTTCACAAAAAGGCGATGAGATCGAAGTTTCGGTGGGTAGCGCAGCTCATCCTATGCTAGAGGCGCACTACATCAAGTGGATTTATCTGCTTACAGAAAAAGGTGGGCAGCGTAAAAGCCTGAAACCCGGCGAGGATCCTAAAGTGCGCTTTAGCCTTGTTGATGATAAGGCGATTCGTGCATATGCCTATTGCAATTTGCATGGCTTGTGGAAAGCGGATGTCTGAAATTGCCAATGTGCAAAAGGCGGATGTCTGAAATTGCCAATGCGAAAAACGATGGATAGCTAAAATTGCCAATGTGTAAAAAGACGGATGAACCGAACAAAAGAGTCCTGTTGTTGCTGGCTTTTGCCAACGATAGCAGGACTTTTTTTGTAAAAAAACAGCAGACAATCTCTATTCTTTGTTTTTAAAGAAGTATAAAAGGATGACATTTTGGTCACCTTTTTATACTTAAATTTAAATTCACCGGTACTTCATATTATAGTGTACCAACATGGTATTTAGAAAATGGTTGTCATCTTTTATTTTTTGGTAAATGTCTGCCATTTCGTTACAGCTATGAAGCACTTCCCTTTCAATAGCCTTATAATGATTCCAAAGCGTCAGTAAAATAGTGTCGTCTAAATCACACGTTGCGTATCGTTGTTTTATAAAGAGAAATAAATCATGCTGGTTTAATTTGCCCATATAGGAAAAATTGGTTAAATTATGGCTGATGAAAAAAGAAAGTGCCGTAATTTCCCCTTGGAGTGTAGGTGTAAAATATACATTTCGATTGGTAGAAAGGCAACCCAGCAATAAAAACGACTCTTCAATTGTACTTAAAATTTTATGGCTTGTTTCACTTGCCAAAATTTTTTTTGTAACATCTAAAATGGAGCGGTCAAGAATCCTTTTTAAATATAGCTCATAATTAAGCGTAGAAATTGATGCCGGCGGAAGTGCAACCCGACCGATATCGTGGAGCAATACGCAAAGGCGTGTGATTTCACGATCATCATTGGCGGCATCCAATCGCTCCAAGAATTTCTGGCTTAAAAATAAAGCGTGGCTCGTATGTAATGCGGTATAGTCATCTCTAAAATCCAAGGAAAAAAGGAACATCATTAAATACGCATACTGCTTGGAAGCACTAACACACAGTGTGCTATGCGTATATTCATCTAATTCGGATTTGTATTCCATGGAATAAAGTTTGTCCAGTATAGAAAACTGTGCATTGCAGCGCATAAACTGTTGTGCATGTTTTTCGCAGAAGATGGTGTCTTTCTGCTTTTTTAATAAATCGGGCAGACTCGTCCCATTTAAAAAAATAGAAGTATCCAAAAAGTCTGCAAGGTAAATCAGATGGGCAATTTCTCGGTGCCGTTCACAGATTGGAACAGCATAGTATTGTGCCTTATAGTGGTGGTGATATAAAATACATTCAGCATACTCTGGTACTGGTGAAAATGCTTTAAAAAGAAGATAGGCGAAAACGGAATCATCCATAGCGTATCCGGATAAACGATTTCTAGAATCCGCGTCATCTTTCTTATAAGCACCTACATCGTGCAAAAGCCCGAGCATAAAGATATCCTGCTTTTCCTGCTCGGTAAATTCAAAATCTTGTTGGAGCATTTTCATTAGTATATATGCGACACGCTCTCCGTGTGCAATGCGTGAGGTATTCGAATACCGACAAGCATTGCGAATGATGTCGACTATATTGGTACAGGTTTGATGCGTCATAGATATCCCCTCCACTTTATAATAAGCACTCCTCATTTAACTGATATTATTATAAATAATTTAAAGAAGAGTGTCAATAAGAAAAAATAATTTGTTTTGTCAATTTTCTTAAGTTTAATCAATATACAAATATTTTTAGAAATTTGGTATATGCTTGTTGCCCAAGCTAGATGAAATAGAATAATCAGTATACAAATGATCGTAATTACGATATAATATAGTTTATCAGAAGATGCAAAGCAGATTCTGATAAAAAGGCACATTTTTTTCGTGCCGTGAATCTGACGATTGAACTACTAATGTTCAATCATATAGTTTATCAGAAGATGCAAAGCAGATTCTGATAAAAAGGCACATTTTTTTCGTGCCGTGAATCTGACGATTGAACTACTAATGTTCAATCATATAGTTTATCAGAAGATGCAAAGCAACGATTCAGTACACCGCCTGAATAGTTGCCTAAATACGAACAAATATATGGAGGGACAATCCAGTGGCGATTATAAAACCATTTTTTTGCATCAGACCAGTGCCAAAAAAGGCATCCGACATTGCGGCTCTGCCCTATGACGTATATAGTAGGGAAGAGGCGAAAGCGGAGGTCTTAAGGGCTCCGCTTTCTTTTTTAAAAATAGACCGTGCAGAAACACAGTTTGATTCGACAATCGATATTTACGACCCCTTAGTATACCAAAAGGCACATGATACCTTGTGGCAAATGGTAGGCGATGGAGATTTTGTGACGGAAAATACGCGTTGCTATTATGTCTATGAACTTACCATGAATGGCAGGGCACAAATTGGGCTTGTTGCCTGTGCCTCTATCGATGACTATACAAATCAGGTGATTAAAAAGCATGAAAATACAAGAACGGAAAAAGAGCAGGATCGAATCAACCATGTAAACATATGCAATGCCCAGACCGGTCCCATATTTCTCGCTTATCGTGCCAATGAAATAATCCACCAAATAAGCAAGAAGGCAATGGAGCAACAGCCTCTTTATGAATTCACTTCCCCGGATCAGGTTCGCCATCGTGTCTTTCGAATGGAGGAGCCCGGTCAGATAAAGCAAATTGAGGATACCTTTGCGGCAATCGGGGAAATTTATATAGCAGATGGCCACCATCGTGCGGCATCTGCGGTAAACGTAGGGTTGATGCGACGCAAAGAACAGCCAAAATATACAGGAACCGAAGAATTCAACTTTTTCTTATCTGTCCTATTTCCAGATGACCAATTGATGATTATGGATTACAACCGTGTTGTCAAAGACCTAAATGGATACAGCGAAACAGAATTTTTAAAAAAAGTGGAAGAAATTTTTGATGTTCAGCCAATCGACCAAAATGCGAACTGCCCAACGGAAAAAGGAAACTTTACCATGTATCTAAATAGGCAATGGTATTCCTGCACCGTAAAAGAGCAGGATAGAAACAGCGATCCGGTAAAAGGCTTAGACGTTTCCATTTTGCAAGACAAGTTGTTGTCACCGGTATTAGGCATAGCAGACCCGACAACAGATAAAGGGATTGATTTTGTCGGAGGGATAAGAGGACGATTGGAATTAGAACGCAGGGTTTCTACTGATTGTAAAGTCGCTTTTGCTATGTACCCAACTTCAATTGGGGAGCTATTTAAAGTTGCAGATGCAGGCATGCTTATGCCGCCAAAATCCACTTGGTTTGAGCCAAAGTTGCGAAGTGGACTGTTTATACATAAAATTTAGTAAATATATAGATGGGAGAAGCCTATTTATGATACTATCAGAACTGGATATCGAATCATTAGATGAGCTTGAGAATCTAAAGCCAAATATAATAAAGGAATACTTAGAAGAATTGGCGCCTAATATCGTACCGGGCATTTTAAATTTTTTGCTTTACAAAGTCCTGGTTGTGCTGCTCCTATATGTGATTGGAACCAAACTCATCCACTTCGTGTTGCGGGCATTTGAACGGTTCTTAGAACGCGCGAATGTGCAAGAGGGGGCAAAACAGTTTTTCGCTTCCTTTGCAAAGGCTGTTTTATATTTTCTGCTCTTTGTCATGATTGCCAGTGTGTTTGGCGTAACAACCTCTTCCATTATTACCTTGCTTGGGTCTGCGGGTTTAGCGGTAGGGCTGGCCTTGCAGGGAAGCCTTTCAAATTTTGCGGGGGGCGTATTAATTCTATTGATAAAACCGTTCAAAATTGGGGACTATATTGTAGACAGCAGTAAAAATGAAGGCACTGTTACGGAAATACAATTATTTTACACAAAATTAACAACAGCAGACAACAAAATTGTCATTATACCCAATGGAATATTGTCAAACAGCAGCATTACCAATGTAACAGGAGATGGAAAGCGGCGGGTGGATATTAGCATGAGAATTTCCTACCGGGCAGATCTAAAAAAGGTGAAAAAGATCCTTACCTGCATATTAGAGCAGGAAGACAGGCGCATAAAGGAAGAAGAGGTGTCGGTCTTTATAGAATCAATGGAAGAAAGCAGTATAAAAATCACCTGTAGACTCTGGGTGCCCGCAGAAGATTTTTGGGCGGTTAAGTGCGAAATAACAGAAATAATTAAATATAAATTCGATGAAAATGAGATAGGGCCTCCCTATAGCCAACTTGAGGTTTCCATAAAGAAAAGTGAAATTTAAAGGCAATGATGCACGGGCAGGCAACACAATGATTTGATTTATTTCCTACATTGACAAATGCAGGAAATTATGCTAGTGTAGTTTCCAGATAAGTAATTGCGTTTGTAAGGATGAGTGAGGGGGCTGCTGTACAATGCCATCTTCTTTTGTGTATATACCGGATAGAATAGATGAACCCCTATTGCTACGGATGATAGGGATATCATTTTTATATCTAGTATCAAAGGAAAGTTTGCATTGTATTTGGTAACAGCTTCTTTTTGTAATGTAAAGGAAAAAGAAATGCCATCGTGCTTCATGTGAGGAGAAAAATATGAATTTAAGAAATTGTAAGGCATATGAATTATTAGAAGAACAAGAATTGACTGATATTAAATCCAAAGGGCATATTTTAAGGCATAAAAAAAGCGGGGCGAAATTGTGCCTTATATCAAATGGCGATGACAACAAAGTATTTTATATTGGGTTTCGCACCCCAGCACAGGATAGTACGGGGGCGGCGCACATTTTAGAACATTCTGTCCTCTGTGGCTCCAAACAGTTTCCGGCAAAGGATCCGTTTGTAGAACTGGCGAAGGGCTCGCTAAACACATTCTTAAATGCAATCACCTATCCAGATAAAACAATCTATCCGGTGGCATCTTGCAATGAAAAAGATTTTCAAAATCTGATGCATGTATACCTGGATGCAGTTTTTTATCCAAATATATATCAGAAAAGTGAAATTTTTCAGCAAGAAGGCTGGCATTATGAAATGCAGGATTTAGAAGAGCCGATTACCTTAAATGGTGTTGTATATAATGAAATGAAAGGTGCATTTTCTTCTCCTGAGGGAGTTCTTGAGCGGGAAATCCTAACTTCATTATTCCCGGATACGTCCTATCAATATGAATCCGGTGGCGATCCAAAAGATATACCGGATCTATCCTATGAAGAATTTATAGCGTTTCATAAGAAATTTTACCACCCTGCCAATTCCTATATTTACCTCTATGGGGATTTGGATATGGAAGCGAAATTAAACTGGATCGACGAGCAGTATTTAAGTAAGTTCGACCTTTCCGATTTGGATTTGGTAGATTCTGCAATCGCAGAGCAGAAGGCATTTACAGAACCGGTAGAAATCCATTTGCCCTATTCCATTTCAAGTACGGAACCTACGAAAGACAATACCTACCTGTCCTATAATCTGGCCGTTGATACCATCTTGAATGAAAAATTATATATTGCGTTTGACATCCTAGACTATGCCCTGCTAAGTGCACCGGGCGCACCCTTAAAGCAAGCGCTTTTGGACGCAAAAATCGGAAAGGACATCATGAGTTCTTATGACAATAGTACGTTGCAGCCTATTTTTTCGATTATTGCAAAAAACAGCGATCCAGAGAAAAAAGAAGAATTCCTTTCGATTATCCGTACCGTATTGACTCAGCAGGTAAACGATGGAATTCATAAAAAATCATTGCTTGCAGCTCTAAACAGTATTGAATTTAAATATCGAGAGGCGGATTTTGGCCATTTTCCAAAAGGACTGCTCTTTGGCATTCAATGTCTGGATAGTTGGCTGTATGATGAATCTAGGCCGTTTACACATCTAGGGGCTTTAGGCGTCATTGAATATTTAAAGGGGCAGGTGGACACAGGCTATTTTGAAAATATCATCAAGACCTATTTTATCGAAAATACACATGCATCCATTGTAGTAGTAGAGCCGCAAAAAGGGCTGAATGCAAAAATAGAGAAAGAACTAGAAGAGAAACTAAGAGCGTATAAGCAATCCCTAAAGCAAGAAGACAAAGAAAAAATCGTTGCTCAAACACACCACCTACGTAAATATCAAGAAGAGCCGTCTACAAAAGAAGAACGAGAAGCAATTCCATTATTGACCCGTGAGGATTTAAAAAAAGAGGCAGAACCTTATTACAATAAAGAAATAAAATTGTCCGATATACCTGCCATCTATCATGGTATCGATACCAACAAGATTGCATATATTAATCTGATGTTTGATACATCAGGCATTTTAGAGGAAGATATTCCTTATCTGGGATTGCTAAAATCAGTGCTTGGCTATGTGGATACGGAACTTTATTCCTATCGTGAGCTAGCGAATGAAATCAATCTGCATACTGGCGGTGTTTCTAGCAGTGTGGGAATTTATGCAAATGTAGCAAATAAGGATTTTACGGTCAAATTTGAAATTAGGACAAAAGTGCTGTACCATGAAATCAAAAAGGCAATGGAACTCATAGAAACGATCCTATCTACCAGCAGCTTTTCCGATACGAACCGTATCTATGAAATCGTTGCGCAGTTAAAATCCAGACTGCAAATGGCACTTAGCTCATCCGGCCATTCTGCATCTATGACACGCGCGATGTCCTATTTTTCTGAACCGGCGAAATATACGGATCTGCTTGGTGGGATCGACTTTTACCGCACAGTAGATCAAATAGAAAGCAATTTTAAAGCGGAACAAAAAAAGCTTGTTGAAAAATTAACAAACTTGATGCACGTTTTGTTTCGCCCGGAAAACTTGCTCATCAGTATAGGGGCAGAGGAAGAGGGGCTTTGTGCATTTAAAAAAGAAGTGCCGACGCTAACCTCCGTACTTTATACTGACCCTGTTAAAAAGCAGGGATCCATTACCTTGACACTTGCAAAAAAGAACGAAGGGTTTATGGATGCCTCTAAGGTGCAATATGTATCTAGAGCTGGTAATTTTAAGGATGCGGGATTTCATTATACTGGAGCGCTCAAAATATTAAAAGCGATTTTAAGCTATGACTATTTGTGGCTGAATATCCGTGTAAAAGGCGGAGCATATGGCTGTATGAGTGGATTTTCCAGAAGAGGGGACAGCTATGTAACATCCTATCGCGATCCAAATCTGGTAAGCACAAATGAAATATATGAAGGAATTACCGATTATTTAAGGAATTTCACGGTGGATGCACGTGATATGACAAAATATGTCATCGGGGTATTTAGTGATATGGACGCACCCTTGACGCCCTCCGCAAAAGTGGCCCGTTCGGCAAATGCCTATTTGACCGGACTGACAATAGAAGCCGTGCAGCAAGAACGCAATGAAGTCCTGGCGGCAAATGAAGAAAGTATAAGAAGCCTCGCCGATCTCATGGAGTCCGTATTAAAGCAAGATGCACTTTGTGTGATTGGGAATGAAGAAAAATTAAGGGAACATGAGAAGATGTTTCTTCATTTAGAAAATTTGTATTGATCACAATTAGCTACGATTCACGGTTCATTACCACGAAGCCACTTTTTACGTTTTTTGCATAAAAGTGCAGGGGGCTGATGTGCCAAACCCGCACGTTCTTTGTGCAGTTTGTGCGCATAAATGGTACGTTCACAGTTAACGGTGAATCGTAACAAATAGTAAAATATATCTGCCAAAGCAGATAGAAGAGGAGTTTTATGTTAAATAGCAGTAGTTTTAAATCGGGCTTTGTGACTTTGATTGGCAGGCCCAATGTAGGAAAATCCACCTTAATGAACCATTTAATCGGGCAGAAGATTGCGATTACTTCGAATAAGCCCCAGACTACCAGAAACCGGATTCAGACGGTATATACGGACCTGGAAAAAGGGCAGATTATTTTTCTTGATACACCGGGTATTCATAAGGCAAAAAATAAACTTGGAGAATATATGGTAAATGTGGCGGAACGGACATTAAATGAAGTAGATGTTGTACTATGGCTCGTAGAGCCGTCAACTTTTATCGGTGCCGGCGAACGTCATATTATCGAAAAATTAGAAAAATCCCAGACGCCTGTCATACTCATTATCAATAAAGTGGATACCGTAAAAAAGGAGGAAGTTTTAAAATATATCGATACATACCGGCAGGTATATGACTTTGCAGAAATCGTACCCCTGTCAGCATTGCGCGGTGAAAATACTGACATACTTGTAGATTTGATTTTTAAATACTTAACATATGGACCGATGTTTTATGATGAAGATACCATTACAGATCAGCCACAACGTCAAATTGTAGCGGAATTAATAAGGGAAAAAGCACTCCACGTATTAAATGAGGAAATTCCACATGGGCTTGCTGTTGCGATTGATCAAATGAAGCAAAGAAAAAAATCCAAGCTGATCGACATTGATGCCACGATTATTTGTGAAAAGGAATCGCATAAGGGGATTATTATTGGCAAAGGGGGGACCATGCTAAAAACCATCGGTACCAATGCCCGCTTTGAAATAGAACGGTTATTGGAAACAAATGTAAATTTAAAACTTTGGGTAAAAGTGAAAAAAGATTGGCGAGACAGCGATTTCCTCATAAAGAATTTTGGATATAAAGAAGAAAAATAGTGTAAAAGCTACCATATTTTATACAGTATATCTGTTGTGTAATGGGAAAACCTAATAGGGAAATCAAATAAGGGAAACCTAATAGAGAAATCGAATAAGGGGAACCTAATAGGGAAACTGGATAGGGGAAACCTAATAGAGAAATCGAATAAGGGAAACCACACAGGAGCAACATACATGACAGATAAAGAATGGATGAAATTTGAAAGTACGGGAAAAATAACGGATTATTTAAAGTATCAGGAGAAACAAAATACCGAAACCAAACAAGAAAAGACAAGGTGGGGCGTGAAAGAATATGGGGCAAACCGTAGTGCTGACGGGCATGGTGCTATCAGCGGCACCTATCGGGGAATTTGATAAAAGGATAACGCTTTTGACCAAGGAGCGAGGCAAAGTTACTGCTTTTGCAAGAGGGGCAAGGCGGCAGAACAGTCAACTTTTGACCGCTGCAAGCCCCTTTTCCTTTGGCACATTTGAAGCCTATGAGGGGCGCTCCTCCTATACGGTTGTACAGGCGCATATTTCTAATTTTTTTCAAAATCTAACTTCAAATTTAGATGGGGTCTATTATGGCTTTTACTTTTTGGAAATTGCCAATTATTATGCCCAAGAAAACAATGATGAGAAACAGATGTTAAACTTGCTCTATCTTTCCTTGCGTGCGCTAGAAAAAGCAAATTTGGATAATCGTCTGATACGTTGCATCTATGAGTTAAAAACAATGGTAAATAACGGAGAATATCCAAATGTGTTTTCCTGCCAGATGTGTAAAAAAGAACATCACCTGGTAGGTTTCCATGTAACGCGTGGTGGTACTTTATGCGAGAGCTGCATGAATCAAATAGGCACGATCCCCATAGACGGCTCGACCTTGTACACCTTACAATACATAGTTTCATCGGCAATTGGAAAATTATATACCTTTGAGGTAGCGGAACCGGTCTTATATTCCTTGGAAAAAATAATGAAAGAATATATGGCTATCTATGCTGGGAAAAAATTCCGTTCGCTACAGATTTTGAAAGAGGTTTTACAAGAAAATGAGGATTTTTGCAAAGATAGCGGTTGAAATTGGAGGGTGAAAAAGGTATAATATTTAAGGCGTATTTGAAAATTTGAGGAGGAGTGAAAGGAAAAGCGCTTCCCTGCAATATGCACAAAAAATGTGCAAAAAGAGGTGTAATATGAAAAAAATAATATCAATGCTTATGGCATGTATCATTTTAGCAACGATGCTTGGCGGGTGTGGAAAATCGCTACAGGCAGAGGAGGATACGGTATTTGTAAAGAAAAAGGGAGGCATTGTAAGTGCCATTATTGAAACTTTGGATAAAGAATACTATGATGCAACAGAATTAGAAACTTATGTGAAAGAGCGGGTGGATGACTATAATGCGAATCATGAAAAGGATAGTGTAGAAGTTGATAAATTTTCCGTTGAAGGAGATACTGCTACTCTCTATATGAAATTTGCCGGCTATCAAGATTATGCAGAATTTAGCGAAGTAGAATTTTTTGCAGGACTGGTATCACAAGCCCTAGTAGCAGGCTATAAATTCGATACTGAATTCATAGCGATTGAAAATGGCGTAGCGGCAGGCAGTGTGAAGATGGAGGACGTGACTGGGAATTCAGAATACAAGGTGGCCATAGTAAGTGAAAAAATCAATGTAAAAGTAGATGGCGAAGTAATATTTATGTCAAAAGATAATACCAGCTTAGTGGCAAAAGATACGGTAGCGATTCAATCGCCAGATGCCGATAGTTCGGAGCAGCCTTTAACATATGTCATCTATAAATAGGCGATGATATGGGTGGAGAAATCTATAAAAGCAGGAAAACACAGGAATTTATGAAAGCAGATAGATAGGAGTTAGTATGGAAAAAACAATGGAAAAAATGGCGGCACTTGCAAAAGCAAGAGGTTTTATTTATCCAGGCTCAGAGATATATGGGGGATTGGCCAATACATGGGATTATGGAAATCTTGGCGTCGAATTAAAAAACAACATAAAACGTGCATGGTGGCAGAAATTTATTGTAGAAAACCCATATAATGTAGGCATCGACTGTGCCATTTTAATGAACCCACAAACATGGGCCGCATCCGGACATCTTAGCGGATTTTCAGACCCATTGATGGATTGCAGAGAATGCCATGAGCGGTTTCGTGCGGATAAAATCATTGAAGACTTTGTAGCGTCAAATCGTTTGACGATCGAAGGCTCTGCGGATGCATGGAGCCATGAGGAAATGAAAGATTATATAGAAGAACATCATGTACCATGCCCAACTTGTGGGAAACATAATTTTACGGATATCCGTCAATTTAATTTGATGTTTAAAACATTCCAAGGCGTAACGGAAGATGCAAAAAATACGGTTTACCTACGCCCTGAAACAGCGCAAGGTATTTTTGTCAATTTTAAAAATATACAGCGGACATCTAGGAAAAAACTTCCATTTGGAATTGGGCAGATTGGGAAATCTTTCCGGAATGAAATTACACCCGGTAATTTTATTTTCCGTACGAGGGAATTTGAACAGATGGAAATGGAATTTTTCTGCGAACCGGATACCGATTTAGAATGGTTCGCTTATTGGAAACAATTTTGCATCGACTGGCTGCAATTTCTCGGAATAAAAGAAGAGGAAATGCGGGTTCGGGATCACGAAAAAGAAGAACTCGCCTTTTATAGCAAGGCAACGACTGATATCGAATACCTATTTCCATTTGGCTGGGGGGAATTGTGGGGTGTCGCAGACCGTACAGACTACGACTTGACACAGCACCAAAATGCCTCTGGACAGGATTTGAGCTATTTTGACGATCAGAAAAATACCCGCTATATCCCCTACGTTGTAGAGCCTGCCCTTGGCGTTGACCGCATGCTGCTTGCCTTTTTATGCTCCGCATACGATGAAGAGGATTTAGATGGCAAGGGAGATATCCGTACGGTTTTGCACTTCCATCCGGTGCTTGCACCCGTAAAAATTGGCGTATTGCCTTTGTCCAAAAAACTAGGGGAAGATGCAGAGAAAATTTATTTGCAATTATCTAAAAAATATAATTGTGAATTTGACGATAGAGGCAATATTGGAAAGCGCTACAGACGGCAGGATGAAATTGGAACACCGTTTTGTATCACATATGATTTTGATTCACAAACAGATTTAGCGGTAACCGTAAGAGACCGCGATACAATGGAGCAGGAACGTATCAAGATTGAAGATCTAGATGCTTATTTTGCTGAGAAATTTGAATTTTAAGCAAAGGTTATTTTTGTATTTGTTCACAAGAAAGGCATTGATATTATTTTAAAATATGGTAAAATAGGAAATATGGTTCGAATCTAATTGGTAAATAGTGGGAAATCAATTCCACATAACAATAATCCAAAGTATAAACGTAGGAGGAATTAACAAATGGCAAACAAATGGGTTTACTTATTTAAAGAGGGCAATGCAGGAATGAAAAACCTTCTTGGAGGTAAGGGGGCAAACTTGGCAGAAATGGCCAACTTAGGCTTACCCGTTCCACACGGTTTTACGGTGACAACAGAAGCTTGTACGGACTATTATGCGAGCGGAGAAAAGATAACGCAGGAAGTTCAGGATCAGATTTTTATTGCATTGAAGGTACTAGAGGAAGCCCAAGGGAAAACGTTTGGCGATAACGCAGATCCATTATTAGTATCCGTACGTTCCGGGGCAAGGGCATCTATGCCGGGAATGATGGATACGATATTGAATTTAGGCTTAAATGATGAGGCTGTTGAAGGCTTTGCAAAGAAAACCGGTAATGCAAGATTTGCATATGATTCCTATAGAAGATTTATTCAGATGTATTCTGACGTCGTTATGGAAGTCTCAAAATCCCATTTTGAAAAAATCATTGATGAACTAAAAGAAGCAAGAGGAGCTAAATTTGATACGGATTTAACAGCTGAAGATCTAAAAGAATTAGCTAATAAATTCAAAGCCGTATACAAAGAGGCAAGGAACGGCGAAGAGTTCCCACAGGAGCCAAAGGAACAGTTGATGGGTGCGATAAAGGCGGTTTTCCGTTCGTGGGACAATCCGCGTGCCATCGTTTACAGGCGTATGAATGATATTCCGGGCGACTGGGGTACGGCAGTGAATGTACAGGCTATGGTATTTGGAAACATGGGCAATACATCCGGAACGGGCGTTGCCTTTACACGTAATCCGTCTACAGGGGAAAAAGGCATCTATGGAGAATATTTAATCAATGCACAAGGGGAAGATGTGGTTGCCGGTGTTCGTACACCACAGCCGATCACCAAACTGGCAGAAGATTTGCCGGAATGCTTTAAAGAATTTATGGCAATTGCAAACAAACTAGAAGATCACTACCGCGATATGCAGGATATGGAATTTACCATCCAAGAAGGCAAGCTATTCTTCTTACAGACAAGAAACGGAAAGAGGACTGCTCCTGCTGCAATCCAAATTGCTTGCGATTTAGTAGATGAAGGCAAGATTACAGATGCTGAGGCAGTGATCAGAATAGAAGCAAAATCATTAGACCAGCTTTTGCATCCTACTTTTAATGTTGCTGCATTAAAGGCAGGTGAAGTGATTGGTTCTGCACTTCCTGCATCTCCAGGTGCGGCGGCCGGCAAAGTATACTTTACGGCTGATGCTGCAAAGGCAGCAGGCAAAGGAGGAAGAGGCGAAAGAATTATTCTGGTTCGTTTAGAAACTTCTCCAGAAGATATTGAAGGTATGCATGCGGCAGAAGGTATCTTAACCGTTCGTGGCGGTATGACAAGCCATGCAGCAGTGGTTGCCCGTGGTATGGGTACTTGTTGCGTTTCCGGCTGTGGCGAGATTAAAATAGACGAAGATGCAAAAGAATTTTCTCTTGGCGGACATCAATTCCACGAAGGAGATTATATTTCATTAGATGGTTCTACCGGTAAAGTCTACAAAGGCGATATCCAAACGGAAGAAGCCTCGGTAGGTGGAAACTTTAGCAGAATTATGGACTGGGCTGACAAATATAGGACATTAAAAGTGCGTACAAATGCAGATACTCCAGAAGATACAGCAAATGCCGTAAAATTAGGAGCAGAGGGAATTGGACTTTGTCGTACAGAACATATGTTTTTTGATGCAGAAAGAATTCCAAAAATCCGCAAGATGATTCTCTCCGATACGGTAGAGGCAAGAGAAGAAGCGTTAAACGAATTAATCCCGTTCCAGAAAGCAGATTTTAAAGGAATGTATGAAGTGCTGGAGGACAGGCCAATGACCGTTCGCTATTTAGATCCGCCACTTCATGAATTTCTACCAACTGCGGAAGAAGATATTGTTGCTTTAGCAAAAGACATGAACTTGACCGTAGAAGAAATAAAAGAAAAATGTGCTGATTTGCATGAGTTCAACCCGATGATGGGTCACAGAGGATGCCGTCTTGCCGTAACATATCCTGAAATTGCAAAAATGCAGACAAGAGCCGTAATCGAAGCGGCGATCGAAGTAAAAGCAGAAAAGGGATTTGATATTGTACCGGAAATCATGATTCCACTGGTTGGTGAAAAGAAAGAATTAAAATTTGTAAAAGATATTGTTGTTGAAGTTGCAGAACAGGTGAAGAAAGAAAAAAATTCCGATATCACATACCACATCGGAACGATGATCGAAATCCCACGTGCAGCATTAACGGCAGATGCCATTGCAGAAGAAGCTGAATTCTTTTCCTTTGGTACAAATGATTTGACACAGATGACGTTTGGATTCTCCCGTGACGATGCCGGTAAATTCTTAGATTCCTACTATCAGGCTAAGATTTACGAATCCGATCCATTTGCAAGACTTGACCAGACAGGTGTTGGTCAGCTAGTTGAGATGGCTGTAGAAAAAGGACGCAAAACCCGCCCGGATATCAAATTAGGAATCTGTGGCGAGCATGGCGGAGATCCAAGTTCCGTTGAATTCTGCCACAACGTAGGTCTTAATTATGTTTCCTGCTCACCATTCCGTGTGCCAATTGCCAGATTAGCGGCAGCACAGGCGGCACTCAATAGTAGGTAGGACTTCTCTTGTCTACGAACTGACCATCGGATACGAACAGGCAAAAGCCTTTCGTGAAGCGGGCGGAAGCTATCTCAGACAGGGACAATGGAAGGATATAACCGTTGAGGTTGTAATCGGACTGGATAGCAAAAATGACCGCTCATCACCGAGAAATTGGTGATGAGCGGTTTTGTGTGGTCAGTCTTTTATTTAATTGCGTTCTTCTTGCCATTTTTCAAATGCTAACTGGTTTTCCGACTTTGAAAAATAGTCTTGAATAGACGGCAATATACTTTTTGCAAAACGGCGCGTCCTTGTGGTGTTTTTGCTTTCATGTTCTCATCCCCTTTCCGCGAAAAAGTGTAAAATCACCATCATCGCGGCACTAATGCGGCGATGATGGTGATTAAATTTGTGGGATTAAAAAGCGAAACCTCACTGTTTTCCGTATAATCGAGGTCACAATAATCACGATAATATCCGATATAATTTGCGGTAAGCTGTGGATATATAGGATAGCTATATTGGCATAAACGCTCGAACACAGCTAAATCTTCATCTATCATTGTGAAATTCAACAGGTCACTTAACAAATTTTCGACGGGTGATTTGTTGTTCGTTTTAGCTCTCTACGATATCCGCGAGGGAATACAATGTGAGGTTTTCATCTGCTTGTGCTTGCTCGGTCAAACCCTCCGTGAAGCCTGATTTGGAAAACAGCGCGTATCCGATTTTTGTGCCCACTTTGACAAAAGAAGATTTTTCTTTCAGCTTGTCAAACTCTGCGCTGCCCATTTGGGCGTTTCGGAATTTGCACTCGCCCAAAAGATAATGCTTCGATTTTGCATCTACGGCCACGATGTCGATTTCAGAATCCAGTGTGGTAGGCTTGCTTTTTCCGTCTTCATCGACAATGATTTTTCTGTATTTCCCCCACCATCTGCCCAGCTTTGAAACACGGAAGGGCAGTTCGCCGATACGGTTTTTCTTGCGGACAAACTCGCGACACACCATCTCAAAAGCGGGCGCGGCAAAATCGTTTAACTGCGGCGAAACCGCATAAGTGAAAACGCCCTCAGCATCGCCCGTTTCCAAATCGGAAAGGTTGGTGAACACGAAACCAAACCAAAAGCGGAAAAAATTATCGGTAATGCGATATAGCCCCCGCGTGGAAGTCGCCTGCTCTTTACTGCTCGAAAGCACCGAAAATTCGCGCTCGATAATTTGCAGCTCCATGAGGTTTTTTAGATAAACGCTGATTTTGGATTTTTCAATCTGCGTTTTCATGAAGATGTCGTTAAGCTGCGTGTTTCCCAGTGCAATCGCCTCGATAATCGTGTTGTAAAGGGCTGCTTCCCGCAATTCCTGCCGAATCAAAAACTCGACCTCGCTGTATAGAATACAGCCCTTTGTCAGCACGTTTTTGATGATGTTTTCGCGCAGGGACAGCGCAAGGTCAAACTGTCGCAGATAATGGGGAATGCCACCTAAGATGGAATAGGCAAGCATTTTATCCTCGGGAGAATAGTTCGGAAAAAACTTGATTGCGTCGTCAAAGGGCAGCTCATTCATCTTATAAATGCCGGTCGCCCGACCGTAAAGCGGGCTTTTTTCGGACAGAATTTTCTTCTCGATAAAGCTCATCGCGCTACCGCACAGAACAATCATGATGTTCTGATTTTTGAGTTGCTCATCCCAAAGAATCTGCAAAATGGAGGGAATGGACGGGTTGCCCTTGCACATATACGGAAATTCGTCGATGATAAGAAGTTTTTTTTTGCCGTCGGTAGGCAACTCCGTAAAACCCTTAAAAGCCGACTCCCAATCGCCGAAGGTGCTGATATATTTCGCTGCCGGACTGCCTGCGTGTAAGATGCGTTCGGAAAAAGTTTTGAGCTGTTCCGAATCGGGAATCTCGCGGCATGAGTAAAAAACGGCATCCTTTCCCTTACAAAACTGATGGAGAATTTCCGTTTTTCCAATGCGGCGCCGCCCGTACAGCACAACCATTTGCCCGCCGGGAGCGTTATATTTTTCTTCAAAAAATTGGAGTTCCTGTTCGCGTCCGATAAACATAGCAACACACCTCGTTTCTACAAATCAAGATTATACAAATCGTGATTTGATAATAGTATAACCTATTTTCGTGATTTGTCAAGATGAAAATTTCAATCCGCACATTTGCGGTTTGGCATAAAAAATCTTAAAATATAGATACAGGCGCAAGCCAAATAAAGTTAAGGAGCGTGACCACGATGAACGAACTCCCCTTACTTCCATCGTTGGCCATTTACAGCTATTGCAAAAGACCGATTTGAAGCCTGAACAACAAGAATTTGTAGAAACTGTTTTAGCGAGAAGCAAAGATTTACGAAGCCTTATCAACGATTTCTATGATATATCCGCTTGGGAAGCTAAAGAGAGTATTCCAGAATTAAAGAGAGTGAATTTAGACAATTTACTTGCAAATATTGTTCTTGTGTATACAGAACAGTTTGAGGAAAAGGCCATAACGCCGCATATCTTGTTTTCAACTGAACCGACTTTTGTTATCGCTGATGAATCCATGCTAATGCGAGTTGTTGATAACCTAATATCCAACGCATTAAAATATGGAGTAGAGGAATTAAAGATTTCTATTTCAAAAGATGATGAAGTGTCCATAACCTTTCAAAAGACTGTTCAAGACGAACAGAGGCAAGACAACAACTTGTTAAGACGCAGAGCCGATAATTAGTGGTTAAATCCACGATTATTGGCTCTTCAGAAATGGCGAAAAGTGGGAGGGTTGCGTCAGCAGTCCGAAATTATTGATTGCAAAGGGGGCAGAAAACAATAACCGCATAGGGCATTATCAGCCAAAATATTTCATCTACAAAACTAAAATCAAAAAAGGAGGAGCCGGTTATATGAACAATACGTTAAAAAGCTCAACGACCAGCCCGGAGCCGATGACATTCATGCACAAAATCGGCTCCACAATGTTTCAAGTCACCGTCCGCTTTGATGAAGCGGGTAAAGAATTTTTGGAGGAAAAAATTCTCCGAATGATGAAAAACGATTTGAAAAACCCCGAAAAAGGCGTTATAATGAGCAAATCATAAGCGGATTGGCTGCTGGAGAGAGGTTCAGTATGAACAATATCTGGCAACCGATGTGCGACTCTACCTCAGAACTCGATATACTTTATTGCAGACTTTCTTTGTACCTACAAAACGTCGTTCAAGTCGAAAAAGTGCAAGCGAAACCCGCCCCTCGCAGGACAGCTGCTGCAACAAATACTCGCAGTACCCGTTGCAATGCACGCGGCACAATATCTCCGTGAAATCCTTGCGTGAGTTGGTGTTCAAGTCCATTTGTCAAGTCAGCTTGTACGTTCGGGGACACGAAGCGGAGTTTGTCGAAAAGCTCTGCGCCGATTCGGAGATACAGCAGGCGGATTCGGCGAAAGCCCAAAAGAAACAACTTTCCGTCGACAAGCGACCTCATCTGTTCCCGCGCCCGTTTCGCGCCCCATCACCCCAGTTCCAGCATATCCACCGTCCGGTCGGCTTTCTGCGCCAATTCGGGGCTGTGCGTAACCATAATCACGGTTTTTTTATAATGCCGGCACAGCTCTTGGATTAGCATAAAGGCATTGCCGGCCGCGTTCGCGTCGAGCGAGCCCGTCGGTTCGTCGGCTAATATCAAAGCCCCTGGTTTTAGCACCGCTCTTGCCAGCGCGACTCTCTGCTGCTCTCCGCCTGACATTGTGTTCACCGTCGCGTCTTTTAGCTGACGCAAATTTACTTCGTCTAATATTTTATTAATCCTGTTGTGCTTCGCTTTTTCTTGAATATCTAAAAAACGCATGGATAGTAGCAGATTTTGCTCTACCGTCATATCGCCGATTAGCGCGAAGGACTGAAAAAGATAGTTAACCACACAGCGGCGCAGCTTGGTTGCGTTTTTGCTCTCGATTTTCGGAATTTTTTCGCCGAAAATTCGGATTTCGCCGCTGTCACAGGTTTCCAATAAGCCTATCATATTAAGAATGGTGGATTTGCCACAGCCGGAGGGCCCGACCAGAGCGACCAGCTCCCCCTCGGCTACCGAGAAAGAAACCGCGTTAAGTATTGTTCTTGCCCCGAACTTTTTCGTTACGTTCAATAATTCAACTGCGCTCATTTTATTCTCCTTTAAATGCTGATAGTAATTGCTTGATTTCACAGCAGCTCATATATTTTCTGAAAATCAAGCCTTGTATTAACGATGACAGTACGACGAGCAATAAGCCGAATTTTGAGCGGAACAAAACCATAGCCACGACCTCTAAAGCGACGGCGCACAATATGAACAGAATCGGCATTCGATAGAGCTGAAAAAAGCTAAAGCCGAGGAATTTCTTGACGTTTATTTTTTCTTGATTGGAGACGCGGAAAACAGTGGCAAAGGTGAGCAGCATTGCCGTTAGAATGACAATCAGAACCAAAAACGCCGCGCCGAACCATACGATAGTTTGCATGATGTCTTTCTGCAAACCGTCAATATAAACCCGAACTGCCGTAAAGGCCACGGCATTGTCGGATAAGTTAAACCGGCTTAATATATCCGCCTGAGCGTATTTATTCATTACGCTTTCATTCTCGAATTTTATGTACCCGTTTAACCCGGAGGCTTTCAGGCTTCCCGTCTCAAAGAAGCGCATGTTTTCCGGAGTGGCTACATAGATAATCGGGGCGGCCGCCATCGTGCCGCCCTTTGAGTCCGCCGCCCATGTGAAGAATTCCTTGTCGGGTGTATAAAAAATGAATAAAAATTCTTTATCCTGTGTGAATTTTGTCTGAATATCCCCCGCGCCGATACCCATTACATCCTGCTCCTCTATCAGCGCGATCATTGTATCGCGCTCCGCTCCGATCAGCGTATCAGGTATCAGATAGAGGCGTTTTCCGCTCTCCGCCTGCGAAATAGTCTCCGGGTCAAGCTGAATACCAATTTTCTCAGCGTAATTCGGCGATATGGTAAACCTCCAATATGGAGCGGCGGGGACGCTGCTGTACACACCGCCCGCCCAAATGTCCAGTATGTCGGAGCCGTAATACTGCGCCTGAATCAGGTATACCCCGTCCTCCTGCGACACCGAGCTATACCAGTTATATAAATCCTCGTCTAACTGCTTGGACTGCCCCTTAAAGCTGCTTTCATCCTGCCCCAAGGAAATGCTTCGCATTAGCTGATAATTAGAGACATTCGCCCAATTTTTTGACAGACGCGCGTTTTCAGATAAATCTTTCATCGGCAAATCCATTGCGCTGCCGCTAACCATAAACCCGACACTTATTATCATATACGCCAAAACCGTCAGCGCGTATAGTGGCTTTTTGGGGATACGGCCTTTGATTGAATCAAGCGGTTTTGTCATAATAATGACGACGCTAGCAACCGCTATCTCCGCGAGAGTTAACAACAGATTCAAAGCGGCCGCCCCGGCGAAGAAGCTCAGCAGAGCCGCGAAAAAACCGCCCCAGCCCGAGATTATTAAGCCGCCGATTATGAGTATTGGAACGGCGATTATGCTTGTTATAAAATATACTCCGAATATTTCCCTGATAAAAGCGGCCTTTGACCAGCCCAGCAGCGTTAGCTTTCCTTGCTTTTCCAAGCTCCTTACGGCGAGTACGACGAAAAATATTAAATTCAAAAATATATCGGCGGCTAACAATACATTGGGGACTTTTCTCATCAGACCACTAACCTGAATCTCTCCGCTTTTTTCGGTCAGCAGATCATTTTCCGAAAGTCCGCTTACGGCTGAAATATCGCTGAGAAATTCCGTTTTCGTGTCCGCGTCCACGCCTATAAAATAATAAGCGCCGTTTATACCGCCGCTGTCGTCAATCAGCTGTGAGAGGTGTTTTACGACAAAACGCTCGTAAAATCGGAAAGAAGCTATATCGCCAAGACTGTTAACGCTCCCGGCTTCAACGCCAAGGGTACTGTCGGCGCTGTCTGAATTCATAAGTGTTTCAAAGCTGCCCCCGCTCAAAACCTTTTGGTCATAAAACGACAAGGCTATATCATTTGACCGTGCGTCGCCGTATACGCCGAGGACGAACCCCCTGACCGAGCCTTCGTTATCCAGCATTGATTCTCGCCTGATAATGAACAGAGAGTATTTGTCGGCAACTGACTTTATTCCAATTTCCGTTTGAAACTCTTTATCCGAGGGAATATCGTGTAAATATATAGCGGTCGCCCGGTCGTCGGCGGGATACGCCTGCCAAGCGTTTAAGTATTGCTGGCTCACCACAGCGATTGTCAGCAGGATAAGTATTAGACCCTGCACAATTACCATCATATTTCCAAGAAATCGGTGTTTTACGTATAAAGATTTTTTTAACATAGCTTGCTCCTAACATCTTGATTGCCGGACTAATCTGCGTATCTACACGAGGCTTAGCGTGTTAGGCAAACCTCGTGTAAACCTTTCCATGCCTCGATTTTCTATCATTAGCATACCACAGCAACCCACTACTGTATAAAATTTGGCGCGAATGGTCGTTATTTTGGCGCGAGCGGTATAAAATTACCATTCGCGCCACAAAAACACAAGATATTGTTTTTTTCATGTGAATCCTACTAATAATTATGTTCTCACTATTAAGACAATTTTCGAGGGGCGATTGTCACCCTTTTTTCAAAAAATTTGAAAAAGTTTTTGGCGCCCTCCAAATGGAGGACGCCGAGCTCAAATGACAGGCTTCTACTTACGTATATTTTCCGCGCCTTTGATTAGTGCATTGATGTCGATTGGAGTTGTCAAAATTATAACCGCACCTAAGGCTTCATCGGACAAACAAATTAAGATGTAGTTAACACAGCAACCATCAACATGTGACTCGCCCAATGGACGCAGAAATCATATATGCACAAATCTGTTTTTTTATACACGCCGCGAGTAGTGACACCGCTAAGACGCCCATAGTAACTGACATCGCTATTCCAAGGCGCGCAAACCCCTCGCCGAAAAACAGCAGTAGCGTGGATATTATAACAACCGCAATTCCGGTTATCCGGGAGTATAATTTTACGGTCTTAACCCGCTCCGCGCTCATTGGCACGTTGACATGACGTACAGGCGTCAGCGCGATAACCTTCGCTAACGCTGCACATGATACTATGAAAGCCATCTTGTCATTAAAAATGTCTATCAGCCACATCGCGGGAAACCAACCGATTATCATAATCAGGAACATCTAAGATGAGTATCAGCGTGGTACCCGCCCGCGAACGACTGCATCGGCAGCATGACCGCCAGAACAATGACCGTGTCAGTCAGCCTGTCGAATATCAGACCGAGCGCAAGCAGCGCGGCGATGTTTAACACGGTTGAGATAAAAAGCTCAAGCCCATAGGCGTATATATCCAAGTCACCGCTCGAAACGAGCCCTTCCTTTATCCAAAAGCCTGTAAAGTAATCTATGATTTTTTGCACGATATGTACCTCCGTTCGGCTCTAAGAGCGGAATCATTACCTGCGTCGAAAAAACGCCGTTGTTGTACTCCCTTGAGGCGTAGCCCCCATACCTGCCGATTATGGAATCGACATATTTTAGCCCGATTCCGTTATACGGGCTGCCTTTTGACGATATGAACAACTCGCCGTCGCGTTTTATTTCGCCTATGTAGCTGTTATAAATCATCAGAAAAAGGTTGTTGCCCTTGACCAAAAGCTCAAGGGTCAGGAATTTTTTGTCGGTTTCCGCCATTCGGTCACAGGACTCGATAGAGTTGTCCAGCAAATTTCCGATAATCGAACACAAGTCCCCATCCGTCATTCGCTTGATTCCCCCGGATTCGGGGAACGCCGATTGCGCGCTCACGTCGATTCCGCGGGTCTTCGCCAGCCACAGCTTTGAGTTTATGACCGCGTCAAGCGCCTGATTATTTGTGGTAATCAGCGGCTTTGCGATTAGCTGCGCTCCGGCGACTTTTTCGAGGTATCGGAGTGCTTCGCTCTGCTCGCCGCTTGCTATATATCCCCCGATTGCGATTAGGTGATTTTTATATTCGTGCCGCCATTTTTGCAAATCCGTATGCATATTCTTGACCTCCTCGCGGAAGGTCATTTCCATGTCCGAGCGCTGAAGCCTGTTTGAAAGCTCGGATTTTTGCCGCTCCAGTCTCGCGAAAATGTCATACATAACAAATCCGGCTATCAAAATCGGCAGCGCACAGACCGACATAGCCACAAGAAGCCTGTCTGCCTCAGCCTTGGAGCCCGCGCGTAAAAGCGCCCACAGAAGAAACTCGATAATGATACACAAGACGGAATTGACCATCAGAACTATCGCCGGGGTGCGCCCGGTGCTGCCGCCGAAAAGCTGTTTTTTTGAAATCAGCACAAAAGTCATAAGCTCAATCGCTTTTATGAAAAGAATCGAGAGAAGCCGCGACGTATCCTGATTATAAAGCGTGTGGCTGAACGTGGTATCAAAGACCAGATTTACCATACCCGCGCCGACCATTGTTGCGGCAAACGGAATCGCGACTACTAAAAAGACATTGAAAATTTTTCGCTCTATCGAAGCGTCTGTAAGTAGGTATACGAACACGGCCGTGATTACTATGTCGGTCACGTCGTACACGATTTGATTTACTCCGGCAAACGTGCCGACTAAGCCCCAGCTTATCAGCACGGAGGATAACAGGGCGAAAAACCCTCGAAACCCGGATTTTTTTGGGAGCTGGCTGTTCAGGAAGTATACCTTGGCTAAGCTTTCAACGAACACCGCCAGGGTCTCGACAATTATCCACTCGGCTGTCATGCCTCACCCCGTTCTAAGCTGAATAAACAGCTCTCTGACTTGCTTTGAATTGGCTCTGCTCACCGGGATTTCTTTGCCGTCCGTCATAATGACGTGGTCGCTGAAAACGCAGTCAACCTTGAACATATTGACGATATACGAGCGGTGGCAGTTAACGAAATGAGCCGGCAGAGTCTTTGACAATTCCTTGATGGTTGTTCGGCTCAGGTACAACCCGCCGGAAGTATACACCTTCGCGTCATGGGAATAGATGGCAATGTAAGAAATCGTATCGGGCGGGATTTTTTGAAGCCCGGCTTCGGCATTTATTACAAGTCCGTGCCTGCCTTGGAGCAGATAAATCGCGAACGCTTTGTCCAATACTTTGAAAAATTTCTGTTCCTGAAGCGGTTTGGTGAGATAGTGCAGCGGATTTACCTCATACCCCTCCAAGCTATAGCTGGAATGGCTGGTCACAAAAATAATGATGACGTCGCCGTCAATCCGGCGTATAGTCTTTGCCAGTTCCATACCGCTCATTTTCTTCATTTCAATATCAAGGATGAGAACGTCAAAAACGACGTCCTCCCACAGCATTAAAAGGGCTTCGGCATTGTCAAAAATCGAGACGTCTATTTCTCGTCGCGAATCAGCCGCCCATTTTTTCAACATACCCTGAAGGGTATTCTGGTGGATTTTTTCATCCTCGCATATGGCTATTTTCATACGCCGACCTCCGGTTGATTGTCAGGAACACTACTTTGAGATTCTTTCCGGGACTTTTGGCTGGTAGTATCCTAAAATACTCGCCAGCCCTGCGCCGGAATTAGCCGACCTTTTAGCAACTGCGCAAAGCAGCTTATGTAGTTTTAGCGATGTTTTGCTAGTTTGATTTCTCATGGTTTGAAATCCCTTTTCTTATTGTAGCAGTAATATCTCACAAAAACAATCTCTTGTGTGTTTTTTGGCGCGAATGGTTGTTATTTTGGCGCGAATGGTAATTTTGTACCGTTCGCGCGGGATTTCATACCATTCGCGCCAAATTTTACACAGGGGAATTTTATGATGGTATGTTGATGATATAAAAACACAGGGGGCGGTGCCTATGCGAATTGTAAAATATATTATTTCAGCGCTCCTTTTTCTGGCCACTTTTCTTGCGACCGGGGAAAGATTTGTGTACCACCTGGCTCACTTTGAGGACACTTTTTATGGTATCACGTTTGAGTATGATTTGTACGGTCAGCCGGACACGCGCTCCCTCGTGAAAGATAAGTTTCGATTAGTATTTCCTCGAAAGTTGTGTATATTCAAATCAAGGCAATCCGATTGGGTAGCGTAGCGTTTGTGAGATTCGCTGAAAATAAATAATCTTGAAAAAGTACCTTGACAGCAAGCCTCTTTTGACAGCTATTTGTGGTAGCTCGTTGAAAACAAGCAGAAGTTCATTTCACAGATTATGACGAGCAAGTCCCCGGTGCGTTCAGCTGAGGACATCGACGAAACAGCTCTGTCATTTGTGGGATACAAGGACATTGCCCTAATAAGCCCCATTAAGCTGAAGCTAAAACACCAGTCAACCATGGGAAGATAGGTGCCTGCAATGCCGTATATCCCTGCAAAAGTAATCCTAGAAGCAAAACAGATGGATCTGCTCACCTACCTGAAAAATTACGAGCCGAACGAGCTTGTCCATGTCAGTGGCGGCGAGTATACGACCCGTACCCATGACAGCCTGCGCATTTCAAACAACGGCCTGTGGAACTGGTGCTCGCAGGGCTTTGGTGGCAGGTCGGCTTTAGACTACCTTATAAAAGTGAAAGGCCTGTCTTTTCTTCAGGCGGTAGATGCCATCATGGGGCAGTAGGGAGAAGAAAATCGCACTCTTTGCCCTAATCCCCGACAATGACAGCAGCTTTAATTTTCTCGTATCCATTTTATATACGCAGCTGTTCTAGCGGTTGTTCTACCTTGCCGACCGCAAGTATGGTGGCATGGTTCCAATCCACGTCCATTTTGTCATGGACGAATTTACAAACGCTACGCAGTTTTATAGATGACAACCTCGGCTATACTTACTACTTGACAAATCTATTAAAAATGCTTATAATTGAACTATGTTCAAATCATTGTTCAGCCAGGAGGCAATTCATGAAAAAGTCAGGCGAGGTAAGAGAAAAAATCATAGAAACAACAATAAGCCTTATTACCGAAAGCGAGGGAGATGTAGCGAGTATAAACACCCGCAGCATTGCGGAAAAGTCACACGTTGGTATAGGTCTAATAAATTATCACTTTCAAACAAAAGAAAACCTAATTGAAATGTGTATAGAGCGGATGATTGCCAATGTGATTGTTGCATTTGCTCCGTCAATACCGAAACAAAATCCTGCGGAAAGGTTGAAGTTTACAGCAAAATTAGTGGCTGATTTTCTTGTGGACAATCCAGCCGTATCAAGAATTTCTATTTTGCACGATTATAAAAATCCTAAAAAAGATGATAACACAATAAAGTCTGCTGTAGGATTTAATAGAACATTGGGGAATATCGGCATTTCAGAGAAAGAGCAATTTATCTTAGCGTTTGCCTTTACATCGATATTGCAGACTCTGTTTTTAAGAAAAGAACAAAGCTGTGAACTTTTCGGTTATGACTTCAGTATAAAAGAACAGCGGGACAAAGTTCTTGATTTGCTTATTGACAATATATTTGGAGGCTTTGAGAATGAATAAGAAAATCGGAACAGTCAGTTCCATTATTAACATCTGTGCGGTGGCAGGTTTTGCTCTATCTATGCCTTTTGGTTTTCTATTTGGTGCTTATTTTTCCAGTGTATGTATTGCGCTTAGTTTTATTCCAATGGTGTGTTCGTTTGCGGCCAAAGGAAATTCTGAACGTAGAACTGCGGGTTATACCGCCATGATTTTCGCCGGGATATATGCGGCAATCAATTTGCTTGTCTATTTCACACAACTTACAACCGTTCGGTTTGGAGGGTTGAGCGAACAAGCGGCACGATTGCTCGATTTTCAAAATTTCGGTCTGATTTTCAACTTTGATATGCTCGGCTACTGCGCCATGTCGCTTGCAACCTTTTTCGCCGGGATGACAATTGATGCAAAAGCAAAATCAGATAGGGCATTGAAATGGATGCTTATGGCTCATGGTATTTTTGCAATAAGCTGCTTGATGATACCGCTTTTAGGTGTGTTCAACACCGACATGCAAGGAGTAGCATGGATTGGTACGGCGGTACTGGAATTTTGGTGCATATACTTTATTCCTATTGGAGTATTGTCATTTAGACATTTCAAAAGGAATCCTTGAGAAGAACAGTTTGAATTGGAGGTGACTACACCATGCAACAACAGAATACAACCGACACATTAGGCGGCGTAGTCAAAGCCACCCGACAAGCGAAAGGGTTCACACAATGCCAGTTAGCCGAAAGGTTGGGCATAACCCTACGGCACTTGAAAGCAATTGAGAACAGTGGCCATACCCCTTAGTCTATGGCTATCAGAGTGCAGTACCTTTTTTGGGCACGAACAGGGAGGACTGGTCAACTTCCTCCAATTCAAGTAGTTTTGCTTTTGTGGCAACACCCCCGGCATAGCCTGTCAAACTGCCGTTCGCACCGACAACCCGGTGACAGGGAATGATGATTGAAATGGGATTGTGCCCGACGGCTCCGCCTACCGCTTGACTGGACATGCTATCTTTGCCCATTTTTGCAGCCATTTTCTTTGCAATGTCGCCGTAGGTAGTCACTTCGCCGTATGGAATTTCACATAAAATATTCCATACGTTTTGCCGAAAATCTCCGCCCATAGGCGCTAGCGGCAATTTGGAAATGGTGGGTTTCTCCTTGGCAAAATACCTATCCAACCATTTTTTTGTAGCGTCGAAAACCGGTAAGTCGTTTTTCTTAGTTAGTGCTTCGGGTATGGTATCTGCGTGGTACTTTTGGCCATCCAGCCACAGCCCAACGAGATTGTCTCCATCACATGCTAACGTAATCAAACCCACAGGCGATAAATAAGTTGTTGAATAGTACATTGTCCATTCCTCCTTAATTTTTGCATTTATAGCGAGTTCCAAAGGTTTATTGTTGCATAGCTGCGCCACGGTCGCCATGCTTCTGCCATTTCGAGAAGCTCTTTTGAGGTATGAGGCGCAAGCGCCTTTTTTACGCCAACATCTGTTTCAAGGAAAGCGTCAGGCCATTCCATTGTACGCATTGCAATGTAGCAAGATGTCCAGTTCCCAATGCCTGGAATTGCAAGCAGTTTATTCATTTCCACTTCCGGATCGGCGCAAAGTCCAAAATCTATTTTCCCTTGTTCTAATGCTTTTGCCAATTCACAGATAGTCCTTGCCCGCGTTGCGATAATGCCAAGCGGCCCAAGATGATTTTCAATTGGTCCATCCAAAGAAAGTATATCTTTGGGTGAGGGGAAAACGTGGGTTAAGCCCTCTATGCCGGTCTGGATTTTCGTACCGTAAGCGTACACAAGCCGTCCGGCTAATGTGCCTGCGGCTTTTACAGTTATTTGCTGCCCCAACACCGCCCTGGCCGCCATTTCAAAAGCATTGAAGCTGCCGGGCAGTCGGGTTCCCAAAACACAAAGTCCGGGGTGGATATCATTCATTGGCAAAAGTGTTTCAAATACCGTATTTGGGTCACAATAGAGGTCGAATAGGTGACGTACCTTTGCCAATACCTGCGGAAGTACCGGTAGCAATGTTTCGCTCACCGTGACTGTCAAAACATTTTTGTGGGGATTGCGACCTACACGGAGCCAACCGTATACATGCTTTTGATCTGCATCCAGCAAATGAACAGTTCGCATGTACTCCCCATCGTTTACTACCTCCACGCCGGGGATAACGCGGGCACCGAGGAAGTTTAACATTTCTTGGAAGCGGTAAGGCGGGCGATAGCCCAAAGCCAAAGTAATATTACTGTTCTGCTTTTTTTCTTCCGACATTCTTTTACGCAATGTCGTGGGAGAAAGGTGATAATGCTTTTTGAAAAGGTCATTAAACCGACGTAAACTGCCGAACCCTGCGGACATTGCAACATCAAGTACAGATATGTTGGTGTCTGTTAGTAGATTTTTTGCAAGAAGCAGGCGACATGTTTGAAGATATTGTACCGGCGAAACATTATATTCTGCTGTGAACGCGCGTCGCAAATGGCGGTCTGTGCAACCAAGTCGTCCGGAAAGCTCGTCCAAACTTTGCCCGCTTCCACAATTTTCTTCCAACATTCTCGTTGCTCTGTGAACCAACATAGCAGTAGCATCGGTTATGGACGCACCGGGCGCAAGTTCCGGTCTACATAACAAACACGGCCGATATCCTGCTTGTTCGGCTTCTGCCGCAGTGTGATAAAATGTGCAGTTATTCTTTTTGGGTTGTCTTGCCTTACACACCGGGCGGCAATATATTCCGGTGGTCGATATGCCTACAAAGAAACGCCCGTCAAATCGTGCGTCCTTTGCTTTGAATGCCGCATATAGACCCATGCTATCAGTCGCCAACATAACTCTTACCTCACCTCTTTATTTGAGCTTGCCTTTATTATATCACATTTTCTAAACATATCTGGCTATTTTCGGACATGCTTTTCCAAACTTTCTAAACCGAGCTGAAATAATGAATTGTCAACACATTTCTGTACAAAATTTTGTTGAACTTTCTGGGATTTCTCGCTGTGCAGATTAGCACAAAACCGACAAGGACATCAAGGGTTAAAATGAACGCAAAGCACCCTTGCCAATTTTGCGCTGTGCTGTCACTTGTGAGAAATCCATCAGTCTGTCGCCGCGCCCACTTGTACCTCTACCGGTGTACGATAGCCCAAGTTGCCGTGGATTCTGACGTTGTTGTACCAATTGGCATAATCAAATAAACCAAGCTCCAACTCGTCTAAATCCACCCATTCGCGCTCGAATGCGAACTCGGTTTTGATGACGCTGTACATCGATTCCGCTACAGCATTGTCGATTGGTGTCTCCGTTTTGCTCAGCGACATCATTTTCTTTGACTGGAAAGGCGACGGCATTACCGATCATACCGGCATTGCTGAGAGGTACGAGGATGGAACGGTCTACACGATTGAAGGCAACTTAAGTGATTTGGTAAGGTAGAGGACTTATGACGTTGGCAGCAACGGCATATATGGGTGTGGGATTCCGGCGTATTAAAAATGGTGGCATGAAGCCCCATGCCTTCTTTCAAAAATTAAAACTTATAGAAATCATGGAGGGGCATGAGTGAGTTTCCAAAAGTAATCTTTCTTACGTATGCTAAATCTCCAATTTGCGCAATTGAGGGTGTCTGTTAAGAAAAGGCGTATTTTTCTGCTCTTTACCACTTTCAACTGGCAATGCTTGACGGCTCATCTGACGGCTTATTATTCCCCAACAGGATATGGAGGTACTCTACAAGGGATGTTTTATAACATATAATAAAGACGTCTACACCTGGCTATCAAATATTACTTGCAAGTGTGACATAAAAACGCTATAATATGTTTTAGTATTATTGAAACGTTTAACATTTGGGAAATTGGTGATAAAAAATGTCTGCAGTAACCATCAAAGATGTTGCAGCGGCGGCAGAGGTTTCAGTCGGCACTGCGTCCATGGCTCTAAACGGCAAAAAAAACATTAGCAGTGAAACAAGAGAAAAAGTGTTGGAGGTAGCAGATAGATTAGGCTACAAGCCCAACAGGTATGCACGTTTTTTGACATCAAAGCATACCCATACGATCGGCTTGATTATAACGGATATCACGAATCCTTTCTTCGGTCTGCTCACTGACTATATACAGCAGAACCTCGATGAGCAAGGGTATGACCTGATGTTGGGAATATCAGCCGGAAGCATAACAAAGGAGAAGGACATTGTCGATAAATTCATCAGCCTTTGGGTGGATGGTGTAATTTGCGTACCCTCCCACAAAGCATCAGAGGATGTACATCACTTTCGGGAACTGCAAAAAAGGGGAATACCGCTTTGCTTCATTACGACCTATTATAATGATGTCAATGCTCCCTGTGTAATGACCGATTTGAGTGCCGGATCCTATAGTCTGACGAAACACCTTTTGAAAAATGGGCATCGTAGTATTTTCTATATCGTAGCCAATCTTGCCCTTCCCTTGGCAAAACTTCGAGTCGAAGGCTATCGTGCTGCTTTTGCGGAAGTGAACATTCCCCTAAGTGATAATTGGATTATTGAGGATGTGTCTACGTTTGAAGGCGGATACCATGCTGTTGATGAAATTCTGCGCATCATGAAACCGGATGCAATCCTCAGCATGAATGATATTATAGCACTTGGCGTTATGAAACGTTTAAAAGAGTGCGGCTACCATATTCCGGAAGATATCTCTGTTGCTGGATATGATGACTTAATTTACACAACACTCTTAGAAACACCCCTTACAACAGTACAGCAGCCAGTAAGCGAGATGTGTAAGCGAGTGGTCAGCATCTTGATAGAACGAATTGATCACCCGGAACTTATAGGGGAAAAGATCCTTCTTGCTCCAAAGCTTGTAATTCGCGAATCAACTCGTTCCTTGAACAAGGAATAGAAATAAATAAAAAGCATCTATACAGTACACGAGTCCATATCACTACAATTTTATTATGAGAAGAAAAAGCTGAAAGTCCTACATATCATTATGTTAACTTTCCATTAATTTCCTACTCAAAAAATTTTGAGGGTACATTAGGATGTCGGTGCACCCTCTTTTTCAATAGTGATGAACATTCTATCAGTATATTTCCCCCATCTTCTCCTCAATAGCGGTTGCTATCCTCATCCTTGCCATATGCTTCTGATCTTTTCTTTTTACTTGCCAACCTCAACTGTTCACTGATCTGGCTTGCGCTGCCTTTTACATCATTTGCATCCACACCAAATGCTTTTGGGATAGTTTTTTGTGTGGCAGTGACTGCGTGGTCAAGGCGGTACACATCGTCAAACTGCCGAATCATTTCTATTTTTTCCAGTGTCCTCAATGCAGCTGGTACTGTCATAAAATTCGGTTTTTATCCATTTTCACCATGACTGTCTTGAGTTTGGTATAGATTTTGCACCTTACAATAAGTGTAATGAATTCAATAAGTATCTTGGCAGAAATCGACTCGTCGGAAAAAACACGCAAACTCTTGTTGCCAAGATACGGCTTGTCTGCTCGGAACAGCTTTTCGGAATCATCACGGCTCTTATATAATGAAACCGTCTCTTATTCCCACATGTCTTCAAATGTACCCTTGCAATCCAATGCAATCTGATTTACAAACGTCCTCATTCCTTTCACAATGATTACAAAATCATAGCCACAGGAATCCATAAAGAAATATCTGATGGAACATTCTGAATGTTCGATTTTCAAGATTAAAACGATTCAATCGATATTGATTCAAATTCTACTGATTTTAGTACGCATTGACAAAGGCAATAGATAGAAACTTATAAATATAATTAAATTTTTAAAATAATATCTAAATATTTAGCCATTATAACCAAAAATAAACTAAATATTTATGTTATATTGTACTATTGACAAATTGAATCGTTTCAATTAGAATAATAATGTGCACAAAATACAAAACAACATTGTTTAAGGTCGTGATAAACGTTCTTAAAATAAAAAAACAGGGAGGTATAATAATGAGACTTAGAAAACTTATGGCAACATTTCTTTTTTGTGGATTAGTAGCACTAACTGGTTGCGGTGAAAGTGCTACAGATGTTGCGCCACCGACTGACGCAGACGCAAGCGATGCGAGTGACAGTTCCGGCACAAAGGCGAGCGATGAGAAAGTAACACTGACAATCATGGATATGTACACAAGTGAGGCATCAGATAGTACTGGCAAGATATCAAGAGTGCTTATTGATGAATTTATTGCCGACCATCCAAATATTACTATCGAAGAAGAATCTATAGCGCACGATGCCTATGAAATCAAAATTAAAACTGTTGCACAAAGCAATTCCCTGCCCGATGTTTTTCAAATTAAAGGTGCAATGGTTCAGCCGTTCGCAAAATTAGGTGTTATCAGTCCGATTGACGCAGATTTAGATAGTAATCCCGAATGGCGCGACAGCTTTGTTGAGGGTGCTTTTTATGATTTCACTTATAAAGACGAAAAATATGGATATCCATATGAATTGGCAAATGGAAGTGTAATTTTCTATAACAAAGACATATTCGACCAGTGTGGAATCACGGAATTTCCGGCAGATTGGGATTCGTTTAAAGCCGCGATCGGCACATTTAAGGAAAAAGGATTTATACCGATTGCTTTGGGAAATAAAGGCAAGTGGGTTGCGCAGTGTTGTATATTTTCCACTATGGCTGATAGATATACGGGTTCGGATTGGTTTACGAGTATTCAAGAGGGTGGTGGCGCAAAATTTACCGACCCCGAATTTATCGATGCACTAAAAGCTTATGAAGAATTGAGCAAACTAGGTGCATTTAACGAAGATGCAAATAGCATCGACAACGACCAGCAAAAAAGCTTGTATATGAGTGGGGATGCTGCAATGTTTTTTGAAGGCTCATGGGCTATTTCAGAGATTGATGATAAGGCACCGGAAGATGTATTGAATGCGACGGAGTTTGGATTGATGCCAAGTTTTCCTGGAGGAAAAGGAGACTTGAATGCCGTTGCAGGTGGAACAGGTTGGGCTTATGCGTATAACAATAACTTAACGCCAGAGAAAAAAGCGGCAGCAATCGAACTGATCAATTATTTGACAAGTAAAAATTTTGGGGATCAGTTATATGGGGCGAGTGGACAGCCTGCTGTTAATGCTACCATTGATGAAAGCAAAGTGACTCCGCTATTTAAAAGATATATTGATAGCGTCCAAGATGCGACATGGAGCGCAATTTACGATGTGCATTTGCCAATTTCAGTGAATGGAGAAGTCGAAACCGGGCTGCAAGAAATCATGCTAGGTTCATCAACGCCCGAGCAGGTGGCTGAAAAAATTCAAGCTGAATATGAAAGGGTAGCTGAATAATCGGGACAGCGAAAGAGGTTTGATTGATCAGTTGTAAATACTCATAACGACCGACTGGTTATGAATAATCTACGGCAATGTTTTAAAAGATTGAAGGACTGGCGCCTAAAAGCTACTGCGAATCCTTCAATCATTTAAAACAGGCGCTCTAAAGGAGGCAAATATGCGAAAAAAATCACATTTGATGGGTAAAAAATTTTTGGCAATCTATTTGCTGCCAGGGCTGCTCATTTATTCTTTTATTATCATAATTCCTCTTATAATGGGGGCGCGGCAAAGTTTGGTCAATTCATCAGGGGATTTCAATTATTTTAAAAATTATATGCTTTTGGCAAAAGACAAAGAATTCTGGATGTCCTTTGTGAACAATTTATTCATTATATTAATCAGCGTCATTGGTGAAATTGGCATTGGCTTTTTGATATCAATATTGCTCACTTCAAAGAAGATATTTTTTAAGGAATTTCATAGAACTGTTGTGTTTTTGCCGGTTGTATTGTCCTCTGTTGTTGTTGGATTTATCTGGCGCTTGATTTATGACAAATCTTATGGGTTGTTGGACTTGGCATTAAGGACGATGGGACTTGAATCATGGATACGGCCGTGGCTTGACAGTATATCAACGGTTATGTATGCGGTTACGGCACCCCTTGTTTGGCAATGGATTGGTCTTTATGTGGTCATCATTGTGTCGGCACTTACTTCGATTCCAATTGAAATTTTTGATGCGGCAGAAATTGATGGGGCAAATTTGTTTCAGCGAACAACACGAATAACCTTGCCATTGTTAAAGGATACGCTGCTTGTTTGCATTATGGTTTGCGTGTCAGGCGTTATGAAAATTTTTGACCATATTTATGTCATGACCGGTGGCGGTCCTGGTATCAGTTCACAGGTTCTCGCCATGTATGCCTATAAAAAATCATTTATCCAGTTTGAACTTGGCTATGGAAGTACGATTTCAATGGGCATGATTATATTGAGCTACTGTCTTATCTTCTTAAGTCGATTGGTAATAAGAGGAGAGAGCGATTATGCATAAACCTATGAAAGAGTTAATTATTAAAGCAATTTTTCTTTTGTGTAATGTATTGATGATTGTATTTTCAATCAGTTGTATTTTCCCGATTCTCTGGTTGATTAATTCATCTTTTAAATCAGGGCAGGAATTTAGCCAGAGTATTCTGGCATTGCCCCAAAATATAAATTTTGATAATTATAAAGCGGTTCTGGCTTCGGGGAAGATGGTTACATATTTTACCAACAGCTTGATTATATCATCTTTATCCGTGCTTTTTGTGGTACTATTGGCATTTGTAACATCTTATTGTATCGCACGGATAGAATTTCGCGGAAAAGGACTTGTTTATGGGCTGTATCTGTCTGGTATGCTCGTTCCGCTCCATGGGTTGCTTGTGCCTCTATTTATTTTATTTCAAAAGACGGGACTCTACGACAAACGGCTTACGCTGTTGCTTCCTTATATCGCAATTGGATTGCCAACAGCGATATTCCTGATGAGCAGTTTTATTAAATCTTTGCCGAAAGAGCTTGAAGAGGCGGCATTGATTGATGGGTGCAATGTTCACCAAGTGCTTTTTTCGATAATATTTCCATTATGCAAGCCAGTTGTTTCTACAGTCGTTATATTAAGCTTTCTAACATTGTGGAATGAATTTCCATTCGCATTGATACTAATCAGCAATGATCAGTTTAAAACTATCTCTGTTGGACTTAGCAATTTTACAGGGATGTATTCTGTAAATTATCCGCAGCTGATGACATCCCTCGTGTTAGCGTCTATGCCTGTTATTATTGTATATTTGCTTTTCTACAAAAAAATAATCCAAGGAATGGTGGCAGGGGCGGTCAAAGGCTAGGTCAAACTTTAAGGAGTGTATTATGTCTAATAATGTAAACCAGTCAGCAAAAACTCTGTTATCCGAAATAACAAAGCATGTACAGTTGCAGCTATTGCCCTTTTGGATTAACAATAGCATTGACAGTGAATATGGTGGCTATCTAACCTGCTTTGACCAAAATGGTGTGCTAGAGGAAAATACGGATAAATATTTAGTAACGCAAACAAGAATGTTATGGGGATTTTCAAATTTTTATAGAAAATTTCCACAAAATGAACAAATCAAAAAATGTGCAGTACAGGGTGTGGATTTTTTGATTCGGAATTTTTGGGACAATCAAAACGGTGGATGGTATTGGGCTGTCGATAAAAGTGGAAGCTTACTAGATGACGGAAAAGTCGTTTATGGACAAGCATTCGCTATCTATGCCCTTTCTGAATATGCTTTGGCAACAAATGACAGTGTAGCCCTTTCATATGCTGAAAAAACATTTGATCTTTTGCAGGCTTTTGCAGCGGATACGGCAAGGGGAGGATACTATGAAAATTTTGAAAATGACTGGAGCATATCTGAGCCTGGATTTGCTGCGGGAGACAGAAAATCATTGGATATACACATGCACATTATGGAGGCGTTTACGACCTTATATCTTTGCACTAAAAAGGAAGTGCACAAACGAAAACTTCAAGAAATCATTGATCTGCTTTTAACAAAAATGATGGATTTTGATAAGGGTTGTGGATTTAATCAGTTTAATATATCCTTTGAACCAATACCGGCTATCAATATTAAAAGAACGTGGAATGCCGAGAGATTTGTAGGCGAGGAAATCAAAGAACCGTTGGAAACCACCTCGTATGGTCATAACGTTGAGTTTTTATGGCTGTTGCAGAGAGCGGCAATGGTTTTGGGGAAACCACAAACTGCCTACAATGACATTTGTAAAAAACTGGTAGAACATTGCTTGCGCTATGGATTTGATTTTGAATATGGTGGGGTATACAGAGATGGCGTACATGACGGGCCTCCGTTGGTCAAAGACAAGGAATGGTGGCAAAACTGCGAGGTGCTTGTCGGCTTTTTGGAGGCGTATATTTTGTTTCAGGATGAACGGTACTATGAGGCATTTGAATCGACATGGAACTTTGACAAAAAATATTTTATCAATGAACAAGTGGGGGAATGGAGGCAGCTTTTAACAAGAAATGGTGATGTTATTGCCGGCAATATTGGAAATCCATGGAAAGGGATTTATCACACTGGAAGAGCTATGCTTGAATCCATTGAGCGCCTGGAAAAGATAGTGGCAAGTAAATAAGACAAGCAAATCAGCGAACAAATAATAGAATAAATAAGCAAGTAATAGAAGCGGTAAGTGCATAATTAAATGGCAAATAATAGAACAAGTAGACAGGTAAATTGGAGGAAACTTAATGAACAGATTGGAGCTAAACGGTACATGGAAATTGACTTACAACCAAATCAATGATAAGACGATATTCTGGAACAGATGGATTGATGCTACTGTTCCGGGAGATGTCCACCTTGATTTAATGAACGAGCACCTAATATGCGATCCTCTTGTCAGCGACAACAATAAAAAAATCGAATGGATAGAAGAGGTGGAGTGGTGGTACAAAAAAGATTTTTATGTTGCAAAGCAACCTACGCAAAGAGTTGAGCTTGTGTGCGAAGGATTGGATTTGACCGCTGATCTATGGGTGAACGATAAAAAAGTGGGTAGCTCAAATAACATGTTTGTTGTCCATCGCTTTGATATAACTAATGCACTTGTCGTAGGATGCAATGAAATAAAAATTCGACTTGACGTTGGCTTTGAAGCTACAAAAGGGAAGGATCTTGATAAATTTAAATTGACTTGGGCACCCTATGAGGCTAGAAGACCTTGGATGAGGAAAGCACAGCAGTGTTTCTACTGGGATGTTGCACCTAGACTTATCACTTGCGGTATTTGGAGAGATGTTTACATTGAATTCTTGGACAGTGTTGTTTTAAGAGATGTATATGGGACAAGTGTACACGATGAAAATTCTGCAAAAATCAAAGTGTCCTATGAATTGGAAAATTATGGCAGCGAAGAAAGGCACAATATAAATGTAAAAATTAAAAAAGATGATTTTTGTATAGAAAAGCAAATTGAAGTTGAGCTTTTAGATGGCATCAACATTGGTGAGCTGGAATTGGAAATACAAAATCCAAAACTCTGGTGGCCAAATGGGTTGGGAGAACAGAATCTTTACGAGATTGAGGTCGCATTGATTGACGGACAAAAAAATCAACTTGCGCAAAAAAAGTTTAAGCATGGTATTCGGAGCATTGAGATTTTAAAAGAGCCACTCAACGACAAAGAAAAATCGTTTACGTTTGTCGTAAATGGTGTGAAAATATTCTGCCGTGGTGGCGACTGGGTTCCGTCTGATGCAATTTATGCAAGAATAAATAAAGAGAAAGAACACGAAATGCTAAGGCTAGCCAAGGAAGCTAACTTTAACATGATGAGAGTCTGGGGCGGTGGAATTTATCCTGATGCAAGTTTTTATGATAGTTGCGATTCTCTGGGGATTATGGTATGGCAGGACTTTATGTATGCATGTGGGTATTATCCTGACGATGAGGAGGATTTTTGTATTGGCGCAGAAGTTGAGACGGAGAAGATTATTCGAAAATTTCGTAATCATGCCGCTTTAGCAGCGTGGTGCGGAAATAATGAAACCTACATGATGCACCAAAGAATCAATAAAGATGGATTTTTTGGGGGATACAAGATATACAGCCAAATCATTCCAAATTTAATCAGCAAGTTAGATGCAAAAACATATTATCACCCGAGCAGTCCTTATCCGGGGCCTTGGCCGGGTCAAGAGGTTGAAGGCACACAGCATGTATGGTCATACGCCCTTGGCTATCATGACATGAAGACCACCGGAGAATGTGCATTTAGCGAAAAAGAAAAACAGCAGATTATGGATTTGTGGAATTATGCGGAAGACAACTATAAATTTGTAAGTGAATTTGGAATTTTCTGCCCATCAAATCTTTCTAGTATTCAAAAATTTATGGGGGAACATCCCGTGGATTTGGATATAGAAGGTGAGATATATTTTCACCACCGGAATTACTACGAATCTACAGGTTTTATTGGGGAGATGCTCCGGCTATACTATGGTCGAAAGGAAAGTTACAGTCCGCTAGAGTATACCATGGCAGGACAAGTAATGCAGGGCGAAATTCTGAAACATATTTTTGAAGTGCTACGTAACAGAATGTACGTATGCAGTGGTTCGCTGTTTTGGGAATACAATGATACTTGGGGGCATATTGGGTATGCGCCAGTGGATTATTATTTGTCTGTTAAGCCGGTTTACTATTATATGAGGGATGCCTTTGTGCCTCTTCACGTTACTATAATAGAAAATGGCTCTTCTGTGACAGTGCTAAATGAAACACGGACAGACAAATCCCTTGATGTAAAATATGGAATTATGGATTTTGATGGGACGCTGCTTGTGAGCGAGGAAAGCAAGGTATCCGTAGGACAAGGCGAAGTGAACACCGTTGCCAATTTGTCGGTGGAACTAGGAAAACTAAAAAGCGAAAAGAGTAGTTTCGTATTTGCCAGTATCTATGAGAACGGAAAATTACTTGATAGGACAAGACAATTTGTCGCTCCTATTCCGGAAATTGACTTGCCAAAAAGCACGTTAGAATTTCATACAACGAAACTTGATGCAACGCATTGGCAAGTTGACCTTAAAACAGAAAACTTTGAGTGGCTGGTAAAATTAGATTCAGAGGAATACTATGTGTACAGTGACAATGCATTTGATCTATGGCCAGGTGAGAGCAAAACAATTAAAATCACGACTCAAACAGAACTTTACAGATTAAATTTAAATGTTTATTCAATGAACCAATTTGTGTAAGGAGTTGCATTTCACTGCAAAGCAAATGATTGTGTAAATGAATGATTATGAAAATCACCTATTATGCTATTTCCAAGCAGAGAAGAGCGCCAAAATATGGCGGTCTTCTCTACGTTGCGGTTTTTGTTCCTTATAAACACTGCTCCCCATTCCCCTCTCGGACAAATATCGCTCAAAGGCTTGGTAAGAATTATATATTTCTTTAGATAGAGGAGGGTATGGGCTATATGGATCACTCATTAATAAATCATATATGTGAACAATTGCGTCAGAATAACGCCTCGCTTTTGGTTGGTGCTGGTCTTAATGCAGAAAAAACAACAGAATCAGCGAAAGATTATCCATTATGGAAGGGTTTGACAAAAGCTTTTGCTGAAAAGTCGCATCCCGATCATGCACTCATTGAAGAAAGCTAGGTGATATTAATAAGGCTATAGTTGCTTGTAAAAGTACATACAAAATTGATAGGGAATTTGATAGAAATAATAGGAAGGTGGATTTCTTCAATAACAAAAAATAAGTGAAAACTTGAACAATATAAAACGTATTTACCATTCAGAGCTGGACATTATTATCATTTGTATACGGCATGGCAATGAAAATTTTGTTTTCCTATATCTCATTCGGCTTTTATTTCACATGCTTTTTTAGAAAGAATTAGTTCGTTAAGGCGGTTTAGCACCGCTTTGTAGTCCCCTACAAGTCCTACATCACAAGTTTTAAATACAGGGGTGTTTGGAGCTTTGTTGATTCCGATAATAAAACGGCTGCGGCTGATTCCGGCTAAAAAGGCGGTTGCACCCGACACTCCAAACAGTAGTGCAAGTTCCGCTTTAACGCTTGCTCCTGAAATTCCAACGATATGGTCATGACTGGCCCACCCGTCTGCCGAAACCGGACGCGAAACACCAAGTTTCGCACCAATCAGATCTGCAAAGACTTCTACAGCCGCAACACCAGATGTTCCACCGATGCCACGTCCTGCTATTGCTATTTTCATAGACAGACCGTCCTTTCATTCTTTTAATATTTTCTGTAAATATTTTGTATACAGTAGATTCGTTTTTTGTATTTCGTCCTCATCCTCAAGGAAATGGCAGTTTCGTTCCTGATGTGGGCGATATAGGCGTAACAGAGGGGCACTCTCCATGCCACAAGTTGTTCTTTTAAAACCCATAGTTGCGTTGGATTTAATGTTGTCCATTGTTTTTTGGCAGTGGCCATCTTTGCTCGTAGGGTAGCAATGCGAAGATAAGCATGAAGTGCATTGCCAAAAGAGAACACTGCACTTGACACAATCCACCCCTGCTTGATGCCGGTGTCCATTTGATATTTGACAAAGATTCCTTGTTCATCGGCAGTAAGTTCCTCTACTTGCGACACACAAGGCAACCTTAAGGCTTCAGCTAAAATCAGCGGAAATTCCCTTGAGCTGTTTAGGCTATTCTGGCAACCGAGCAGAATAGCATCGAATTTACGCTCGCTCTTATCTACAAAAGCTTTAATCAAACCTGCAGATATGCGTGGTTGAAAATCAATGTTATCTTCGTGGCAGGTAATCAAAACTAGTTCGTCATATTGCAAGGCGTACAAGTTGCAAAGGTAACTACTGATATCTTCGTTTTCTGGCACAATGGTCAGTGCAGTTAAATGCACCGGTTTTTCGTTCTTCTTAAGTGTTTCTGCAAGGTAAAGCGCAGTTTCTAGTGCCGCTTCATCAAAACAACTAAATACCCTGCGTGCATAGCTGATATCTACGGTATTATCCTGTATATAGCTCCATTCTTTTTCTGTTACCAAATCTAGATCGTTTTCCACTTTAAACACAACCAAAATATTCATCGAACATTCCCCCTGTCTAAATTTCAAAAAAATTGTGCTTTTTTGGGATCATTGACTACTTCTTGTTGTTTAGCCGCTATTTCCTTGGGCGCAAATACAGAGGCAAGCAACTTATCAATACAGTAGTTGTCTTGATTAGCAAGCAGTACCGGCTCAGTGGAACCTTCTTGATCGTCTAGCGGTACAATGCTGATGTCAGACATCGCATCCATCCAAGAATCATGCCGAAATACCATTGCGTCCACAGATTTGCGTACGAAAAGTTCGCGTGCACCCATGACATCCCCGAAAATGAACTCTCTATTCAAGCTGGAATAGAAATTGATCAAAAAACCCATGGACAAAATTTTAAAGATTGATGTAGAAAACATGATGGCTACTGTCCAGTGTGGCACATCGCTTGCTAGATTAGAAGAAGTAAATAAATTAGGCCTTACCACAGGCCACTGCCCTCAATCTCAATCGCTCACTTTTATGGGAGGGCTTGTCGCTACACGTAGCATTGGTCAGTTTTCAACCTATTACGGTGCAGTTGAAGATATGGTTTGTGGATTGGAAGCGGTAATGCCAGATGGCGAAATCATACGAATCCGCAATGTTCCACGTAGATCGGCAGGTCCTGAGCTGCGGCAACTTTTCATTGGGTTGGAAGGAGCTATGGATGTCATTAGCGAAATTACCGTTAAATTATTTACCTACTATCCAGATGATATGTGGAGAGGCGGTTATATCGTAAAGGATTATAGTGTCGGCCTTGACGCCATTCGCGAGGTGATGGTCAAGGGATATCGCCCTTCCGTTGTACGCTTATATGATAAGCCGGATGTGGACAGGAATTATGGCAGCGTAAAGCTCAAAGGTGAAGAAGCTTTCATGTTTTTCATAGTGGAGGGGCCACCAATTCTTTCAAAAGCCACTGGTGAGAGGATTGCTGAAATTGCGATCTCCTTTGGAGCAAAAGACATCGGTATGAAAGCGGTTGATCATTGGCTAGAAACTCGTAATGACATTTGCAACCTATATGGGACTGAAAAAATACGCGAAATGTTCCGGCAGACAAAAACCCTTTACGCCGTGGTTGAAGTCAGCACGGATTGGAGTGACATTAAGGGTATCTACAAAGATGTTATGACGAATATTCCACCCAAATTTGAACACCTTGCACTGTTAGGAGGTCATGTTTCCCATAGCTATCAAACCGGTACTAATATATACTTTGTGTTTGACCTAATCATTCAAGATCCGTTGAATGCAACCCAAGAACGATGGGAACTTTCAAAGGCAATCTGCGAAGAGATTCTTAAATATCCTACTGGCGGAATTGTGCACCATCATGGCGTGGGCAAAATGCGGTTGAAATTGATTGATCGGGAACTCGGCTCTTCCTACCCATTGATGCGTCGCTTAAAGAACATGATGGATCCTGCCGGAATTATGAATCCTGGTACCTTGATCCCATTAGAAAAATGACTTTTTTTGAGGTGTTTGACACATGCTGCTAAAACCGATTTCTTCTCAATATGAAACTTATTTGCAAGACGAGTCCCGCTTAAGCGGACATGCAGACAGGAGTGCTTTTCCGACAAATACAGACGAACTACTCGAAGTGTTAGATATAGCAAAAGAGCGTAAGCTTCTCATTACGGTGCAGGGTGGACGTACCGGAATCGTTGGTGGTGCAGTGCCGGTAGGGGGGCTGATTGTAAACCTAAGCCTAATGAATAGACTGCTTGGTATCAAAACAAGTGGAGACTATAATAAGGATAAGTACGAAAACCAAAATGTGACAGAAAGCAAACTGTCACATTTTGGTTTTTTCGTGCGTTTAGTATGGGTGCAATCTAATGGGTAGCATCTTGCTCGAATCTGTTAGGTACGATTTACCGGTGCGCTATGGATCGACATGCCATTGACGGCCTCAAACGCTTCGGTAACTCCTTCGCAGAAACTAGGGTGTGGCCTCATACCTAAAAGAAACTGCCGGTGGGTAATCCCATTTAGGATTGCACTGGTAAATTCACCAATCATGTCGGTGGCTCGCCCGCACATCATCTGTATGCCAAGCAATTGATCTGTCTTTGCATCTACCACCACTTTAACGAAACCCCTCTCCTGCAATTCGATAATGCTTTTTCCATTTCCGCTCATGAGGTATTTGGCCGTTTTGAACTGTCGCCCATCTTTCTTGGCCTCATCGGCCGTCATACCCACTGAAGAGATCTCGGGGCTTGTGTAGATACATGAAGGCACTAGCCTTGGATCAGTTTCCGGCTCTTTATCGCACATATACGCAACCGCTGCAGCTCCTTCCGCTTCCGCCTTGTGGGCCAGTTGAACCCCCCCAATGACATCACCTACCGCATAGAGCCCTAAAATGCTACTTTCGTAACGTTCATTTACTTTTATAAAGCCGCGCTCCATGTCCGGTGTTGCAACTTGTGAGAATAAGCCCTCTGTGGCAGGACGTCTTCCAATCGCTACCAGTACACCAAAAGCCTCGGCAGTCTTTTGGGTATCTTTATGGGTAAAATAACAACACAAGCCATCCTGCGTCTGCTCAATTTTTCCCACGCGGGCAGAACAAAAAATATCAACCCCTCGCTTTTTTAAAAGCATTTGAATGCTTTGCCCAAACTCTTTATCCATTGTGGGCAACAGCCTATCTAGTGCTTCAATAATGGTTACCTTGCATCCAAAGCCTGCATAAACCGATGCCATTTCCACCCCGATCACGCCGCCGCCAATAATGACAAGAGATTTGTAGTCTAAAGCAGGTCCTTCTAAGATGTCGTCACTCGTTACAACGCCTGGCAGGTCAAGTCCGGGAATAGGTGGTCTGACCGGAACGGAACCGGTGGCAATCAATATATGTTTTGCAGTGTACTTTGTGTCATTTACCGACACTATATTCTCTGCAGTCAAAACAGCCGTACCTAGCAGAAGCTCTATTCCATTTGCTTTAACTAGGTCGGCTACGCCGTTTCGTAAAGTTTTAGATACCTCCGCCTTTCGGGCATGGACTTTAAAAATATCATAGCTTACATTGCTTGCCGAGAGCCCTAACGTTTCAAAATGGGCATATCCACTATAAGCTTCTGCTGCATGAAGCAATGCCTTAGTCGGAATACATCCACGGTTTAAGCAGGTACCCCCTAGCTTGTCTCGCTCCACAATCATTGTTTTCATTCCGAATTGGGCTGCACGGATAGCGGCCACATACCCACCTGGTCCGCCACCGATAACAATCAGATCATATTGTTGCAATGTTATCCCTCCTAGTAACAGGTGGTCGGTCAAAATGACCGAACCACCGTTGTTTATTTGTTTTCTATGCTTTTCCGGAAAGTAAGGATTTGTATCCCGCCGCATCTAAAAGATTTCCTTTTTCGTCAGATAGGTTGCTCGGTTTGATTGCGGCAAACCAACCCACGTCATAAGGATCACGGTTCACCAGACCAGGGTCATCAATCAGTTCCTCGTTAATAGCTACAATTTCCCCACTCAAGGGCGCTATCACCTCTGAGACTGCCTTAGAAGATTCCACCGAGGCAAATGATATGCCCTGCCGTGCTGAGTCTCCTATCTCCGGCAACTCTACATACATAAGTTCACCAAGCATTTGCTGCGCATAGTCAGAAATACCGAACCGCACTGTTCCATCCGGCATAACCCTTGCCCATGTATCCTTGTCCGTATAGGACGGAATGGGTCTCACTTCATATTGCTTCGCCATGTTTATGCTCCTTTCTTTGCAGGTTTGCCAAGACTTAGCCCCATTGCCTCGGCCACGATGACCGAAAGATCATAGACGGCTATTTTTTCCTTACGGGCACCAGGAGATAAATTGTTTTCGCAAGAGGGGCACGCGGACACGAGAATATCTGCATTGGTCGCTTTGGCTTCCTCTATTCGTCCTGTCGCAATATCTTTCGTCAGGTCGGGGAACACCGTAGAAACAATTGATCCACCACCGCAGCACCAAGCAGTGTCTTTGTTTCTAGGCATCTCAACCAGTTCGACTCCGGGAATTGCGGCAAGCACCGATCTAGGCGCATCATATACTTTCTCATGTCTACCTAAATGACATGGATCATGATATGTAATCGTCTTGTCGAGTTTTTTCTCAAGCTTAATCTTCCCTTCTTTTACTAGCTCTGCGATAACCTCACTGCTGTGGACAACTTCAAACGGAAGTTCACCAATAATTTCCGGATATTCGGAACGGAGTGCATGGAAACATCCGGCACAGGATGTGACAACTCGTTTGACTCCGGCCGCTTTTAACGCTTCCACATTATGAAGAATCGTTTTCTCTGCCAGCTCCACGTTGCCGTCTGCAAATTGAGGCACGCCGCAGCACCATTCATCCTCACCTAGGTATGCTACGTCAATACCGCCCTCTTTTAGGATACCCACGGTAGCTTTGGCAATTTTGGGATTGCGGTAAGTCGCATAGCATCCCGCAAAATAAACCGTCTCTCCTTTGGCTGGCAAATTTAAATCTAGCGCCCAGCTAGCACGCTTTGACACATCCTCGCCGAAGGGGTTATGGGTGCTTTCAATGCTTGCATCCACGACCTTAAGCGCCTCTGGTTCCAAACCTTCGCGAACAATATCGGCACGCATCGCCTGCATAATCTTAGTTTCATTGATACACAGCTCATGCGTATCATGGTTCGTCTTGCCGCACTGGATAAAGCAACTGTTGCAGCCTAGGCAAGTATATGCACTATCTACCAACTCGGGCGTATAATTTAAATTCCCGTCAAGAATCTCCCTAGCTATACTGTTGCGGCCTTTTGCGCAATACTCCTCAAACCTGCCCATCTCTACCCAAACCGGACAGACATAGCCGTTTTTCCCTGTAATGCACTTGCCGCATCTTCCACAAACATGAATACCGTAACTATATTTCTCTAACATAATGTATCATCCTCCTTACAGATTCCATAATCCAGGACACAGGATATTATTGGGATCCAATATTGTCTTGAGATTCTTAATCGTATTATAGTAAACCGGCGTCCATGCCGAAGCAATGATATTGGTATTATTGCTCTGACAGTATGTAGTGCTTGTACCTTCATGTTTCAATAATTCGGCGCCTTCTTCCCAGATTCCCAATATATGCTTTCCGGCACCCGGAATGGAATCATCCCACTTAAGGGTAACGCCTAACAGCATATAATTACCGATTGGCAGCGAATAGAACACGCGTCCGCACTTATACCTCTTGTTTTTTTCTTCGTACTGCTCATAAACGTTAAGAAGTTTTAAAATGAACTCTTTGGAGCCAGACCTTGGATGCAAGTGCTCCCAAGAATGAAAGGGCGTAACCTCGGAGGAATAGTCCCTGACTAACATAGCCGATCCCGTGAGTCCGTGAGCCGCATACATATCCATAGACGGATCAGCAGGGCGGCCTTTTTTTAGACAGACCTCCTCAATCCTCTTAACACGTAAGGCTGCATCCTCCTCATTGTCGCTCTCAACGCAGAGGAACATTCCAAAATCATTGCCCTCCAACGTAACGCCAAACCTTCTCATTGTCGGCATGTCGTGAGCAATCATATTCGTAAACAAAAATGGCGAATCCTCACTTAAGATCATCTGGGCCTCCCACATGTCATCCAGATTATCAAACAGGAAACCAAATGATTTTGACACGGTAGGAATCTTATAGATACGTTCGGTAATTTCAGTAATGATGCCAAAAGCACCACCTTGCCCAATGAACAGGCTCGTTAAATCCGGACCGGGAATTTCTCTAAAATACGTGGCCTCGTTGTACTTGTTGGAATCCGGGCCTAACCCTGTATGTAGAATCTCTCCAGTTGGCAATACAACCTCAATACCCAAAATATGCCGATTGTTGACTCCAACTGATGACATGTTTTTAGGATACCCGCCACCGCTGCAACCGCTTAAAAGCCCACCCATGGATACGGAATAGTAAGGACCCAGAACCGTGTGGGCCATATAGCCAAAGGGCCTTAGCGCATGATCCAATTCAATCGGTCGAACTCCTGCGCCATAGGTAATTTTCTGATTTTCAATATCGACGTTGAAAACCTGATCAATACGCGAAGTATCGATTACGATGTTTTGCGTTGGTACGCCTCTTGTCACACCGTTGGCTGCTTGCCCGCCACCCTTAAGCGTAATAGGAATACCCGTGCGGTTTGCCAGTTTGACAATCTCGGCTATCTGCTTTTTGTCTCTTGGAATCACGATGACGCCATTCTTTACGGTATCATGCGCACCTACGTCTCTAGAATACGGTACCAGTGAGTGTATGTCATCCTTGACATACTTTCCCCCGACAATGCCGACCAGCGTATCATAAAGCGAATGGTGCTGTTTTGTTGTGTAGCTAACTGCTGCTTGAGCCATTTTATAACACTCCTCTCTTATTGGTAATAAGCCATAAAATATCTTGCTATTTTTTGCTATCTTTATTATAATTGTTGTAAGATTGAATAACAATGTGTGGTGTGAATAGAAAAAATTAGGCAGATTGCCATACAACTGTTCAGAGTGCACAGTATCGAATTGTTCATTAATAACTTGTCTTCTTAGATGCTTGGTTTCCCTTACCCAAGTTATGTCTGGACAATTCCTAAATTTGGGAGGGTCAAAAATGTATTTATCTCTTTTCATGATCAATGAGCGTTTACTAAAACAAGGTTTTACCATTTGTCGCTCACATCTAGACGAAGGTGAATCTTTTGGAAATGTCCGACTGTTTGACAGTTCAGACTTCGTAGAGGCAAAGAGGCAGCTGCTAGTTGGATCGGTCTGTGAATTTTACAATACGCCATACCATGACTCCATCCTGGATCTTGACGATGATGCAATCCTATGTGTTTGTGGCAGCGACTATTTCGCTGTAGTCCAAAAGTCATTGGTAGAAGTGTTAAACGCCTGCCTCGCCGTATGCGAGTACTTCAATCATTATGAGGAAACGCTTATGCAAGCTGTTCATCAAAAGGCCACGTTGCAGCAATTGATTGACCTCGCAGCACCTTACTACCAAAACCCTCTGTTTGTTGCAAATTGGCAGGGAGACGTGCTTGCCTATACCAAAGACATTGATGGCAAAAGCGTTGCTTTATTGGGTCGGTTTTGGCAGGAAGTAACTGCCAACAACAGAGTTCCAATTTATTCCGTCAAGGCATTTGCCGATATGCCCGGCTATGCCGACATGCTAAGAGGTGGCAACCCTTGTATCTTAAGTTTCCCTATGGCCGATGCCACTGCCCTGTGTGCGACGCAACGCCGAAAGGCCAAGTACCATATCCACTTTCAGGTTATTCAAAACGAAACCGTGTTAACGCAGACACATATCCATCTAGCGTCAACTTTTATGCAAGCCATGTCGCTAATCAATTTTGACGAGCAGCTGGAAAAGGCAGTTTCAGCCACCTCGCTATTTGTTGATTTACTGGATGCAAAGCCTGTGTCACAGGACAGCCTGCACTGGGTGTTGACCTCCCTTGGCTGGGATCCTTGTGATCATATCTTGTTGCTGCTCTTTGCGACTAAATCAAGCAGATTGATTCCGGAAGCACTATATGGTCAAATGGCATATCGTTTGCAATACGGCCTATGCATTTTTTGGAACGATACCCCTATCCTGCTCATTCATGAGGAGGACTTTTCCCGTAATAAAAACATAATCAAAATGCTATCATGCGATTTAGGCTTTTTTTGCGGCGTATCCTACCCTATAGAAGATTGGTCAAAGCTCCCACTATATTGCAGGCAGGCACAAACAGCTATAGAACACCGCCTACCCGATGCGGTTATCAGTCTTTGCGCTGATCATACTTGGGAAATATTGCTGAATGAACTCAAGCAGACCATGAAAAATAGTATGCTTTGCCACCCCGCAGTCGGTATCTTGCAAAAATATGACAAGGAAAAAGATGCCCAGCTTATTTTCACCCTGCAAACTTACTTGGAAAATGAGTGCAATGCCACTTTAACAGCGGAAAAGCTCTTTATTCACCGCAATACGATGCAATACCGCCTTTCACTTATACATAAATTAGCCGCTCTTGATTTAGGCAACACGCAACAACGCATACACCTTCTGCTTTCCTGCTGGATTCTTAATAGCAATGTTACCGCTCACAACTAGTTAGTCAGCAACTTTCATCATCGCTTTAATTTAAGAAGCGATATTGCTTACGATGAAATCTAAATGTCATACTTATGATTAAAGGGAGGAACTACATTGAACACGTATTCTTATATTGAACCTGAATCAACGGATGCGTCCTTTCATTTTTCCGTAGAGGAATATTGTATGCATCATTTTCCGCAAAATGAACCGATTTGGATGTTGTGGCAAGCAGATAAATGTGCTATGCTCGGAAGAAATCAAGCGGCTTACGTAGAGATTGACATGGCAAAGGCCAAAAAGAACGGCATTCAAATTGTGCGACGCTCTAGTGGGGGTGGAACGATCTTTACCGATATGGGAACCCTGCTCTACACGTCGATCACACCTTTTTTCGATGGCGATGATGCAACTAAAATTGCTCGTGAAATTGTTGCACCGCCGATAGTCTGCGCACTAGAAAATATGGGAGTCGAAGCTGTTTTAAAAGGGCGCAATGATATATTAGTAGATGGGAAAAAGATTTCCGGCATTGCGCAATATATCAAAAATGGACGTCTGTGCACACATGGTTCTCTTCTTTTTGATGCAGATCTAGAAACCCTTAGTACGGTACTCCGGGTCGATGAGGCAAAAATAAAGTCAAAGGCACTGCGTTCCATCCGTAGTCGGGTCACAAATTTAGTTGACTATATGCCACACCCATGCACTATGAGCGAATTTATGAATATCCTTCGGCACAGTTTAATGGAGCATGAAAATATCAGTAATTATATGCTAAGTGCCAAAGACATCACGGATATTGAGAAAATCCGCTCTGAAAAATACGCAAACCCAAATTGGAATATGGGCAATGCACCGTTTTTTACATTCAATAACAGCAAGCGTTTCCCTGATGGGAAAGTTGATGTTTTTCTAGAAGTCAAGAAAGGTACTATTCTCTCTTGTAAAATTCAAGGGGATTTTTTGGGTCTTGTTTCAATCCACCCACTTGAGGAAATGATAGAAGGCAATCTTTACGATTACAATGAAATCCTTCCTATCCTTCATGCCGTGGATTTAAAGCCTTATCTTGGAAACATATCTTTAGATGAATTTCTATCCTGTTTATTTAACTAAATATTTAATCAATGGAGGTATCTTATGGCAGTAGCACAAAAAAAACCAGAATGGCTTCGTAAAAAATACTTAGGAGACCCAAACCAAAGAATTGTAGAAGGACTCCTTGAAGAACTCGGCCTTAACACCGTGTGTAGGGAAGCCCAATGCCCTAATTATATGGAATGTTTCGCTTCTAAAACAGCGACCTTTATGATTTTGGGAACGAATTGCACCCGTAATTGCCGTTTTTGTAATGTTCGAAACGACAGCCCACAGCTTGTCGATCCAAATGAACCGGAACGCATTGGAAAAGCAGTGGCCAAGCTTGACCTTAGGTATGTCGTAATCACCTCTGTAACTAGGGATGATCTTTTAGATGGCGGATCACGACATTTTGCAGAAACGATTGAGCAGATCAAAAAATCAAGTCCGCAAACGGCCGTCGAGGTATTGATTCCTGACTTTTTAGGAAATCATGATGCCTTAAAAACGGTTGCAGATGCAAATCCTGATGTGATTAGCCACAACATGGAAACCGTAGCGTCCTTATACCAAGACGTACGTCCACAGGCAAATTACCTTCGTTCCTTAGAATTATTAAAAGATATCAAGAAGCTAAACCCAACGACAAGAAGCAAAACCGGTATTATGCTAGGACTAGGGGAAACAAAAATGCAAATCATTGAGTTATTTGATGACTTGCGTGAAATTGGCTGTGAGTTTTTAACAATTGGGCAATATCTAGCGCCTTCTAGGGAGCACCATCCGGTTATTGAATATATTACACCTGAAACATTTGAAGAATATGGCGTAATTGCAAGGGAAAAAGGATTTGATTTTGTTGCATCGGCGCCATTTGTGCGGAGTTCCTACCATGCCGGTGAAGCGCTAGGGCTGTAGGGTAGGGGCTTATCCATCTCGCAAGACAATATGCTCAATCCCTGTCTTAAGAGGAGGGTTTAACATGAAACCAGCATTTAATGTAACTCAAATTTCGCTTGGCGACTTATACTCGGTTGTCTATGACACGGCAGGCGCTGAACCGGTTGTCAAGGAAAACAACCCAAAATTCATATATTCTTTGTAAATGCCCACTTCTGCTATGCCTACAAAGTCGGTCTGATCACGAACGGGTTCGGGATCCCGCTTGCCGTAAATTTTTTCGACGAGGATTTTTACACACAGTTTAAAGGCAACGGATTTGAAACACCGGAAGATCAGAAGTTTGCCTATGACAACGCTTCCCTTATTCCTGTTTTAAGTGGCTTTTTGCAAAGAAACATATTTGGAGGATAAAAGCCTATGGGGAAAAAGATTGCTACGGTATGTATTGTGCTGATGTAGGCCCTTTTCGCATTCAGCACCATGATGGCTGTTTGGCAGGCGGGAGAAAAGAGGGAGGGCATGGAAGCGTTTGAGGATATTGCCGACCTCATTGAAGTGCCTGACGAGTCGAAACCCGCTGAAACAAAAGGCAGTACAAAACGGTGTCGTAGACCGCCCATGAAAAATATGCAAAAGCCTATGCCCATGTCTATGGGCATCATAGGAGGGATGGCACGATGTTTGCAGGATTGATGAAGTATAGGGACAAAGGATTTTACGACAGGCATTGGCGAAGCGGCTAGTAGTGGAACAAAAGATGGTGCTAATTCCCGACAAACAGCTGCAAGGGAATTTGCACAGAAAAATACAAAGCAGGTCGTCGCCAAAGCAAGGCAAAGCGCAGAATATATAGCTCAAAGCCTATAGAAAGCACTATCAACACCACGCAGCGGCTCACAGGACACACCATAAATTCTTAAAAAAGTATTGACAAATGTAGCTTTATGGTTCAGTATACTAAACATATAACACATATATGTTTAGTGTTATTACTTGGAATGAAAAGTGAACGAGAGGGTGGGAAATGTCTGCCATAGGCAGGATGGTTTGGACAAATTTCCTTGGAGAACTTAACAGATGAAGAGGTTGATTATAGAGTATGCCAGAGAAAACGAGCCCTTCGCCGTAGCGTTGCGGCGGAGAATTCACCAAAATCCAGAATTATCAGGTGTTGAATTTAAAACACTGCGCTTGATATGTGAACAGCTTACCAATTTTGGCATTCAATTTGAAGAAGTAGAGGATGGTGGCATATTGGCCTATATAGGCGGTGGCGGCAACTGCAAGACGGTGTTGTTGCGGGCAGATATAGATGCCTTGCCGGTAGTGGAAAATGAGTCAAACCTTTCCTGTAAACGTGCGGTCATTTCACAAAATCCGGGCGTCGCGCATATGTGTGGACATGATGCCCACACGGCAATCTTGCTTACAGCAGCTAAGATCTTAAAGGAAAATGAAACTGAACTAAATGGCAACCGCGTGATCCTGCTTTTTGAGCGCGGTGAGGAGGGCACGGGCAATTTGGTCAATATCCTAAAGGTTTTGACCGAGCGTAAAGAACGGGTTGACGCGGCTCATGCGATACATGTCCAGCCTGCATTACCCGTGGGGAAATTGCTTGCACTAGGTGGGCCGTTTATGGCAGGCGGGTCGGTGTTTCATGTAACGATTAAAGGCTGTGGTGGTCACGGCTCACGCCCTGACCATGCAAACAGTCCTATTGACGCATTTACCGCGTTTAACACGGCACTTGGCGCAATACGCCTTCGCAATATTTCGCCGTATGAAAGTGTTTCTTATTCCATAGGGACTTTGCATAGTGGCAACAAAGGCAATATTATCCCAAATGAGTTGACGTTTGCCGGTTCCGTACGTGTTTATAATGAGGAGAGCTTTACCGAATTTGTTAAGGCATTTAAGAATGCACTGGAACATATTACTGCCGCATATGACTGCGAATATACACTTTCCGGTCTTTCGGAATGTTGGTCGCCACTAATTAACAATTATGATGCGGCAGAATTTGCCATTGAAACGGTAAAAGAGTACCTAGGCAATGATACGTTGGCCGTGTCAGAGCCGCTTATGGGATCGGAAAGTTTTGGACGTATCGCAGCACTGTATCCAGGAATTATGCTGAATTTAGGTGTAGCAAATGAAGCTTTAGGTACTGGTGCGGATTGGCATAGCGAGTATTTTGACATTGATGAATCCGCACTGCTTAATGGAGTGATTGAGACGGTGGCGTTTGCTATGGAATTTCTAAACAGCGAGGTGCGGTTCTAATGCCCGCTAATGATTTAACACGGACGATAAGCAATATGGGGCAACTATTTACAGCCAGTTACTGCGGCGGTTGGTACTTTATCTGGCGACCGACAAAATCACAAAGAAAGGCAACTATTTACAGCCAGTTATCGCGGCGGTAGTTGCCTAGACATGGGAATGGATCAGGATAATCTTGTAAGAGGAGGACTATTATGGTAAAAGCGGCAGGGAGTCTGACGGAATTGATTGGAAAGACGCCGTTACTTCGTCCGTCACGTTTGCTTTTGCAGGAAACGTTGGACGTGGGGCTTTATTTTAAACTGGAGTATTTTAACCCGGCAGGCAGTGTCAAAGACCGTATCGCTTATGCCATGATTACCGATGCCGAAAGGCGTGGCGTTTTAAAACCCGGGGCGACTATTATTGAGCCTTCAAGTGGGAATACGGGCGTGGGCATAGCGTTTGTGGCGGCTAGCCTTGGATACAAGGTTGTTGTTACGATGCCGGAAACGATGAGTGTTGAGCGACGCACGATACTGCGCGGCCTTGGTGCGATTGTCGTTTTGACTCCTGGATTGCAGGGAATGAGCGGAGCAATTCGCCGTGCCGAGGAACTGCAAAGTACGACTTATAATAGCGTGATTTTACAGCAATTTGAAAATCCCGCCAATCCTGCAATCCATATGGCGGAAACGGCCAAGGAAATATGGGATGACACAGAGGGTACGGTTGATATTTTCGTGGCGGGTGTCGGTACCGGTGGTACGGTTACGGGTGTAGGTACAAATTTGAAGGAACGCAATCCAAATACTCAAATTATAGCGGTAGAGCCCTTTGAATCACAGGTGCTTTCAGGTGGTGCGCCAGGACCTCATAAAATCCAAGGGATTGGCGCAAATTTTAAGCCACGGGTTTATCGATCTGACGTTGTAGATGAAATTTTTCCCGTGCGTGGCAATGACGCGATAGAAACATCCCGCAGACTTGGGCGTTTAGAAGGCCTGCTTGTTGGAGTATCCTCTGGGGCGGCAGCGTTTGCCGCATTGAAACTGGCAAGGCGAGCGGAGAACAAGGATAAGGTTATCGTGGCACTGTTGCCGGATACTGGGGAACGTTATTTATCTACGGAGCTATATAAGGAACTGTAAATAGCCTACGTGCGTAATGGTTTTGTTTCGAAAGACGCAAAGGCCCCTATGCGGCAATGTGTAAATTAATAGCCTACGTGCGTAAAAGATTGTTTCCTTAGTAAGTCTGAAAACATTCTCGCTTAATCAATTGTTAGGAAATAAGGTGGTAAATTATGGGAAAAGAATTTGAAAAACAGGTGGCGTGTATCGAGCGGCCACGAGCATCGTGTGCATTAGGCGGGGCATTAGTGGCAATCAGCGCATTGCCGGGCGTCGTGCCGATTATCCATACCGCACTTGGCTGCGGCGGCAGCCTTTCGGGGGCGACTTCATTTGGAGCGGGCTACTTTGGATCAGGCTATTGCAGCGGATTTATGGCACCTTCTTCCGGCATTACGGAGCGTGAAATCGTGTTTGGCGGCAGTGAGCGGCTGTCAGAGGAAATTACGTCTGCAGCTGAGCTGATCGATGCAAAACTTTTTGTAGTCGTTACAGGCTGTATGACGGAAATTATCGGTGATGACGTGCAGTCTGTCGCAGACGAGCATGAGGACGACGAAATACCTGTCATTGCATTAAATACGCCGAGTTTTAAGAAGAACGCATATAACGGCTACGAGATTTTGCTTGACGGCATTTTTAATAAATATCTAAGCCCTACGAAGGATCATAACCATAATCTGGTCAATCTTTTCGGACTTGTGCCAGGCTACGACCCGTTTTTTCGTGGAGACTTGGAAGAAATCGCTAAATTACTAGGTAAATTAGGACTACAGGTCAATACGTTCTTTACGCCGGATCAGACGTTTGAAAATCTGACATCAGCCCCAGAAGTGGGATTGAATATTTTGTTTTCCCGTACTTATGGCATGGACTTTGTTAAGAACTTTAAGAAAAGGCATGGCACGCCATATTTTGTGACGGATTTACCGGTTGGCGCGGAGGCGACAGATAGGTTTTTGCGTGAATTAGGGGAGGAGCTTTCCATTGACAAGGACTTAGTTGAGGCTGTCATTGCGCATGAAAACCGAGAATATTATGAGTACTTTTCACGTACGGCGGATTTGTTTGGTGATGGCGATATGAAGTATTTTTTTGTTACGGTAACAAATTCTGACTATGCGATTCCCATTACGTCGTATCTGCAAAAGGAATTAGGTTGGGTAGGTCTGCATAGCTTTGTGACGGATACGTTGGATGAGTGGCAGCTAAATGATTTGAATGCGGCATTTTTAGCGGCGGACCTAGACTCCGAGCTGCTATTTGAAACAGACACGAGTTTAATTGCAAAGACACTGCGAAGCAAACATCCAGAGAATCGTGGAGAACGGTATTTTGATGATATAACGCCTTTGTTTATGGTTGGCAGTACTCTTGAAAAAGCAACGGCGGCGACATTTGGCGCAGGAAGTTTAGCAGTCAGCTACCCCGTATATAACCGTGCAATACTAGACCGGGGCTATGCCGGCTATCGTGGCGGGCTGCATCTTTTGGAGGATATTTTATCAGCCATCGTTTCACCCAGATAAAAGGCACCTCGCAACGCGAGAGGCGAGACTAGGACAGAGGATAGGCGTCAAAGAAGAATAATGGACATTTTTCTTTGTGATGGCAGGAGGAGGCAGTATGAGTTATTATGATAAACCAGAGCAGCCGGTACGAGACAGTAGATTGGTGATCGGCGACAGTTTTTCGGGTACGGCGTGTGGGGCATTAGACTGTGCGAAGGAAGGCTGTATGCTTCAAAAAGGACGTAAATTTTGGCAGGCAAATGCATGCCAGATGGCATTGTCGCTCATGATGGCGGCAACGGTTGAAAACGCGGTTATCGTGATGCATGCGCCGATTGGTTGCGGCTCTTCGCTGTTTTCCCTTTCGCCTGCGGCTAGTAAGGGAAAAGGGCGGCGCGGTAAGGCTCCAAATCCGCCAATCTGGCTCTCAACGAATCTTTCGGAGATTGACGTGATTAGTGGTGGCGAGAAAAAACTGCGTGAAACGGTTCTTTATGCTGACCGCGAGTTTCGCCCTGAGATTATCTTTGTCATTGCAACCTGCGCACCGAATATTATAGGCGACGATGCGGACAATGTTATTAAAAACGTGGGTAATGAAACGGGTGCCATTGTGACGGCGATTCACTGTCCCGGTTTTAAGTCGCGCGTTGTGGCAAGTGCATATGATGCATTTTACCATTCACTGATTACTCGAATACCGCTAGAACCGATTGAATATCGCGATTACGATCCGCCAGAGAGAAGTGATCCTGATTATGCGTCAAAAATACGCACCCTTGCCACACAAAAGCAGAATACGGTGAATATTTTTAATGCGACTTCCATTGGTGCGGTTGATGAAGAAGAAATGACAAGGCTTTTAAATGCCATTGGATTAAACGTGCGGATTTATGCGGAATATTGTAGTGCGGACGATCTTCGCATGATGAGTTTTGCGGGATTAAATGTGAGCTTGTGTAATGTGCACGATGATTATATTCTTAAGTACTTGCAAGAAAAGTTCGACATACCATATATTATTTGTGGGATGCCTATAGGCTATGAGGGAACGCGGGCGTGGCTGTTGGAGATTGCAGAGTTTTATGGCTTGGCGGACAAGGCACGCAATCTGATTGCGTCCGAGGAAGAAAAAGTACGAGAAGCGATTGATCCATTCCTGCCGAAAATAAAAGGCAAGCGTGTCTTGATTTGCGGAGGCGTTGTCCGCAGCGGTGTGGAGGCGTTATTTTTAAAAGAGATAGGACTCGATGTCATTGCGGTTCGGGCGTACCATTATGATGATGGCGCCGACCCCATCATCAGTGATCTGTCTGAGGATTTGCCGGATACGCCGTTTGCCGTTAGCAATCAACCATTTGAGATGATTAACCAGCTAAAAAGGCTACAGCCTGATATTACGATTTCCCATGCTGGAACCCATGGATTTCTTGCAAAATCCGGTTTTGTATCCGTACAGCTGTGGGATACGGACAAGCCGTTTTTTGGATATGCGGGGATTTTTAAATTGGTAAGGCGGATTGTGTTTGCACTTAAAAATGATTCTTATACAAAGAGGCTATCGGCAAATGTTAAGCTGCCATATCGCGAGAGCTGGTATGAGAAGGATGCGTATTCGTACATTACTGAGTGAAAAGTGCCTGTAAACAAATAAAATGAGCGAGGATGCTTACGCTTCCTTGGGAGAACGTTTTACTTTTTTGCCGTGATCGCGGTAGGGAGCATGGGAGGATTTTTATGTCGTATAATTTTGATGAAATCGTTGATCGGACGCATACGCAGTCCATTAAACATGATTTTGCAAGGCAACGTGGGATGGGATTTAATGCGATACCGCTCTGGATTGCGGATATGGATTTTCGTGCACCCGATTGTATTAAAGATGCGTTGATTCGCCGGGCAAATCATGGAATTTACGGCTATTCAATGGAGAATGATGATTATTTTGGCGCAGTAAAGCATTGGTTTCATGAACGTCATGGGTGGAATGTGGAACCACATTGGCTAGTTACGACGCCCGGCGTTTTGACCGCCGTATCCGTTGCCATCAATGTGCTGACAAAGCCGAATGATGCGATACTGGTGCAAACGCCGTCCTATGATAAGTTCAATACGCTGGTGGACAAGAATAACCGCCGTTTGATTAAAAACGCACTTGTGTTAAAGGGTGGGACGGCTGAAGAAAAAGAGGTTCGTCCGATTGCCTTAGGAGAGCCCTATAAGGCGCACGAGGGTGCAAAATACGAGATTGATTTCGTGGACTTTGAACGGCAGATCGTTAAGAATAATGTGAAACTGTTCCTGCTTTGTTCTCCGCATAATCCGATTGGCCGCGTATGGACGGTTGACGAGCTTACTAAAATGGGTGATATTTGCCTGCAACATGGAGTATATGTCATATCGGACGAGATCTTCTGTGATTTTGTGTATGCCCCCAACCACCACACGGTATTCGCTGGTATCAAGCAGGAGTTTTTAGATATTACGGTCACATGTACCGCGCCTACGAAGACATTTAATATGTCGGGTATGGCAATCGCGAATATTTTTATTGCAGACGATGACATACGTGACGATTTCTCCGATAAACTGCTTGCATATGGTATGCTTGGCTCAGGAATTGTGCCGATGCTTGCCTGTCGAGCCGCCTATACGGATGGTGCAGAGTGGCTAGATGCATTGCTGGTTTATTTATCGGATAACGTTGCATTTGTGAAAAATTTCGTTCAAGAACATTTGCCAAATGTATCGCTAGTAGAGCCAGAGGGCACGTATATGTTGTGGCTTGATTTTCGCAGATTCGGATTGTGGGCAAAGGAATTATCGGTGTTTACGGCATATGATGCCGGTGTGCTGCTCTCTGGTGAAGCAGGGGCAGAGGGGTTCTTGCGTGTGAATGCAGCGAGTCCACGCTCAGTGATTAAAAAGGCTTTGGAGCGGTTGGCGAAAGCGGTAGAAAAGTAAGGTTCATAAAAACACACTGCTATATGTAAAAGCGGTGTGTTTTTTTATATTATAGGAAAGTGCTCCTATCATATAAAAAACCCTCCGGGAGGATCGCACTGTGGCGTACAAGGAAGTTGTTGCTGACGCAACCGCCACAGGCGGAGAATCCTGCAAGCAGGATTTTTTATTCATCTAAGCGAAAACTTGTTTGATTATGATTGATTTTTTTCACGGTTTTTTTAATTGACTATATGCCGATTGGTACTATGTCAAGAAAAAGTACAAGTTAAACTGGGAAATTTCAAACAATAAAGAATCTAGGCAAGAGCCATTTTTCCATATTCATATGTTGTCTGCAATGGCTAATAAGCATGCTTGTAAGGAAGCCCCTTCCTTTGCCATTGCAATTGCCGCCGCACCAATACCCGAACTTCCTCCTGTAACGATAGCCGTTTTCTCTTTGAATCTCATTGCATATGCTCCTTTATTTTTGAATAGACACAAGCAGTGCTTGTGGGGGAAAAATGAATTGTTTTTGTGATAAATGAATGATATAATTACTTAGCGGTTATCTACAAGCTACAATCAAAAGCGTATGTTTCAAATTGTAGACAAACACACAAAAATGTTTCATAAGGGGTGGTGGGATATGATACGAAATGGAGCGAAAGACCTTATCGCAGAAACGATGTTCGTATTGTTGAGCAAACAATCTTTAGAAAAAAATAACCGTACAAACTATTGTTTTCCATAGCAAGATTTCAAGAGCCACATTTTATCGCTACTTTCAAGATAAATACGACTTGATGAATTATTGCTTTCAATATTCGGCGGATAAAATTTTCAATATTCCGTAAGTTACTACGAGAAGATTATTTTGCTGCAGTCCGGTAAAAAAGAATTGTCAGATAAAGATATGTACTGTGCCCGTTATTACAGTAATGGCATTGTCGGCATGGCCAAACAATGGATTTTAAATAAAATGAACCATTCACTCGAACAATTGGCTAGTTGGGCAAATGAATTTATGTCAGATTATTTTAGAAAATACCTAAGTCAGTAAAATCACCATTTTGCGCAATCAAGTAACAAGCATAGCCAGTTGGCTCAAAATCGAACTGATTTTTTTCAACTACGTATATATTTTTAGAAATTGGGTAAAGATTTTGTTCATATTCCGTTTACATTTATTGTGTAGAGTGAATCTAGGATTTATGATTTTACACAGAAAATCCAAATATGCCTGAAGAGGGAGATAAAATGGTGCAGATAAATAACAGCAATTTTTCAATTGAGCAAATAGCAGAATCAGGGCAGTGTTTTCGATTGAATAAAATAAAAGAAAATAAGTATGTGCTCATTGCGTTTGGAAAGTATTTAGAAATTATACAGGAACAAGAGGAGGTTATCTTTTCTTGTACAGCTGATGAATATAACGATATATGGCGGCATTATTTTGATTTGAATACCGACTATAACAGGTTTGTTGAATCGGTATTCGATGCTGATACCTATTTATATCATGCAGTACAATTTGGGAAAGGTATTCGGATATTAAAGCAGGACATATGGGAAATTCTGATTTCTTTTATCATTTCACAACAAAATAATATCAAGAGAATTAAGAAAAGCATAGAATTGCTTTGTGAAAGATTTGGTGAAAAAAAATATGATATGGAGGGAAACGTATATTTTGACTTCCCCTCCGTTCAGGCTTTAGCACAAGCTATGCAAGAAGAATTAGATGCCTGTAACTTAGGCTATAGAAGTCGATACATAGCCAGTACGGCAAATAGTATTTTAAATCAAGAAGTTAATATAGAATCCGTAGAGCAAATGGACTATGAACATGCACAAAAAGAATTGTTAAAATTATGTGGTGTCGGCAATAAGGTTGCCGATTGCATATGCTTGTTTGCACTGCATCATTTAGATGCTTTTCCTGTTGACACCCATATTAAAAAAGTTATTGAGAGCCATTATCCGAAAGGGTTTCCACTTGAAACATTTTTAGGATATGCAGGTGTAATCCAACAGTATATTTTCTATTATGATTTGAAAAATGGCATATAAAAATAGATTAGAAGCCATTTAAATTTTATTCAATTAGTATGAAAGCAAACCGATTTGCAATTTCATCATGGCTTTTCACTACCAACAGGCTCCTATCTTGAATTCGCAGATTATCGAGGGACTTCGGGCGGTTGAAACGATTAAAGGGAATGCCAATGAAGAAGTAGAGTTAGAAAATACTGAAAAAGAATACATAAGATCTTTGCGGATAGGAATGAAAGAAGGAATGCTTTCGAATGTGCAAGGTTCGATCTCAAGTTTTGTGTCTACGGTAGGAAATTTGGTGCTAACGTACTTTGCAGTGATGCAAGTAATCAATGGGGATATCGCATTGGGGAGTATGATGACCTTTATGACACTATCCGGATATTTCATGGATCCGGTAGGCAGACTGGTAAGCCTACAGCTTCAGATACAGGAAGCGAATATTTCGATGAAGCGGATTACGGAAATCTTAGGCTATGAAACGGAACAGAGTGGAAGCGGACAAGGAAATTTTGGAGCAGGACAGGATTATGATGGAAGCGGAAATAATCAACTGGAACAGGCGATTCATCAACTCGGGCAGAGTGCCTATGAAACCAAATCGAATTATTTTCAAAAAGTATTTACGGTAACATCCGAGTAAGTAAGATGAATTCTACGCTAGAAGAAGTGAAAGAAACCGCAAAGGTGGCAGACGCTCATAATTTTATTCGGAAATTGCCCATGCAATATTATACCTAATATAAAAAATGAGAGATAAAGTGGCAAGCTAGAAATGTTCAAGAACCTCCCAAGTGTTTTTTGAAAGAAATTATAAATGATTAAAAGGAGTGGCAAGATGAATTGGTTCGTAACTTATCTGCAGAAAGAATGGATTTCTTTCATAGTAATAATC
>JAJQRA010000006.1:0-2595 GCA_046533095.1 Lachnospiraceae bacterium ZAX-1 | reverse complement strand
TTCTAGCATAGGAGGCTTTTTTATAACAGATGTAACGCTACTGCTTATTCCATTCGCCCCAGCATAGCTGGGGGATTGATATTTTCATTCAGGCTCGCAAATATCGTCATCGTCCACAAACGCTATGTACTCTCCGCGTGCCGTGTCAAGTCCTGCATTGCGTCCACTCCCGATGTTGCCGCGCTACCGATGAATTACGCGGATACGCTCGTCTTTGAGGGCGTATTCGTCGGCAATCGCACCACTTTTGTCAGTTGAGCCGTTGTCAACAATGACAAACTCGAAGTCTCGAAACGTCTGCGCAAGCATGCACTCAATCATACGCGACACGAGGGTCTCGCGATTGTATGTGAGCATTATGATGGATATTTTCACAATCAATCCTCCCAAACTTTCCACTTTGCCCAACCGCTTGCCCAAGCGTCTTCCAACGCACCCTTGTCTCGTGCGGTATCCATACACTGCCAAAACCCGCGGTGCTTGTACACGCCGAGCTTGCCCTCACTGCTCAATCGCTCTAATGGCGCACGTTCAAGCACGGTTTTGTCATCATCGATGTAGTCAAACAGTGCAGGTTCGGCAACCATAAAGCCACCGTTAATCCAACCGCCGTCCTCGACCGCTTTCTCGTTGAACGCCGTCACGGAGTTGCCCTTGATGTCCAACACGCCGAAGCGTCCGCCTGGTTGAATCGCCGTCAAAGTGACGGTTTTACCGCCTTTTTCGTGAGCCGCGAGCAACTTGTTCAAATCAACATTACTCACGCCGTCGCCGTAGGTTAGCATAAACCGCTCGTCGCCGATGTAACGCTTTATGCGCCTGATACGCCCACCGGTCTGGCTGTCCGCACCCGTGTCAACAAGCGTAACTTTCCACGGTTCTGAAACGTTGTTATGTATCGTCATTTTGCCGCCGTCCGAAAAATCGAACGTCACATCGCTGCGATGCAGGTAATAGTCGGCAAAATATTCCTTGATAACATAGCCCTTATACCCGCAACATATAACAAAATCGTTGAAACCGAAATTTGCGTAATATTTAAGTATGTGCCACAAAATCGGCTTCTCGCCGATTTCAATCATCGGTTTCGGTCGCAGGTGGCTTTCTTCGCTTATTCGAGTGCCGTAGCCGCCCGCCAGTATGACCACTTTCAAATTTCCGTTCCTCCGAGGTTGGTTTCAAGCTCCACACCGAGCCAAACTGTACGGCGTTCGTCGCCGAGCATTATGTCCCTCCACAACACGCCTGTTCCTAACCCTATATTTCACAATCCAATCATCGTGACCGTTAAGCAGGTCGGACGTAATCTTGAAAAGATTGTTTTCATCGAATATCCCTTGTGATTTCTGAATTATACCGTTATCATCTGCCATTTGGATCAATCTCGCAATTTCCTCTAATCGCACTTCCAAAAATTCATCGTCATTCTGCAACACATCTAACACGCTCTGGACTCTGACAATCAGCTTGTACACGTCCTCGATTTGCTCCGTGCCGATTAACACATATCCCGGGAACATAAGTTTCAAAACGTCTTCCCATCCGCCATTCCTGCGTTCGCTCAACTTGCGTTTCGGTACGAATAACTGCGCTTGGAGTGCGAGGCAGCAGCGGTCACACGGTTGAAACACGAAGCGATGCTCAGTGCCCTTTGTCCGACTATCAAAAGGTAAACCTTTTGATAGTTAACTCTATATTTTAAATGTTATATCACAACATAACTCGAATGTCAAGCACTTTTTTCTAACTGAAACACTTTTTCTCGAAATGTTGGAGCGAGGTCCGAAAAGTGTCTGTTTCGAACGGTTAAGAGGTGAGTTTTGCCGCTCGCCCCACCGCCGGTGACGTTTGTCAAAAGGTTTACCTTTTGATAGTTTTCTATTTCCGCTTGCCTGCGCGGAACTCCCTTAAACGCCTGTAAAACGTGGCTTGTTTCAAGCCTGTCCGCTTCAAAGTTTCCGCAAACGGCAGTTTCTGGCGCTCCCACGCCCGAACGATTTCGGCGAAATTTTCAGGGGGCTTTTTGATAGGACGACCGAAGCGAACGCCACGCGATTTCGCGGCGACGATGCCCTGTTCTTGCCACTTGCGGATATTCTCGCGCTCCGTCTGCGCGACGTACGAGAACAGCCCGAGTACCAAATCGGCGACGAACGTACCGAGCAAATCCTTGGCGCGGCGCGTGATGAGACGCAAACTCGGCTATGCCAATATCCAGTTCGGCCACCACCTATCCGCGCGAAGGCACCGCTGTCTGTTTTTGCTTTTAGCGGCCGTTAGGCTTGCCGCCTTTTCACACCTTGTTCGCAAGGGACTTGGGGAAACCCGAGCAAGAGGGCGGCCCCATGAAAGTTCCGCACAAGCCCTTTCAAGGGCCTGCCCTCGGAGAGGCCATGGGTGACCCTAACTGCGTATCGGTGGTGCGACGAGTGAAAAACAGCCGTTCGCTGAATCGCTGCAACACATTGAGCGGGATTTGGATTTTGCACTTTTAAAGGGGGCAACGCCGGAGAGGAGGTTCATCACTGACAATATAGTCAATCATCAAACTCTATAAATACGCTTTATTAATGTGTTGCGGTTCGGCAAAAAATT
>JAJQRA010000005.1:0-30859 GCA_046533095.1 Lachnospiraceae bacterium ZAX-1 | reverse complement strand
GCTCCGCTGTTTGTAGAACAAATGTTTTCATTTCCTTCTTCTCCCTTCTATGATTATTTTTTTTAGAGATGTGATTATGCTATGCAAAAATACTGCACCGCCCGAAATATAGAATACATCGCACAAAAACGTTTCCATGGAATTTCCACCTCTCCCTATCTCTGGTACCATCCACATAAATGCAATTGTTAAGGATAAGCATATGAAAGCTTCGCATTTTTTAAAAGCTGGCAGCATACTGTTGACTGCGTACAGTACAAGCAAGTTGGACAGCACGACTATAAAGCCATCCACTATCAGGATCCGGTATATCATGGCTTCCCACCTCCTATAAGGAAATCGTCTATTTCCCCCTCAAGGATTTTCATCTGTTCCGTATGGTTTCCACTCCTAAGGTGCTGAAGCATCCCCTTCATTGTCCGCAGGCACATCCTTTGGAATTCGCTTGTTTGGATATTTGACGATTCGAGCCTGTTCAATCTACCGTTGTCATTGTCAAGCAGCCTTAGGATCTTTTCGATTTTGTCATCCTGTTCCCTGTCTTTTGCCACTTGCGGATCTGTTTTCCTTGCGTGTATCGTCCCATAGCTTACAATCATGGCCAAAACCATTGCTACAAGCCCTAGGATCGGCGTTATTTGCGTTATTGCGTCCATTTATTTTCACCTCTCTTTATTTTACCAACACCCTGCACAACTCGCTGTCTATTTCCTCGATAACCCTATAGCTGTCTAGCGTCCTCGTTTCTGCATGTGTTGCCACTCCATCCGCGCTACACTCAACGTATTCATCCACTACTGCCGTTCCATCATGCCTGCATGTAAGCACTCCCATCATGCCAACTGCTTCCCACTCCTTGCGCTCCGCTCTTGGAGTATATGGACGGTCGGGATCGTAGTCCGGATTTAATTTATAGTGCGTTGATTCTATCTGTCTGGTTGCTTGCTCGCCATCCTCGTCAATATACGGCTCGTCTACCATGGATGTCTCGTATATGTACTCGCCAAAATCGTCAAAAAGGAATTGACCGCTGTAGCACTCGTCTGCGTTGCCTAAGATACACGGGTTCGCGCTGACGATGCCTAGGATGTAGTCTCCACGTCCTGCGGGTTTTATCCTCCTACCTACCATCGTGACAAAAATACCTCTCCTGTCCTCGTTGTTGGGGTTGCCATCATCCCACTCAAAATATTCTGCATAGTCTGCGCCAGTAGCCGAATATGCCATTTTTGCAAAGCACTGGCCGTTGTCCGTCACGCGGAAAGCGTTGGATACCGCGGACGAAGTGCCGTTTCCAAGAACGAAAGAAGTTCCAGTTCCCGTCCCGGAACTTGTCGACGGAAGCGCAAGCGTGCTGTCGTTATAATGCCCTCCCGCATGTTGGTACGCGAAAGAACTCGTATGGGCCCCTTCCGAGTGGGAAGCTGTACCGCCTGATGTGGTGAGGTATCCCTCGGAATGGCAAGCATCATTTAACGCAATAGTATCCAATCCCTCCGCATGGGAGCTATTGCCGGTCGCCTGTGCGTTATGTCCCTCGGTATGAGAATAAGCACCAGTTGCACTAGTGCCATATCCCTCGGCATGAGAATAAGCGCCAGTTGCCCTGTTTTCTTTTCCCACCGCTACGCTATACTCTCCAACGGTAGATCCGGCCAACCTCCCCATACTAATGCTCCCAGTAAAAATCGGGTTGTCTGCGTTGGCTATCGACCTCCACGCTAGCCACGCATCCGTACCTTGCAGCGCATACCGGTATGTGACAGGGAACTCAACGTTGTACGGATAGATATACTGTACACAGGAAGTAGTTGCAACCGAAAATGACTTTATCGTAATTACCGTACAATAGTTCTGTCCATTAAATTTATTAGTCTGTGCGTTGCTAAACATAAGCGTCTGCCCGCTCGGCCATACGGACGGAAGCGTAAGACCATCATATTTGTTTTGCATCACAGTGTAGTCGTAGATATCCTGCTTTTTGCCCAGTTCTGTGATAATTCCGTTGATCCTGTTGCAAAACGTCTGTATCCATTCCGCTACCCCCGCAATCCGATTATTTGTAATTTTTGCGGTGCTTTCTGTTATCGTTGCGGAGGAGTTGCTATCATTTGCTTTTGTCCCCAAAGCTGTGATAATACCGTTTACCTTATCCACGATGTTCCGCACCCACGCGCCCAAGACACTGCTCCCGGTGTTGAATTTCGTGGCGTCCTCTGTGATTGACGTGATGGCGAGCCCGCCGTCCTGCGCCGTACCCAGTGCATCGGCAAGCTCTTCTGGATCTATGTAGTCCGTGTCGTTCGAGTAGAGCGACCATGACGCCTGCCCTGCTACGCATTGGTAGACGTTGTTGTTTTCGAGCACCCGGCACAGCCACGTCTTTGACGTGTCTGTGATGATGGGCAGGTCGGCAAAGGTCGCCACCGCGTTTAGCCACGTTTGCGATGCGGCCACCGTTTCGGCTATCTGCTCGTCCGTGTAGGCGTTTGCTTGCACCCCAAGCTCTTCTAGCTGCGACTGCGTGGCGAAACCGCTAGGATCGATGTTCACAGTCACGTTCGCCGCATTCCCAGATGTAAATTTAAATTTTGGTTGGTAGGTGCAACTTCGTTCATTTTCCGCAGGGATGTAGTTCGCCTCAGAAAACTGTGATATCCGGAAAAGGATTTCTCCAAGGTCTGGATCTTCCGCAAAAAAACCGATTTGAAAAAGGTAGTAGCCGGACATAACACCGATATTTGTAAGGGATGTGGAAATGGTCGTTTCCGCTCCCGATGTGCTGCATCCGGTTATGGCAAATTCCTGCATCTGTCCAACCACGTCCGTCTGGCTTATGGGGTCATTGCTCGTGCCATTGGCTGATACGATGCGCGTAATGTTTAGCGGTATCTCACCTCCTCCCATCTCAATTTTTGCCATCAGTGCTTTTCCAAGCACCGTCAAAGCTCCATTTACTGCTGCCGGCATGTTTATCTCCTTTCATTTTTAGTCCTCAAAAACAAATTCTTCTACCGCCAAGGATGCATATGCGCCTGCGCTGTAGTCCTTAGTGCTAAACGTCTTGTACGTATTAAACCATATGTTCATAGCAAGATGGGATGGCTTTATTTGACGTAGCACCTCTTCCACACTTTGGTATGGGGCAGATATTCCTGCGCTTTCATCCACATCTATGCGAAAAGTGTATGGCTCCGTATTTTCTGTGATCTGTACCGGGCATCCAGTCAGCGCGGATACAATTTCTTCCATGCGTGCGGGGTTTATTGGCGGTCGCCTTAGCCTTTTTAGCAGTATCTGCTGCCTACGGCACTCAAGCGGCTTTGTGTTGTCCGATTCAATCCCATATACTGCCTCCCAGATAGGGATGCCCCATGTGCACGTTTCCGGGAATGCCTCAAGCCGAAGTTCTTTCGACCATGTCCGCATCTCGCTGTACTCCCTACCGATTACTTCAAAGAGCCATTGCCCGATATAGGAGCGATCGTAGAAATCGCCTTGTATAATCCCCAACATACGTTGCGCTTCGGGGTTTTTTATAATTTCCAAGTCTTTTTTATCCATCAAATACAACCTCCCCAAGCATAGGGAACTGCCCCACTTCTATGCCGACATCGGATGTCCCGCCGTTTATTGTAAGCTGGCTGTAATTTTTTACTCCCTGCGTTCCCGCTAGTATGGCGCCGACAAAAACATACTTGACGCTTGTGTCCGAAGCTGCCACTGCCCAGTAGGGTAGCAGGCTATTTTCAAACCTTTCTTTTACTGTGTCGATATTTTCGCCCTCTTTTAGGGATACGGCTGCAGAAATATCTATTGTCACAGTCGTTGGAGCGGATACTGTAACCGTTGCGCCGATCGGTGCTAGGCGGCTTAGGCGGTCGTCGGGAGAAACGATATGCCCATATACCGCATCTAATATCTGCTCATTGGCGGGGTTTCCATTAGCGTCCAAAATTACAAGCTTGACCGTCCCTGGTCCGTCCCATTCCGGCACTATAGAAACATTTCCAACCCCTTGAATCTCCTGCGCCCACCTGACATAGTCGGCATCGCACCCAACGTAGCTCATGCCAAGCCGTACCATAGATAGTATACGCTCCCTAAGGCTTTCATCATCTTCAGGTGGTGCACCTCCTGTTACTGCATTTTCGTTTGATATGTAGGAAATTCCAGAGATTGGTTTTACCATAAGTTTTATGGTGCCCGGGGCAGCATTTCCGCCTATCCCTGCCTCTACCGCCTGTATGGGTATTTCTTTCTCTATCCATACATCCCCTTCAGGTACCCCGGAAAATGTGGCTTCCTGTATCGTTTCAAACAGGATGCTTGGGGATAGCTGTGCGGGTGTAGCAAATTGGAAGCCCTTTGGGATTATCGTCCCTTCGGATGCCCGCACCGTCAAAATCCCATATGCCTTGTTTGCGGGTCGGCGAACAAGTCCATCTCCCTGTGCGTGTAGGTCAAGCCATTCCCCATATGCCCAATGCGGGAAAATGTTTTTAATCGCTTCGTTTAATTCAAATTCTACGAATTCTGCTTTTTCAAGCGCGGAAGGACGTGTGTAGTCCCACGGTGTCTGTCCCGCGCTCTTGTCAATGTCGGATGGCAGTGCGTCCATCATCCGTTTGTGTATCTCGTCTGCTGACTGTCCTTGCAGAAAATCCGGCGGAACAAATGGGTATGGCATCCTTTTCCCCTCCTCTCAAGTCTTTAGCTGTAAATTTATAGAAGCGGTGTCCCCATCGCTTCCGATCACTGTGCAAGAAATCTCTAGGCTATCTGAACCCCATACAAAATCAAAGTCCTGCACCTGTTGCGTCCGCCCCATTGGGTCGGCAAGCAGTGCTTCGGTCACTGTGCGCTCAATCTCGCTTTCTTGCGACCCCCTGTCTGGCTCTTTAAATGATCCGTCAATTTCTGCTCCAATTTCGCTATCGTACCCAAGGTAGGCAAAGCGTTCGATCGCTGCCGTTTTTGTGCACCAGAGTATCCATGCATCCCGACCGCTTCCATATAATACCCTGCCCGATCCATCCGTCACAAAATCGCCCTTCTCTACATCAAAAAGCGGGGCGGGGCGATACCATCCATTTGTATCATCCGTATCGACTAGCTCAGCCGGTACGTCAAATACCGGGAATAGTTTTTCTGCCATCTCATGCCTCCATTTTTATCCTGTACCCGGGCGGATTTTTCCGACAATGCAGAAATCGTTGCCTCTGCGTACCACTAGGACACGGTCGCCAGCTGAAATGCCCTTCCCGCACATCATATAGTCTGCCTGCGGTATAGCCTTTGGGAAAAAGTCTTGCACAAGGCTCATATCACCCTGTATCGTGCCAAAATCTATCTCTGACGGCTTGTCTGCAAGGTCATGGGTGCGCTGCTGTAGCACCAGGGCAAGTTTTCCAATTCCGTTTCCTGGCATGTTCATTACCCCCTTGTAAGTGTAAGCGTCATTTGTTTCGATGTTGCGTTATGCGATAGCCCGATCGCATAGAAAAACCCTTTGAGGTTGGCCGCTTCTACTTCGATCCGATCCCCCCGCCTTAAAAATGGCAAATCGGGCACGGTAATAGTTATGGTCTCTTCGGGTTTTCCACGCTCTTTTAGGATTGTGCCGGCTTCTGCTTTTGCATCCTCTATCGTCTTGTCGCTGTCGCGCCTTACGATTTCCTGCAGCACCCCAAAAGACGTGTCGCCCTCCACAATCGCTTCGACCGCCGTTTTACCGTCATCGTCAGCTGCACCGACTACTTTTACTCTTGTGACTAGCCTGTCGATCGTAAGCCTATCATCTGTCGCAATCGTCGTTTTGCCATCAAAATGAAAAACCACGGTGTTTATGCCGTAGCCGATGACGTGGAGTGCGCCGTCCCTAAAATGGGCGACATATTTCTCGCCTGTCCTGCCCTTTACCTCGTCTAAAAGCTCCACCACCATGTCGCTGACTGCTATCGCATTAAATGCCTTTTTCCCGTGCGTTGTGCTGTGCTTCCACTGGTAGTTTAGCGGTATGCCCCAATTGTTGCAGATGTCGGAAAGTATCGCCTGCGTCTGCATTCCTGCCGAATAGTATCCGATATCCTTGCTTTGCTGTAGGCGTATCATGCGATCGTAGGCGGTTATCGTAAGTTCATTCTCGCTTGCGTTTGCATACTGCCACTCCCAGACGATTCCGTCAAACAAAAGATGCTTCCCATCGCCCCATTCGCCGTATACGTATAGTGGGCAGTTTAGCTTGACGATTGACATCAGCTTTTTCTTGCCTACGCTTATATTGGCAAGTTTTATTGTCACCCTTTGCGCCAGTTGCCTTTCCGGCTCTTCCCTTTCTAGGCTAAGCAATGCGCCGTCAAGGGAAAATCGCACGCCATCCTCTGTTAAAAGCTCCACGTAGTGCCTGACTGCGCCTATGTCTATCGCCATTTATGCCTCCTCTAAAATGGGATTACGAGTACTTGACCTGGATAGATCAGGTTGGGATCAGGCCCTATAATTCCCCTGTTTGGCTCGTAAAGCTCCATATAGCGCGCTCCGTTACCAGTAAGCCGTTGCGTGATCCCCCACAAGGTGTCGCCCTTTACCACGGTATAGGTAGTTTTCGGCGGTGGCTCTGGGCGTGCATCGCTCTTTGCGCTCCCAGTGGAGTTTTTCTTGCCCTCTCCGATTGTACGTACTTTTAGGTCTTTTGCCTGTATAAGGCTTATTTGGTATGTGTAGTCGCCGTACCCTCCCGAAAAGTCGCAAGAGTAGCTTTCGATGTAGACGTTGCAGTTGATCGGTGTTCCGGTTGCTAAAAGCCTTAGTTTCCTTTTTTTGTCCATGCAGTTTTTAAGCCAGGCATGTACTTTTTTTGGCTCTTTCCATTTGCGTACGTATGGCGCTTTTTTTCTTCTACTCCCCGGCAACGTTCCAGACCACGAAAAAGCGTTTAGCTGCTGCCCTGATGGTATACGGACTTCCCCTAAATCTATGATCTGGTAGTCGTAAAATGATGAGCCAAGGGACACGCTTATGCTTTCGGGGAGCATGGGCATCCGAAGGCGGCTGTTTGTCTTTAGGTCGGTTAAATAGATATCCATCTTACATTCCCCCATGTTCTCTTTTACCCACGAAAAAAGGACTGCCCATTTTGAGCTGTCCTTTTTTTGCATGTCTATTTCTGATTATAGAGCTTAAGCATTTCAATGCCCTTTATAATAGCATCCGTTTTTGGGATGTTTAAAGATTCGGCGCAATTCCGTATCAGATCTGCCTCTTTCTGCGATATTCGCAAATGCAGGCTGACAGTCCTCGGGTTGTCCGTTGGTCTCCCCATCTTCTTTTTTTTGCCATCCAATCTTATCCACTCCGTTCCTTCTATTTATTTTTATAAGGGTAGGCGGTATTGCTACCGCCATTTTTTTATTCCCCTTTCGGTTTTTCTTTCTTTGCCATGTCCTCGACATCCTTGATGGCCTGCCTTACTTCTTCCATATCCTTGCACCCTTTAAATTTGTCGGCGACAAGGTTTAGAATTATTTCAATCTGTTTATCTGTCATTATTTTCACCATTTGATTTCCTTTCTGGCATTTCCTGCCGTATTAGCTTTGGTCTCCCTTAACTGTCTTTATTATAACTTATGCGTTCGCAAAAGTCAAGCGTTTTTTTGTAATTTGAGCTAATAAAGTATTTTTTACACCGTCCCCATGTTCGCAAACGCCTGCTGCAATGATACGGCTATTTGGTACGCTATCTCGTCCGTCAAGCTCGCCACATTATCCTTTATCGTCTGCATGATGGTATCGGCTGATGCTGTGCCACTTCCTGCATTGACCTCAAATGTGATATTTCCGATCGAAACTGGTACACTGACCGATGCGCCAGAATTCCCACCGCCTGTCACTTGGGGCATGGGCTGCGTGCCTACGATACCGCCATCTGCATAAGGCTTTACACCAAGCATCTCGCCTGCCTGTGCCCAAAGGGAAAGGCCACGGCTGCGCCGTTTGCCAGACAGTGGGATGATTGCCTCTGCACCATCCTCTGCTACAAGTCCCAAGTGTGGCGATGTCATTATCCCACCGCTTGCGTGTGCGGTCGCATCGCCGTATCCTTCGCTAAATGATGTAGCCGCGCCCCCGAAAAATTCTGTTACACCATCCCATATTCCACTGAAGAAACCTGTAATTTTTTCTTTTGCTGTTGCGAAAAATCCGCTAATTCCCTCTTTCACGCTCTCAATAACACCTGGTATTGTTTCTTCGAAGAAGCTCGTTACGCCATCCCATAAATCCGAGAAGAAATTCGGTATTGTTTCGGTGAAAAACGTCTTTAGAGCGTAGCCTACCGTTGCGAGAGCACTTGGGATCGTTTCGGTGAAAAATCCCGAAACTCCATCCCAGACCTCTCCGAAAAATTCTGGTACGGTCTCCGTGAAAAATGTACCAAGCGTTTCTCCGATTGCTGTCAATGCAGCAGGTACTTTTTCGGTGAAAAATGTTGTTATTCCGTTCCAAATATTTGTAAAAAAGTTCGGTACGGTTTCTGTGAAGAATGTTGCTAAGGTTTCGCCAATTGCTCCAAGCGCGGGTGCGATGTAGGTTGTAAAAAATCCACTTACCGCGCCCCAAATTCCGATAAAGAAGTTGGGAATAGTTCGCATAAAAAATGTTGATATTGTTGCTCTGATTGCGTTAATCGCAGCGGGAACCGTCTGTGTAAAAAAATTTGTTACTGTATTCCACAATTTCGTGAAAAATGCTGGTAAAGTCTGTGTAAAAAACGTTGTTATTGTCTCACTAACAGTCGCTATCGTGGCAGGTATAGTCTGTGTAAAGAAATTCGAGATTGTGCTCCACAGATCTTCCCAAGCCCCGGGTATAGTTTCTGTAAAGAACACTTTTATCTTCCCAACAACAAAGCCTATTGCGTATGGCACAGTCTTGCCAAAGAAATTGGCAGCCGCTGATATAACGTTCTGTATTGCGTTCGGTATGGTCCGGGTGAAGAAGTTCCCGATTGCCGATCCTATGCTGTCTATTGCGCTCGGCAACGTTTTGGTAAAAAAGCCTGTTATTCCGTCCCAAATATTCTCAAAAAAAATAGGTATCGTTTCTGTGAAAAAGCCTTTTATTGCGTTACCTACGTTGCTGATGGCTCCGCCAATCGTGCCTACGAAAAATCCGGATATTCCTTCCCACAAATTCCTGAAAAATCCGGGGACACTATCCGTGAAAAACGTCTTAATTGCATCTCCTACGTTGCTGGCCGCTTCTGGTATTGTTTCGGTAAAGAATCCAGATATTCCGCCCCATAACTCGCTGAAAAAATCCACAAATGGACCCGAAAAGAAGTCGCTGATCGTCTCGCCTGCTTTTGAGAAAAATTTAGCAATATTCTCACCTCCGATTGCTGATGTCAAAATTCCAACACCCGCTCCGACTCCTGCGCCTATGGCTGTGCCGATTCCAGGAACGATTGAGCCGACTGCCGCGCCAATTCCTGCATCTTTGAGTGCACCGCTTCCGATATCCATTCCTTTTCCAAGGACGCTCTTTTTTCCAGTTACTCCATCGCCTGTTCCGCCAAAAAATGCGCCCGCGCCACTAGCTATCTTGTTCCCTAAGCTGTTGCCGCCAGTCCATTCTTTTGCGCGTCCTACACCTTCTTTCGCGTCGAATCCCATTTCAGCAAGGGAAATTAATCCGCCAATCAGTGGGATCGCCCTTGCGCCAACGCTTGCCACTTTTGCGCCACCCTCTGCTACTTTTGCTCCGAATTGAACACCTTTTCCAAGCTGTCCTGCTCTTGCAAACGTCGCCGCACTTTGTGCTGCTGCCCCTGCGCCTGGGACATTTGCTGCTTTAAACATCTGCGCCCCTGTCCTAATACCACCAAATAGTCCGGTTGCTCCTACCTCAGCCACTGGGGCAGTGGTCATCACCCCTCGTATTGCGTTGAATATACCTTTTCCACCCTTTGCAACGGCCTTGATTCCTTTGTATGTGCCCTTTATGGCCTTTCCTGTCTTTAGTACTCCGTAACCCGCTAGAGCGGCAGATAGTGGAGCTGTGCTACTTGTTTCTTTGCCGCCAGGCAAGAGAGTTGTGGCATCCTTAAAGATGCCTTTAAACGCTTCCCATATTCCCGAAGCTACCTTTTTCGGATCGAATCCTTCTATGAAGCCATCGGCGAATGCTTTTCCTATGCTTGCGCCTTCTCCGATCGCGTCACCTGTTTCTACGCCGAGTAGACCGAGTAGTCCTGTCTTTAGTGCCGTTCCTATGCCCTTTCCGACGCTTGCCATTTTTTCGGCTACCCACGCTTTTCCTGTACTGTTCCACCATCCGTCAAACGGCTCCGCGATTAGTTTTCCCCATGCTATTTCGATTTTATCCCATAGGGTCTCTGCTTTTTTCCATTCTGGGCTTGCTACGAGGTCTTTAACTGCGCCGATAATGTCATTTACTTTCCTCACAATTCTGTCAGCTACGCGTAATGCTACCTCTTTTATTTTTGGCATTTTTTCAATAATCCATGATTGGAATTTTTTGAGGTAAGGTTGGAGATGTTCGCCGAGTGCTATATATACGTCCTCTACTGCGCTTTTTATCAGCTTAAATCCACCGCTTAAAGTATCCATTTGAATGTTGGCCATTTTCTCCGCTACGCCTGTACTTTTCTCGATGGAGTCAGCTAATTCGTTATATTCCTCATCGGAAGCGTTTACGATGGCAAGTAGCCCTTTCATTCCACGCTCTCCCGCTATCGTTGTTGCGTAGTTTGCTTTTTCCTGATCTGTCAGTCCCTTAAAAGCCGTTCTTAAGTCGTTCATGACATTTTTAAATGGCTTTGCCTTACCTGTGGTATCAAACAATGTTAGTCCGAGTTTTTCTAGTACCTCACCTGATTCTCCCGATGTGTCGGCTAACCCTTGTATTGTTGCCTGAAAAGCAGTGCCGGCCATACTGCCCCTTACTCCTTGATTTGCCATAAGTCCAAGCGCGGTCGTTACTTCGCCAAGCTCATAGCCATATGTGCCGGCAAGTGCTCCTGCATAGGTAAAACTTTCACCGAGCATTGTAATAGATGTATTGCTGTTGGAGGAGGCGGCGGCGAATATATCAGCTGCCCTGCCTGCTTCTCCTGCCTCCATACCGAAAGCTGTCATAACATTTGATACGATGTCGGCGGCTGTCCCTAGGTCGGTCGCTCCTGCTGCGGCTAGATTTAAAAGTCCCGGCATTGCTGCTATAATGTCGTTTGTTTTCCATCCTGCCATACCAAGGTATGTCATGCCGTCAGCAGCTTCACTTGCCGAAAATACCGTTGTTGCTCCTAGCTCTTTGGCGGTGGCGTTTAGACGGCTAAAGTCCTCTACGCTTGCTCCTGTGATAGCATGGACGTTTGCCATTTTCTGTTCGAAGTCTGCAAAAGTTGATACTACTTCTTTTACGCCGAGGGTTATACCCGCCATCCCGGCGAATGCTACAAGCGGGTTTGCTACCATCTTTGCAATCCCGCGTAAAGGAGCTGTGACTTTATCAACAATTCCAACCGTAACGCTCCACGCTTTCCCTGCAAAAGTTTTCAACTTTGAAACAGTAGTAGATATGCCTTTTGTTGCCATGTCTTTTAATCCCATCACCACTTCGAATTTGCTCTTGCCTTTCATCGATTCAATCTGCTTTTGCGTTTTCTGCATCGCTTGTTCTAGTTTGCTTACGTTCTTTGTCGCGCTTCCCGCTCCTTTTCCTGTTTCGTCGGCTACTCGCGCCACGACTTCTATTACGGTTACTGATTCACTCATATTGTCACCCTTATTTCTTTGGTAGTTCAAGCTTTATAGCAGGCGTTCGTGTTTCGGCTTCGATTTTCATCAACGCGTAGCGGTCGTACAGTATTCTTTCACCGATTGGCAGCGCCTGATAGGTTGGAATATCTCCGATTTTCGGGAAGCGTTCGCAAACTTCAAGCATCAGCCTTGTATGTCCGCCCGCCTTGATCAGTCCTGTGCGAGATCCTCCGCTTCGTAGTTGTATCCGCTGATTTCTTCAATTTTTTCAATTACTCGGTCTTTCGTCCCCGCGTCCAGGACGATATCGATCATGTCAATGTCGTTTAATACATTGAGCTGTTGCTTCGCCTGTTCATTTCCCCACACTTTTTTCCTGTCCTCATCAATGGTAGCGGTGTATATTAGATAGGAGCGGGCGAGTGCTCCATTGGTTTCAATAGCTTTTCTTGGCTGTCCTGACTTTGCCGCTGCGTATTTTGTCGCTTTTTTATAGCATTGCTGTGATTCGTCCTCAGAAATTGGACGAACGCGAAACTCAAGCAGCAGCTTTCCCGCTTTAACGATTTTGATTTTTTCATAATTTGAAGCATTGTCCTTTGCGTTTCCGAGGGCAAGAAGCCCTGCTAGAATGTCGCTTTCGTTTAGTAGCAGTTCGTTCTTTGTTAGTTTTCCCTCTTCATTTTCTTGTTCGTCAAAATCGTCAATCCCCGTATTTTTTGTTCCCATTTCCTTTTTCCTCCTTTGTTATTTAAAGCTCTGTAATATGTCTGGAGCCGAGTTTACGCGGAAACTCCACGCTCTCTTTATAATTTCTCCTGGTGTTATGTTCTGCAGGTCGATTGAGCCGTCTGGTATGCAATCGCGGTACACGATGCGCTGAACTTTTCCATCTCTACGAGTCATTTTTCCCTGGAAATCAAACGAAGGAAAGTAGCCTTTCTGTAAGTCGGAAATGAGTTCATTTATCATGACATCATCCCTTACAACCGCTTCGCTAAATGTAAGTGTGACGGTGTATCCAATGTTTACCGCATAAATAAGTGCGCTACCCACTGGGTGATAGTCCGTGTTCGATGGGCTAATTTGCGCTTGAAATGTATCGACTTCTGCAAGAAAAATGTTTGTTCCTTTTTTTGTTGTCACGAATAGCTGCCCGTCTTTCCCGCTTACCAGTTTTCGTACGTCAACCATGCTTTGGTCATTCAATCCATTCATTTATTATTTTCCTTTCCTATTCTGCTTCGTTGTCGGGTGCAAAGCGGAGTTTAAATGTGTAATACATTTTTTCTAACGCGTCGATGTCGTCTGCGTACACGATAAACCATGCGCTATCTCCCTGTGGTACGTTATCGGGGTCAAGTTCAACGTGTGCACCAGTAAGCAATTTTCTTTCAGCGACCATTGCATTGCATACGTTATTGCTTACCTGAACTACCGTCATTCGTCCATCTTGATCATTATTTAGTCTTGCGACAAGTAAATCCACTGTGTCGTTTAGCCTTTGGAATAATTCAAAACGTACTTTAACACGTTTAATCTTTTTCCATCCCGCGTCATCATCCTTACCTGGTCGTACAAGCGTATTGATACCCTGGTCTATCCAGAATGTCCCTGCTGCGCTTGACGAAAACGTAAGCATCCCTGCTAAAATGGCTTTTACATATTGCATATTTGTAAGCGGCTCCACAAGGTCTATGGCATCGGCGATCTCAAGGTGGGTAACGCTTTCATTGCTCGGTGTGCTTGCAACCATGCCTGCGACCCACGCTGCTGCATGATAGCCCTCGTACGATTTTCCTTCTCTGTCTATAAATCCATTTCCTACGTACACGATTTTGTAGTCGTTGTAGGAAGATGCCCTTTGTAGCCTTGTCTCAAATGGGACGCTCGTCTTATCCCCCAAGACGCCCATAACGAACCTTCCGTCCTGGTAAATGCGGTCTAAAAATGCTTGAGCCATGGTCTGGATTGCAGAATCTGTAGTGTCAATTGCAAGTACGGTCCATCTTTGCGTCTCTAGTGCCTCAAAGGCTGCCGAATATGCCGCAACATCTGCAACTGGATCGGTGCCGGGTGTAATCTCGTCCTGTACTACCGTTTTTATCGGATTTTGGCTGTCTGCAATTTTTGAAAGTGTAAAGTACGAGCTTCCATGCAACATATACGCATCGATAAGAGATTGCGCGCCGTTTTCCGTATTTTTAAATTCCAACTTCTCTAGCTGTGCCGTCCCCTCCAAAATAATCAGTTCGCTTGTTTCCGCATCGCTAAGCGTTGGACGTACTACGATATAGAGTGACCTGCTGCCCGGATACTTTAAAGTAAGTTGGACAACTGGAACGTCTTGCGTGTCAGCTATCTGATATGTCCCGCTTGTACCACCGCTTCCCAAGCGTACGCCATATACCATCTGTGCACCGCCCTTAAAAGCTTCGTACACGGTTGAAAGCGTATTAGAATCGGTATCTGGAACAAACCCAAATCCATTGCCGTCCTCCGTGTCAAAGGAATTACCGTCCCCGGTAGAAAATTCAACATCGCTAGCCGCTACGCTTTCCTGCTCGGCTGTATTTCCAAACGTCTTTTGAATGGCACCGATATCTTCTAAAAGTATCGCCTTGCCGATCTCCCCCCAGCTTGATCGGAATGCAATCGCACATTTTCCGTCATCTGCCCCTGCCGTTGCCGTCGCGCCGATATTTTCATAGCGGTAATATACGCCCGGCCTTACCTTTTGTTCTCCTATTGTAAAAAAAGATGCCATCTATAAAATCCTCCTTTTTAAGAAATTTTCAATAATCTGCTTAGCTTCCTCTGCTGTCGCTTCTGTCTTCCCTGCTGCCTTTAAAGCTGTAGACACAACTTCTGGCGGTAAAGAAAACTCTGTCCTTGCAACCTTTGAAAGATCGTTTACCGTGTAAGTCGCCTTTACTTTTGGCGGCTCTTTCTGCGCTTCTAGTGTATTTTTCCTAGCCATACAATACTCCTTCCTATGCGTCTGCCTTTGTCGCTAATTTCGCCCATATTTCGATAAGGAAATCCGCTAGATCCGTGCTTTCCGTTTCCATCCCTGCGTTTTTTAGCTTTGATAGGTCGATCGATCCGCTTGTGTTGCCGTCCGTTTGTGCGCCATCGACATCCTTTGCGATAAATGCCGCAATGCCTTTTGCTGTAATAGATTCCCCTGTCGCAACATCTGCTTCCTCGATTAAAAGACCTCCCCTGCCACGCACATAAACCTCGGCAGGTAGGGTATTGCCGAATTTCAAAACGAAACCTTCTGTATTGTCTACTCCGTTCTTGAAATAACACCCTGCGACGCTCCATATGCCGTTGGCTCCTGTTACGCTTGGATTTCCGTCAATGACGTCAATTTCCCACGTGGAGCTTGCTCCTGTGTCGTCCGAGTTGAATGGTATTAATATGCTGTTGTCCCTGCCCATGAATTGCCTTGCGATTGCCTGACCTTCCTCGAATCCAGTGCTATCCCCATAGTAGCGTGGATATGTCATCAAGAATGAATCGATAAATTTTGACATGTCTGGGGTTGCCCCGACTGTTGTTTGTGCTTCGGTCGAAAGCAGGAGTGTCCCTTCATATAAGACAGCTTGGTTTATGGCGAGTGCCATTCCTGGCGCATATGCCGGAATAATTGAGTTCAAAGCTGTTGGTATCGTTGGGATTTCACTTTTATCTGCCTTCTCGTCAAAAAGCGTTGTTATGTCACTTTGGTTTGTCGTTGCTAAATCTAGTTGGTCATCTACTGCCTGTCCATTTGGATATTTTGATACATATATCATTTTTGTTCCCCTTTCTTTTTGTTATTTTTCTTGAATAATCGGCGCAAGTCCTTCTTGTGCGTGTTCTTTTCTGTGCTGTGCAAGTACACCGTATTGTCCAGTAAGCGACAACTGTCCCTCTCGGAGTGGATCGGCGTTATGCCTTATTTGTATTTGTTGGATAAACATAGGGCTTGTATCCTCCAGGATAATTTCGCCATCAAGCTGTATTTGCTCAATTAGCGCTTTGGTCCATTTATTCCGCTCTGTCACGCTTTCTGAAATGACGTGCGCGGCAAAGTTTCCTATATACCAGGTTACGGCATAGCTTTGTCTTGATTCGCTTGCCGTTCCTTCAAATCTCCAATAAATGGCAGGATTTGTGTCATTCGGTTTCCATATTGGCGGCATTTCATCGTGTGCGATTACCATCATTTGTGGAAAGTGTAGTTTCGTCCATGAATTCGCGCCTTGTATAGGGTCTGGTGCAGTCGTTATCTGGTCGGGAAATTCGGTCAGGTCAAATAATATTGCAATTCCGAATACTTCAGGAGCCGTTGTTTGTCCTGTGCTCGCTGTTCCTTCGATCGAGAAAGCGTCTGAACGATTCCATACGGCGCATGTTGTCGCACTTTCTTCTCCTGTATAGAAAGTTCCACCTATCAGCTCGATAAGACGCTTCTCGACTGCTTTGTCAGGGTCGTCGCTGCCGACCGTCGCGCACTCGGTTGTGCACCATACGTTGATCGAAAGCGTTCCGGATGTTTTTCTCTCTGGATCGTAGCGCATGTCAATATTGAAGTCGGCGCGGGGATAGCATGGCTTAGTCCATCCTTTGTCGTTGTCCTGCGGTGCCTTCTGATAAAAAAATGCCGGCGCACCTTTGTAGGTGGTCAGCATTCCTCTGATCTGTGGATCGCTTGATATCTGCTCATTTATGAGTTGTTCAATCACGGTGTATCATCCCCTATTCCATCGGTGGAGCATCGTTTTCGACATTTATCGTCGCAAAATCGGTCGTCCACCATATTTCCCACATGCCTATTGCTACATCGACAGCAAGGATGGGCAGGTAGCTTGTCGCGTTGTTTTGTGTATTGCAATAAAGGATTTCTATCTGCTTTTCACCTACTTTTGTAACGAATCCATTTTTTGCCGTTGTATCGCCGTTGCGCTTTACTCGTATGCAATCCCCTCGGTGTATCTGCGTAAGATCAAACGCTTTTACGGCTGTATCTACGATTAGTGCCATTGCTTCCTCCTACACCCCTTTATAGGGGCTATTGTAAATTGATTTTATTTTTGGAAGTGCCATGTCGATTACTTTTTGCTTGTATGGGCGGGGTTTCATTTTTCTGCTTCCATTTTCCAATATTTCGCCAAGTGGGCGACTGCCTGCTTTCAAATTGCTTTCGATTGCTGACATTGCCTGGAACTGTTTGCCCTGTTTTTCAACATGGATATGTGCCCCCCAAGATGCACGGAACGTTCCGTTTCGTACGGCAGGACTTTCTCCGGGAGCGGAAGCTGTGTAATAGGCCTTTGTACCAGGCACTCTATAAACTTTTCCTGTTCCGTCCCCTCGGAGTACTAAAAGTGACGCATTTCGAAGTTCATTGCTTGCTCGGTATGCGCGTCTTGCAACTTCGCGTTCTATGCCTTCAAGCGTAGCCGCTACTTTTTTTCCTATAACCCGTGATACTTTCCCCCACGCTTCGCTGCTGATTGCGTTGTTCTGCGCCATTATGCATCACTCCTTTCATTGCAATAGTAGATTGTCCAATGATTGAGATCTCCAACGTTGTATGGAGCGGTCTGAACGAGGTAGCGTTTGTTTCCGCGTTCAAAGTAATCGCCCGATGTGATTTCGAATGGAGCTGCGCCCTGTTGGATAATTTTGTGTGTTATCGGATGTTCGAGTTGCCTCCAGCGTTCTTTTTCCTCTGGCTTTGTAGCAGCGAGGATTGCCCAGATTGTTCCGATTTTTTCGTTTCCGTTGCTCATCACGCGTCCGCTTTGGTTTTTTCTGGCTTCAGTTCGAAATACTTCAAATTCTCGAATTTCCCGCCCGGGGGAAAGGTTAATCATTCCTGTGAACATTTCCTTTCCCCCTTTACTCCATCATTTTCCGAAACATCGCATAGGAAACTTCTCCGCATCCTGCGCGGCAGTTCTCTTCCATCCCTGTATAAAAATAGGGTGGCTTTCCTACTTTCCCTTCAACCATAGAAGGCGTGGATGCAGCAGCTGAAGCTTCTTTTTTTGCCATGTCGTACAATGCTTTCCATTGCTCTGCCCTTTTTCCAAACGCATAGGAAAGAACGTCTATTTTCGTATCGACTTGGTATGACAGCTTGAAAAGAATTGCTTCGAGTACCGCCAATTTTGCAGACAGCCATGCCCGCCTACCATCTGCGATGCCGTCAAGCAAAGCAATATATTCCTCGTCAGACAGGGCGCATGTAGCAGTGCCCCCATCCACGAGGGTGTCGCCGATTTCAAAGCGCATTCGATCTTTGCCCTGCTCTTTGATTTTAGTAGGGTCATAGCTGTATATCATGGCTTCCCCTCCTACTTGTCGTGCGTCTTTTGGTGTGCGGTCAATGCGCTTTTAGTTGCGCACGATTTCCCGCAAATATGGCATAAAAATTGTGGCTCGGGTGCTTCTTCTTCACCCTTGTCTTGTGTATCTGTATTTTCTGCATTGTCTTCTAGCGGATCCGCTTCAGGCGGTGTGCTTTCTGGTAGGTCAACCTTTACGATTTTCCCCCATCCAATCAGTCGCTCCGTCATTTTTGGTTCAATCAGCGCATCGGGGACAACTGCCCCGATTGCAAATTGACGTCCACCGATGCGGACTGGTTTGTTAGCGATAAATGCCATCGTATGCCTCCTTTATACCCCAAAATTAGGGCCTACTGCTCCATCTAGGAAGATGCCGAGGTCAGCAGCTGTAATCTGTGGATCTGTGCAAAGAAGCCCCTCGATAAATTCTGTGTGAGTGCTTGCCTCTCCTAGATACTGCTGTACCGCCGTGTATTGTCCGTTCCCCAACATATCCCAGGTAAACGTATATCCTGCGCTTGGCTCATCGATGGACGGCGCATTTGTGGTGTAGCATAAAAGTACATCGTCGGGATTGCAGATAAACTGCATGTCATCTGGTGCGCCATATGGCGCCGCATTGTATACTGCTTTGGATACTACAATTTCATCTAGACCAAAGAGCTGTGCCAGTACGTTTTCTGTGACGTTAGCCGGATTTGCCTGTGAACCTTGGTATTTGATGCGTTCTAGGATGGCCGAATTATTTCTAAGTGCGGCAAATGATTTTGCGCCGAGTACCATTTTGTTTGGTTCACGCAATCCTTCGAGGATCATGTCGAGTTTTAATTTGTCGAAAAATTCCACTGGATCGCTGTTTGCGTCGTCAAAGAAGTAAAATTGCGATGCGCCCGGTGTCGTATCCGTTCCTGTGTATACATGTGTCCAAGATGCGGGATTAAAGTATTTGTTTGACCAAGTTCGGTCAAGGTGGATGTTCATTTGTTCGGCGACAAAGCGCACCTTAGCGCGTCGTGGGTCGATATTCGCCGGGGAATTTGTCCTCTGGAAATCCAATGTTGAAATCTGATCTACCCCAGTAACGATCTGGTCTACCTCGCAATGGTACCAATGGTCACGCTTGCCAAAGATAGCTGGTGCAACGTGCCCGAATTCTGGCTTTCGCGCCATGTTGTCGCGGGCAAGGTCGCCTTTGTCGAACTCATAGAACTTTGCCGAGGACAGCGGGACAGGGACAAGCGGAAATACCCGCCGTGAAACATACCCACGCTCAGCCTGGAAATAGGAAAGGCAAAGGTTTGTCAAGTAAATATGCGGGTTGAATACACCCTTTTGAATTTTTGCTGATATATCTGCAGTGGTAATAGGCATTATTTTTATCCTCCTTTATGCTGCCGGGATGTAGCCGGCTGGATTGATTTGTACTTGAGCTAACTCGCCCTCTGCGCTTGTAGATGTAAATGCGCGTCCGAAAACGAAATCGCCTGCAGCCGCTGTTGCGACTTGCCCTACTCCGTTGACGGTTACAAGGTCGCCTTTGGAGATTGCGCCTGCTGCCTCGACTAAGCCGATGTATTTAATCAGGATATCAACTTCGAATCCTGCCTTAGTGATGAGGTCGTCTCCACTCTCAATAGCAGCTGTATCGCTTAAAATAACACCGATTGCTTTGTCTCCCGAAGTTGCAAGCTCTACATTACCCCCCTCATCGTACATAACGACTTTATGGCGGGCATTTGTGATGTCAGCGCCTACGACTTCTCGTATAGTCGCTGAATTATTAATAAAAGCATTAAGATATTGATGTGCCATTCTTATTTACCTCCCTTGTATTCATTTTCATACTGCGCCGCAAGTTCAGGATTGTTTTCCCATGCTTTGACGACTGCATCTGTGCTGCTTATGTCAGTAGCCGTCTTTGTGATTTCAGTGGCCGCGATACTTAGGGCTTCTTTTGCCCCTGCACTTCCTTCTGTGCTCTTGCCAATTTCAGAAAACATGCCACTTTTTTCAACAAGATTAAGCTGCTCGTCAAGCAGTGCGACATAGTCAGCGTATACTGTACCACCGGTTTTTTGCATCTCGTACAGCTTTGGCGCAAGTTCATCTGCTTTCTTGCCGATTGATTCGTATTTTTTAGCCACGCTGGTCAGCTTCTCGATGCTAAGGCTCTTTCTAAGCTCTTCCATTTCCTGCGTCTGTGCCTTGCATATTTCCTTGTATTCCGTGAGGGCTTTTTTGACCTCTGGGTGGAGTGACGTTTCGGCGATTGCGTCCGTCTGTGCGGTATCAGCGGATTTAGTTACATCAGTGGCTTTGGCTACATCGGCGGTCGGGGTGGTTTCCGGCTCGTTCTGTATGCCGTACTTCTTTTCAAAGTCTTCGAGGGTCGTTTTTTCCTCGGGTGACATTTTGGATTTATCTATTTTCATGGTGTCTGTTTCCTCCTTTTGGATTGATTTTGTAAGTTTTTCGTTTTCCTCGTCGTCTATTTTTGTGTTCATGCGCTTTAGGAATTCAAAAATTTTTTGAAGTATTCCTTCATTATTATCAGTTGGTGGCTCGTCTTCTTTGCGCTTAAATAGCCGGATGTGTGCATCTTGATTTGCCCCTTGGTCTACGAGGTCGGTGCTCGTAATTTTTAATTGTTTTAATTTATTTGCCATTTTCTTTTCACCTCCTTTCGAATTCTCTATAGATTTTATCTGTCTTCATATCAATAAGCCAAATATCCCGAGTAAATGAAAAACCGCCCTGTTCCACAATTTCGCGGATGGCACGGACGATTACGTCAAAATCTTCTCTTTTCTGCATTTCTTCAAGCCTACGCTCTTTGCTTTTTCTTATGCGTTCGCTCCGCAATGCCTCGCCTGCCGTAGCATCCGCATATCCTTCGTTGTTTTTGTGCATCCTGATCGTCTCCTATCTCTTGTAAAATCGTGGCTAAAGCTATGCCGTCCTCCTATACCTGTAGACTACGATATACGGCTGTAAGTTATTAACTGCCGTTCCACTTCCTGTGTTGCCTGTATTGCTTGCCGCTGTCGTGTGCGTGTGGTCGCCAGATGTGCCGCCAGTGGAGCCACTGTAAGCTTCACCGCCATATTCGGACGGATCGCCTGAGTAGTAGCCTCTGGATTTCACGGTCGACCCAGAGCCGGATGAAACAGTGTTGTAGCCACGATAAGCATGGCTGTGATTCATCGTGTGGCTATGCCCTGCCGACTGGCCGCCAGTGGTCAGTGCGGGGATTGTATGCCCATGCGATGGAAGGTTTGCCGTTGCTAGTGTGTTTGCCTTTGATCCGCCTGTCTCTCCAATGGCATCGAATTCTGTTTCTGTGCTCATGGCGACTAGGACTTTTCCTGCGCCAAAAGCTTCCCATGTGCCAAATCCAAATTGTGCCGCAATTTTTGCTGCCGTGTCAAAGCTAGCGTTTGTTGTTTCATAGATTGTCCCTACTGGATATATCTTTTCTAGGATGTTTTCCATTCCTAAGATGCCGCCGGATAGGCTTAAGCCATTTGCTTTGCTTACGGATGTGATCACTGCCTGTGCGGCTAGTTGTGCCTTTTCTTCTGTCGTGTACTGCTCGGGGCTTAGCTGCTTGCCCGGCTCATCTAGTACATAGGGTATTAATGCGGATGCTATTGCAAGCGTGATAGGACTTTCTTCCCCTAGCAGTACGCTCGCAGTTCCATTTGCCACGCTTATGGAGCTGCTCCCCTGTATCGCCTGCGGCTTGTCGAATTCGTAAATTAGCGACTGGTCGGCATTGCTTATGAATTGGATTTTTGCACCGTCTGGGCTGTCCTGTATCGTAAAATTAGCTCCGGAAACGGCGGCGGACAGCTCGCCAAGCTTGTCGTCAATCCCATAGAAAACATCTTTCACGGTGTTGGCTTTCGTACGCTGTGATCCTTCGGAATTTACGATCCGCGCTATGATGTTTAAAAAGTTTGTGTTGGAACGTACCTGCTCCGTCCCTATCCCGCTGTCCTGCCATACCCCTGCACGGTATGAGCCGGTTCTGGCATAGGATGCGCTCCCCACATTTATCTTGGCAGTTCCTAGGCAGGAAATTGTTGAAAGCTCCCCTGTGTCCGGGTCTACGATCCTGCATGACAGGAGGTTGTTCTCGCCCGGCGTGTTATCAGATGTGTATCCGTAAAGAATTGTATCCTTGTCGGCATCGACCTTCCCTGCCATCCGGTGCACAATAAAACCCTCGCATCCGACTAGCTGTACGCGGGCATTTGGGTTGTTTACCGTGATTGTTGGCTTATGCGATATCCCCTCACCTGCCCAGCAATTTTCAAGATAGTACAATGCGTTTCCAGATCCCGAAAAATTGAGGTCGCCCTCGAAGGTGCAATTATACCACCCCCTGATCGGCTCGCCCTCTTCCGACGCGGGGTTAGCATTGATGGTTCCAGAGATTCCGGCATCTTTAAAAGATATGTCGTCGCCGGAACTCGACAGCGTCAAATTTCCAGAAATGTCAATCCCACTAAAGGCGACGTTTCCAGAATCCCCGCTTATCAAAAGGTTTCCGATTTCCACAACCGAGGCATCCGGGGTAGCAGGGGAGTAGACCACGAGGTTACTTACGTTATTGACCGTGACGTCCTCGCTTGACATGTCTGACCCTGCGGATACTTCCACGGTCAATCCACTGCTTAGCTCTCCAGAAGAAACAAGGCTTCCCCAGTTTTTGTATTTATTGAAAATCCCATACGTCGGCGCGTCAGTTGTGGAATGGGTATCTATATATGCCTTCCTTGGGTCGCGTGTGGCTGTCCACCTAACATTTACCCCAGACGTGTCAACATCCCCTGATGCGCTTGGTTGGATGCCGTCCACGGTGCTTACATTCCCGCCAGCTCCATCTACAAATGCCTTTTCTTTGCCCTGTGCATCTCTGTACATAGGTTTTCCAGGTGCTTTCTCGTAAATTGCTGTTATGGCGCTTTCTTGTGTACGGATCGGAAATTTTGCCATTTTTACCCCTCTTCTATCGGTATACGTACCCCAGTGCCCTCGATGCTGAACATACTATACTCGCCTTTTTTAACTTTTTCCCATACATCCGGGTCATCGATCCGGAATCCGACCCACCAACCTTCGGGCAGAATGTCGGGCGGTATTCCGAGGGCGGCAGCTTTTGTTTTGCTAAACACAAGGCTTTCTACAAGCCGACCAACGCCGCCCCTTTCGTGCATCTCGCCTGCTATCCCGAAATTAGCTGTGTACTCGTAGGCAGCGGATTCCAAGTCGTCTATGTCGATTATGTCACCCTGTAAATCCTCTATGGCTTCCCCATCCACGCGTACGGCAATGGATGCCCACCCGAAAACAAGCCGTTTGTCATCGTCCGATTTCATCACCTCGAGGTTGTGGCTTTCGCTTCGTTTTTGTTTTTTCTGTTTAAATGTTCTTGCTCCACTCAATGTCTCCACCTCCATCCGGGCAACAAAAAACCGCCCCACAAAGGACGGTACTATGTTTGATTCGATTTTTATTTAAGTTCTGTAAGCGGCAGTATTTATTTCTCTTCATTTCCGATTTTCCTTCAGGAAACGCGCAATTTCATTACTTCTGTCAACAAAATCTTGGGCAATCATCGACTTTAAATTTCGAACATAGTCAAATCCGGCCTTTATATCTTCCAAGTTATGATTTGATGCGAACATTTTAAGGTTTTTTCGTTCTTCATCGACATATCTTTCATCTGTAGTATTTACAGCCCTTACAAACGATCCGTCCAAAATATATACGGCACAATTGTTGCTATGCCTGCCAATTACTATCCCACGTGATGTTTTTCCTTCAAAGTTTTTGTTTCCGTATGGTATCCCATGCCTTTTCATGACTGCCTTGATCGGTTCTAGTTCAACGTCCCACTCAATTATCAGGTCGGCAACTTCATGGGCAACGGCTTCGCGTTCGTCTTCCAATTCCGTAAACTCTTTGTTGAGCCTATCGGCAGTTTCCTGTATGGTCATCTTGGCTCTCCTTTTTGTTTCCGTTTTCCGTACAGCCCATAAAATAACAAGTTCTTTTTGTCGCTTTAAGTTGTCTTTTTTAATACCATGCCTGAATAAAGCTAGGTGGAAAATTTTTTTCATCTATGCACTTAATTATAGCCCTTGTTGCCTTAAAGGCATATGTGCCAAATTGGTCACTATCTGGCTTTGTCAATATTTTTGCTTCATGATCGCCTATATTCACAAGTATTTCTCCGTATGCTCCTTCGCCATCTGGCTGATAAAAGTATATAACATAGTTTTCATTTGCTTCTTTAAGTTTTAGTCTGTTCATCGTATCCCTTCCGCTAAGTTAAGCTCTCTGACATATTTAGAATAATTAAATTCTTTTTCTGCTAGTTTGTGCGCTTCAAAGTAATTCATTCCATCTTTCATATATTTACATTCTGCGAGTTCATGCCCTAGGAGGACTAAGTCCATCTCCCTTATATTCTTTCCGTCAATTAAATGTTGCCATGAAACTGCCATGTCGTAATCCGGGTCAAATCTTGACGGGATTTCTTTATCTAAATCATGTTTTTTGATAAAAATATGATTTTTAATTAAGGCTATCGAATTTTTACTATAGCCCGTATTTTTAGCAATAGCTTCAATGTCAGATTTTCTTCTACGGATTTCCTCATAGTAGAGTTCTGCATGGGCGGTCATTCTTTGCGAATCGCTTCGCGGTATTGCACCGCTTGCGCCTGTAATACCTATATTACTTATTGTACCCCGATTTCTCATTGCTGTCAATCTATCTTCTGCAGTTGTCCTATCTATAGATCGATCGCTCTCAGGAACTTCAGATTCTTCTTGAGGTGGTACAAGTGTAACTGGCTCCGTGACTTCCTCATAGGCCACCGCGCACCTACATGACGGATGCGCAACCGGAAGCATCACGCCGATGCTAAACGGCGCGTCCATGGCTACGCTTTCACCGTCAATGGCTCCACAAATTTCACAGGTCCGTTCATCGTCTGCCGTCAGCCATACTTTCCTGCACTCGCCGATATATCCGTCTGCCTGCGCCTGCATTGTCGCTCCATATGCGCCTTGGTTATACGCGTTGGCAAGCTCTGTCCGTGCGATGTTCTGCGCGCGGTAGCGGTGCTGCCTTGCTGCATATTTCGCCGCTGCCTCCCTTGCCTTCTTTTCTACGCTTTCAGGCTTCATCTTTGGATGGTTTTCGGTTAGCGAGTTTTTTATTCCATTGTAGTAGTTTAAATTTGCGATCGCTTGCGGTTTTGTAAGCCCGATACACGCCCGCATCATCCGTGCAAGATCGTCAGTGGTCATGGCGTTGTATCCCATCGCCTGCGTGACCATCGCCCTTAGTGCCTCAATTTGGCTCTGCGCAAGATTTGTGGCAAGCTCCGCGCCGTGTGTCCTTGCATAGATGCCCGATGCGCCCACCTGTGGGTCGTAGAGGAAATATGGATATTGGCTTGTGTATTCCTGCGCCGCTACGCGCATCGCCGACTCCCACTGTGGGGCTAGCCTGTCCCTTACAAAATCCGCATAATCAAGCTGCCATTCCTCAAGCTGCGATTCGGTCATGCCGCCGTCTATAAACGCCTCCCTAAGCTCTTGGTACGTGATAGCGTTTCTTTGCCTGCCCCAAAATCGCGTTAAAAACTCCACCGTTTTTGGCTCTTCCGCGTCAAGATAGGAGCGAAGTTTGCCAAGGGCATTCCTTTGTCTTGCCGTTTTTTGTATTTTTTCACTTGTTCGTGAAACCATAATTTTGCGAACTGAACCCGCGTTCTTTCCTTTCACAGTCCCGCAATAAGTGCATGTACATGGCTTGTATAGCGCGTTTCCGTATGGTTTTATATGGCGAATCGTGCTGGATTTTTTTATCTTAAACGGCATTGATTCCCTCCATTCCATACGTATGTTCTTCACTACTATACCAAATGTTGCAAGATTACGATTTTTTATCCGTCTAGTCGTCTTCTTCATCGCCCACGGAAGGCTTCGGCTCATATGCGGGCTTCTTTTCCTTTGCGCCCATGTAGCTCGCTTCAAAATCCCGCTCCGGCAAGTCCGCGCTCATGCGCAAGTAGTCCTCTAGGTTTTCGTCCGGCGTAATTGCACCGATGCCGACCATGTCCTTGATGAACGATCCAAGCTTGCCAAGGTCTTGCGTTTCGATGTCCCCATGTACTAGCTCCGGGTAGTCGGTGATGCCTTTAAATGTGTCGCCGTTGATATCAATCAAGCGTACAATCGCCTGCTTGTTGAATACCTCGCATATCATGTCGAGGTATGCGCCAAGTGCAACCCCGAAAAGGTTTGTCTTGTCGCTTGAGAGTGCATAGCTTCCGTTTTTCTCGTGTCCGAGTAGCATAAAGTCCGCAAGCAGCACCATCGCTATGCGGTTATCGTATCGCTCGATTATAGCGTTCGTATCGAATTGTCTGCGTCCACCGGTTGACATGAGGGTGAAATCCCATCCGTTCGGCAGTACGATACCTTCGCGCTCATCACGGCGCACGCTGCTTACAAGCCGGGTCGCCTTTTCCATTTCATCTTCATACGATCCGCCAAATGTGTCCGCTCCTTCCGGCATCTTTAAGACCGGCAACCCCGCAAGGTCGCGTTCGATGCCAATCCCTTCAATCTCCTGTATCCTCCGCTTAAAATACCAGTCGCGGTAGCAGTTTCTTAATGCGCTTTTCCCTTCCGGATTTCCTTTTCGGCTTTTTGTCTTGAAGTGAAGGGCTTTGCCGATGGGGATAAGCACTGGCGCGTAGAGTGGTGGGGCGCACTGGATCATCCCGAGTAGTTCGTCCTTCTCGTCATATTTCCACTCCCATAGGGTATCTTGTGAGCGTATCGGGAATTTCTCCCATCCAATCAACCCATCATCGTATTTGCTTTTTTGTGTCTTTGTGTTTCCGTTGCGCCTTTTATACACGATCTCATGGTAGCTCCACCCAAATGTGAGAAACGAAAGTGCTTCCGACATGAAGTCCGTCCATGTCTCCTGCATATCGCCCATGCAGGAGTATATGAATTCCTCCGCTCGCTTGTCTGCTTCCGTGCTCCCTGCTGCCCGCACTGTCCACTCGGCTTGGCGCATCAGCATCTCGACGGCGAATAATACGGCGCCAATAATACTATCGTTGTCCCCCATCTCTTTGTAGACTTCTACGCCTCTCCTGCCTCTAAGCTCTGGCAGGAATTCCTCGTTCATCGCACCGTTTCCCCACCGGAATTGTCCGATGCATCCAATCTCTCCTAATTTGCTCGCCAACTTTTCGCCTCCTGCTCTTTCCAGTAGCTTTTCTTTCCTAGGCCGCTGCCGATATCCGATAATGGTACATAATGCTTATCCATGAGGTACAGGATGCCTTGCACCAGTGCGTCCACCGTATCCTTATATGTCCCCTTCGGGAAAATCAGCAGGTCGCGAATCAAATCCTCGACCCATGGGTTTGTTTTCGGATCTGGAAACCAAATGTTTCCCGCCTCAAAGTACGGCGTGACGCTCATCGCCCGCTCTTCCTTTGATCCTTTCGGGTTAAATTCCACCATCCCAGGGATTTCTTTTTTCAGTGTGTTTACGATGGCGGGGCCATTTGCCTTATTCTCGACAACCTTCGCTCTTGCCTTCGGATGCTTTCCGGAAAGTGTCCGGACGGCCACAACGCTTTCTGTAAAATCCATTTTATCGTTTGTGAGGTCTTTGATATAAATGTCTGCCTCCGCTTTGCCCATGACAAAGCCGGCTACTTTTGCGCTGCCCTCGCTTTTGGTAAAAGCCATATCCCAGCTTTGGATATCCATGGTCTTTGGTGCAAGCGTGTAAAAATTGGTCATCCACTCGCGTTTGAAAATGATACCCTCTGCGGGTGCGGGTGTCTGCTGAAATTGCCCCGAAAATTGAAGGCTTCCCATTGATTTTTTTAAATCGTCAAGCACCTGCTTGTCAAATCGTCCCGCATTGAGCAAATCTCCCTCTTCCCGGACGATTTCCTTTTTGCTTATGGGGAAGGTTATTATGGTGCGTTCTGGCGCGATTGCAGGCAGGCACAAGTGCTCGTATCCGATGTTTTCAGACAGGATATAGCCAGTCATATCGTTTTCGTGTAGTCGTTGCATAATGATAATGATCGCGCCTTTTTTCGGGTCATTCAGCCGCGTCTGGAGTGTGTTTTTAAAGAAATTAATGCTTGCTTCCCGCTCCGCTTCGCTATTTGCCATCAAAGGGTTTTGCGGGTCGTCAATGATGATAACATCGCCGCCCTCCCCAGTCAGTGCCCCTCCGACGCTTGTTGAGTACATAAATCCTAGCTTGGAGTTTTTAAATTCATTTTGCCGGTTTACGTCATCTTTTAACGTGACTGTGTCCCCCCAGTTGTCGCAAAACCATGGGCTGCGGATGATATCGCGGGTCAGGATATTGTGCTTGCGGCTTAAGTTGTCGCTGTAGCTTACTTTGATGAACCGTTTTCCCGGGTCTTTTGTCCACGTCCATGCGGGGTAGCATATGGTCGCCTCGATTGATTTCATATGCCGTGGCGGGATGTTAATAATCAACCGCCTTGTTTGTCCGAGATTAACCGCCTGCATGTACTCGCCGATTAAGTGTATGTGCCAATTGTCGATGTACTGCGTCCCCGGCTCAATCGTCTGCCATGCCTGCTCGATAAATTTAGGAAGGCTGCGCTCGGCTGCCTCCCTTTGGATTTCCTTTTTGAATTGTTCGAGCGAGATGTTGTTAATCTTCAGAAATTCGTTCAGTGATTTCATTTAAATTCATCACCTCTTCGTCTGATAATTTCAAAAGATTTATGCTTGCTTTGAAATTTTGCTTTAATTCGCCCGAAATCTCCGTTTTGTTTTCTACCCGCTCTGTAGCTTCCCCTCTGCTTAGCCGTTCGAGTTTTGACGCGATATCGACCATCGACGTTATGTCCCGGGCATTTAAGTCTTTTTCGGGTAGCCCCTTAAGTCCCTTTAATGCCTTTACAAGCATGGCAGTGGCAATATCTGCATGGTTTTTCAGCATTGCCGTTCTCCCTTTGGCAAGGGCGGCTCTCGCAAGACGATCCTGTTCATCATCCCATGCCAAGGATCGTCTGCCCCATTTGTGTTCAGAACTCCAACGATTTATGATATATATAGTTTTATTGCACTTTTCTGCTACTTTTTTGAGGTTGCGGCTTGCGCCCATGTCGCGGTATGCCACGAAAGCCTGGAAAGCGCGGGCTCCCTCTTCTTCTTGCCGTTCCCAAGGTTCAGGAACTTTATTTTTAGTTATATTTTTGCTTGCCATTTCTATCCCTCCCCCCCTTTGCGCTATAGTGCGTATGGCTTCCAGTCGTCGAAATTCCGTTCAAAACTAATAATACCATCGTAAAAATCTTTGTAAAATTTAGCTAATCCCGTATCGAGCGTTATTACCGTCTGCTCTGTCCGTGGATTTGTATTAATATTTGCGCTTGATTCTATCACGAAGTCGAAATCCTCGCCAAATCCGCAATATACTTTTGAGTGGTTACGGAACAATGCCGCTCGCCCACCACGCCGTCTATGCAGGTCTATCAGCTGATTTCACTCGTTTTTATAGCTTCCTTTGAATATTTCGCCGACATAGCTGTCTAGGTGCTCGATCCTGCCAAGCTCCATGTAGCGATCCATCTCCTCGATATCTTGCAGTGCCATGCACCATGTGGAAAACGCAAGGTATTTTACCCGCTGTTGTCGCAAGACCGCCTTTAGAAAGGTTAGACTATCGACATCTCCCCCGCTTATGACGTGGTAGGCTTCGCCATCCTTAAATTCCCACTCAAGCGTTTCTTCTAGGGCGCGTTCGGATGTGAAGCGGCGATAAAATTGTTTTGTATTTGTTTTCGTGCTCCTTGTGCGTGGCTTCTTCTTTATCTCGTCTTCCGTCGGCTCTGCATTCTCGGCCTTGGAGGATGATTCTTCCTCGGCATCAAGCGATGCATTTAATGCGGCCAGTGCCTCCCCGATTTCGTCCATTTCCCCACGCTTTCTTTTGCGCACGAAAAAACGCCTGTGAATATTTCCACGGCGTTTTAATTTTGGCGCGTACTAATGTTCTGCATAAATTCTTATTATAACCATATCACAGGTTGAACATCAATTACAATCAATTTTAGTCAAGTAAATGATAATTTTTTATTTATTTCATCTAATGCCTTTTTGTGTAGGATATGAGCCCACTGGCAGGATCTGCCCATATCGTCGGCTATCCGATCCCATCTCTTAAAATTTAGATACCGCTCGCTCAAGATTATTCTGTGCTCATCATTATCGACTGACTGTATCAGCCTCCGGATTTCCGTCTTCAAATCGACGAACCTGTCTATTTCTGCATTTATCTTTTGCTCGTAGTCCACGATCTTCGCTATGGTGTCGCCCATGCGGTCGCTCCCTGTGCTTTCCTGCACCCGATCCTTCGCGTAGTCTAGCGACCCAAGGGCGGTAGACATCGCCCTCATCTCGGCTAGCTCCACGAGGCGGCTATTTATCTCCCGGTCTAAATAGTATGCTCTTTTGAGATATTTTTTTATGTCTTTCAAATCTTCCAATTCATTTTTTCTCCTTTGTTTTCAGTCTGCTACATGTTTCGTCCCACTCTTTGTCAAAATTTTTCATCCACTCGTTCGATCCTTTCGGCTTTCCGTTTTCCGCCGGCTCTTCTTGCGCGTGGCGTATGCTGTAT
>JAJQRA010000004.1:0-154774 GCA_046533095.1 Lachnospiraceae bacterium ZAX-1 | reverse complement strand
GTGGCCTCCCTTAGCTTTGAGGGAATTGGAAGCAAACCGTTTGAAAGCGAAGAGCTTTTTTGTGCAAGCTTTAGCGAGGTGCCTGCAGATGCTTTGGAGTTTTCTTCCATGCCAAAAGAAGGCCTCCAGCAATGGGGAAAGCTCTGCCCCCATAGCTTTAAAGAACTGTCAGCAAGCGCCGCCGCTTTATGCAAGGGGAGAAAAGTCGTCCTGTTTATCGACGAGGTTGACATGTCCTTTCAAGCATAGGAAATAGAGGCAATGCTAAAACAATATGAGGACGAGCACCATACCGGGATGGATATCCCCCTGATTGCACAAGAGATTTATGACTATACAGGCGGATACCCCTTTTTAGCTTCGCGGATTTGCCAAAGGATCGATGTGAACTTAGATGCTGACTGGACCGTTTTTGGAGTGCAGTCAGCGGTAAAAATCATTTTAAGGGAAACGAACACTTTATTTTCCGACATGAGCAAAAACTTAGAGAACAGCCGCGAACTCTATGATTTCATCTACAATATCATTATCGTTGGTCGGCACTATGACTATAATGCCTACAACCCATTAATATCGCTTGGAACTGTCTATGGTATTGTAAAAGCCACGGATCGCAGCGTGCAGATTGCAAATACGGTTTTTTCGATTTTCCTTACGAATTATTTTATTTCAAAAAACGATACTGGCTCTACCCCTACGCAAGATTTGGATTCGTGGCAGCATGCCATCATCCAAAACGGCCAGTTCGATATGGAGCTGTGCTTGACAAAATTTGCGGAACACTACGAAGATATTTTCCATCGGGAAGATTCCGCATTTTTAGAGCGGCATGGTGCCTACGGTTCCTCACCTACCTAAAGCCTTTGATTAACGGGTAGGGGTTCTACCACATCGAGAACCAGCTGACCGGTCTGCGGCGGATGGATATCGTTGTGGACTTTATGAAAGACCAGTTTATTTTAGAGTTGAAAATTTGGCACGGGGAGGTCAAACACGAACAGGCCTACGAACAGCTGTCGGCTTATCTTGACAGCAGACATTCAGATATCGGCTATCTTGTTACATTTGACTTCCGTAAGGACAAGAACAGGCAGCCGAAAGCTGTATGGGTGGAATTTGATGGAAAGCGGATATTTGACGTGATCGTCTAGTTGCAAAAAGACTGCCGGAGCATGGGTGGTGCCCTGCTTGGCAGTCTTTTCTATTTCCGATTGTTTTATTTTGATACCTTGGTTGTTGTCTTTATTGGACTCCATGTCGCATAAATCTTTGTGTTCTTTGCGTCCGCTTTTGCGGTTTTGTAGGCACGTAGCCTTACATAATATACCTTGCCTTTTGCCAGTTTTGAAATTGTTGTTGACGTAGTGCCGTTTTTCTTGACGAGTGCCGTTTTTATGCCTTTTTTGAATTTCTTAAGAGCATAGGGGAATCAAAGGCTTGTATCTATGGTTTTGTTGGTGTCTGTTTGGGCACAGTTACATTTTCTGACGGTGCGGGAATAAAACCCATAGAAAGTCCAGCTGATTTGTCAGCTTCAACCTGGCTCAATGACCACGCATCGCCAAGTTTTATCAGATATTGATACGTCTGCACAGGAAAGTTCTGATTGCCAAAGTCGCCGAATTTATCGCGGCTATTGTCGGATGTGACGGTGAAAACTTTGCCGTCATATTCGAAATCTTCGATGATCGGGTCGCCTTCAACCGTGTATACAATCATCCGCATAAATGCCGCTGCCCCGGTAAGCGCACTCGTGTAGAAAGCGTCAACTGCTACTTGATTATAAATATCTTTCCCTTGAATATTTACATAGACACCGTCGGCAATGGCCTGTTCCCGGTTGTCAAATGTGCCATAATCTGCAGAAAGGTCTTTTAGTGGCGGCAAAGCAGACGGTGTTTGCTGCTCAAAAATGATTGCGGGGTCAGTTCTCACCCACAGCCCATATTCTGCCGTACCTTTCCCATTATCGGCAAGAAGAATGCGGTACCATCGAAAAGCATTGCCGGATAAGTAGTCATCGGAATTGGAACTCAAAGCATCGCCGTGATTTTTTTCAATCACAAACGTAACCAGATTCGTGCCGGAAGATTCAACTTCAAGTGTTTTATCTGTTTCTTCTTTGTATTTACGAGAGCCATCTGGTTTTGCGATTACCTCAATGACGCTGACAGATTTAGGCCGGTTTTCTTTAAAGTCAAGGCTTACGGTTGAGCCAAGTTCAATATAGGGAATATTTTTACGGTCGCCTAATGCGATCGTTGTCGATTTCCCTTTATCGCTTATCGTAGCTTCGGCGATGGTCAAGGCTTTTGTGTCGAAAGTTTGCACTCTGTTCACTGCGAAGCCTACACTCAATGCCGTGACAAGCGAAACGGCGACGATCATGATAATCCATGAGCGTTTTTTGAAGCTCAGCACATTTTTTACCCTTGCTTTTAGGTTTCCCTCACCAAATGCGATCAGTGAAATGTTTCGTATTCGGTGATTAGCCGACAGGGACAGGAGTGTCTGCGCATAGTCTGCCTTGACGCTCATTCCTAGCTCACGCAGAACGCGCTCGTCGCAGGACATCTCCATATCAGCGCACATCAGCACGAACGCTACCCATACAAACGGATTGAACCAGTGTACGCAAAGCAGCACGAATGCGCATAGTTTTAGGAGGTAATCCCTACGTTTGATATGTGTTTGCTCATGGAGTGTGACATAGCGGAGCTCTTTGGCATTTAGCCCCTGCGGAATGTAGATTTTAGGGCGCAGAAAGCCGTAGACAAACGGTGTGGCCATGCTGTCCCTGTTGCGCATTAGGCGAATATAAGAAACAATGGCGTATAGGAGCATGACCGCGATTCCTGTAAGCCAGAGATAGGAACCGACTGCAATCCAAATCTGCAAGGGATTTATGCTGGAAAAGGGCGTGGCGACGGGAAGTGACCCACTAACGGAGCGGTCAAAGAACGAAATTTTGCTGTCAATGCGTGGAATTGGCTGTAGAGCGATATCTTGCGGAACCGGCTGGGGCTTAAATGGAAGTAAACTAAACACGCTCTCAATGGTAAACGGTGTGGCAAGCCGAAACCCCGCTACTGCCCACAGCGCGAGGCTAATCCATTTCGGTGCTTTTATCCATGTTAGAACGAGCCGCGCCACACACAGCGCGGCGATGACAAAGCTTGCTGTCAGGCTCATATTCAGTACGGTTAGAAAAATTTCAATCATTGGCGTTGCCCTCCCTGTATGCATCTATCAGGCACTTGATTTCTTCCAGCTGTTTATCGCTGAGTTTTCGTCCGCTGACGAAGGAAGTGATGAACCGTGGTAAAGAGCCGCCAAATGTGTCGTCGATATAGCGGCAGCTTTGCCCTGACAAGAACTCATCGCGTGTTTTTACAACCGACACTAAGGCGTTATCGTTCTTGAAAATCCCCCTGTCAACGAGCCGTCGCAACATCGTGTAAGTAGTGGACTTCTTCCAGTTTAAGATGTCCCCGGCAAGGCGCACAAGTTCGCCGGAATTGATCGGCGCGTTCTCCCAGATGATGTCAGCAAACCGTGTTTCCATTTCACCTAATTTGTATTCGTCCAAGATGATCCCTCCTGTGTTAATGTCATTAGACTAAGTTTAACACGATTAGACTTTAGTGTCAAGAGGGTAATCAAAAAGTTTATTGATCTTATTTGACTGTCCGTATATAATTTAGAGCGAAGAAAATAGAATACCAAACGTTGGAAAATGACACGAGGGTATTTCGATTTATATTCTATTTTCTTAACAAAACGGATGGAAAGATGCAAGAATTGTATCCTTGCTGTACGAGATTTAAGTAGCCAAGCCCGAAAAGCAAATATCAATTTTGAAACAAAGAGCTCTCTTATTTGTGCATGAATAGAGAGGAAAAAAAAAGAAAAACTTTTATAATGAATTTAAGAAAGGAGTAGAAACACATGGAATGGATAGAGCGTCTAAATGAAACAATTACCTATATTGAGGAACATATTACAGAAGATATAAAGTATGAACAACTTGCCCAAATTGCTTGCTGCTCTACCTATCATTTTCAAAGAATGTTTGCTTATATGGCTGGTATTTCTCTTTCTGAGTATATCAGGCGTAGACGTATGTCATTGGCGGCCCTTGATTTGCAAAGCGGCAATGAGAAAATTATAGATATTGGATTAAAGTATGGCTACACGTCGCCAACAGCTTTTAACCGAGCGTTTCAAAGCATACACGGGATTGCGCCTTCAACGGCTAAAAAAGGAGATAATGCTATGAAATTATACCCACCAATTAGTTTTAACATCACAGTAAAGGGAGTGGAAGAAATGAATTATCGTATGGAAGAAAAATCAGAATTTCGTATCGTCGGAATATCTCAACCGCTACACAAAGAAATTGAAAAAAATTTTGCAATTGTTCCGCAGATGTGGCAAAAAGCAGTTATGGACGGAGTTATCCCTAAATTAGCGGCGATGATGAATAATCAGCCGATGGGATTATTAGGTGTAAGTGTCTGCAATGATGAAGAAGAGTGGAAATACTTTATTGCCGTGTCAACTTCTGCTTCTGTTGACGATACATGGGAAGAATATCTTGTTCCGTCTTCCACATGGGCTATTTTTACCGGAGCAGGTACAAGCCAATCTATTCAAGAATTGGAACAGCGTATTGTAACAGAATGGTTGCCAACGTCAGGATATGAATATGCGAATGCCCCAGATATTGAAGTTTACTTAAATGCGGATCCGAATAACGCCCAATATGAAGTTTGGATACCTGTTATCAAAAAGAACGAAGGAGTATAGCGTGGAAGATACAAAGTTTTTAGAATTTTTAGATACAATAGAGAATCATAATAGAGCGTTTGTTAGAGATATTAACCAGTTTCTTTTGGATAGCAATTGTAAATGTGAGATGAAGGCAGCAAAAAGCGGAGTGGTTGCTTCGTATATTCTTAAAGAAACGAAGAGGACTTTGGCAACTTTTGTTTGTAGAAAAACAGGTGTCAAATTACGGATTTATCCGCAAAACCTAAGTAAATATGAGGGCTTTTTAAACACATTTCCTGCAAAAATGAAACAAGAAATAAGGAAGTCCTCTGTATGCAAGCGACGAATCAACCCAAATGATTGTAATCCCAAATGTGTAACGGGATATGATTTTGTGATGGATGAAGAGCATCATCAGAAATGCCGTTATATGGCCTTTATGCCAACTCTGACAGAAGAAAACAATCCGTTTATCAGAGAATTTTTAGAAAAGGAGCTTTCAAATTAACGAAATTTATTTTTTGTATTATAAACAGGAAAGTGCTCCTATCATATAAAAACCCTCCGAGAGGATCGCACTGCGGTAAATAAAAAGCCTGCCATGGGGCGGCAAGATTTTTATTTACCAAAAATAATAATAGAGATAACTTAACGGCGGTTTTGAACATAAATCAAAACCGCTGTTTTGTCTTTTTGAAAAATAGAAATACGGCGAATGTGCTAAAATCACCCTTTTTCAGGCTGAAATTAGCTTTTTTAAGGTAGAAAAATTCTATGGATGCTAATTTGGTTCTGTTTTTTATGGTACTTGCTGACTTTGAAAACCTATGATATAATGTGAGCGAAGTGTGCATACCGGTAGGCCAATACTCCACCGTTTACGAAATGTGATTTGAGAATATAGACAATTTGCTCTTTGAGATACAACTAATTTGTGTCTTTTGCAAATTGATGATGTACAAATTGATGATGTGCAAATTGATGATGAGATGCGACTGAATAGCTGCAAAAATATAAAATTGGAGGAATTCTATGTTTAAAGACAAGACGCTATTGATAACCGGAGGTACCGGCTCCTTTGGAAATGCGGTATTAAACAGATTTTTAGACACGGATATAGGAGAAATACGTATTTTTTCCAGAGATGAAAAAAAACAGGATGACATGCGGCATAAATATCAAGCGGAACACCCCAAAGTAGGACATAAAATCAAATTTTATATCGGAGATGTCCGGGATTTGCAGTCTGTTAAAAATGCAATGTATGGTGTTGACTATATCTTTCATGCGGCGGCATTAAAGCAGGTGCCCTCCTGTGAATTTTTTCCATTAGAAGCCGTTAAGACAAATGTACTTGGAACAGACAATGTCTTAACGGCAGCGATAGAGGAAGGCGTGAAAAATGTCATCTGCCTTTCTACCGATAAGGCTGCATATCCGGTAAATGCAATGGGTACGTCAAAAGCGATGATGGAAAAAGTAATCGTTGCAAAATCAAGGAATGTGGATCCAAAGAAAACAACGATTAGCTGTACACGATATGGAAACGTGATGTGCTCGAGGGGTTCGGTGATTCCATTATTTATTGAACAGATAAAAGCAGGGCAGCCACTAACGGTAACGGAACTTTCCATGACTAGATTTATCATGAGCTTAGAAGAAGCGGTAGAATTGGTGCTATTTGCATTTAAACATGCACAAAATGGCGATATTATGGTTCAAAAAGCCCCGGCCTGTACCATCGAAGTATTAGCACAGGCAGTCAAGGGCCTCTTTTGTGCAGACAATGAGATAAAAGTTATTGGAATCCGTCACGGAGAGAAATTGTATGAAACGCTTCTTACAAATGAGGAATGTGGGAATGCGATCGATATGGAGCAGTTCTACCAAGTTCCATGTGATAAACGGAATTTGAATTATGATAAATATTTTACGGATGGAAAGATAGGAAGGACAAGCCTAACGGAATTTAATTCAAATAATACGAAGCTGCTTGATGTCAATCAGGTCAAAGAGAAATTGTTGGCGTTATCTTATATACAGGAAGAATTAAAAGCGTGGGACAAAAGCCGTGCATTGAGAGCGTGAAAACAGGAAAGGAAAATTTGTAAATGAAAATCCTAGTAACTGGGGCAAAAGGTTTTGTTGGGCAAAATTTAATCGCTGAACTGCGAAATAGAAGCTACAAAGAACCGGAATGCTTGGATATCTATGAATTTGATGTAGATACAAAAGAAGAACTCTTAGATACGTATTGCATGGATTGCGAGTTTGTATTCAACTTAGCAGGGGTGAACCGTCCAAAAGGGCAAAATGAATTTATGGAAGGCAATTTTGGCTTCGCATCGAAACTGCTGGAGCATCTGGAAAAACACAACAATACCTGTCCGATTATGATATCCTCGTCCATTCAAGCCAAACAGGACAACCCCTATGGACAGAGCAAAAGGGCCGGTGAAGAGCTAATGTTTTCCTATAGCGCCAAAACAGGGGTCAAAGTCTATATCTATCGATTTCCAAATATATTTGGAAAATGGTGCAGGCCAAACTATAATTCGGCAGTTGCTACTTTTTGCCACAATATTGCCCATGATTTGCCCATACAGATGAATGACCCAAATGTTTGGATGAACCTCGTCTATATTGATGATGTTGTGGAAGAATTAATAAGAAGTATGAAAGGGAATGCAACGAAAAATGGGGCTTATTGTTGTGTGCCAACGACCTATCAAATAAAGCTGGGGGAAATAGCGGATCTTCTCTATTCTTTTAAAGAAAACCGTAAAAATTTAGGACTGCCAAAATTAGATGACCTATTTCAGAAAAAACTATACAGCACCTATTTAAGCTACCTTCCAAAAGACCGATTTTCCTATCCCTTGAAAATGAATGTAGATGAGCGGGGGAGTTTTACAGAAATCCTTAAAACCCCAGATCGCGGACAGTTTTCTGTCAACATTTCAAAACCCGGAATTACAAAGGGAAACCATTGGCATCATACCAAAAATGAAAAATTTGTAGTGGTGGGTGGAAAAGGCCGAATACAATTTCGAAAGGTTGGCTCGAAAGAAATTCTAGAATACCATGTAACCGGAGAAAAGATAGAAGTGATTGACATTCCTGTCGGATACACGCATAATATCATTAATGACGGCGAAACAGATTTAGTTACGTTTATGTGGTGCAATGAATGCTTTGAGCCGGATAGGATGGACACCTATTTTTTAGAGGTCTAAAGTATCCAAAATAGATGGAATCGAATCGTATTTTTTGGATAGATAAATCGTAATAATGACGACAGATATTTGAACAAAAATAAACTTGGAGATCATCCACTTTTTGGAGGTATGCCAGTAATGGATAAATTAAAATTAATGACAATTGTAGGTACGCGGCCGGAGATTATTCGCCTATCGGAAGTAATCAAGAAATGCGATGCATATTTTGAACAGACGCTGGTGCATACGGGACAGAATTGGGACTACACGTTAAATGATATTTTTTTTGCAGATTTAGAGCTTCGTGCACCCGATGCCTATCTAGAGGCAGTAGGGGAGGATTTAGGCGAAACGATTGGAAATATTATTGCGAAAAGCTATCGGATCCTAGCAGACAAAATGCCGGATGCACTACTAATCCTTGGAGATACCAACTCGGCGTTATCGGCAATTGCCGCAAAGCGTTTAAAAATACCGATTTTTCATATGGAAGCAGGAAACAGGTGCTTTGATGAAAACCTTCCAGAAGAAACGAATCGAAGGATTGTAGACCACATTGCGGATGTAAACTTATGCTATAGTGAGCACGCAAGAAGATATTTAAATGCAGAGGGAACGGCCAAAGAGAGGACTTTTGTTACCGGATCGCCTATGGCAGAGGTATTGACCGCAAATTTAGAAAAGATTAAAAACAGCAGCATCTTAAGCACATTAAACCTTACCCGTAAAAACTATATTCTGCTCTCGGCGCACAGGGAAGAGAATATAGACAATGAAACGAATTTTATGGCATTGATGAATGCAGTAAATGCAATGGCAGAAACCTATCAAATGCCGGTTATCTATAGTACGCACCCGAGAAGTAAAAAAATAATTGCAGAGCGGGAATTTAAATTCCACCCATTGGTCCGTAGTTTGCAGCCATTCGGTTTTTCGGATTATAACCATCTACAGTTAAATGCATTTTGCGTTGTTTCCGACAGCGGTACCCTACCAGAAGAAAGCACCTATTTTAACAGTATAAAAATGCCGTTTCCTGCAGTTTGCGTACGGACAAGCACAGAGCGTCCGGAAGCGATTGATGCGGGGAATTTTGTGATTGGAAGCATTACAAAAAAACAAGTGTTGCAGGCCGTAAAGGTTGCAACAAAATTGCAGGAAAATGAGGACTTTGGGTCAGACGTTTTAACCTATTCAGATAAAAATGTAAGCACAAAAGTAGTCAAAATAATTCAAAGCTATACAGGAATTATCAATAAGATGGTATGGAGGAAAATTTAATGAATACAAATGAGGCAATAGAACGGGAGTTAAGTCTTGTAGATTTATGTTGGAATATTTTGCTAAAATGGCGTAGAGTGATTGCATTAGGAATTTTATTTGCAGTGATTGCCGTAGGGGCAGGATTAATAAAAAGTAAAAATACGTCCCCTCCAATCGAATTAGAGGAAACAACACCGGAAAACAGTGAGAGCCAAAAAGACAGTCTGGTAGAGAAACTTACGGAGGAAGAATTGACAAATGTCCAATTAACAGAAAGGCTCATGGAACGGAAAACGGAATTGGAAGCGTATTTGAATGAATCCGTGTTAATGAACCTAGATTCCTATGCTGTTCCGACACTAGAGCTCTCCTATTTTGTAGACTCAGACTATACGTATAATATAATGGAAACAGTGAAAGAGGACTATACGGCCGCATTGGTTTCTGCATATCGGGATCATATCGCAAATGGAAGTTTTAACGCAGATATCATTGAAATAGCTAATTTAGATATAACCCAGGAAAGCTTTCGGGAATTAATGGCAGTATCTGGTTCTGGTGGGCAGGATAGTGATAATTTAATTACCATAAAGGTAATATACACGAATGAAAAAGATTTAAAAAGCATATCTGCAGAGATTCAGCGGCAGTTGAAAGTGCAAGAAACAAAATTAAATGATATGGTAGGGAAACATACCTTAAAACTAGTCAGTGAAAATCAGTCGATCGTAACAGATAGGACAATATTAGATAGGCAAAATGAGCGGGTGCAATTGCTTAGTCAATGGAATGCACAGATCATCACATTAAAAAATGCAATATCAGATGTGCAGCAGCAATTGCTTGATCTAAATACAGCGGAAAAACAGCTTGGACTTGGCGATGCGAAAGGCGAGGGAACAGAGGAAAAAGCCGGTGCACAGCCAACTTTGGGAACATCCGGCTTGATCAAATATATGCTGCTAGGGGCAATCCTTGGTGTTTTCATCGCCTGTGCATGGAGTGTCCTGCAAGTGTTGCTTGCATCAAGACTGCAATATGTAAAAGAATTAAGGGACCTATATGGATTGCGTGTTTTTGGGGAGATTTCGCTTCCGGTAAAAAGCAGATCTATTTTCTCTTTTGTGGATCGGTTTCTGTTAAACATCCGCTACCGCAACCAAAAACAGTTGACCTATGAACAGCAAATAACCTTAGCGATATCGAATATTAAGATTGCCTGTACAAATGATCAGATTGATACCGTCTTTTTGTCAGGCAGTGAAATTGAAAGGATGGATGCTAACATGTTAGATAGGATACAGACAGAACTAAAAAAGGCAGAGATCAAGGTAGCCTTAGGGCAAAATGCCTTTTATGATGCGACGTCATTAAAGGACATGTGCGAAAATGGGATTGTTGTTCTGCTTGAGCAGGCGGGCATATCCATTTACAATGAAATCACGAAACTGATACAATTGATGAAAGAGCAGAATGTAACGATTTTAGGGGCAATCGGTGTAAAGTGTGAAATTGACATTAAATGAGACAAAGTCTATAATGAAACAATCAAAAGAAAGGGGCAAGGAGGTGCCGCGTGGCAACAAAAGGCGAGAGTCGAAACAAGAAAGCGAAGGAAAGCCCGGACACCGCCGGTAATGTATTAAATTTATGGAAGATTTTTGCATGCCTGCTGTTTGGCATTCTATTTAGTACAAGCCTAACATCGATGCACATCAGCGAATCAAAGACATGGAATCTTTTCTATAACGTTGGACGTGTATATGATGTCAAAGAATCAGCGATTCAAAAATCTTTTAAAAACGGCACATATGACAAAGGCACAAATAGCCATACAATTGTTGCTGCCACGGGCAGCGTGGATTTTAAAATAGCAGGGAAAATGAGAGAATGGAACTATGTTTCTATCAATATAGAACATACGTCCGTTCCTGAGCTGATTTGTGTGGTCGGCTATTTCGATAACAAGGATAATCTAGTACGGGAAGATACCTTGCCATTAAAAGAAGGCTTGAATGTAGTTGACATTACCGGAACAAAATTAAAAGAAATCCGGCTTAGCTTCCAAAATCAAGAAGGGCAAAGCCTTACCATAAAAGGGGTACAATTGCGGGAGGAAACCCCGGTGTTTACGATGGGAAGATATATCCGCATTACGATGACGATATTTGTAGCGTATCTACTGCTTTTGGCAGGTGGATATTGGCTGTGGAAGAAAGCGGCGCCCAGTAAATGGGGGATTCATTTTTACGGTATCATGGAATGTATTCAATATGCATTTATTTTAATTGGCAATTGTATGTGCCCAATCTGCAAAAGTAGTTCGCCAAGGGGCAAAAGTAGAGCTAAAACAAGCCTGTTCGTAGGACTGATTTTATATATGCCAATTGTTCATACCCTTGGAACCTATCAGCAATATTATAAATACCATATGCTTGTCTGCAGTATCGCTGTCCTATGGATCGCTGTATTGTCCTTGGAGAAAGAGCTTGCTTATGTAAATTGGAAGACCCCCTTTTTCAAGACATGGACGGTATTGATAGCCTGTATGTGCATCTCTGATTTTATCGTCAGCAAAGATGTCCGTTTTGAAGGATACATCTTGTTGTTCGTTATGGGATTTTTGTATTTTGTTTGGAGTCAAATGGAACAGCCCCAACAGCTGATGGGGAATTTTTTAAAAGCGATTGGGTATGCTTTTTTCATCTATATCATCTGGATTCTAATTACTGCAAAATTTTCCACGTTTTTTGGTATGGATCCAAAACCGGAAATCAACATAATGAACCTATTCTATGGTGGATTCCATGAGAATCTAAGAGGGGAAGAAGGCCAGATTTTCAAAGCATATCTAAGAAATTTGAATTTGTTTGGAAATAGCGGCGATATGAGTGTGTGGAATGAAAATTATGCGGTATCCAATGGGTATTTGGCAATGGCATATCGATATGGCGTATTTGCAGCGATACCATTTATCATGTTCTTAGCCGGAGGAATAGCAAGTGCTGCAAAATGGTGGAAAAAAGGAACGTATGATGTGAAATATCGCTCGTTTGCCCTCCTAAGCTTTATGGGTGCATGCCTGCTTAACATGGTAGAAGACGCTACCCTGCCCTTTAACGGCCTGGTATGGCTATCTGTATTCATAAGCTTTGGATTTATCAACATAATGGAACAGCAAGACGAAAGAATAACGCAGAAATATAATGGAACAGCAAGACGAAAGAATCGTGCAAGGGTTTGATGTGCCAAACTGCACGTTCTTTGTGCAGTTTGTGTACATAGACGTTACTTTCACAGCTAGCTGTGAATCGTAACCAAAAGAAAGGTAGGAAGGATAGCGTGAGTAAACTGAAACCATCAAACAATCTGTCTAAAAGGAAGGCAATTAGTAAAAAAAAGAGGCAAAGGCGGAAGCTGATTTTTACAATTGTAGCAATGATCCTATTGCTGGTGCTTCTTATTGTAGTGTTCGCATTTAGCAAACTAAACAAACTACATTCGATCAAAATTGAAATGGATGACCTTAAAACAAATGAATTGGACCTCAATACGCAAAAGGGGATGAAGGGATATAGAACCATCGCAATGTTTGGTCTGGACAACCGCTCGAACGGCAATTTTGAGCGTGGGAACAGTGATACGATTATCATTGCAAGCATTAATAAAGACACCGGCGAAATTAAAATGGCTTCCGTGTATCGTGACACCTATTTAGACATTGGGGACGATACCTTTCGAAAAGCAAATGCGGCCTATGCTACCGGTGGTCCGCAACAGGCAATTAATATGCTGAATACGAATTTGGATTTAAATATAACGGATTATGTCGCTGTTGACTTTAATGCGTTGGTAAAAGCGATTGATCTGCTGGGTGGAGTAGAGATTGATGTGGCACCGGAAGAAGCAGTGCATCTTGGGGGCTATATTGATGAAATTGCAGAGCTGACCGGGCAGGATGCCACCAATATATCTCCCGGACTACAATTATTAAATGGCGTACAGGCTACCGCATATGCACGTATCCGCTATACGACGGGTGTGGATTATAAAAGGACAGAGCGCCAAAGGCTTGTCATCACGAAAATGTTCGAAAAAGCAAAGAAGGCAAACCTTATGACCTTAAATGGTATGCTAGATGAAGTGCTGCCGCAAGTATCGACAAGCCTTAGTACAACGGAGCTCCTTGGACTTGTCAGTCAAGCGGCAAAATATAGCATGGGTGAAAATACAGGATTTCCGTTTGCATCCGAGTCAGGCAATGTAGGGTCAGGAAGTCTTGGCGATGTGGTAATTCCGATAGATTTAGAAGCGAATGTAGTAGAGCTTCACCAATTCCTCTATGCAAATGATGCCTATGTAGCTTCGGACACGGTGAAAGGATTGAGTAGTACGATACACAATAACACGGGGAGATAAGAGTTAAGACAGTTGGCGAAACGATTTTGATCGTACGATACGCAATTATATGTGGGTTAAGGCAGTTGGCGAAACGATTTTGATCGTACGATACGCAATCATATGGGGAGATAGGAATTTAAGACAGTTTATGCAAACCTGTTAAGATAGTGGAGGAAAAATGTATGAACGGGGAAGGGGTTTTGGAGGGCAAAAAAGATGAGGAGTCAGTATCATTTTATCATACAGAGAATAAAAGGCCAAGGAAAGGCCGCTTTCGTTATTCCCCTTATTTTTGTACTGTTTACAAGCATTTTGGTTCTATGCAATCTTAAAAATGCACCGCGGGACATTAAAAACTTTGTGATTGCAGGCGATAGGATGGAACTTGGCGATCCAACGAAAATATCCGGATATGCTATCAATCAGGGGGAATACATTCCAAAGAAAGACGCGGTTCGTGCAAACTATAAGGATGTTCATCAGGATGTTTCGTGTGTGGAACTATCATTTGATATGCCGATGGCGCAAGATACAGCAATACATCTACAATATAAAGAGTTCAATCAAGAAAAATTCAATGGAAATGTTGCTGTCGCAACCATGGAAAAAGGGGATCAAACCGTTACATTTGTGATACCCAAAAGAATGTACCAAGAATTTGCAGTGGAGGTATTCGGTAGTTTTACTGCCCTTAAAGTACAGATAAGCGATTCGTATGATGCGGTTTATCAGGAGAAGGGTCTTTTAAAGAGGCTCTTGCCTGTCCTTTTGTATGCGCTTGTTTTGGACATCCTTTTCTTGGCTGGATGGTTGTGTTTCCTGCTTGGCAATCGGCTTAAGAAAGTAACCGTGAACATAAAAAAAATAGGTAGATCTATGGGAATCGTCAGTTTGGCTACGATACTTTCGATACTACTGGAAGTGGTGTTTTCCTACATAAGAGGGACAGGGTTTATTGGTTATAGATGGGTGTTTATCGAATCTGTTCTTTTGATTTTATTGGCGCTAGTAAAGTATAGGGGGGATGCGGCGAAGCTTTTTCTTGCCATTTCGCTGCTTGCCGGACTGATGATGGCCATCGTTTTTCCGATATCATTGGTGGCATGGGATGAAGAAACGCACTATCCATTGGCTGTTGCACAATCTTTTGTAAAATCCGTCCATACAACGAAAGCAGAAGAAGACATTAGATCCATTGCCATTGAAGATTACTATGATGCAACGATCCGTCCGGAAAGACTTTCAGAAAAAAATACGCAGTACGACATTGGATATCATCGGGTGTCGGAGAAAACATGGAAAGACATTTTTAAACTGTACAGCCGGATCGGGCATGTTCCGGCAGGCATATTTTTATTTATTGGGAGAAGCCTTAACTTTCCTTTTTCTTTTTTATTTCTGTTCGGCCGATTTGCAAATGTGCTGGTTTATTCGTTGATTGTTTCGATTGCCATAAAAAAACTTAAAACCGGAAAGTATATTATGGCTACCATCGCACTGTTTCCAACTTCTATGTTTTTGGCATCGAATTACAGTTACGATTATTGGGTGAATGCCTTTCTCTATCTTGCGTTGGCCTATTTTTTCAATGAGCTTTGCCAACCGCAAGAAAAGGCGCAAGAAAAGGATCTTGCTATTATGGTGATCGCCTTTTTCTTGGCGCTGGGGCCTAAGCCAATCTACTTTCCCCTTATGGCTATCCTGTATTTTGTTGGGAAGAACAAGTTTAAGAGTAGGAAGGCTTATCGAATGTATGGGATGCTGGTCACGTTTGCAATCGTACTTGTAGTATTAAGCTTTCTACTTCCCTTTGTTGTGACAAGTGGGAGCGGTATTAGTGATGCAAGGGGTGGATCAGATGTAAATGCGATACTCCAGACGAAATTTATCCTTAATCATCCGTTTGAATACGCGTTGACCATGTGGAGGTTTTGTGGAGAATATTTTTCAATGATACGTTTATCGGATGCCGCCACAGCGTTTGCCCACTTAGGGAGGGCACCATTTTTTATGCTGATTGTAGTAGTCCTTTGTTTCGTCACGTTTACAGACAGAAATAAATTTGATGTGCATAGCACCAAGATACAGATCAAAGGCTATGTGTTTCTAGCATGTGCAGTTGCCATGGCTTTGGTGTTTACAAGTCTCTATATTGCGTTCACTCCGGTTGGCCTTGATACAATTAATGGAGTACAGTCAAGATACCTTATGCCTACTATTTTTCCGTTCTTATTGGTTGCCGGAAGTGGAAAAATCAAAAGTACCATGAGTAGTATCTTATATTCGGAACTAGTATTTGGCACAATGTCGTTTGTTTTGCTTTATGGTGTATGGAAGCTGTGTGTTTCCCTTTATCATTAGAAAATTAGGAGGGGAAATGGATACAATGATACAAAAAATAAGGGTATGGGTAGAAAAAAATAAGGTTTTTTTGGGTTTTGCCTTGACGGCAACCATCATAGGACTATATATATTTAATAATTACAGTGCACTAGTTGCTCCATTTACCAATGAAAGTATTGAAAAAACGTTTGGTACGACAGAGGATAGAGCCTATTATCTAGAAGAAGGCATGGAATATGAACAGTCATTTACAATCAATGAAAATACATTTTTAGGCGTTACCTTGTATTTAAATGGAAAAGGAAAGAATTGGAAAGGTACGATAAAAACAGAATTGTATGATGAAGATCGCAAACAATGCCTCGTAACAGAAATAACAGACCTGCAAAAGATGGGGGTGGCGAAAAAAAAATACTATTCTTTAATGCTTGATCAGGTACAAAAAAGTACAATGGGAAAGACGTATCGCATCAAGATCCAGATCCTGCAATTGGACGAAGATACAAAGGTTTCTTTTAACAGGCTGATAAAAGGCAAAGATCAGGATCAAGAAAAGGACAAGTTGGGTAGCCTGTTTTTGAATGGGGAAATGCAAAATACAGATTTATATTTTAAAGCAATTATAAGCATGGGCGCAAGCCTAAAGGTGGCGTCCTATCTTAGTTTTTTCTTCTATGGAGCGGCAACGATTTTTATATTTTGGCTTTTATATAAAAGGAAACCGATGATCCACAATGCATTTGTGGCGCTTTCCATACTGATTGGACTGTGCTATAGTGGATTTATAACGCCTATGGCGGCGCCCGATGAATCCGCACATTATTATTCCACTTATGATGTGTCCAATAAAATGATGGGGATAAAACAGGGCGATAAAGGTTACGTAACCGGGCGAACAGATGATATGCTGCTTAGTGGGCTAAGCGATGAAACGTCGCGCCTTACTTATAGTACGGCTTTTTATGGCTTCATTACGCCTTTAAAGAATGCTGAGCTGGTGCAGGTGGAACAGGAAACGGTAGGGGTATTGGACTATTTTTACTATCCGGCAGCGGTTGGATTTGTACTGGCAAGGCTGTTGGGGCTTGGGACGTTGCCACTTTTGTATCTGGGGAGGTTCTTTAATCTGCTGGCTTTCGTTTTAATGGCTCGTTTTGCGATCAAAAAAGCACCTTTTGGAAAAACGATGTTTACCGTGATTGCAATTTCCCCGATGGTAATGCACCAAGTATCTACATTGTCCTATGACGCATTGATTTTTGGGCTGTCCTATCTTTATATCGCACAGGCATTGCATTTGATTTATAAGGAAGAAAAATTTTCATGGAAACAGTGGCTGCCGTTGCTGATCAGTGGAACATTGCTGGCTACGGCGAAAAGTGGAGCCTATTTGCCCATTTGTTTTCTCGTTGTACTAATACCGATGAAAAAACTTGGTGGAAGAAAGAATGATCTACCGGGTGAAAGGGGCTTGCCGAATAAAACGAAAAACAAGAGTTTGGGAAGGTATCTACGGTATGCATGGGGTTTGCCGGTAGTGATGGCACTCATATCGTTCTTGAATTTTAGGCTGAAATCTGCCGATATCGTAGGGGGAGCCGCACGGCATATGGTAAGCTGGCCGGGAAAGCCAACGCCAACGTATGTCTTGTCCTTTCTTTGGGAGCATCCCCTATCCTTTATCAGGCTGGTGCTTCGCACACTTAGCACACAAACAGGAGAGTATATTACTTCGATGTTTGGCGTCATAATGGGCTCATGGAATATTAGAATACCGATTTTTTGGGTTGTATGCTTTATCTTTGTTCTGTTTTTGGCAGGGATTAGAATAAAGGGAGAAAAAGAATGGATTCCATATGAGCATAAGCTGTGGATTGCCATAATTTGCGGAGGCATATTTTTTTTAATCGAGATGGCAATGCTAGTTGGGTGGACGCCGATCACATACCCATTTGTCATGGGTGTTCAGGGGAGGTATTTCTTGCCTATCTTGCCACTGATTATGCTGCTGCTTCAAAACAAGGCAATTATGCTGGACAAGGATTACACAAACAGGCTTTTGATTGCGGCATATACGATAAATTTATCCATGGTATCCATCGGATTTGCATTTGGGGTGATGCGTTAGAAAAAGATGCGGCGAACTGGATGTAGGGGGAAATTCACATATGTGGTGATGCGTTAGAAAAAGATGTGGCGAACCGGATGTAGGGGGAAATTCACATATGTGGTGATGCATTAGAAAAAGATGCGGCAAACTGGATGTAGGGGGAATTCACATATAGGGCGATGCGTTAGAAAAAGATGTGGCGAACTGGATGTAGGGGGAAATTAGTTTGGAAGAAAAAAGGGTGAATGTATTATTATCTGCCTATCAAGGTGAAGCGTATATTGCGGAGCAGATTGATAGTATATTGGCACAAAGCTATAAAAATATTGAGATTTATGTAAGGGATGACGGTTCTAAGGATCAAACGAAGGCGATACTAAAACCATATGCGGATCAGGGACGGATTCATTTGATCGTAGGAGAGAACATTGGATTTATAGAGAGCTTCTTCTTTTTGGTGGAAAACTGTGGCGATGGGGATTATTTTGCTTATGCAGATCAAGATGATGTCTGGCTTCCGGGGAAAATCCGCATGGCAGTAGAAAAGATGGATCGGGAGGATAACAGTCGGCCATTGCTCTATTTTTCGAACTATGACTTGTATAATTCTACCTTGCAGTTTCAAGAACATAGGAAAGCATCGGCAGTCCGCCCTTCCTTTTACAATGCATTGGTGGACTGTATGCCCTTGGGATTTCACAGTGTTTTTAATCAACGTGCCTGCGAATTGCTGCGGAAGAATATGCCAAGGCATTCCTGCGGGCATGACTGGTGGACCTACCTTTTATGTGCGGGCTTAGGAACGGTTATTTATGACGATAGGGTGACGGTAAAATATCGCAGGCATGAAACGAATGTAAGTGCGGCAGGAACAGGTTTTATAAAGTTTCAAATTTGGCGGTTTCAGAAATTTTTTCGAAATAATTATTTTAAAAATGTACAAGGGCAGACGCAGGAATTTGCCGGCTATTACGAAAAACGTTTAAAGCCGGAGGATAGAAAGGTGTTGCGGCTATTTTTAGATGAGAAATACCATCTGGGGCATATGTTGCAAAAAGTATGCTACCCAAAGCGGTTTCGAAGGGGAATCGTGGACGAAATTATGGTACGTATTATTTTCTTGCTAGGGAAGCTATAGGGTGGAAAATAAATAGAGTAGACGAAATTATGATACGTATTATTTTCTTGCAAGGGAAACGATAGGGTGAATGGATGATAAATAGAAGTGAAGTTATTTGGAACATCGTTGCAAGTATCTGTGCGGCTGCCTTGTCTTTTGTTTTATTGCTGCTTGTTACAAGAATAAATGGAGTAGATCAAGGGGGGATGTTTTCGATTGCATTTGCAACGGCAACAGTTTTAAATGCGATGGCAGATTTTGGAATGCGGGTATATCAGGTTACAGATACCAAAAAGGTCTACAGCTTTGGGGTCTATGTATCGGCAAGGTGGGCGGTAGACCTTGCCATGATCCTGTGTGGGGCAGCTTTTATCATCTTAAGTGGATATTCGATAGAAAAAGCGGGAGTTTGCTTTGGACTTATTTTCTTTCGCTTTGTAGATGGACTTAGCGAAACATACCAAGGTGAATTTCAGTTAAACGAAAGGCTGGATCTTGCAGGGAAATCAGTTTTTATCAGAATGGTACTTTCTGTTGCCGTGTTTTTTATGGTTGATATGCTTACAAAAAATCTCCTTGCTTCGATCATTTCTTTGACTCTGACCAACCTACTGCTTTTTATATTATATGATGTAAGGCTGATTTCGAATTATACTAAGGAACGTCCATCTTTTCGCGCCGATCAAATAGGGACCGTGATAAAGGATTGTTTTCCGCTGTTTTTGTCCACTTTTTTAAACAACTACATCATAAATGCACCAAAATATGCAATTGATAAACTACCGTCTTCTTACGAAATGCAGGCTTTTTTTAATATTTTATACCTCCCTACCTTTACAATCAATCTAATGAGTATCTTTGTGCTAAAACCAATGCTACGTACCTTAGGTGTGATGTGGAATGAAAAAGAGGATAGAAAATTCCTTGCGGTGGTTGGTAAAATGGCAGTTGCAATCATTATCTTAACAATCGGGGTAGAACTTGTCTGTGCATTTTTGGGGATTCCGGTTTTATCGCTTATTTTTGGAGTTGACTTGGCAGCGTATAAAGCAGAGCTTTTGATCTTGGTATTGGCGGGAGGGTTTTCCGCACTTTCCGTTGTCCTATTTTATGCGTTGACAACTATGCGGGCACAGGGAAAAGTAGGGATTGCTTATCTGGTTTCCGCACTTTTAGGGCTATTCTGCTCAAACTTGCTCGTAAGGGAATATAAAATATTAGGTGCGGCTATTTCAAGCGTGGCTTTGCTTGCTACTTTATTTTTGACATTGCTGGCCCTCTTTTTCTATGAATGGAAAAAACGTTTAAAAATGTCCACAATGTGTTGATAATGCACTTGTTTTTCGATATAATAGGTACATGAAGAGATAAGATAAAGAAGAAACACAGAGAAATTGCGCAAACGGAAACACAAGAAGATTACCCTAAAAAAGAAAACGTAAGAAACTACGTAAAAAAGGAACCGTAAAAGGATAGGAGGAATCAGCAAATGAAAAAAGATAAATATGTGGCTTATGTGGGTACCTATACACATGGGACAAGTGTGGGAATTCATATTTATGACATAGACGAAGAGAAAGGAGCGATGGTGGAGAGAAAGGTAGTCCCCATCAATAACCCATCACATTTAACGGTATCAGCGAATGGACAATACCTGTATTCCATTGCAGATGAGGGCGTGGAAGCTTTTAAAATATTGCCGGATGGTGATTTGCAATTTTTAAACCAGAAGAAAATCGGGGGAATGCGTGGCTGCTATGTAGACGTAGATGGTACAAACCGCTATTTGTTTATTGCCGGATATCATGATGCAAGGGTAACGATGATGCATTTAGATAAAGATGGAAGTATAGGTGAAATTGCAGATGGTATCTTCCATGCTAGTGTGGGCCGAAGCGTTGTCATAAGAAGTTCCCGCCCGCATGTCAATTGCGTGCAGCTAACGCCGGGAAGGAACAGATACCTTTGTGCAGTTGATGGCGGGCTTGATCATGTGAAGATTTATAAATTGGATTATGAGGAAGGGAAACTGATACTGGCAGATGTACTAAGGACGCAACTAGACTCAGCCCCTCGGATTCTGCGCTTTAGCGCAGATGGAAAATTTGCCTATCTGTTGTGTGAACTGCGTAACTGTGTGGATGTATATTCTTATAACTTTACATATGACGGTCCTAAATTTGAATATATACAGACAGTACGCACAATGCCCGATGCAAAGGCTACAAGCGGCAGTGCATCCGGAATGGAATTTTCGCAGGACGGCAAGTACCTATACTGTTCAAATGCAGGTGCGGATACGGTCATTATTTTTGAAGTGAATCAAACGACCGGAGAATTGACGGAGTTTTGTAGTTCCGATATAAGCGGCGACTATCCAAAGACCATCGGTATTTTTCCGGACGGCAGACATTTTGTAAGCCTAAACCACGATACGAACCAGATGACGGTATTCGTTGTAGACCTTGAGAAAAAGTGCTATTTGATGAAAGGCAGGCCAATTGAGATTGATAGGCCAAATTGCATTTATATTCATAAAGTGGGGAAACAGTAGGCTATGATCGATAAAAATTGATCAAATGATCCATGCGGGCACTCATATTGCAAAATAGCATATCGGTTAGCGTAATTGCCGCCATAGATTCTACCACAACGACTGCCCGCGGGACAATGACAGGGTCATGCCGGCCTTTTATGTTTACTTCTATGGGCTCTAGTTCGTTGCTTTCTCCGGTTTTGCGAACGGTATGCTGGGTGGAGGCAATCGAGGGCGTTGGTTTGATGGCAGCTCGAAATAGAATAGGGTTGCCATCGCTTATGCCACCAAGAATACCGCCGGCATGATTGGATTTTTTTTCTATCGTTGGTTTTTGTCCATGCTCGCCTGTATGGCTGGGCATTTTTACAGAAAATGCATCGTTATTTAATAGCCCGGTAGAAGAGGCGGCTAAAAAGCCATCTCCAATCTCAAATCCCTTTACGGCGCCAATGGAGGAAATGGCTTTTGCCAGATTTGCATCTAATTTTTCAAATACCGGATCACCGATTCCAGCAGGAACGCCTAGGATCATACATTCGATGATGCCCCCGGCAGAATTTTGCTCTTCCATACATTCTTCCAGATAAGCAGAAGCTTTTGCGGCAGCCTTAAAATCCGGCATATAGAGTGGATTGCTCTGAATTTGTTCGTTCAGGGAATCCGGATTTTGCAAAAGGGGGGCTAAAACATGTTCAGAAACGCAAACCGGTCCAATCGCCTTGCTGTAGGTAAAGAGCGTAATATTCATCGAGGCCAGTATTTTAGATGCGATTGCACCTGCGGCTACCCGGCCAATGGTTTCTCTGCCGGAAGAGCGGCCACCGCCTCTGTAATCCCGAAAGCCATATTTGCAGTCAAAGGTATAGTCTGCATGTCCCGGACGATAGTAGTCGGCAATTTCACTATAATCTTTTGACCGTTGCGTTTTATTTGCAACCATAAGGCTGATAGGAGTCCCGGTTGTATATCCATTGAAAACGCCGGATAGAATTAAAACACTGTCGTCTTCTTTGCGTGGCGTGGCAAATTTAGACTGTCCGGGCTTTCTTCGGTTTAAGAACAGCTGGATATCTTCTTCGCAAAGGGAAAGGCCTGCCGGGCATCCGTCTACGACCACGCCAACACCTGCTCCGTGGGATTCCCCCCATGTAGTAATTTTAAAAATAGTTCCAAACGTTGATCCTGCCATAATGTTCCTCCTGCTATGGTGTTGCCTATGCCATTTATTGATCAGCTGCTAGCACATAGAAAAGCCACCCTATGCCGACCAAAGTATGAGGGTGGAACTTCTATTTTCATTTGCTATGAAGAGCATCACTTCTGTGGGCGACTATCTCTTTCTACATATTTTAACATAGCAATCTAGTTTTTGCAAGAGGTTACGAACATTCCGTGAAGTTAGATATCTTATTATTACGATTCACAGCCCATTACTGCGATGTCACTTTTGTGCGTTTTTTTGCATAAAAGTGCAAGGGTTGAATGTGCCAAACCGAACGTTCTTTGTGCAGTTTGTGTACATAAACGTTACTTTCACAGCTAGCTGTGAATCGTAACATCTTATTATTTTTAGTTTAGCAATAGAGAAGAGGTTATCATGTATCAATTATTAAAACAGGAGGGCAGGGCAAAACGGGGGGAACTGCATACCGTTCATGGGACCATCCAGACCCCGGTATTTATGAATGTGGCAACAGTAGCGGCGATAAAAGGAGCCGTATCTACCGAGGATTTGCAGCAGCTAAAAACACAGGTAGCATTGTCAAATACCTATCATCTGCATGTGCGCCCAGGGGATGGTATCATTAAGCAATTAGGAGGACTTCCTAAGTTTATGGTGTGGGATAAACCCATTCTGACCGATTCGGGTGGCTTTCAAGTATTTTCTTTGGCAAAGATGCGAAAAATAAAGGAAGAGGGTGTATATTTTAATTCCCACATTGATGGAAGAAAAATATTTATGGGACCGGAGGAAAGTATGCAGATTCAGTCGAATCTAGCATCCACGATTGCAATGGCTTTTGACGAGTGCCCTTCTAGTGTAGCGGATCGTACCTATGTACAGGATTCTGTAGACCGAACCACGCGATGGCTAAGAAGATGTAAAGAAGAGCTGTGCCGATTAAATAGCAATGCAGGCACCATCAACAAAAAGCAGATGCTTTTTGGAATCAATCAGGGTGCCATTTACAAAGATATCCGTATCAACCATGCAAAAGAAATATGTGAATTAGATTTGGATGGGTATGCGGTAGGCGGACTGGCTGTTGGAGAAAGCCACGAAGAAATGTATCGAGTGCTAGATGAGGTAGTACCCTATCTGCCAATTGATAAGCCGACCTATCTTATGGGTGTGGGAACGCCGGAAAATATATTGGAAGGCGTGGAGCGGGGCGTAGATTTTTTTGACTGCGTATACCCCACAAGAAATGGTCGCCATGGGCATTTATATACGAACCAAGGAAAATTAAATTTATTTAACAAACAGTACGAGCTGGATGATAGGCCAATCGAAGAAGGTTGCGGATGCCCTGCCTGCACCCACTACAGCAGAGCATATATCCGTCATTTGCTCAAAGCCAAAGAAATGCTTGGAATGCGGCTGTGTGTACTGCATAATTTGTATTTTTATAATACAATGATGGAAGAAATCAGAGCAGCACTAGAAGATGGATCTTATCAATCCTACAAAGAAGAAAAATTGTATCGGATGAACACGCAATGCTCGTGATTTGCAAAATAAAACATGAAATCGTATAAAAACACTTGCCCCAAGTAGGGATTTTGTGTAGAATAGTAGTAATGTGTTGGCTTAATGATTGTGGAAAATGAATGGAAACACAAATAATGGAATTTTTAGGAGGAAATAAAAATGTCAATTTTGGCAGAGGCTGCAGCTGCAGGCGGGATAGGAACATTTGGTCCAATGGTTATTTGGTTAGTAGTAATTTTTGCATTTATGTATTTTTTTATGCTTCGTCCGCAACAAAAAGAGACGAAACGAAAGAATGCAATGATGTCACAGCTAGAAGTTGGTGATACAATATTAACGACTAGTGGATTTTATGGAATACTGATTGATATTGCAGATGATACGATTATTGTAGAATTTGGAAGTAATAAAAACTGCCGGATTCCTATGCAGAGGACTGCAATTGCAACAGTAGAGAAACCGGAAACAGCAGTAGAGTCGTGAGAAAGATGGTTTGCCTTTATTATGGGCCGCTGTTTGGGTAAAAACACGAAGAACAAGGATTGTTGTAAGCAGGAGTCCTTGTTCTTCGTGGCATTTTTATACAATTCCATACGTGCCTGTTTCGTTTTGTATTGTCTTTTTCAGAGCTTTTAAAGGAATGCGGCAACCTGGTCAACATCTGTTTGCTCCTGCTGTGAATTTTTTTCAAAAACTGCTTCTGTGGCTTTAAGGTACAATTGCCCGGTCTTTTCTATCAGGCTTTTGACACCGGTTCCATCTGTGGAATCAGCAATGAATAAGTGGAAGGGCCGCCTTGCGTTTTAACGTTTGGTTTACGCATTGAGCAAAAATAACGGAATTCTTTACAAGCTCTGGCACCTGTGCCACGGTAGATGCAATCAGTTCGTCTAAGCCAAAAGCAGGGATAATGCCTGCATCTGTTTCTACCGGCTTTGCCATGGTTAAAATAACTTCTACAGGAAGAGCCCGCTCGTTTAAAATATGATCTTTTAGCTTTGTAGCTCTTTTTTTGGAACTACATTGGGTTAAAATAACAAAAAACGGAACTTCAAATTTTTGGCAGAATTTTTCGATCAGCTCCGCTTCAAAATCTTCAAAACGATTAGAACCGGCATTCACGCAATACCATATTGCATGAATCTGCTCAACGGGATCAGCCGTATTTAATTTATCTGTAAGGAGATGCCCTATAGCGGATACAATTTGTGCTTGACGTGCTTTGTTCAGATCTAGGCCAACGGTGTCGTAAATTGCAATAGGGATATTGGCATGGGTATACAGCTGCACATCTTGCGTAATGGACGACCCCATACCTGTGATGGAAAGTTCTTCGCCGAATATATTGCGAATGAGCGTACTTTTCCCGACCCCTGCTTTGCCTGTAAGGATAATGTTGGCTTTTGGCATTTCTGTTGCCGCGAAAACAGCAGATGCATTCAATGATTTATCAGCGGAGCCTTCAAAGATTACTTCTTTATTAGAGGAATCCTTAAAAATCATGTCTTTATCAGCGGAGCCTTCAAGGAGTACTCTCTCGTTGCCAAGAAGGGAATCGTCCGCAAATGATATCGGTGCAAATGCACCCGCTGGACACCCTTTGACAAATCCATGTGCTTTTACCGCCTTGCCGGCGAAGTCTGTTTTAACTGATTTGGCCATATGCTCGTGTAGATGTTCGATTGTAATATTTACGAGCGTATCAAGACCAAAGGAAGGAATTGTGCCTGAATCGATTTCAAAATCTTTGGATAAAACACGGATAGGCTTTTGCCCTAATGTTTCTTCTATTGTTTGCTCAAGGGTTCTATGTGATTTTTGCAAAAAACATTGTGTAAGTACTACAAGGACAGGCAGATCAAATGTGTGATGCAATTTCGTGATGATATCCGATTCTGCTTTTTCGAACCTTTTGCCATTGCTATTGACGCAATACCATACTACATGTATATAATTTTTAGGGTCGCCGCTCTCAAATTTTTCTTGTATCAGTTTGAAAATCTCATTTATTGAATGTTCACGCGTATTTTCATCTAACTCAAAACCCACCGTATCATAAATTGTTAGAGGGACTGTTTCACCAGCAAAACCGTTTACTGTTCCGGTAATTCCGGCACCGGTGCCTGTTTTGGCAACTTTGGCGCCTAAGACAGCGTTTATAAGAGCACTTTTGCCAGTACCGCATTTGCCCATAACCAATATGTTTTTGTTCTTCATGCAACTCACTCCTCCATGAATCTTAGATCTCGATTAAGTATACGTATTGCCATTGTCAAAATCCATGATGCCTTTCTTAAATTCTTTCGCAGTATCGCAGACTAACTCTAGATATACGGCGCGATAGGAGCGTTCAAAATAACCAAAATCTGCAATATTAGCACCACTTGCAGTTTCAAGGGTACCACAAGGAAAAAGGAAAAACAAGTTGTTTCATGCGAGTTCACAAAATTTTTTTGTTTTTTTATCGTTCAATCTTTTTCTGGATTTTGCTATGAAAAACGCTTTGCGATACCGGCATACGAAACAGGTACAAAAAAATGCTTTGCGATACCGCCATACGAAACAGGTACAAAAAACGCTTTGCGATACCGGTATATTGAAAAGTTACAGAATAATTTCCAATTCAGTTGAAAACTAAACTTGAAATATGATATGATACTTTCAATGAGCTTTTAAAGAAAGGATGAAAAATCAATGAACTATCATGTTGGTGTTATATCCGGTGATGGGATCGGACCGGAAATCATAAGGGAATCAAAAAAAGTACTGGACAAGGTAGGAAGTGTATTTGGGCATACTTTTGAATATGAAGGCATACGAATGGGCGGAATTTCCATTGATACCCACGGTGTACCCCTTACGGATGAGGCAATCGAAGCGGCGAAGAGAAGCGATGCTGTTCTTTTAGGCGCGATAGGTGGGGACACGACTACGTCGGACTGGTATAAGCTCCCCCCGAACTTAAGGCCGGAGGCAGGACTGCTTAAAATCCGAAAAGAACTGAATTTATTTGCAAATCTAAGGCCGGCTTACCTTTATGAAGAATTAAAAGCAGCCTGCCCTTTGCGGGAGGATATTGCGAAAGACGGTTTTGATATGGTAATCATGCGGGAACTGACCGGTGGGCTGTATTTTGGAGAAAGAAAAACGGTAGAGGAACATGGAATCCGAAAGGCGATTGATACCTTGGCTTATGATGAAACAGAAATTCGCCGTATTGCAATCAAGGCGTTTGATATTGCCATGAAACGCGGCAAAAAAGTGACGAGTGTGGATAAGGCCAATGTTCTTGACTCTTCCCGCCTATGGCGCGAGGTTGTAAATGAAGTAGCGAAAGAGTATAAGGAAATTACATTAGAGCACATGCTGGTGGATAACTGCGCGATGCAGCTTGTGCGGAATCCACGCCAATTTGATGTCATTTTAACGGAAAATATGTTTGGTGATATTTTATCGGATGAAGCAAGCATGATAACGGGCTCTATTGGTATGCTGCCATCTGCCAGCTTTAACGATACAAAAGCAGGGCTTTACGAACCGAGCCACGGCTCTGCACCGGATATTGCAGGACAAGATAAGGCAAATCCCATTGCTACAATCTTAAGCGCCGCCATGATGCTTCGCTATTCCTTTGATTTGGAGCAAGAGGCATTGGCAGTAGAAATGGCAGTTAAACAGGTATTAGCAAACAACTATCGCACCATTGACATCTACTCGGAAAGAATGCTCAAAGTAGGCTGCACACAAATGGGGGACTTAATTTGTGAACGTATCTAAAGAGAAAACACCATCGCCACTAAGCTAAAAAAGACTTCGCCAGATAGACGAGGTGTGCTTTTACACGAGACTTTAGAAAATTTCGCTAAGTGTTAAATTAGGAAGGAAAGGAAAATGTACACTGAATTTTTTGCAAAATTCAGGATGCACGAGGAAAAGATGAGAAGTGATTCTGTAACAGTAGGGATGCAGCAGGCGCCCCACCGAAGTTTATTTAATGCATTAGGCTATACGAAAGAAGAGCTGGGTCGGCCACTGGTTGGTATCGTAAGTTCCTATAATGAAATCATTCCAGGGCATATGAATTTAGATAAAATTGCGGATGCCGTAAAAATGGGAGTAGCGATGGCAGGGGGAACGCCGATTATGTTTCCGGCAATTGCAGTATGCGATGGGATTGCAATGGGACATGTTGGCATGAAATATTCGCTTGCAACAAGGGACCTTATTTGTGATTCTACCGAATGTATGGCATTGGCCCATGCATTTGATGCCCTTGTGATGGTGCCAAACTGTGATAAAAATGTACCGGGGCTGCTGATGGCGGCGGCTCGTTTGAATATTCCCACTATTTTTGTCAGTGGCGGGCCAATGTTGGCAGGGCATATAAACGGTGAAAAACGTAGTCTATCGTCTATGTTTGAGGCAGTAGGCTCCTATACGGCAGGAACCATGAGCGAGGAGGAAGTAGAAGAATTTGAACAGAAAGCCTGTCCTACCTGCGGTTCGTGTTCCGGTATGTATACGGCAAACTCGATGAACTGCTTAACGGAAGCACTGGGCATGGGGCTGAAAGGAAATGGAACGATTCCGGCAGTCTATTCCGAGCGGATTCAACTGGCAAAACATGCCGGAATGAAGATTATGGAGCTATATGAAAAAAATATCTGCCCAAGGGATATCATGAATGAAAAAGCGTTTATGAACGCATTGACCGTTGATATGGCACTTGGCTGTTCGACAAATTCCATGCTGCATCTTCCGGCGATTGCCCATGAAGCAGGCGTGGCCTTAAATGTAGATATTGCAAATGAAGTCAGCGCAAAGACACCAAACCTTTGCCACCTTGCTCCGGCAGGTCCAACCTATATGGAGGATTTAAATGAGGCAGGGGGAGTTTATGCAGTGATGAATGAACTGGATAAAAAAGGCCTGCTTTACACGGATATGATCACCGCAACAGGAAAAACCATTGCTGAAAATATAAAAGGCTGTGTCAATAAAAACAAACAGGTGATTCGGCCAATCGAAGAACCTTATAGTGAAACCGGCGGGATTGCGGTGCTAAAGGGAAATCTTGCGCCCAACTCCGCAGTGGTAAAACGTTCTGCCGTTGCACCTGAAATGATGGTGCATGGAGGGGTAGCGCGGGTATTTGATGGGGAAGAAGATGCGATTAAGGCAATTAAAGAAAATAAAATCGTAGCAGGAGATGTTGTTGTCATCCGCTATGAGGGTCCAAAAGGCGGACCGGGTATGCGTGAAATGCTAAATCCAACTTCTGCGATTGCAGGGATGGGGCTTGGCTCTAGTGTTGCCTTGATTACCGACGGCCGTTTTTCCGGAGCAAGCCGCGGAGCATCGATTGGTCATGTTTCTCCGGAAGCGGCAGTAGGAGGGCCGATTGCCCTGATAGAAGAGGGAGATATCATTAAAATCAATATTCCGGAAAATACCTTGGATTTTGTCATTACCGACGAGGAATTTAATCGGAGAAAAGCAAACTGGAAGCCACGAAAACCAAAGATAACCACCGGGTATCTGGCACGCTATGCGGCAATGGTGACTTCTGGGAATACTGGGGCTATCTTGGAAACACCCACGGTCAAATAGAACACCCACAGTTTCAATAAAACGCCGAGCCACGAAATTTTGAGGATACCTCGTAAAGTGGACAAGGTGCGCTTTTACACAAAGCGTGGGGAAGCCGTTTAAAGTGTAAAATGCGAATAAGGGAGGTAAAAGATGCAGCTGACAGGTGCTGAAATAGTAATGGAATGCCTAAAGGAGCAGGGGGTTGACCTCATTTTTGGATATCCGGGTGGATCCATTTTAAATGTATATGATGCTTTATATAAGCATAAAGATGAAATAAGACATGTACTGGTATCACATGAGCAGGGGGCGGCTCATGCGGCAGATGGCTATGCAAGGTCTACCGGAAAGGTAGGGGTATGCTTTGCAACTTCAGGACCGGGGGCAACGAACCTAGTTACGGGGATAGCGACTGCCTATATGGATTCTGTCCCTTTGGTGGCAATTACCTGCAATGTTGGGGTATCGCTTCTTGGAAAAGACAGCTTTCAAGAGATAGATATCGTAGGTATTACGACACCGATTACAAAACATAATTTTATCGTAAAGGATATAGATAAGCTTGCACAAACAATACGCAGAGCATTTTTCATCGCAAAGAAAGGCAGGCCGGGACCGGTGCTTGTCGATATCCCAAAAGACATTACGGCAGTTAAAACGCAGTATACGCCACAGCAGATAGAGCCAGTTGCACGTTACAGCCATACGATAGAAGAAGATGCACTAAATGTTGCAGTTAAAATGATAGAAAATTCGAAAAACCCCTATATTTTTGTGGGTGGCGGGGCGGTTATTTCAGAGGCGAGTGCAGAACTTTTCGAATTTGCCGCGAAAGTACATGCGCCGGTAGCGGATAGCCTCATGGGGAAAGGAGCTTTTGACGGAAACAGCGAGCTATACACGGGAATGTTGGGTATGCATGGTACAAAGGCCTCAATTTATGGGGTGAGCGAGTGTGATTTGCTGATTGCAATCGGTACACGTTTTAGCGACAGGGTCATCGGCAATGCAAAGAAATTTGCAGAACATGCCCAAATACTCCAATTTGACATAGACCCGGTAGAAATCAATAAAAATATCGTTGTAAATGCCAGTGTCGTAGGTGATATCAAGGAAATTTTAATCCGTATAAATGAACGGCTCAGCCAAAAAGATCATACAGAATGGCTGAACCATATCATGGAATATAAGCAGAAATATCCATTGAAATATAAGGACGAAGGTTTAAGTGGCCCCTATATCATAGAGCAGATTTATAAAATGACCAAAGGGGATGCAATCATTACGACAGAAGTAGGGTTGCACCAGATGTGGGCCGCGCAGTTCTACAAATTTAAAAAACCAAGGACATTTATTACCTCAGGTGGGCTTGGCACGATGGGCTATGGACTTGGGGCAAGCATTGGGGTACAGATGGCAAATCCGGATGCCCAAGTTGTAAATATAGCCGGAGATGGATGCTTTCGTATGAACATGAATGAAATTGCAACGGCAGTGCGGGAAGAACTGCCAATTATCCAAGTCATCGTCAATAACCATGTGCTTGGTATGGTACGGCAGTGGCAGGCATTATTCTATGAACACCACTATTCCGCTACGGTGTTAAATGATGTGGTAGATTTTGTAAAATTAGCGGAGGCGATGGGGGCAGTAGGCTATCGTGCCACGACACGCAAAGAATTTAACGAAGCCTTTCAAAAGGCACAAGACAGGCAAGGAAAACGGCCGGTAGTCATTGACTGCATGATTGATCGTGACGATAAAGTATGGCCAATGGTGGCACCGGGAGCACCTATCAGTGACGTTTTTAGCGAGGAAGATATAGCGAATCGCGAGTCATGAAAGACGCAAGGTATAAATAAAATTTTTAAATGTTTCGAGTTTTACAATGATCGAAATGAGTTTTTAGGGACTGTGATGCAATAAACTTGACAAGATGATGCAGGAATTTTTTCGTCAGGCAAGGCGTCCTCAACCAACGTGGCAAGGCGGAAAAAACAAGTCAGATGTCAAGGTTATGAAGGAACAGTTCCTTAGTAGGAGAAGAGAGGAATCATATGAGGAGAGTTTATAATTTTTCAGCCGGACCTGCAGTATTACCGGAAGAGGTCTTGCAAAGTGCGGCGGCAGAAATGCTGGATTACAAAGGGACGGGCATGTCTGTGATGGAAATGAGCCATCGTTCCAAGGCATATGAAACAATTATCAACGAGGCGGAATTAGATTTAAGGGAGCTGCTTCATATCCCTGACAATTATAAAGTATTATTTTTGCAGGGGGGCGCATCCTTGCAGTTTGCAATGATACCGATGAACTTAATGAAACATGGTGTTGCGGATTATATCGTGACGGGCCAGTGGGCAAAAAAAGCATTCCAGGAAGCACAAAAATATGGGAAAGCAAATAAAATAGCGACCTCAGAGGATCAAACATTTTCCTATATTCCGGATTGTTCGGATTTGCCGATAACAGAAGATGCGGATTATGTATACATTTGTGAAAACAATACCATTTATGGGACAAAATTCAAAAAACTTCCGAATACAAAGGGGAAAACCCTTGTGGCAGACGTATCATCCTGTTTCTTATCAGAGCCGGTAGACGTATCAAAATACGGCATTATGTATGGTGGAGTCCAAAAAAATATCGGTCCGGCAGGTGTGGTAATCGTTATTATACGTGAGGATTTGATTACAGAGGACACGTTGCCAAAAACGCCCACGATGCTACAGTATAAAACCCACGAAGAGGCAGGATCCATGTACAATACGCCTCCGGCATATGGAATTTACATATGTGGCAAAGTGTTTAAATGGCTGAAAAATATGGGCGGATTAGAGGTCATGAAACAGCGCAATGAAGAAAAGGCAAAGATCCTTTATGATTTTCTGGATGAGAGCCAATTGTTTCAGGGAACCGTAAGAAAAGAAGATCGCTCCCTTATGAATGTAGCATTTATCACCGGCAATGAAGAACTAGATACCAAATTTGTAAAAGAGTCAAAGGAAGCCGGATTTGAAAATTTAAAAGGGCATCGCAGTGTAGGTGGTATGCGTGCAAGTATTTATAATGCAATGCCAAAAGCAGGTGTGGAGGCACTGGTCGCATTTATGAAAAAATTTGAAGCTGATCATGCATAATATAGGATAGGAACAAAATGCTGTTCCTATCATCAGATCCACGGCGTGAAAAAATGTGCCTTTTTATCAGAATCTGCGCTGCAGCTTCTAATAAGCTATAAGAAATATAAGAAAAGGGGAGAAAATAAAATGTATCAATATCATTGCTTGAATCCGATTGCCGATGTAGGCTTGGATTTATTTGCGGAAGGCTATGAAAATGTAACAGACCTACAAGATGCGCAAGTGGCGCTTGTAAGAAGCGCATCGCTGCATGAGATGGAATTTTCAGAAAATTTAGAGGTGATTGCAAGAGCCGGTGCGGGCGTGAATAATATACCTTTAGAAGAATGTGCGCAAGCAGGGATTGTGGTCCTTAACACCCCGGGTGCGAATGCAAATGGCGTAAAAGAACTGGTGTTTGCAGGAATGCTGTTGGCATCTCGTGATATCATTGGTGGAATCGAATGGATTCATGGAGTTGAGGAAAAAGCAGACATTGCACAACTGGCGGAAAAACAAAAAAAAGATTTTGCAGGGAGTGAAATAGCAGGTAAAAAGCTTGGTATTATCGGTCTTGGTGCAATTGGCGTTAGAGTGGCAAATGCCGCCACACATTTAGGGATGGAAGTATATGGATATGATCCTTATATTTCGGTAAATGCAGCATGGGAGCTATCCCGCACCATTAAGCGCATTAAAAGTGCAGAAGAAATATATAGCGAATGCGACTATATTACAATCCATGTCCCATTAATGGACGAAACAAGGAAAATGATTAATAAAGAAGTCATCGGCAAAATGAAAACCGGTGTTGTAATTCTTAATTTTGCAAGGGATTTACTTGTAGACGAAGACGACATGGTCGAGGCGTTAAATTCCGGAAAAGTAAAAAAATATGTAACTGATTTTCCAAATCCTACCGTAGTAGGGGTGAAAGGAATCATCGTGACCCCTCATCTTGGCGCATCAACACAAGAATCGGAAGATAACTGTGCAATCATGGCAGTCAATCAAGTGATGGAGTACATGGAAAATGGGAATATCATAAATTCCGTCAACTACCCAAACTGTGATCTGGGCAGCTGTACGCAAGCAGGAAGAATTGCGATCCTTCATAAAAATATAAAAGGAATGATTGGCAAATATGCGGTGGTTTTAGGCGATGCAGATATTAATATTTCCAATATGGCGAATAAGAGCCGGGGCGATTATGCTTATGCCCTTTTAGACCTTGATGCACCCATAACAAAGGAAGTGGTGGAAAAATTAAAAGCAACAGAAGGGGTGCTAAAAGTGCGGGTTGTAAAATGGTAGGCAATAACAATGTAGCTAACCTGCTTTTATAGGCGCAAAGTGTATAATTTTTAAAAATAAAACATTTTTGAAAGAAACGTTTCAAAGGTGTTTTTTATCTTATCGGAAGTATGTCCGATAAGATAAAACCCTGTGGGGTTTGTGCTGTGGCGTACAAGGAGGATGTTGCCTGCACTATTTTTTTCAATAGGGATAAATGGGAATAAAATGGGGGAAATAATCAAATAAGGTCTTGACAATGAATAAACGTTAGCATATACTAACGGTGAGAGTTTATAATAACCATGTTTGCGGTTATTTGGATAATCATATATTTTACAGTAAGAAATGAGCAATACAAGGATGACTGATTTTTTTCAAATGTATAAAAATGCAGCGAATGGTAGGAGTACTGGTAAATTGGTGCTTGACTTAGCGAGGAGGGGTAAGGATGAAAACCTTAAGAGAAGTAGCCTGTGGTGAAACCGTAAAGGTGACGAAGCTAAATGGCGAAGGTGCAGTGAAAAGGCGAATTATGGATATGGGCATTACAAAAGGCACAGACATTTTTTTTCGGAAAGCTGCTCCACTTGGAGATCCGATTGAAGTAACGGTTAGAGGATATGAGCTATCACTTAGAAAAGCAGATGCAGAGCTGATAGAAGTAGAGTGATTTATAGTTGCGTTTTTTTTTACGATAGGGTTAGTAAGGGCTGATTACAAAAAGAGTTGGCAAACATAAGTCAGCATCACAAAACAAAGCAAAACAAAGCAATAGTAAGAACAAAACGATAAAAAGCAACGAAAAGCCATCAAAAGAAATCAAAGGAAGAAGGAGATATAATGTCAATCAAAATTGCATTAGCGGGTAATCCAAACAGTGGTAAAACAACACTATTTAATGCTTTGACAGGTTCCAATCAATTTGTTGGGAACTGGCCGGGTGTTACCGTAGAAAAAAAAGAAGGAAAACTAAAAGGCCATAAAAATGTAATTATCACAGACTTGCCGGGAATTTATTCCTTGTCCCCCTATACCTTGGAAGAAGTTGTAGCAAGAAACTATCTGATTACAGAACGCCCGGATGCCATTTTAAATATTATTGATGGGACAAATATGGAACGTAACCTCTATCTTACCACGCAGCTTGTGGAAATAGGGATTCCGGTTATTGCGGCAGTTAACATGATAGATCTTGTGGAGAAAAATGGCGATGTGCTAAATACACAAAACCTAGCAAAAGAACTGGGCTGTCAGGTAGTTGAAATTTCGGCATTAAAAGGGACGGGAATTGAAGATGCGGCCGAAAAAGCGGTAGAAATAGCGAACAAGCATATAGCGATGGTTCCGCAGCATAAATTTTCTGGAAGTGTGGAACATGCACTTGCACATATTGAGGAAGCGGTTTTACATCATATGCCGGAAGAACAGCAACGCTGGTATGCAATCAAAATATTTGAAAGAGATGAAAAAATTATAGAACAGCTTGGAGTTACAGATCAAATTGCGACACATATTGAAAAAGATATTAAAAATTGTGAAGAAGAGCTGGATGATGATTCCGAAAGCATCATTACAAGCCAAAGATATGAATACATATCGTCTATTATAAAAGAGTGCTGCGTGAAGAAAGATCAAGGTGGACTTACGCTGTCGGATAAAATTGATCGGGTTGTTACGAATAGGTGGTTGGGACTTCCCATATTTGCACTGGTTATGTTTATTGTATACTATGTATCTGTTACAACGGTGGGAACGCTTTTGACCGATTGGACAAATGATACTTTATTTGGAGAATGGATTATTCCAGGAGCTTTAAGCGGGCTAGAAGCGATTGGCTGTGCGGATTGGTTAACAGGTCTGTTGGTTGATGGTATTATCAGTGGCGTTGGCGCAGTGCTTGGCTTTGTTCCGCAAATGCTTGTACTATTTATTTTCTTGGCGTTTTTGGAGGCCTGTGGCTATATGGCGCGTATCGCATTTATTATGGATCGGATTTTCCGTAAATTTGGCTTATCCGGAAAATCGTTTATTCCAATGCTGATTGGTACCGGCTGTGGCGTACCGGGAATCATGGCATCTAGAACGATAGAAAACGACCGTGACCGTAAAATGACAATCATGACGACAACTTTTATCCCTTGTGGAGCAAAACTTCCCATTATCGCATTGATTGCAGGTGCGCTATTTAATGGGGCGGCATGGGTAGCATCAAGTGCATATTTTGTTGGGATTGCAGCAATTATCTGCTCAGGCATTATATTAAAGAAAACAAAAATGTTTGCAGGCGACCCGGCACCGTTTGTTATCGAGCTGCCTACCTATCATATGCCTACTTTTATCAATATAATGCGCAGTATGTGGGAGCGTGGATGGTCCTTTATTAAAAAGGCCGGAACAATTATTTTGCTTGCAACAATCTTTATATGGTTTACCGAAAGCTTCGGATTTACGGATGGTGGATTTGGCATGGTAGAAGACATGAATGACAGTGTCCTTGCGGCAATCGGAGGTGTGATAGCACCAATCTTTGCCCCGCTTGGATGGGGTGAGTGGAGATCGGCAGTAGCGGCGATCACCGGCTTGATTGCAAAAGAAAACGTCGTAGGGACATTTGGCATCCTCTATGGATTTGGTGAAGTAGCAGAAGATGGAAGTGAAGTGTGGGGGACATTAGCAACAAGTATGACGGCAATTGCGGCTTATGCATTCTTGATATTTAACCTATTATGCGCACCTTGTTTTGCGGCAATGGGAGCAATTAAACGTGAAATGAACAATACAAAATGGTTTTGGTTTGCCATTGGATATCAGACAATCTTGGCGTACTGCGTATCGCTTTGCGTATTCCAGATTGGTACCCTTATAACGGTAGGGACATTTTCCGCTGGAACGGTTGTAGCATTTGTGCTCATTGCAGGATTTATCTACTTGCTCGTTCGACCATACAAGGAAAGCAATAAGCTAACCATGCATGTAAAAACCAGTGTTGGCGCAAAAGGTTGATGGATCGTTGGCGATAGATATAATGAAAGCATAAATGAAATATAAATAAAACATAAATGGAACATAATAAATGAAGTACTACAAATTGGCTATAAACACAAATTGAAAGGTATGAGGTGACGCGTGATGTTGGATTGTTTTAAATGTTTGAAAAAGATTGATTGGAAAAAGACAGGTATTTTTGCTACTGGAGTATTGCTTGGAACGGCCGGAATAAAAATCCTTTCCAGTAAAGATGCAAAAAAGGTATATACAAATTGTACAGCGGCGGCTTTGCGTGCAAAAGAATGTGTGATGAAGACTACTACGACCATTCAGGAAAATGCAGAGGATATTCTTGCAGAGGCAAAGCAGATAAACGAAGAACGAGCAGCACAGGAAGAAATGGAGGAAGAAGAAGCAAAGGAAGCAGATGCCAAAGAAGCAGATGCCAAAGAAGCAGAAGTGAAGGAAGAAGGGAATAAATGAAGTTTGTAATCAAACATGATATAGGAGGCCGCTTACGCGTACATCTTGCGCAGAAAGCAATGTCCTATAAAGAAGCCGACATTCTTCTATATTATCTGCATACGATAAACACAGTTACCAATGTGAAAATATATGAAAAGACAGCAGATGCGTCCATTTGCTATGTAGGCGAAAGAAGTTTTGTTGTTCAAGCATTAAGGGAATTTGCGTATGAGCGTGTCAACATGCCGGATGGCTTGCTGGAAAATTCAGGCAGGGAACTTAATGCAAAATATCAGGAAAAATTGATTGGCAAGGTCATTTTAAGGGTCGGTGCGAAACTATTTGTGCCTTACTCGCTTCGTGCATTCTATGCAGGAATAAAATCTGTTTCATACCTATACAAAGGGATACAAAACCTTGCAAAAGGGAAATTAGAAGTGCCTGTTTTAGATGCAACTGCCATTGGCGTATCGATTGTTCGAAATGACATCAAGACAGCAAGCTCTATCATGTTTTTGCTTGGCATCGGGGAATTGCTCGAAGAATGGACACATAAAAAATCCGTAGACGATCTTGCAAGAAGCATGTCGCTTAACATCAGCAAAGTATGGATGCTAAAAGAAGAACAGGGCAATTCTACCAATGCAACACAGGAAATATTAGTTTCTGCCCAAAAAGTGATGCCGGAGGATAAAGTCGTTGTCCACATGGGCAATGTCATCCCATTTGATGGAATTGCTGTAGCCGGAGAAGCAATGGTGAATCAGGCGTCCCTTACCGGGGAATCGGTACCGGTAAAAAAGGGCATAGATGGATATGTATATGCTGGAACGGTTGTAGAAGAAGGGGAATTGGTGATTCTGGTAAAAGAGAATCGTGGCTCTACCCGTTTTGAAAAAATCGTCAAAATGATTGAAGAATCGGAAAAATTAAAATCAGCTTTAGAAGGAAAGGCAGAACATTTAGCGGACAAGCTAGTCCCCTATACGTTGCTCGGGACAGGGCTCGTTTATCTGCTGACCGCAAACGTAACAAAAGCATTATCCATATTGATGGTTGATTTTTCCTGTGCACTAAAGCTTGCAATGCCGATTGCAGTGTTGTCTGCCATAAGGGAAGCTAGTTTAAATGGCATCACCGTAAAGGGTGGCATGTATCTAGAAGCAATGGCAGAAGCTACAACCATTGTTTTTGACAAGACCGGGACACTGACAAAAGCGAAACCGACTGTTGCCAACGTAATACCATTTGGCGATAAGCAAGAGGATGAATATTTACGGATAGCAGCCTGCTTAGAAGAACATTTCCCACATTCTATGGCAAAAGCAGTTGTAAAAGCAGCAAAGGACAAAGGCCTTGAACATGAAGAAATGCATTCAAAGGTAGACTATATTGTAGCGCATGGGATTTCCTCTTTTATCGATGGGAAAAAAGTAGCAATCGGAAGCCATCATTTTATATTCGAAGATGAAACATGTATCATACAAGAAAAATACAAGGATAAATTTGAGCAGTTGCCAATCGAATATTCACATCTATATCTTGCCATTGAACAGGAACTGGCCGCTGTCATATGTATTGAAGATCCACTTAGGGAAGAAGCAGATGCCGTTGTCAATACGCTTAGGAAAACAGGAATTACGAAAATCGTTATGATGACGGGCGACAGTGAAAGGACTGCTCGGGCAATTGCGGCAAAAGTCGGGGTTGACGAGTATTACTCAGAAGTACTCCCTGAAGATAAGGCAAAATTTATTGAAAAAGAAAAAGCAAGTGGAAATAAAGTGGTGATGGTAGGTGACGGCATTAATGATTCCCCGGCGCTTTCCGCAGCTGATGTAGGGATTGCAATTAGCGATGGTGCTGAAATCGCACGGGAAATAGCGGATATTACGATGGCCGCAGATAGCCTTTATGAAATTGTGACACTTAAATTAATCAGCAACAGCTTGATGGTACGAATTCGTCAAAACTATAGATTTATCGTAGGGTTTAATACAGGCCTGATTATTGCAGGGATAGGCGGCGTCATACAGCCGACGACCTCGGCATTCCTGCATAATACATCCACGTTAGGCATTGGCTTAAAAAGTATGCAAAACTTATTGAGTTAAGGGCAGTCTTGGCGTTGCGATTCATAGATAGCAAAGGTGAAGTCGCTTTTGTGGGCGCCTGGTGTACGGATTTGCATATTCGAAAGGGGTAGTGTAAAATTTCACACTACCCACTTTTATTGTTAATGGAATAGATGTAGCTATTTAACCGATATGGAAAAGAAGTTCACCATTACGATTCACAGCTCATTCTCGCGAAGTCATTTTTGCGCCAAAAGACACGTTCCTTGCGCAGTTTGTGTACAGAAACGTTACTTTCACAGCTAGCCGTGAATCGTAACAGTTCGTCGCCTCTTAGGCGGGAGATGAAGCAGCAAGGTCTTGACTTTTATTCTGATTACCGCTAAAATATAGCTATCAGTCGAACATGTAAAAAAGTTGTTGACAAATAGCTTAGATATCATTAGATAAAATGATAAAAATGGACAAAAGTCCATGGAATGAAAGGACGACAGGAAGATGTATTCATTGGAAGAAGTACAGGCAGTGGACCCTTTGGTAGCAGAGGCGATCACAGCAGAAATACAGCGGCAGAACAGCCATATTGAATTGATAGCGTCAGAAAACTGGGTAAGCAAGGCAGTTATGGCGGCAGTAGGAAGCCCCTTGACAAACAAATATGCAGAAGGCTATCCCGGTAAGCGTTATTACGGGGGATGCGATTGCGTAGACGTGGTAGAAAACCTTGCCATTGAAAGGGCGAAAGAACTCTTCGGATGTGATTATGTGAACGTACAGCCACACTCGGGCGCACAGGCAAATATGGCCGTGCAATTTGCAATGCTAAAGCCGGGCGATACGGTGATGGGTATGGATTTAAATCATGGTGGGCATTTGACACATGGAAGTCCGGTAAATTTTTCCGGGGTATACTTTCACATTGTGCCTTATGGAGTGAATGACCAAGGATTTATTGACTATGAAAATGTGCGGGCAATTGCATTGGAATGCAAACCGAAGTTAATCATCGCAGGGGCCAGTGCCTATGCACGGGCGATCGACTTTAAAAAATTTCGTGAGATAGCTGATGAATCGGGAGCTTACTTCATGGCAGACATCGCTCATATTGCCGGCCTTGTCGCTGCAGGGCTTCATGAAAGCCCAATAGCCTATGCAGATGTAGTAACAACAACGACCCACAAAACATTGCGCGGTCCAAGAGGCGGAATGATTTTAGCAAATCAAGAGGTGGCAGATAGGTTTCATTTTAATAAAGCGATTTTCCCGGGGATACAAGGCGGGCCGCTCATGCATGTGATTGCCGCAAAAGCTGTATGTTTTAAAGAGGCGTTAGAAGACAGCTTTAAAATTTATCAAAAAAATGTAGTTGATAATGCACAGGCATTGGCAAAAGGATTGCTGGAGCGGGACATCAAAATTGTTTCCGGCGGTACGGACACCCATTTGATGCTTGTGGATTTGACAAATTATGATTTGACCGGGAAAGCAGTTGAAAAATTATTGGATACCGTTCATATTACCTGCAATAAGAACACGATTCCAAACGACCCGAAATCACCCTTTGTAACAAGTGGAATACGATTAGGCACACCGGCGGTTACTTCAAGGGGATTTTTAGCAAAAGATATGGATTTCGTGGCAGATGCCATTTCAAAAATGATTAAAAATGGAGAGGGTGGCAGGAAGGAAGCCTTGGACATCGTAAAAGGGCTTACCGATAAATATCCGCTATGCTAAGATGGATGCCGGGGACGTGTTTTGTGTCATACATGAGAATGGTGGAACTTTAAACGATATCACCTTGTATCGTGTATACGATGTGCTTTGTGTCATACATGAGAATGGTGGAACGACCAACGTCTAATTTGTAAGAACGTATTTTGTCTTTATCCTATACATTTCTACAAAAAAGATTCCTGCGAACAGGAATCTTTTTTGTAGGATACAGTGCGATCAGTTTTCCACACGATTTACAGGAATTTCAATTACGTCTCCATCAAATCCATAGCTTTGCAAGCGTAGAGTCATGCTGCTTACATCATCAAAATACATGCTGTCGAGTTCAAAATAGCAATCGGTACGATCACCGTTTGTATCTCCATAGTCACTGCTTTGAAAATGGTAGGTTTTGCCATTTGCCGTTGCCTCCATATCTGTGTCCATAACATTGAACTTGGACACAGATTGCGGCTCGCTTACTACATTTACATTGTCAGGATTTGCGAGGCTGTTTTTTGTGTAGTCGATGGACAGGTCGATTCTGCACAAGGAGGGGGAAACCGTGATGCGCTTGATATCGATGCCTTGTTCGGAAGCCGCTTTTGGATTTGCGGGTTCATAAGCCTGTGTACTTGCAGCGGCAAAACTTTCGTCCACATCTAGGGTGAAGTTCCATTCGCCTGCGATGGTAGTCACGACAGGAACGGCATTATCATCTGCTAGGTCGCCGGTGTCCAGAAAGGTCAAGTTGCCGAAGTGCAGTTTTATCTGTGTTCCCAGAGCAGTAGGTTTTTGAAAATTTACGAGTCCGATGAGCTTATAGGTGCCATCCTCACTTCTTTGTATATCTGCCTGGAAACTGAAATCTTGCCCATCGCCTTCTACATACTCATATGGCTCTTCATAGAAGTGGCCTCCGGGGAATATACGGGTACTAGCCTGTGTTTCGCGGTCATATGTTTCTTCCCAAATACGGGATTCGCCAGATTCGTCTATTAGTTCAAGTGCCAGCTGATCAAACATAACGAAATCATATTGGTCAGGAAAACCATTGCCTGTTAGGGTAAAATCAAATCCAATTTCATTTTTATCAGCATAATATCCGTCAAGCTTTAATGCTGTTCCGGCACTTTCACTAACCGTATCGGGTGTGCTGCCAACGCCCTTTACATAATCGTTTTCTACAATCGCATCACGCGATGGGTTTTGCAAGTTGCTGTCTTGAAAAGAAGTGAAGATGTTCTCGACAAATGCCAAGACTTGCGAGCTGTTAAACAGCAAGAGTGCTACGGTAAGAATAGCTGCGGCTGTTGTGCCGTAGCGCAATAGGATACGCATTTGCCGTGCACCCCGTTGCTTTTTACATGCCTTATCTATGGCACGATCCACTACTTCGGAAAGTTCCGATGGAAGTTCAATGTTATTTAAATTAAATTTATTCATAAAATACGTCCTCCCCTATTGTTGTTTTGAGTTCCTGAAGTGCTCGGCGCGTTAATGTCTTGACGGTATTTTCACCTTTACCCATGATTTTTGCCGTTTCCTTTATACTCAGTTCCTGATAGAACCGCAGCAGGATCACGGTTTTGTAGTCAGGCTTTAGGTTTTTGATGGCTTCGGTGAGCAAAATCTGCCATTCAACCTCGTCGGACTTTGAATGTACACAAACATTGTCAAGAAAGTCCTCCGTTGCGCCCTGCGTTAGCTTGCTGCCCTTTATTTGGTTTAGGCAAGTGTTGATGAGCACCCTTGTGATCCATGTATGGAAGTAGTCAACTGTTTTCAGTGAATTTTTGCCCTTGTAAGCTTTATAAACTGTTTCCGATACTGCTTCAAGCGCGTCATGCTCATTACGTGTGTATAGGAACGCCATGCGGTATAGGGTGGCTTCATAGCCATGAAGCAAATTTACAAATTGATCATCTGAAATCGCATAGTCTAAAGGCATGAGGTGCAGGGCGGATTTGCTGTTGGTTGTCAAAGTATCACTCCTCTCGTGTGTTTTGGTGATATGCGCATATCAATTATTTTAAATGGAATGGTTTCGCTGTACCTTGCGGCATCGGCATATTGGCTACATCTTAACATACATTAGACAATACAGGGCATAAAAAGGTTTCAAATGTTGGAAATTATTTTTGTAGTGCAAAAAGTGAAAGATTCATAGGGAACAGGATTGGGATGGACAGTGGTTCAAATGTGGAATATATTTTCGCAATACAAAAAACGTACAAAAGTGACTTCGCGGGAATGAGCTGCGAGTCGTAGCTTATCGTTCCTTTTGGTGCAATTACTTAAAATCGAATATAGACTTTAAGGCAATCAGTATGATACAATGAACATAATGTAAATCATGAATGTTGAGATAGGGTATAAAGAGATGGGGCATAAAGAGATGGGGGTATAAAGAGATGGGAGTATAAAGATTATGACAGACAATGAATTATTGCTTGCCTTGTCCAGTTTGTTTGACAAGAAGTTAAAGCCGGTAGAAGAAAGACTAAATAGAAGGATGGACAACCTAGAAACGAAAATAGACAACGCAGAAAACAGGTTGAACAACAGAATGGACGGCTTGGAAACGAAAATAGACAACGTAGCTAATAGAGTAAGGAGCATTGAATTTAAAACTGAAAACGATGTTCTAACAAGACTGCAAAACATTGAAAGCTACTATACGTCTACATATGATAGATATAAAAATGGAATATTGCAAATTGAAGCATTACAAATCGACATGGATATTGTAAAAAATGTAGTAAAAGAGCATGGTGAAAAGCTACGAAAAATATCATAATTGAAACCTAGGACGCTAGACAGCAAGCAAAGGGACTTATAAAGTTCGAAGAATTCCGAAACGACACAACGGCAATATAATAATTTTTATAATCAGATAGAAATTTAACCTTGGCTATGATATCATATAGGATATCGTGCCAAGGCTATTTTCATGAAAGGAGTGGCATGTAAAATGGCCGAAAAACGCAAGGGATAGCAAGAGCCGCGTATTGCACAACGGTGAGAGCCAGCGCAAAGATGGAAGGTACGCATACAAATCACTGCAAGATGAAATGGTACCGGATTTTAATCGTAGTACAAGGGGGAATTTGATTTGCAAAAAGAACTTACAAATACAACTGCTTTTCAAAGAATGAAAGATGATCCAAAAGTGATGGAATTAAGTTTGCAAAAAGAACTTACAGACATAATACATCGTATAAAACCTTTGGATCAAGTGGCAATGCAGGAAAGCAAGATCCATTGGGATCAGATAGCAAAGCCATTGGGAAGCCTAGGAAAGCTGGAAACGAATATTATTCAAATTGCAGGAATGCAGAGGACGGCACGCGTGGATTTAGCAAAGAAAGCACTTGTTGTAATGTGTGCAGACAATGGTGTTGTAGAAGAGGGTGTGACCCAAGCCGGGCAAGAAGTGACAGCAATTATTGCAGAAAATTTTTTGGACGAAAAATCCTGTGTTGCGCTCATGTGCAAGGATACGAGAACCGATATTTTTCCAATTGATATCGGGATGGCAGTAGACACCAAAAGGGTGGAAAAAAGGAAAATCGCCTATGGAACGAAAAATATAGTAAAAGACGATGCGATGACAAGGCAAGAGGCATTAAGGGCGATTGTGACAGGGGTTGAGGTAGCAAGGCGGCTAGGGGATGCAGGCTATCAAATCATTGCAACTGGCGAGATGGGCATTGGAAATACAACAACGAGCAGTGCGGTTTGTGCTGTCCTCCTGCATATGGAAGTGGAGCGTGTAACAGGGCGGGGAGCAGGGCTTTCTAGTGAAGGCTTGATACGAAAAACGAATGTCATAAAAAGTGCGATTCAAAACCGACGCCCCAATCCCAAAGATCCCATCGATGTTTTAGCCAAAGTAGGTGGATTTGATATTGCAGGACTGGTTGGAGTCTATTTAGGTGGGGCGGAAAAGAAAATCCCTGTTGTGATTGACGGCTTTATTTCTGCAGTGGCGGCACTGATAGCGATCCGAATATGTCCACAAGCCTCCGACTACATCTTAGCATCCCATATATCAAGCGAACCGGCAGGAATACTTCTATTGGAAGAAATGAAGAAAGACCCTTGCCTCATCTGCGACATGTGTCTGGGGGAAGGAACCGGTGCGGTGGCATTATTTCCGCTGCTGGAGATGGGATTACATATTTACAATAAAATGAGCACCTTTGAAGAAATTAAGATAGAAAACTATAAACCATTTAATTAAGAAAAAATGGAGATCTTTATGACAGTATTAGTGATTGGTGCAAGTGGGAGCGGAAAATCAGAATATGCGGAACAATATGCTGTACAGTTGGGTCAATATGAAAACGATCAGGCAAACACCACGAAGCCAAATAGAAACCTTATTTACATTGCTACAATGGAACCTTACGATGCGGAAAGCGATGAGCGTATAAAAAGGCATCGGAATCTGCGCAAAGGCAAGTGTTTTCATACATTGGAATGCCATACCCATTTAGAAGAAGTAAAATTAGGTGAAGCAGATACGGTTCTGCTGGAATGTATTTCAAATTTAACAGCGAATGAGATGTATGGCTTAAGTGGCAGGAAGAAGCAGGTGGCCAAAACAATCGTGATGGGGATCAAGCAGTTGGCAGAAATGGCAAAACATGTTGTAATTGTAACGAATAATGTATTTGAAGACGGCATGGACTATGACGAAGCGACTACACGCTATTTAAAAAATATGGCGGAAATTAATGAGCAGGCGGCCCGCTTGGCAGATCATGTGATAGAAGTAGTACATGGAATACCGATTCAACTTAAATAGCGGGAACAGTTCCAATGGATGTGCTATAAAATTGATAAACGATAAGGAAAATTCTAAGAGGTGACGAATGAAACGAATTCAATCTTGTATCATTGCCTTTGCCATGTATTCCAAAATTCCAATGCCAAAAGTAGAATGGACGAAGGAAAATATGCGCTATAGCCTTTGCTTTTTCCCCTTGGTGGGGGTAGTGATTGCGATAGCGTTTTTCCTTTGGGGATATTTTGGTAAAAGGCTTGCCATGGGAAGCACATTATATACAGCGGTACTTGTCCTGATACCTGTGATTGTTACCGGGGGGATTCATTTGGACGGCCTATTGGATACAGCAGATGCTTTAAGCTCTTTTCAGTCAAAAGAACGCCGGTTGGAGATATTAAAAGATTCCCATGCAGGGGCATTTGCCATTATTGTCTGCTGTGTTTATTTTCTTGCCTATTTTGGTGCGGCAAGCGAACTGCCCATGGAAGCTTTGCCCATAATCAGCTTGGGCTTTGTTCTAAGCCGTGCCCTTAGCGGCTATGCAGTGATTGCATTTACCAGTGCAAAAACAAGTGGGCTTGCCGCTACATTTGCAGATAGGGCAGATAAAAAACAGGTAGGCCATATACTGTGTATTCAAATGGCAGGCAGTGCAATCGCTATGATTTTAATGCAGCCAATGTACGCAGCAGCGGCGATTGTGGCGGCACTGTTGACTTTTTTATACTATAGATGGATGTCCTATAAAAAATTCGGGGGAGTTACCGGAGATTTAGCAGGATTTTTCCTACAGATTTGCGAACTTTGTATGCTAGTTGCTGTTGTATTTGTAGCGGTCTTTGTGGCCACGGTAACCTAAGCGATTGTTGGTACAAGCGTGTGGCAGTGGCAAATGCGGTGGGATGGAACATTCGTAGCTCCATCCTTAGATTTACGTTTCAAAGAGCGCACCCAGTCCAGTCGCATGAAACACTTAGGGACTGTTTCTTAATAACCTTGACATCTGACTTGGTCTTTTTTCGCCACAGTCCCTTAGAGAGGTCTTCTTGCGAAAATGGAAAATTTCTAAAATGGAAACTGAAGTTGTGTCAAGATAGATAATTTTGTGCTATACTTATGTATATAAAATTAGATTAGCGAAAATGGTGAGGATGTTGACGATGATATTAGTGACCGGAGGGGCATACCAAGGGAAACTCGACTTTGCACAAAAAATTTATGCAGCGATGGAACAGAAAGCCGTGAAAGATTTAGATGATAAAAGAGCTTTAAGCAGTAAAATACCAAAAATTGTAGATGGCGCAGAAGCCGATTTATCACAACTGATGGAGGCGGATATTATATCCCGATTTCATTTATACATACGGCATTTGCTGAAACAAGAAAAAGAACCTTGGCCGCTCATTGAATCTTTACTAAAACACAATCCGCAGGTTATCATGACGGTGACGGAACTTGGGTGTGGAATCGTTCCGATCGATGCATTTGATCGGAAATACAGGGAAATGACAGGTCGCCTTTGCTGCAGGCTGGCAGTGGAATCGGAAGCGGTATACCGCGTTATTTGTGGGATTGGAATGAAAATCAGTGAGGAAACAAAACGAAAGGAAAAACAATGTATATAGTCTATTCTCTTTGTGCATGTATGATCGGATTTCTATTGGATCTTATCCTTGGAGATCCAAAGGGGTGGTGGCATCCGGTCAAGGGGATGGGGTGGCTTATCGATAAGTTGGAAAAATGGCTGAGAAGAAAGATCCCAAAATCCCCAAGTGGAGAGTTTCTGGGAGGAATCGTGCTTGTACTTGTGGTTTGTGGACTATCGACAGCGATTCCTTTGGTGCTGCTTTTCATATTTTATAATATAAATGATCGTGTAGGCTTTGTACTTGAGGCGATTATGTGCTATGCTATAATGGCAACGAAATCTTTGAAGGTAGAAAGTATGGAAGTATATCATGCATTAGAAGAAGGACCTATGATGGCAAGAAGGAAACTATCCATGATTGTAGGGAGAGATACAGAACGCCTTAATGAAGCGGGTATTATAAAAGCCACAGTAGAAACAATTGCAGAAAACACTTCTGACGGCAGCATAGCCCCTTTAATGTTCCTTATGCTTGGAGGTCCGACCCTTGGATTTTTCTACAAAGCCATCAATACAATGGATTCGATGGTTGGCTATAAGAATGATACATACAGGTATTTCGGTACGGCAGCGGCAAAAACGGATGATGTGGTCAATTGGATTCCGGCTAGATTTGCTGCGAGGATCATGATTTTGGCATCTGCCCTGCAGGGGTTTGATGCAAAAAATGCCATGCGTATTTATCGTAGGGATAAAACAAATCATGCAAGCCCGAATGCTGCCCATACAGAGGCAGTCATGGCAGGGGCTTTCGGTATAAAGCTTGCAGGCGATGCTTGGTATTTCGGGCAGAAACATACCAAGCCTACGATTGGCGATTTCGTCCGAGAAGTCTCAAAAGATGATATCGTAAATGCAAATCACCTATTATATGGGACGGCCATACTGGCATTTTTTATATTGTTTGCCATAAAACTTTTTGTGATAAAACTGATGCATATACCTAATTTGCCCAGTCTGACGAGGTAAAGCGAAAGCATACACCTGATTTGACAAGCCTGACGAGGTAAAGCGAAAGCATACACCTGATTTGACAAGCCTGACGAGGTAAAGTAATAGAAAAACGTATCTTAAGGCCAAAATGTGAGGGCTTCTGCTATGATGAAAGCCAGTAGCAGCGTCTGCTCACAACCCTAACTCAAATGAAAGAAAGGGAGTAGCTATTTCGTATTTCCAGTAACGTGAGGTGTTCTGCGCGGCAAACTCCCGTTGCATTGGAGTGGCAAGATGTATTTTTTGCATCTTGTGTGCACCAATGTGATGAGGAAGGAGATACGATGAAATAGTTGCGAAAAGGAAATAAAGAACCATGCATATCCACGGCGGAGATATCTATTTAAACAAAAATGTAACAGACTTTTCAGCAAATATAAATTTTAAAGGTACGCCGGATTCAGTTAAAGCGGCTGCCAAGGCAGGCGTGGATTTATCTGATCAGTATCCTGACATCAATTGCGAAGAATTGCGGCTTTCCATCGGAGCGTCAGAGCATATTCCCGCGCAACAGGTTATATGCGGAAATGGAGCGTCAGAACTAATATTTTCCCTTGCGCTTGCGATAAAACCGGTGCAGGCATTGTTAATGGCACCCACCTTTTACGAATACCAGCAGGCATTATCAAGCGTAGGCTGCGAATTGATAAAGTATCGTATGAAAGAGGAACGAGGATTTGCTTTACAGGAGGATTTTTTAGAAAAAATTCAAAAAAGTACAGACATCATCTTTTTGTGCAATCCAAACAATCCAACCGGTGTTTTGACAGAAACTGAATTTTTGGAAAAAGTGCTACGGCGATGTGAAAGATGCAACACGTTGCTCGTGGTAGACGAGTGCTTCAATCCATTCTTAGAGAACCCCGAACAATATACAATGAAACATTACCTAAAGTCTTCTGAACATTTAATCATTTTAAAGGCATTTACAAAAATATATGCGATGGCAGGGCTGCGCCTTGGCTATGTTTTAACAAACAATGCCGGGGTTGCCCATAGAATGAGTCAGGTTACACAACCTTGGAATGTATCCATCCCTGCTCAGATGGCAGGCATAGCAGCGCTAAAAGAAGAGGGGTTTTTGAAAGATACAAGAAAAGAGCTAAAGGCAGAAAAGGAATTTTTGCAAAAAGGATTAGCAAAAATAGGATATCCAATACTTGGCTCAAAAGCAAACTATATTTTTTTTCAAGGGCCGCGAACTTTATATTCAGATTGCCTGGAACGAGAATTCTTAATCAGAGACTGCAGCAACTACGAAGGCTTGCCCGGAGGCTGGTATCGGATTGCAGTAAAAGGGCGAAAAGAGAATGAGGCGCTGCTTAACGTATTACATGTGATAAAAGGCACATGAGATAAGGTTACCCTGACAGCCACAGGAAGATATAGGAAGAAAGATGGTGAATAGAAAAAAATACGGGTGGACTGATTCACATTAAGGCATGGGGAAAATATGGGAGGAAAGACGATGAATAAAAAAAATACGGGTGGACTGATTCACATTTATGAAGGGGATGGAAAAGGAAAAACAAGTGCAGGAGTCGGATTGTCTGTCCGCTGTGCGGGAAGTGGGCAACGAGTCATCTATACGCAGTTTTTAAAGGATAATTTATCCAGTGAATTGAATGTTTTAAAACAGATTGAGAACATACATCTGATTCCTTGTGAAAAAAGCTTTGGATTTACCTTTGCCATGACTCCACAACAAAAGGAAGAGGCGACACAGTATTATACGGATCATCTAAAAAAGGTGATAGAAACAGCGATCAAAGAGCAGTGCAGACTGATTGTGCTAGATGAAATTATTGCTTCCTATAATTTAAACATGATTAAACAAGAAGATTTGATATCTTTCTTAAAAAACAAACCACAAGAAATGGAAGTGGTCATGACAGGCAGGGATCCTGCAGAAGAACTAGTAGAACTTGCAGACTATGTATCAAGAATCGTTAAAGTCAAACATCCATTTGATCAAGGGATACCGGCAAGAAAGGGGATTGAAAATTAGAAATAGAAAAAATGGAACGAAAGTAAAAGTGAAGGGTAAAAGGGAAGGGGAGGATTAAAATGACAGGAAAAGTTTGGCTAGTGGGTGCGGGACCTTCCAATATTGGTCTTTTTACTATAAGGGGGAAAGAATTGCTGGAACAAGCACAAGTAGTGCTATACGATCATTTGGTAGGGCAGGATATCTTGTCTTTAATACCGGAAAATGCAAAATGCATTGAGGTGGAGAAATACATGGGCGGCCATACCATGCCACAAGAGCGGCAGGAGCAGATAAATCAAGTCTTGTTAAAAGAAGTGCAGGAGGGGAAACGGGTGGTACACCTAAAAGGTGGGGATCCATTGCTGTTTGACAGAGGTGATGAAGAGCTTTTATGCCTCGTGAAACATCATATTCCGTTTGAAATTGTCCCGGGTGTTACGTCGGCAATTTCCGTACCGGCATATAACGGAATTCCCGTAATACATAAGGATTGCATGTCTTCCTTGCATATTATTGCAGGAAATAGGGATACTGATTTAAAGGGCTGCACACAAAATATGGATCATGCAGATTGTTTCATAGATTTTGAAGCTTTAGTCCGCACCAAGGGCACACTTGTATTTTTAATGGGCATATCAGCACTAGCTTCTATCTGTCAAGGCCTGATGAAGGGGGGCATGAGTCCGAACATGCCTGCCGCTGTATTACAGCAAGGGACAACTGCCGGACAGAAAAAAGTAGTTTCTACCATAGACGCCTTGGCCGATGAAGTAAAAAAGCAAGGCATGCAGAATCCGGCCATCCTTGTCGTAGGGACCGCATGTGCCTATGCAGATGAATTTAGCTGGTATGAGAAACTGCCCCTGTTTGGAAATAAAATTATTGTGACAAGCCCAAAAGAGCGGATTTTCCCAATCGCTACAAAACTGCGGGAATTAGGTGCACAGGTGCTGGAACTGCCGACCATTAAAACAAAGCCAATTCTTCAAAATAAACAGTTGAAAGAAGAAATACAGCATTTATCAGATTACCAATATATCGTATTTACATCTCCGAGCGGCGTGAATATCTTTTTTGACGCGTTAAAGGAACAACGAGCGGATATTCGCTGCATCGGTGATGCAAAGATAGCGGTGATTGGTCCGGGAGCAAAAAAAGAGGTCGAAAAACGGGGGTTGCATGTAGACCTGATGCCGGCACAATATGATGGGCGGGAACTAGGCATTATGCTTGGTACAATCTGTAAAGATGCGGATAAACTATTGATTCCAAGAGCAAAAACCGGAAATCCCCAAATCATCGAAGAAATAAAAAGACGCAAATCCGTAACGATCACCGATTTGCCAATCTATGATACGATATATGAACCCCAAAGCCTGTTGATTGACCAGAAAGAAGAAATAAAATCCGGCAAAGTTTCAATCGTTGTCTTTACAAGCGCATCTACCGTAAGGGGATTTGCAGAAACGACGAAAGATTTAGACTACACGCTGCTAAAAGCAGTCTGCATCGGCAGGCATACAAGAGCAGAGGCAGAGGCGCTTGGGATGAAAACTGCGATTGCGAAAGAGGCAACTGTAGATAGCCTGGTAGAACGTATTGTAGAATTGGCGCAGACAAAAAAATTTAATTGACATAGCTAGGTATTGTGTAATATAATAACAGGAAGCAGAAAGCATACTAAACATATCTTTTTGGTATGTTTAATATGAAAACAATGAATGTACTACGAAAGATCGGCAAGGAGGCAAAATAAAATGTGTATACTGGATTTGATTGGCAATACGCCACTTATCAGACTGGACAAGATCGCCTCCGGCGTTTCTGGCGTCACGCTTTTGGCAAAAGCGGAGTTTTATAATTTAAGCGGTTCTGTAAAGGACAGGGCGGCAAGGGCTATGCTGGTAGATGGAATAGACAAAGGCCTTTTGACGAAAGATAAAACAGTGCTGGATGCAACAAGTGGCAATACGGGAATTGCGTACGCTATGCTTGGCGCAGTGCTTGATTATTCCGTTATCCTATATATTCCGCAAAACACGAGCATTGAGCGAAAAAGGATGATGCGTTCGTTCGGTGCGCAGATTGTGGAAACGAGTCCGCTAGAAGGCTCCGATGGTGCATTCCTTGCAGCACAAAAAGAGGCAAACGCGCATCCGGAGAAGTATTTTTATCCCAATCAGTATAGCAATCCAGCCAATCCAAAGGCACACTATGATACGACCGGTGTTGAAATTTGGGAGCAGACAAACCATACAGTTACGCACTTTATTGCCAGTACCGGTACCTCTGGAACATTTATGGGTACATCGCGGCGCTTAAAGGACTATAACAGCGAGATACAAGCCATTATTGTACAGCCGGATTCGCCCCTTCACGGAATTGAGGGCACAAAACATATGGCTTCTACCATACAGCCCGGTATTTATAACCCGGATATTGCAGATAACATTGTAACCGTAAGCACGAGTGGGGCATATGAAATGGCACGCAGATTAGCGCGCGAAGAAGGCCTGTTTGTGGGTGTAAGTTCCGGTGCAAATGTACTTGCGGCACTGACGCTTGCAAAGACACTCCCAAAAGGCTCCGTAGTTGTTACGATCTTGTGTGATGGAGGGTCACGGTATATGTCTGATGAATTTTGGGATGGGGGTGCTGGGATATGATTAAACTTTCAAAAGATACAGAATCTGCGATACGCGCAGAGGGTGAAAAAGCATATCCAAATGAATGCTGTGGCATTTTACTTGGCGAATTAGAGAAAGACAACGTTCGCAGGATAGAGGAGCTGATCCCGATTATAAATGCGCGGGAGCAAGAAGAGCAGTATCATCGTTTTCGCATTGAGCCGGACGATTTTATGAAAGCAGAGCAAAAGGCGCGCAAACAGGGCATGGAAGTGCTGGGTTTCTACCATTCACATCCCGATCATCCCGCTAAGCCTTCCGAATATGACCGCGAATATGCCCTTCCTTTTTACGCCTATCCAATCCTTGAAGTTTCAAATGGAAAGGCACTGGCTTTTCATAGTTGGGAGCTTTCAAAAGATCGTCTGAAATTTTTGGAGGAAACCATAGCAGTTATGGAATAGTCACCAAATGGCTATCATTTAAGATCTAACATAGCGATCAAATAGAGGAAACCATAGCAGTTATGGAATAGTCACCAAATGGCTATCGTTTAAGATTCAACTTAGCGATCAAATAAATGAATATTTATGTTATGTAGCACTGAATTGTACTTGAGAAAAAAGGAGGAAGTATTTTATGGCAATCACCCTAATCATCCCAACCGCCTTGCGGGCTTTTACAGATGGCAAGTCCGAAGTAGAGGCACAGGGAACCACAATTGGCGAGGTAATCGAGTCTTTTTCGAAGGAGTATCCGGACATACACCAGCATTTGTATGACGAAAATGCTACACTTCGCTCGTTTATTAACGTATATCTGGGCGAAACCAACATTAAAAATTTAAATGGCATAGAGACACCTGTAGCCGATGGCGATACAGTGATGCTAGTTCCGGCCATTGCCGGAGGCTTTGGAGGGGCATTCGCATTATGAGCATGATCGAAGAGGAACGCTTAAGCGATCTTTCAAACAGTGAAATAGCGCGGTATAGCCGTCACCTGCTCCTCCCTGAAATCGGCATCGAAGGGCAAAAGCGCCTAAAAGCTTCGAAAGTATTGATTGTTGGAACCGGCGGCCTAGGCGCTCCGCTTGCACTTTATTTAGCAGCGGCAGGGGTAGGAACGCTTGGCATTGTAGATTTTGACTTTGTAGAAGCCTCCAATTTGCAGCGTCAAATCATCCATAGCACCAAGGACATTGACCGCCCGAAAGTTGCATCTGCGAAAGACCGAATCAAGGGGCTAAACCCCGAAGTCGAGGTCATTACCTATAACACCATGCTGACGAGTGAAAATGCACTTGATATCATAAAAGACTATGATGTAGTAGCAGATGGAACAGACAATTACCAAACGCGTTATCTGGTAAATGATGCATGTGTACTGCTTGGCAAACCAAATGTATATGGTTCTATTTTTCAATTTGAAGGGCAGGCAAGTGTCTTTTATGCAAAAAAGGGACCCTGCTACCGATGCCTTTATCCTGCCCCGCCACCACCCGGACTTGTTCCATCCTGCGCAGAAGGCGGCGTAGTCGGTGTATTGCCTGGTATTGTAGGGACGATACAGGCCTTAGAGGTGATAAAGCTTATAACGGGTGGGGGAAACGGCCTTACCGGACGACTCTTGCTGTTTGACGCATGGCGCATGAAATTTCGTGAACTAAAATTAGAAAAGGATCCGGCATGCCCAATTTGTGGGAAGAACCCAACTATTCACAAACTTATCGACTACGAGCAGTTTTGTGGACTGAAGAAATCGCAGGACGAACAGCCGGTAGATACGTTAACCGCCCTCGAATTAAAAGAGCGGATAGACAGAGGCGATCCATTACAGCTCATTGATATACGCGAACCTCACGAGCGGGCAATCGTAAAATTTCCCGGAGCAAAAGCGATCCCGCTTGGTCAAATGACAAGGCGGATAGACGAGTTCGACCCAAGTATCGATTCCGTATTTTTATGTAAAATCGGACAAAGGAGTATCTTTGCGATACGAGCATTGCAGGAGGCGGGATACAAAGGAAAGTTGTTTAATCTACAAGATGGCGTCAACGCATGGGCAAGAGATGTAGATACAAGTTTACCACAGTACTAGTGTACAAAACCGGATTGGCTGCAGTCTAGTATCATAATATAATTAGGAAACTTGCAGTTTTTTGTATTATGATACTAGATTGGCAACCATCTAATCTATTATCGTCATATCCGCAAAGTCGGATAGAGACCAAAGAAAGTTGAGGGAAACTTATATGGCAGAAAAAGAAGCAACAAAAGGAGCAATACCAAACGCATTAGGACGTGAGGCGGCTTATCAACTGACAAATGTTACAAAGACAGCGCCGCAATTTGGTGCAATCACCCCAAGATGGATTACACAATTTTTGGAATTTAAAGGTCTTGAGGCTGGTATCTATCGTGTCAATAAGGTAGTAGAGGGCGATACGCCGTTAGACGTATTGTGCAGCCAAGATCCTAAAAAAACCGAGATTCCGCAGGGCTATATTGAATATCAGACAAAACCAAGGGAATACGAACTCAATTCCATATCCACCATACTAAACGTGGATACAAAAATAACGGATGTGTATAGCGCACCGTATAATCAAACCGAAGAACAAGTAAATTTAGCGATTGAAAGCTTAAGGGAGCGTCAGGAAAGCCAACTGATTAACAACGATGATTATGGTCTGTTAAAGAATGTTGCAGATTCCAACCGTATCCAAACAAGAGCCGGACGGCCAACACCAGACGACCTAGATGAATTGATCACAAAAGTTTGGAAAGACCCCTCTTTCTTTTTAGCGCACCCACGTGCGATCGCGGCTTTTGAACGTGAATGCACACGTCGTGGCGTTCCCCCAGTAACCGTTTCTGTTGCAGGTGGTACTTTTATCGCATGGAGAGGTATCCCGATTATTCCAACGGATAAGCTATTTGTAGATGGTTTGAAAAATCCAAAGGGAAAATCCGGGAAAACCAATATTCTGTTGGTAAGGAGCGGCGAGAGCAAGCGTGGCGTTGTCGGACTGTTTCAAGCTGGCTTACCCGGAGAGCAGGGCAGAGGGCTGGCTGTACGTTTCCGTGGTATCAACGACCAAGGCGTAGCCTCCTATTTGCTTTCCCTTTATTGCTCAGCCGCTATTTTGGCAGACGATGCCATAGCGGTACTTGAGGACGTTGAGGTTGGTGAGTATTATGACTACCAATAGGTATCACATACAGGAGGAACCGGAACTGTATGGAGCGCCAAGCAGCCAGGCAATCTATGCGCTTGCGTCGAAATACTTTCCGGAATTTGCACTGGCGAAAGAGCCTGAACCGGCGTATCGTCCGACGGTGCATTCCGTCAGTGATGCTCCGGATGTAAACACCATAAATCCTGCATATGTCCCAAATGCCCCCTATGGGCAGATGGAAAATCCCGCATCCTATACTAGGAACACTTCTTATGGGCAAAAAGAAAACTTAGCGTATGCCGGGCATATTCCATATGCTGAAAACATTCCATATGCAGGGAATGTTCCATATGCAGGGAATGTTCCATATGCAGGGAATGTTCCATATGCCGGAAATCTTTATGGGCAAAAAGAAAGTGCCATATATACCGGGAATGTTTTCCATGCACAAAACTCCACGCCTGCATATGTCGGCAATGTATCTTTAGAAAAAATACGTGCGGATTTTCCGATTCTTTCGGAGCGCGTGGAAGGGCACAACCTTGTGTGGCTTGACAATGCTGCCACGACACAACGACCGAGGCAAGTCATTGACCGCATATCCTATTATTACGAGCATGAAAATTCCAATGTACACAGGGGAGCGCATACGTTGGCGGCTCGTTCTACAGATGCCTATGAAGCGGCCCGCGACAAAATTGCCACATTTATTGGTGCTCCGTCAAAGGACAATCTTGTTTTTGCACGTGGTACGACAGAAGGCCTTAATTTAGTTGCCCACGCTTATGTGAAACAATTTTTACATCCGGGCGATGAAATTATCCTGACCATTTTGGAACATCATGCTAATATTGTACCATGGCAATTAATTGCACAAGAAACCGGTGCAGTACTTCGTGTAGCTCCGATCGATGAAACCGGGCAGATTATTCTACCGGAATATGCAAAGCTTTTTAACCGAAAGACAAAATTTGTCTCTATTGCACAAGTTTCTAATGCTTTAGGTACGGTTACGCCCACGCAGGAAATGGTTGGGATTGCCCACGCCTGCGGAGTCCGTGTCTGTGTAGACGGTGCGCAGTCGGTATCGCATATGCCAATTAACGTATCTGCGCTAGATGCCGATTTCTTTGTCTTTTCCGGGCATAAAATTTTTGGACCAACCGGAATAGGGGTGGTATATGGGAAAAGCGATGTGCTCGAAGAGGCAAAACCCTATCAGGGCGGTGGAAACATGATTGCCGATGTTACATTTGAAAGGACGATATATCAAAAAGCGCCAATGAAATTTGAAGCCGGAACAGGCAATATTGCAGATGCCGTAGGGCTAGGCGCGGCAATTGACTATGTGTCTGCGATTGGCATGGAAAACATCAGTGCATATGAACACCAATTACTTGAATATGGGATACAAAAGCTGAAAAGCATACCGGGGCTAACTCTCGTAGGAACAGCGACGCATAAGGCAAGTGTACTATCTTTTGTTCTGGACGGCTATACCCTAGAAGAAGTTGGAAAGCACTTAAGCAACCGTGGAATTGCAGTACGTGCCGGACATCATTGCGCACAGCCGGTGCTGCGCCATTTTGGATATGAAGGCACCGTTCGCCCTTCATTGGCATTTTATAACACAGCGGAAGAAATAGATTTACTGGCAGCCGCAATAGGCGAATTGGTATAATTAACTGTAAGGAACTGTGCGAAAATAGCTTGTGGGCTAATCTATTTCGCACCGTTCCTTAAGCCATAGCACAAAAGTTCAAGGAGAAGAACGAATGGGAAAAAGAAAAGTGCTGGCAATATTATTTGCTTGTTTATTGGTATGGTTTTTGATACACGTTTTGCTGGAAATGGTAGAAAATAGTTATATCGCAGCGGCAATTGTTTTTGCAGTAACGATGCTGTGGTCTTATTTATTACATAAAACCACAGGAGTAGATAAAGACGATCCAAACGATAGATATTAAACTGCCACTTGTTTTGCGAAGAAACGAAGTGCTAAAAGTAGAGAAAGACAATAGCGGTTAAATGGGGAATTAGGCGATACATAAAAAGCTTTTTTGCAAAAATGCAAAGAAGCTTTTTCATCTTATCAGAAAGTACGTCCGAACTGAAAACGAGAGGTGTTTTGCATCATAAGATAATTTTTAGTGAACATCAGGATGTTGCAAAGTTCATACTTGACAAAAAGAAATCGGTATGTTAATATCAAAACCATATAAAACATATGGAATATATATGCTTTTAATCATATGCCTCGTGTACAGGAAGGGAATAGCGAAAGAAATGGCACAAGGGGCTCGTGATATTGCTAGGCAGTATGTTAAATAGCAATAATACAGCATATGGGTTTAGGAGAGGGTTGTGTATGTCATTTACATTTAAAAAAAATACAGAGGGCATTAACTGGGTACAGGTAAATAGGCTGCTAAATGGATTTGGCCTAACGCATGATATGCCCGATGAAACAGAATATGCATTTACACATAGTGCGGTTGTGGCTTTTGTGTTGAATGGCGAACAGGTAATTGGCTGCGGCAGAGCACTTTCCGACGGGATAGCGCAAGCCGCCATTTATAATATAGCAGTAGACGAAGCATACCATGATAATAAACTAGGAACGAAGATTATACAGATGCTATTGGAAGACTGTAAAAAATGCAATGTGATTTTATATACACATCCAAAGACGGTAAAATGGTACGAAAAACTTGGATTTAGACGCATGAAAACAGGAATGGTCCTATATCATCCGGATAATATAGAGGAAATGGAGCAGATGGATTTTATATAAAGGAAAGTACGATGCCATGTCCGGATAATAAATAGAGGAAATGGAGCAGATGGATTTTACATAAAGTAAAGTATGATGCCATATCCAGCGTCAAAGGGAAATGGCTTAAAAAATAAAAAACAGCTACCATAAATAAAAAAACAGATAGGAGAGGGGAAAGCAAAAATGGCAGAAATTTTAAATGCTACGAACACCAAAATTGCAACGCATGAAAATGTTCATGAAATCAAAGAAGATGGGAGCTTTAACCGGCAAGAAAATCGATTTACAGCGTCTTTTGGAGAGGAAGAGGGGCAACTGCCGGTAGAGAGTGGCCGCTACAGGCTGCTATGGGCGAAAATTTGCCCGTGGGCGCACAGGGCAGTGATTGTACGTGAACTATTAGGGCTGCAAGATGTGATAAGCCTTGGAACGGCGAGCCCTGTTCGGACAGAGCATGGCTGGGAATTTTCTTTGGACGAAGGCGGTGTCGATCCGGTTCTTGGCATTCGTTATCTGCCGGAAATCTATGCAGCGACAGACCCGCAATATACAGGGCGTGCAACGGTTCCGACCGTGGTAGATGTAAAGACAAAAAAAGTAGTAAACAATGATTATTTCAAACTTACAAACTATTTGGAAACGTCCTTTAAAAAATTTCACAAGGAAGGGGCGCCAGACTTATATCCACAGGAACTGCGGAAAGAAATAGATGAATTGAATGAAATCTTATTTCATGAAGTAAACAATGGTGTTTATAAGGCAGGTTTTGCCTATGCGCAAGATGCCTATGAACGCGCTTACGATACACTATTTAAAAGACTAGACAACTTGGAAATCCGACTTTCGAAACAACGTTATTTAGTTGGAAATCAAATTACAGATTCAGATGTTCGATTCTATGTAACACTTGCACGTTTTGATGCTGCATACTACTTAGTTTTTAAAACAAACCGTAACCGTATCATTGATTTTCCAAATATTTGGAATTATGCCAAAGATTTGTACCAGACACCGGGATTTGGCAGTACAACAGATTTCCTGTCCATCAAGCAAGGCTATCAGCTGGGAAATCATGCAGAAAATCCATATAACATTCTAGCCAAAGGTCCGGACTTTTCGATATGGGACGAGTCGCATGACCGAAATCGGTTTTCGTAGGAAAGGAGTAAGATTGCTATGCCGGAACAAGGAAAGAAAGAAATAGATAAAAAAGGGAAATTTATTAGACAGGACAATCAATTTGTAACGCCATTTGGGGAAAAAGAGGGCGAATTGCCCATAGAAGCGAATCGCTACCGTATTTTATGGGCACCGGTTTGCCCTTGGGCTCATCGCTCCATTATTGTAAGGAGCGTACTGGGCCTTGAAGACGTCATCAGCGTTGGAAAGGCGGATCCCTTACGCCCAACAGATGTAGATCGCGTAGATTGGGCATTTACCTTAGATGAGGGGGATCTGGATCCGGTATTAAAAATCAAATATATAAGCGAAGTATATAAAAATGCAGATCCAAACTACCAAGGCCGCCCAACGGTTCCGGCAGTCGTTGACTTGACCACGAAAAAAGTGGTGAATAATGACTACCACGAATTGACCTATTATTGGGAAACTGCTTGGAAAAAATTTCATAAAGAGGGTGCACCGGATTTATTTCCAAAAGAACTGCAAGAGGACATCCGTGCATTGAGCACCATCATTTTTCATGATATCAACAATGGTGTCTACAAAGCAGGGTTTGCCCATTCTCAGGAGGCCTACGAACTTGCCTATGATGCAGTATTTGCAAGGTTTGATGAATTGGAAAAACGCTTAGAGGGGCAGCGGTATCTGTTTGGAAATAAAATCACAGATGCAGATGTTCGCCTGTATGTAACCTTGGCAAGATTTGATGTTGCTTATAATACAGCCTTTCGGCTAAATCGAAATCGACTCGTAGAATTTCCTAATTTGTGGGCATATGCAAGGGATTTGTACCAGACGCCGGGCTTTGGCGATACAACGGATTTTGAGGCGATCAAGAAACACTATCATCTTTCCATTTTGATTGATCCAAATTCGAAGCGTCCCCAAATTCTACCAAAAGGACCAGATGTATCTGGTTGGAATACACCGCATAACAGGGAAAAATTGTTGTAGAAATTTGCAATTTTAACTTGCATTTGACCATTCGATTTCCTTCTTCATTGAAAATTTTTCTGCATCAAAGCCATTTGCTTTTATGCGGATTGCGAACGTCTAAAATAGGGGAAAAGTGCAGGCACATAGCCATCGCGACTCTATTTTATCATGATGATTTCATCATCACGACAGCCTCCGGCGGATGCACACGTCGCTTTGCTCGGAGCGATATAAAGTTTGCTTTGCGCACACTATATCATATAAACTTAATAAAAAATTAAAACCCTTTTGTAGCTTGTTCGTGTATAATAGAGAAGAATATTGTAGAATAAGGTCGAAGGTGAGAATGAGGATGGAATCCTATGAACAAAACAGGAAAAGGTCACTCTGTTATGCAAAGAAAAAAAGGCAAAGGCGTAGGCGTACGATACAAATTATAAAAAGGTGTGTCGCCGTATGCCTGGCTCTTATATTTATTATCGTAGCAATCACAAAGATTTCCGGCTTAAGTAAAAAAGGTGGAAACGCACAGACAGTTGTAAAACAAGCAGAACAAATGGGAAGTGGGCAGAAATTTGTTGTATCTGCCCCAGATTATGATGTACAGCTTTTAACCCCCAATGAATACTCAAGGCCGCAGGCGGCATTGGAAAAAGTAAAAGGCATTGTTATTCATTACACGGCAAATCCGGGCTCTAGCGCACAGCAGAACCGTAATTATTTTGAAGGGCTGAAAGATTCACACGACACGAAAGCGAGTAGCCACCTGATTGTAGGGACAGAAGGGGAAATCATACAATGTATACCCACTGCGGAAATAGCCTATGCCTCTAGTGAGCGCAATGCCGACACCATATCCATCGAATGCTGCCATTTAGAGGAGGATGGGAAATTTACACAGGCAACCTATGACTCGTTGGTGCATTTGACAGCATGGCTCTGTGGAAAATTTGATGTGCCTGTTGCAGAAGTCATTCGCCATTACGATGTGACGGGAAAAGCATGCCCGCTCTATTATGTAGAGCATGAGGACGAATGGGAAAAATTTAAAAAGGATGTGCAACACTATATTGATGAAAATGGAATAAAAAGTTAAGGGGGAGCACCGAATGCCGGCTCCTCTTTTTTGTAGGATTTTGCTGATTATTGTCTATATATGAGCAGTTTATGAAAAGCTGCTTGCTAAATTTATCTGCATCAAGTAAAATTAAGTATACACCTCATCGGAAACAAAAGAAGGAAAAAAGCGGAAACAAAAGAAGGAAAACATATGTTGAAAAAACTTTACCAAGATATTTCGGAAGAACATAATTTGCGTGCAGATTTAATTGCGCTCAAAAAAGAATTAAAAAAGGAAGGCAGCAAGCAGGCATTTTGCAGCATGATAGATGGAGAGCCTTATGTTTTTATAGAACTACTCAAACATAGCGAAGCAAAAGTACGTAAGAATGCAGCCTTAGTCTTGGGGGAGCTAAACCTTGCGGCAAGTTTAGAGCCATTGTTTTTGGCCTACAAAGAAGAAACACAGCTGTTTATAAGAAGCGATTATCTAAAAGCAATGGCAAATATGGACTATGGGCCTTATCTGCTGCAACTTCAAGACCGGTTAAAGGAATTGGTCAAGATGCAGCCAAAAGAAAATGAAAAAAAACATATATGGGAGGAGACGACACTTTTACAAAAGTTGATTTTGCAAAAGCGAGGTGCTCCAAAGCATTTGTTTATAGGCATAGAAGAGGAATTTGAAATTATTTTAACTACAAACCGATTGTTTCGAGAAGTAACTGCAAGGCAGATACCAGATACGAAGATTAACTTAATCCCGGCGGGGGTTAAGGCAATCACTAGAAACTTAGACCACATAAAAGAGATCCGGACATATAAAGAGCTATTGTTCACGCTTAACTGTGACAAGAAACTTACAGAAGATCCGCAGGAAATAGCAAGGGAGTTAGCCAATTCAAATTTGCTTTTCATTTTGCGGAAAGCGTATGGAGAGCAGGAACAATTTTATTTTCGTATTGGAATACATGGTGCAATGCCACTTGATAAGAGAAGCATGTTTTTGAAACGATGTTCTTTTGCATTAGAGGAATTGACAAATCGAAAGCTCGTGAACACGGCTTCTGATTATGAAATTGAACTGCGCTTAATCCAAGGCCGCGACGATACGTTTTATCCGGTTTTAAAGTTGCATACGCTGGAAGATAATCGGTTTTCCTATCGAAAAAATGTAGTGGCGGCATCGATTCAGCCATCGCTTGCAGCATTGATTATAAAGCTTAGCGCTCCATATCTAAAGGCTGATGCCAGGGTATTAGATCCGTTTTGCGGTGTAGGTACCATGCTCATTGAGCGGGAGATACAAAAGCCGGCAAAGACGATGTATGGAATTGACATATTAGAAGAGGCAATCGATAAAGCAAAGGAAAACACGATGCTTGCAAGAGAAACCATAGTACCTACACAGGAAGGCATAACGTCTATCTGTCAACAGATTTACTATACAAATCGAGACTGTTTCCGGTTTGCACAGGAATATCTGTTTGATGAAATCATTACGAATATGCCGGCTAGAGGCAAAAAATCGCGTAATTGGCAAGATAGCCTTTATGAAAATTTTTTTACAATGGCAGACCGAATGCTAGCGGAAGAAGCCATTATCATCCTGTATTCGGATGAGATGGGACTTGTAAAAAAACATCTGCGGCTAAACAAGGGGTTTATACTGGAAGAAGAGTATTGCCTGAATGAAAAAGAAGGTTTTTATTTATTTATTATTAGGAAAAAGGATATTATCTAAATGATTAAGGCTAATAAATCCAATTGGAAACCATGTCTTGCTGGAAGCCATGTAACCAGTGTAAAAAATGGAATGATTCCGGCCATTCGGAGTATAAAGTAAATGTAAACCTATCTGTGGTGTAGCTTTTACCGAACGATATCGCAGATACAATTGGTGAAATTGTAAAATAAACAAAGATTTCCCCCAAAAACCTTACACTAGAAGTAACGGAAGGGCTTGCAATCAATGATATGGCAAGGATGAAACGTATTTTAGGGGAAATCAAAAAGATGGGTGTAAGGATAGCCTTAGATGATTTTGGAACTGGCTACTCATCTTTAAACCATATTAGGGAAATGCCAATTGATGTCATTAAAATAGACCGCTGTTTCATTATGGATCTTGGGCAAGATGAATATGCAGAGCTATTTGTAAAAATAGTAGCAAAACTGGCCTCTACCATTGATATGAAAATGTGCATCGAAGGAGTAGAAACAGAAGAACAATACAAAATTTTAAGGGACATGCGGATTCAGATGATTCAAGGGTATTATTTTGATAAGCCTATGAGTTGCACGAAGTTTGAAACAAAATATGTATATGCCGAATAATAAAAACAGGAGTTGCGAAAGAAAAAGGCGACTCCTGTTTTGTTTGGATTTGCTCTGGAGTAAAAAGCAGTTCCTTTTTAAAATTTGATTTTTTAAATTTGATGGTACTGCTCCTCGTATGCTTTTCTCCTGCCTTTTTGAAAGTCAATGCCATAAACAAGCGGATACATAACGGCGGCCAGCATGCCTCCGGTAATCACATCAAATACAGAATGCTGCTTTAAGAATACGGTGGAGAAAATAATGCTAAGCATCAATAGGAGAGAGGCAAGCTGTAGTTTCCAATTCTGCTTTAGGTGTTCATTATGCGAGATTGCAATGTGGACGCCAATGGAATTGTATACATGGACGCTTGGAAATAAATTGGTCGGCGTATCAGCGATATGGAGCCGTTGTACCATAGCAACGAAAATATTATTCCGCTCATATACATGAGGACGTAGATAATGGCCATTCGGATAAATCGTAGAGATAATCAAGAAAATGGTCATGCCTATAAATAGAAACATACAAAGCTTATAGTAGTCTGTTGTATTTTTTAAAAAGAAGTAGAAAACTGCAATGGCTATATATACAAACCAAAGTAGATAAGGGACGATAAAATATTCTATGAATGGAATATAGTCGTCAATTTCCATATGAATCTCATGAAACCGCCGTACCACCGTCTTTTCCAGATAATTAAACCAAGGAATATAAATAAATACATATAATAGCAACAAGCCATGCTTGTATCGAGTAAAAAAGTTTTTCATCGTTTCTTGCAAAATCTGCACCTTCTTTTTGATAGCTTTGTTTGATCGTTTTTATATTGAACGCTTTTATTATTGAACGTTTTTATTATTGAGCGATTTATATTGAACGTTTTTATATTGAGCGATTTATATTGCTTGACTTATATTGAGTGATTTATGATTGAACGTTTTATACTGCCCATTTTATTTTGGTTATCCTATTAGATAGTGTATGTAATTTCAAAACGAATTATATCATAGTAAAATTCGGATAACAATGGTTATTTTAATTTTTAAGAAAATATTATGAAAGTTTTATATGGTGGCATAAAAGCAAACAAACGTTTGAAAATTTGCTTGACATTTTTACATGAAAGAATTAATATATTTTCATAGACATAAGGAGCGCAATAACCAATTTATGCTTTGGCAAATTACTGATACGCAAATTGCTGATACGCAAATTGATAATGCGTAACTTAGAGGGCATGCAAATTACTGATACGCAAATTGCTGACGCGTAACTTAGAGGGCGTGCAAATTGCTGACGTGTAACTTAGAAAATGCGCAAATTGCTGATACGTAACTTAGCGTATGCAAAAAAAGAGGTGTCTTATGGGGCTAGTTGTACTTAATGATGTACATAAAGTTTATCAGATGGGAGATGTCATAATTACGGCTGCCGATGGGATAGACTTTGAAATAGAAAGAGGCGAAACGGCGATTATTTTGGGGCCGTCAGGATCAGGGAAAACAACGGTCCTTAACCTGCTTGGAGGAATGGACAGGTTGACGAGCGGCAAGATCATTGTCGAGGGGAATGACATAGCAACGTACAGCCGGAGGGAACTGATAACCTATCGGCGAGATGCGATAGGATTTGTGTTCCAATTTTATAATCTGGTGCAGAACCTTACTGCAAAGGAGAATGTTGAGCTTGCCGCCGAAACAGGAAAGGATTTTATTCCTGCCGAAGAAATCTTGGCACAAGTGGGACTTTTTGAGCGCATGGATAATTTTCCAACGCAGCTTTCGGGAGGTGAACAGCAGCGAGTCGCAATTGCCCGGGCTTTGGCGAAAAAGCCGAAGTTGCTGCTTTGTGACGAGCCGACAGGTGCACTTGACTATGCAACGGGGAAAATGGTACTGAAACTTTTGCAGGATACTTGCCGCAAAATCGGCATGACGGTGGTTCTCGTTACACACAACTCGGCGCTTGCGCCTATGGCCGACAGGGTGATCAAGTTGAAAAACGGCAAAGTAAGCCGTATTTTCGTAAATCCTGATCCCACACCCGTGGAAGAAATAGATTGGTGAGATATGAAAAAAACATTGATGAAAAGCACATTGCGCGAAATAACAGGCACGATGACACGTTTTCTTTCCATTTTTTCGATAGCGGCAATCGGTGTGGGTCTTTTTTCGGGACTTCGATCCACCGCTCCCGATATGCGGCTTACAGGCGATAAATATTTTGATGAGAACAATCTTATGGACTTTCGTCTTGTATCTACATTTGGCTTTGATGAAAAGGACGTAGAGGCGGCCAAGAGCGTGTCGGGGGAGAAGACAGTGTATCCTGCCTATTACATGGACGCAGTGGTCGAAGGAGAAAACGGTGATGCTGTGGCACGGGTGATGTCATTGCCTGGACGATCGGAAAACACGCCGCTAAACCACCTAGATATTAAGGAAGGGCGGCTTCCAGAGAATGCAAACGAATGTTTGGTATGCGCTTCGGCATTTGGGGCTGAGTTCGCTTTGGGAAACGAGATTGTACTGGTAAGCGATGACGAAGAAGACGAGCTTTCCGATACCCTAAAAAATAGCACTTACACGATCGTCGGGCTGTTTGATTCCCCCATGTATGTAGAGAAAGACCGTTTCGGAAGCACCACGGTAGGCAGCGGCTCCATTGATGTGATTGTCTATGTGCCCAAGGAGAATTTTACCATTGATTATTATACGGAAATCTTTCTGTCCTTTGACGCGCTTACACCCCTGCAAAGCTACAGCGATAAGTATGAAGAGCTTTCAAAAAAGATAGAAACGGAGCTTTTAAGCATTGCAGACAAGCGTGAACTTTCGCGCTATCAAGAGATTGTCGATGATGCAAACGTTGAAATAGAGGATGCACAAACAGAGCTTTTCGATGCGCGAAAAGAAACGGAGGAAGAGCTTTTAAGTGCGAAAACAGAGCTTTTCGATGCGCAAAAAGAACTTGCAGACGCAAAAGTAGAGCTTGACGATGCAAAAGAAAAACTTGCGGATGCAAAGCCGCAGCTTGCGAAAGGAGAACGGGAACTAGAAGAGGCAAAAATGCAGCTTGCGGATGGCGAAGCACAGTATGCAAATAGCCTTACTGAAGCAAAAAAGGGCTTTGCGGATGGTGAAGCAGAGCTTGTGGCGAACCGCGAAAAATTAGTAGCCGCACAAATTGATTATGATGCCGGAGTCAAAGAGTATGAAAGTGGACTTGCCGCATATGAAGATGGACGGTCAAAATACGAGAAAGGATTTGCACAATATAACGAAGGCACTGCGGCGCTAAAAGAAGGACGAGCACAGTATGATGCGGCATATGCGGAGTTTGAAGCAGGGTATGCACTGTATGAGTCCAAATACGCTGAATTCCTTGAGCGTGAGAAACAGTATATGGCAATAAAAGATACGCTTGACGAAGCGACTGCACAAGCGATGTGGGAGGCAATGGAAGCAGGGCGCAAGGAGCTTTTCGTACAAAAAGCTCAGCTTGATGCCGCACAGGTCGAATTTGCAACACAAAAAGCCCGGCTTGATGCCTCAGATGCCGCCCTTGCGGAACAAAAGCCGCTTTTAGATGCCACAAAAAGGCAGCTTGACGAGGCAAATACGAAGCTGAAACGTGCAAACAAGGAACTTGGCGCAGGTAAAGCAAAGCTTGACGAAGGCCTTGCGGCTTTAAAAAGTGGTGAAATCGAATTTGCCGCTAAGCGTGCAGACGCAGAAAAACAACTTGCTGATGCAAGGACCGAACTCGATCGCGCAACAGCGCAGCTGTTGGATGGCCAGGCGACCTTAGCGAAGGAAAGGCGTAAATATGAGGACGGTGTCGCTGAGTACGAAGAAGGTTTGGAGGAGTTTAAGAAAGGCACAGAGGAGTATGAAGATGGATTGGCCGAGTATGAAGACGGCAAAATCGAAGCAGAAGAAAAATTAGCGGAGGCGCAAGGAGAACTAGACAGTGCAAAGCGTGAACTTTTAGATCTGGACAATCCAAAATGGTATGTTTTTACACGGGATGATAACATCGGCTATTCCGAATATGGGGAGAACGCGGACAGAATCCGTAATATCTCACAGGTGTTTCCCCTGTTTTTTCTGCTTGTCGCAGGCCTTGTCTGCTTCATAACGATACAAAGGATGGTAGAGGAGCAGCGTCAGCTTATCGGGACATTAAAAGCGCTTGGCTATGGGAATATCTCAATTCTATTCAAATATGTGTTTTATGCCCTGCTGTCTTCCGTTTTAGGTGCCGCTGCGGGTTTTTTGATCGGGATGAAGATCTTTCCTATCATCGTCATCCATGCATACAGCATGATGTATTCGATTCCGGGGTCGGTGAAGCCTTACGATTATGCCACTGCGGGCATATCTGTGGCTGTTACAGCGGCTGTGGCGGTGATTGCGGTCCTTTTCGTCTGTCGCGAGGAACTTTGGGAACATCCCGCACAATTGATGCGCCCGAAAGCTCCAAGAAAAGGCAAGCGCGTTTGGCTTGAAAAAATCCCCTTTATTTGGAATCGGACAAGCTTTTCCCTCAAAGTTTCAATACGCAATGTTTTTCGATATAAGCGACGCATGTTTATGACGATCATCGGGATTTCGGGTTGCACTGCCCTCCTACTTACCGGATTTGCACTTTTTGACAGTATCGGCGACATTGTAAACAAGCAGTTTGATGATATCGTGCAGTACACGGGTCTCGTAGCGGTGGAGGAAAATCTGTCGAACGAGGAAAAAGCGAAGATAGAGCAGGTTTTTACCGAAAATGATTCTCAAATGGCATATTTTTATCAAAAGCAGTTTGACTTGTCAGCAAATGACAAACGTTTTGGAGCGTACCTGTGTGTGCCGGAGGGCAATACGCAAATAGGGGATTATATTTCACTACACGAGCGCAAGGGCAAGAAATCAATTGAGCTGGGGGAACAGGCGGTACTTACCGAAAAAATGGCGAAACTGCTGGGGATAAAGTCAGGTGATGAACTTAGCGTTTCGCTGTCGGAGACGGTCACGCGTCCGGTTGCAATTTCTGGGGTGACTGAAAATTATGCTTACAATTATCTTTATATGAAAGAAGAACGGTATGTGCAGCTGTTCGGTAAAAAACCTGAATACAACTTGATTTTCTTTAACAATTCCCTTTCAAACGCGGATAATGATCTACTTGCCACAAAGCTGTTAAGCGATAGCAATATATTATCGGTAGAATTCACGCATTCGATGGGCGGAACTTTTTCTGAAATGATGGAGACGCTTTCTGCAGTCATATTTGTGATTATATTAACGGCAGGGGCATTGGCGTTTGTGGTGCTGTACAACCTCACAAACATAACGATAGCCGAGCGAATCCGCGAAATTGCGACGCTAAAGGTTTTGGGCTTTTACGATGCAGAGGTGGATAGATACATTTTCCGTGAAAATATATTCCTCACGATCATCGGTGATATGGCAGGACTTATACTTGGAAGGTTCCTCGCAGGGTTTATCATTGCGACTGCTGAGATAAATGATGTTATGTTTGGGCGTGATATCCATCCGTTAAGTTTTCTTTGGGCAGCCCTCATCACGCTGGGATTTGCGGCAATTGTCGCGTTCTTCATGCATTTTCACTTGAAGAAGGTGGATATGGCACAAAGCTTGAAAAGTGTGGAATAGTTCTTGTTGAATTTGGATGAAATCGCTAAAAAGAGCTGCGAATAAGTGGCCAAATAATAATTGAGAAGATGCTATTTGCTGATCTTTGTTTGACTGTTTCACATAAATGGAAAAATTAGATTAGGCAAATTGCTTATAAAGTGATATAGTTAAAGCAGAATACATACAAAAGGAGTAAATAACTGCAATTTAAATCGAGTGGGCATGCGATACATCGTAACTTTTTGTCCTACTATGATGAAAATGGATTGATCGGGACTCCTCTGTTTTCATATGCTGGTGTAGTTGGTTCTTGTGGATCGTGATGTGAATGGTGGAAACGGATTGAGCGGCGCCCCTATGTTTTTAGGTTCTTGCTGTCCATAAGGGCATCTACGATAATGTGGAAACGGATTGATCGGTATCCCTATGTTTTCAGAGCAGTTATAAGCAGTTCATTATGCGGACACAAAGGCTAATTATTAGAAGATTTAAGACAGAGGATTGGGCACAGATATATGAATACTTATCAGATGGTGAAGTAGTAAAATATGAGCCAAGGTCGCCCTTGACAGAAGAAGAATGTAGACAATGCATTGCTCAATTTATGGCATCCGATGATTTTTGGGCTGTTTGCCTAAAAAAAGGCAGAAAGCTGATCGGTCAGATTTGCCTATCACAGAAAGAGCAAAATCATTGGGAATTAGGCTACATATTCAATCGTAAATTTCAAAAAAAGGGATATGCAACGGAAGCAATCAAAAAACTGTTGGATGATGCTTTTCGCAAAAGGAAAGTACATCAAATTAGTGCATGTTGCAATCCCCAAAACACAGCCTCATGGAAGTTGCTTGAGCGAATCGGCATGAGAAAAAAAGCCTATTTCAAGGAAAACACTTATTTTAAAAGTGATAGAAAAGGGAATCCGATTTGGCAGGATACGTTTATCTATGGTATTTTAGAAGAAGAATGGAAATATGTGAAATGATGATGAGATGTTTTTCTATCATTAGGTATTGGAATAATGCTCCAAATGTGGCAAAATAGACTTATAGGCAAGTTTCTAGGGAAAATTCATAACAAACGAGGAGCTTGTAAAATATATGAATGAAAAGGCTCGGGGTATTTGGGGCAATTGCAGAAAATCAGGGAAGAAAAACAGAATCAATATTTTCAATGAAAGGAAGTGCCAACATGCCATTAGTCCAGGAAAAGAAAACCTACACAAACGAAGATTACGATTCATTCCCCGAAGATGAAAGGATCAAATTGATTGACGGTCAAATCTACTACCAGGCTACCCCGAATACAACCCATCAAAGAATATTAAGCTATTTGCATGGGACAATATTCCAGCATATTCAATCAAACAACGAGCCCTGTGAAGTGTTCCCCACCCCATTTGCCGTTAAATCAAACAGCGATGACAAAACTACTGTTGAACCCGATATCTCCGTCATATGCGACAAAAACAAGCTTGACAAGAGGGGTTGCAACGGTGCGCCGGACTGGATTATAGAAATTATCTCCCCTAGCACTTCTGGGCATGACTATATTAAAAAACTAAACCTTTATTCTGATTCAGGGTCCTTGAATACTGGATTGTCGATCCTGAAAACCAAAGTATTACCGTTTATTTTTTTGATGGTGCTTTTTTTATGAAACACTACAATTTTACGGATACCATAAAGGCGAGCATATACGATGACTTGTTTATTGACTTCTCAAAGATCGATTTGCTGTAAGCGGATATAGGATAGGAAAGGGGAGTGCTTAAATGGTAGGCATAAGAAAGTGTGGGAACTCATACCAAAGAACCGTTTCCCTCGACTACGATTCGGAAGGAAAGAAGCCATACCATGTAAATGCTTATGAGGAAATACGCCCTATACCACAGCAGGTGAAACAGTTCTTTTACATGGCGATATTAAAAAGGGTTCACGCACGGTGGACGAAACCTTTATATTCATACAGTGGAATGGTTGCAGATGGATTTTTTGAGATACGAATAGGGGCTGTTTTGGCTTTTTAAACATGCCCTAGGATAAGGAGCAGATTTGTATGTATGAAAGAATGTTAGACAAAATAAATCCACCGGAAAGAATCGATATAGAAAAGCATATGGGGAAACTGGTCTATGAAAGAATGCGGACATTGATTAAGCGTTTGGAGGATAGATATGATTTAATCTATGAGCTGAAGTTCCCATTTGGCGACAGCTATGGTTGGGGATATAAATTTTCCCATAAATCAAAACATCTGTGCTACGTATTCTTTGAACAGGAAGCATTTACCGTAACAATCCAGGTAGGGGATAAAGAAGCAGAAAAGCTAAAACCGATATTGCCAGATTGCCTGGAACAGACAAAGAAGTATTGGAAAAAGCGTTATCCCTGCGAAAAAAGGGGAGGCTGGATTCACTATAGGGTTATGGAAGAGATTGAACTAGAAGATGTTTTAAAAATAGTTGCAGTAAAGAGAAAGCCAGTGAAATGAAAACCAGTGGCATAAAGACAAGGATAAGAAAAATACAATGATGGATTTACTTGAAACAGTACATGAAATGCGGAATCATCTGCAATATGATTTAAATGAATATTACAAGAATAGAAACCATTCCATACCAAAAGCAGAGTATGTAGGTTGCTTACATTTACTAAATAAAATCCTTAAAGTTTACCATACCAATATAGATGAAAGCCTATCTGCGTTTGAAAACAAAATATGTAATGCCAAAGATGAATATATTTTTCGCATGGTTGAGGTACTAGATGAAATAGAGTTGGCCGGAATCGAACTCAACAATGATCCGATTATTATAAAGCGGACCAGTAACAATACAGGATTGGGTGCATTTATGACGACCAACTTGATGTGTATTGTAACCGCTGTAGATCTGGGGCAACTGCCGATTATTGATATGCGGGGCTGCTGGGAATTAGATTCCGTGAGTGCCAACACAAATGTATGGGAATTGTTTTTTGAGCAACCATTTTCCAAAGGGCTTTGCGGGCAAGAGACTGCAAAACAGGAACTTAACCAAGTACCCCGTACGAGTTTAAGGGCGGGTATGGATTTGCTTACGAATGAGTACCTCCTAGGTTTTTGGAGGAAAAAATATAACCAATTTATTCGATTCAACAAGGAAACACAAAAACATATTGACGAGGTTTATGGTCAAATTGCAGATCAAAAACTCTTAGGGGTTATATGCCGCGGGACTGACCTTGAAAAACTTAGGCCATATAATCATTTTGTCCAGCCCCCTGTTGATAAGATGATTGAAAAAGCGCAAATGATTATGAAAGAAAAAAACTGTAGGAAATTATACTTGGCTACAGAAGACGCACGTATTTATCAAAAATTTCGAGATGTGTTTGGTTCAGATTTGATTTTTACGCAAGAACATCTGATACATAACCATAAGCCGGATCAGTATTTGTATGATGTCTATAAAGAAAATAATTCAGACATGGTAAAAATAAATTTAGATTATGTGACCGCACTTGCTATTTTGTCCAAATGCAGTTGCTTCCTTGGCGGAATTGCGTCCGGCACCTTATTGGTACACTTAATGACGAGTGGCTTTGAATACTCCTATCTATATAATTTAGGACAATACAGACTTGATGATCCAGTAGGTTTAATTTCCAAGGGATATGAGAAAAAACCAAGGTTTGACGACTAATCTGGAGGAAAGGCATCATTCTTTGCCGTTTATTTGGTTTTAGACAAACCAAATTTTACCACAAAGAGGTGCTTTTTTTGTATATTTAAAATACAGATGTAATCTATTTCCATTTTCACTAAACTGATTTTACGCTAACTCCAGATTAAGCCCCACGCTATGCGTGGGAGAGCGGAAACAGCAATTGTTGAAAACGTTTCCCATTTCATACTTCAATGGTAGGAAGAATGAAAATTTTTTCCTGTGCGGTCAAGGTTTTGAAATGCTTTTGAAAACGGCGCGTCTGCATATCATACATTTGACGAAAGATTTGGCAACTCAAGTTTGAGTGCAGAGCGCACATCCTTTTGCCAGAAATACTCGCCCCAAAACAGCATTTTATCCGTAAACCTCCAGTTGAAAAGTACGCTGATGAGCCTTTTTGCCGAGTAGATCTTTGCGCTGGCGTATAGTATCTCCTTTTGTAAATCGTGAGGGGAAATGTTCTGCGGGCGGTGCACAACATTCCCGTTGTACTTAGCCCAGTTCTTATGAAGCAGGCGGGACTCATTGGCCTCATACACCGGTGTGCCGGGGACGAAATACATTGACTGAATCAAGGCACCCTTTATGTTGTATTCGATTACAAAATCAGCCAGCCTGTCGCCGACACCCTTTGTATGGTTGTCGGCTCCGACAATAAATAGGCCACGAACCCCCAGATCGTGCTTTTGTATGTTCCGCACGGAACGGATGATATCGGCGCGATTGCTGCTTTTGTTATATAGTTCAAACGCCTTGTCCTCCAAAAACTCAATGCCCATGGCAACCTCGAAAAAGCCGGCTTTTTTCATCAAATCGAGCATCTCGTCGTCAAAGCCCACTTCATATCTGGCCTGCACCGAAAAGGAATATTTGATACCGCTTGCTATGATCGCTTTGAGCACTGAAATTGCCCAAGCCCTGTCCGCAAAAAAGTTGTCGTCCGTAATCCAAAGTATGCGTGTAAGGCGGGGAATTGCGCGGTTGTCATGAAAAGCGATCGCTTGCCGTATATCCTCGACTACATTTGCCGGTGTCCTCGTTCTGACTTTTTGGCCGAAATGCCGCACAACCGCACAATAATCGCAGTGATGCGGACAGCCTCTAGAGGCGTGGACCTGTGGCCACAGTGTGTTGTGCCCGGCCATTTTATGGTAGTTGTAGCATAGTGAGCGATTTGGAATGGTATCTATCGTGTCGGGCGGCATCCGCTCGCCTGTATTCACAAGCTCCCCGTCCCGCAAATACGCGACGCCGGGAAAGTCGATTGCGCACCCGCTCTTACATGCGGCGATAAAGTCAAGAATAGACTCGTCCCCCTCACCGAGCAGGACATAATCACAGTGCTGTACAGCTTCCGGATAATTCATTGAGGCGTGAAGCCCGCCCATAACAACCACAGCCAAGGAGTGTTCCTTTACATACGCCGCTAATTCGTAGCCCCTTGTGGCGTTAAATGTAAACACGCCTATGAACACAATATCCGCGTCCAGCACATCTTCCCACTTGATTTTGGAAATGGATTCGCTGTACATCAGTGTGTCGTCCAAAACATTTTTCACAATTGTAGACAGCGTGAGCAACCCGACAGAGGGTGTGCGGATGTACTTGTCATATATGTACAAATTCTTTATGGATTTGCGGTAAGGCAAATTCCCCGGTTCTAAGAAACGTATTTTCTTGACAGTCATTTTCATCGTATATCTCCTTTCTATCTGTTAGTCTCGAAAAACTCATAACCGTTTCCGCAACGCATATACAAAATCTGCAATCCGTAAATTCTTGTTTTAGTCGCACTGCTTATTGAACAAGTTCATTTTGTGAACTGCCCTTTTTCAAAATCCAAGTTCCTCAATAAATCAGAAAATAAATCTTTCATTATCTTTAATCCGTAAAAACATTGTCAATGATGTATTGGCTCATATCAACGGGCAAAGGATAACCATTTATATAGTCCGCGCCTGATTGCAGCTCAATGTACACCTGATTTTCGACCAAGGCCAGATCAACAACCCTATACGCCATTTTATCTTTGCTGTACGCAAATAGTTCGCGTTTATCAAAGCCAAAAATAGGGGAACCGGGAACCGCCGCATTGTCAATAGCACTATATTTTTCGGGAATTTCGACACGTTCAAACATTTTCCCATCGTCAGATATTTGAGTTAAGTTTTCAAATGTTCCGGCGCTTAATACAACTGTTTTCTCCATATTGATATACGGAGCATCGTTGCGTTTTCCGGACTGTTTTTCATCGTCGGTATATACGGAGTATTCGCAAACAAGATTTTGCGTATCGTAATTGGAAATATCCGCGTAGTAGGCTTTTACACGGTTGAGTTCATCTTCGGCGCAAAAAGTCCCACTGCCGAGACCATTTTTAACATAGTAAAATGCAAATCCGTTATCATTATCTACGGGATATACCGTTGAAATATTTTGCTCGGAAAAAGTGCTTCCGCTCAACAAAACCGACATGAAGTTATTAAAGGAACTGCTGTCCGATTGTTTATACTTGAGGCTAGCAATAGGTTCTCCAAGCTTTTCATTAGCATAATCAAGAAAAAAAGGTTCGTCAGAGAAACCTTTGCGAAATCTAACGCATTTCACACCGTCTATCTCAAACCAACTCGTAGTCGGTTCGTAATTGCCCATTGGCCAATACAAAGTCTTGCCTGATTCCGCATAGATAGTATCAGGATTGTTTGAGCTGTTGGCATAGCGCAAAAAACCGATATATCCTGCCGGGAGAAGTGCAATTACTATATTTATAATAAGTAAAACGGCAGGCACCACAAGCCACCATTTTTTTGGTGATTTCCCCTTACGCTTTTTTACATTCCAAACAATGATAAGTATCGCGCTTAAAATGATAAAAAACAAAGCAATAAAAAACGCGATTGCTAAAAATATGAAAAAGAATACGCCACCCATATATACCCTCCGGTAAATTCTGCCCTAAGAGAACATTTCTGTTTGATGAATATAGACTACAGGTATTCCGAATCAATATATCGAACTCTATTAACTGGAATTTGTGATTGTATTTGTATCAAAATTGCGATAACCTTTTCAGGATTTTTGCTATGTCACCAGCCGGGTTAATCTTTTCTATCATTGTTGCTGTAATTTCGTTCCCCTCGTAAATCGCTTTCACTATATCAGTATCCAAGTCAATTTCATAGTACTCATTGGTTCTTTCGATATATTTATCAAAATCAGGGGTTAAGCTAATAAAGGTGTCTATGCCATCGAACCATTCATCCGGTATGTCAAATGGTGTGTAATGCCACTCCGTATCATCTGCGCTCTGCCACATGCAAAATGTTACCAGTTCCTTCTCCAAGGCAACATCATCCAGCAATACTGACAGCTCTACAGGGGTCTTCGCATAAAAATCATGCTCCGAAATTTCCTTTGGCATTGGTTCGTAGACTTCATCATAGTTATAAGGACTGAGGTCGCACTCATGATCAAAGCCTTTCACAATGCAACCGGCTTGAGAGAAGATCACATAATAATGATCCCCTCCACTATCGTCTATCTTTAAAAAATGACCCTGTGGTAGCAACTCCTTGTCATAATGGTATTTTCGCAGATAAACATCCTCATCATTTGGATTCATAATCACATCAATTTTTGCATAGGCAATCAACCGTTTCAATATGATTGCCGGTGCAGGAATCTTATCAATATTCTTATTTATGTTCATATGGTTTGTCTCCCTTTCAAATTCCGATTTGTCTATGGGAAAGTATAGCATATGCGCCCCTTTTGCTCAACGTAAAATTGTAAAATATTCCTTTTCCTATGCGTGTATTGTTACCTTCACAGCTAGCTGTGAATCGTAACATCCTACCGTAAAGCTACGCTATCCAATAAGATAACCCTGCGACAGGGCCACACCGTGGCGCACAAGGAAAATGTCGCTTATGCAGCCGCCACAGGTGCGGGCATTCTGCCCGCAGAGTTCTTTCTTACAATTTCGCCATATTTTTCTGTGCCGTAGACAACATTAATTTAATACGGTTTAATTGGTTTACTTCACTTGCTCCGGGGTCGTAATCAATGGCTACCACATTAGAAAGCGGGTATTGGCGGCGTAGCTCTTTAATGACCCCTTTTCCTACCACATGATTTGGCAGGCAGCCAAAAGGCTGTGCACATACAATATTACTTGTGCCGGTATGAATCAGTTCCAGCATTTCCCCAGTTAAAAACCACCCCTCTCCGGTTTGGTTGCCCTGCGATACGATGGGCTGTGCAAATTTTGCAAGTGTTTCTATATGGGCAGGAGGGTCAAAATGCTCGCTCTTTTCAAATTCATTTCTTGCGGCACTCCGAAGCCATTCCATCGCTTTGATTCCTAAATTAGATCTTCGGGTAGATGCTTTGCTTGTGCCAAGGTTTTCCGAATTAAAATTTTTGTTATAAAAGCAGTACAGGAGAAAATCCATTAAATCGGGTACAACAGCTTCTGCATTCTCTGCCTCTAATAGTTCTATAAGGTAATTATTGGCGACAGGTAAAAATTTAACCAGTATTTCGCCTACAATGCCGACACGCGGCTTTTTCACGTCAAGCATGGGGAGGTTGTCAAACGCACGTATAATTTCCCTGCAATAACGCTTGTATTTGCGGTGCGACACCAGCTTTGGCGTTGATACGAGTGCAATGCATTTTTCTTTCCATTTTGCATGGAGTGCGTCAGCGGAGCCGGGCTTGGCCTCATAGGGCCGCGTACGGTATAGGCAACGCATAAAAATATCTCCAAATACAAGGGCATACAATGCTTTTTGCAGCAGTGGAAGTGTCATCTTAAAACCCGGATTGCCCTCGAATCCATTTAAATTAAGGGAAATAACCGGAATTTGTGGCAACCCTGCCTTTTCAAGGGCACGTCTGATAAAGCCGATATAGTTTGAGGCACGACAGCCACCGCCGGTCTGCGATATAATAACCGCCGTTTTCGCGAGGTCATATTTTCCGGATAACACGGCATCCATAATCTGCCCGACGACAATCAGGGAAGGGAAGCAGGCATCATTGTTTACATATTTAAGCCCGACATCGATGGCAGACTTGTTATCATTTCCCAATACAACAAAATGATAGCCGGAAACTTGAAATGCCGGTGCAATCAGCTCAAAATGAATGGGCGACATTTGCGGACACAAAATCGTATAGTCTTTTCGCATTTCTTTGGTAAATATGACACGATCATAATTAGAGGGCTCAATGTCGCAGCAGCTCTTTGGCAGCGCCCGCTGTTTTTCTTTCACACGCAAAGCGGCTAGGAGGGAACGGATACGGATGCGGGCGGCTCCTAAGTTGTTTACTTCGTCAATTTTAATGCAGGTATAAATTTTCCCAGATTTTGTCAGGATATCGTTGACGGCATCCGTTGTAACGGCATCTAGTCCACAGCCAAAGGAGTTGAGCTGAATGAGATCTAAATCATCCCTTGTTTTTACATAATTTGCTGCGGCATACAAACGGGAATGGTACATCCATTGATCCATGACAATCAATGGCCGTTCGACCGCATGCAAATGGGAAATGGAATCTTCCGTCAAAACCGCTATGCCATAGGAGTTTATAAGTTCTGCAATCCCATGGTGGATTTCCGGGTCAACATGGTAAGGGCGGCCGGCAAGCACAATGCCCCGTCTGCCGGTTTCCTCCATGTAGGAAAGGGTTTCTTCTCCCTTGCTTTGTATGTCATCATGAACAGCCATTAATTCTGCCCAGCCGGCGGCAACAGCGGCAGAAATTTCCGTGGCATTGATGTTAAATTCTGCGGCAAATACAGTGATCAGTTGATTTGCTAATATTTCTTCGTTCTGAAACGACATAAATGGATTTAGAAAACGTATTTGCCCGTTTGTGATTTCGTCTACATTGTTTTTGATATTTTCCGCATAAGACGTTACGATCGGACAGTTATAGTGATTGTTTGCATCGGGGAACTCGTTTCGCTCATAGGGAATACAGGGGTAGAAAATAAAGTCCACTTGCTCCTTAATGAGCCATGCGATATGCCCATGTGCCAACTTTGCAGGATAGCATTCCGATTCGCTTGGAATGGATTCGATCCCCATTTCATAAATGCTTCGTGTAGATTGTGGAGAAAGTATAGTTTTAAATCCGAGTTTTTTAAAAAATACAGCCCAGAATGGATAATTTTCATACAGATTCAATACTCTTGGAATCCCCACATTGCCTCGTATGGCATCTTGGTCTGTTAATGGCGCATAGTCAAAATAGCGTGTATTTTTGTAGTCGAATAAGTTGGGAATATGTTCCTTGTTTTTCTCTTTTCCAAGTCCGCGTTCACAACGGTTGCCGGTAATATACTGTCGTTTGCCGGAAAAACGGTTGATGGTGAGCAGACAATGATTGGTACAGCCTTTGCAGCGTGAAAGCTTTGTATCGAATTCCAATTTATTAATATCATCCATGGAGAGCATGGAACTGCTCTGCCCCGTCTCGTGGCGTTCCCTTGCAATTAATGCCGCACCAAATGCCCCCATAATGCCGGCGATATCAGGCCTTACCGCTTGACAGCCTGAAATCTGTTCAAAGCTGCGAAGAACTGCGTCATTATAAAACGTCCCGCCCTGTACAACGATATGTTCCCCTAAATCCCGAGGGGTCGGCACCTTAATTACTTTATACAAGGCATTCTTGATCACAGAGTAGGCGAGCCCCGCAGAAATATCGGAAACGTCTGCCCCTTCTTTTTGTGCCTGTTTTACCTTGGAATTCATAAATACGGTACAGCGCGTACCAAGGTCGATGGGATTTTTTGCAAATAAAGCGGCCTGTGCAAAATCTTTTACCGTATAGTTTAAAGATTTCGCAAAGGTTTCAATGAAAGAACCACATCCAGAAGAACATGCCTCATTTAACTGGACACTGTCAACGGTTTTATTTTTGATTTTAATACATTTCATATCTTGGCCGCCGATGTCCAAAATACAATCTACATTTGGGTTAAAAAAAGCAGCGGCATAGTAGTGTGCAACGGTTTCCACCTCGCCGTCGTCTAGCATGAAAGCGGCTTTCATCAGTGCCTCTCCATAGCCGGTAGAACACGAGTATACGATATGGGCAGTTTTTGGCAACAGGGAATATATTTCTTTTAAAGAAGCCATTGCCGTTTGGAGCGGATTTCCATTATTATTGCTATAAAAAGAATAAAGCAAAGAACCGTCTTCTCCGGCAAGGGCAACTTTCGTTGTTGTAGAGCCAGCGTCAATTCCAAGGTAGCAGTTCCCCTCATAGGAAGATAAATCGCTGGTTGCTACTTTGTGTATATGGTGCCGTTTGCCAAAATCCTGATAATCTGCTTCGCTTAAAAAAAGCGGTTCCATACGTTCCACTTCAAATTCCATCTTAATGTCCGAGGATAAACGGCCTATAATATCCGAAAGTGAAGCAAGAGAGTCTTCTTTATAATTTAAGGCAGAACCGATTGCTGCAAATAAATGGGAATGCCAAGGGGCAATAATATGTTCTTCGTCTAAATGCAAGGTACGGACAAAGGCTGCCTTTAGTTCGGATAAAAAGTGCAGCGGTCCTCCTAGAAAAGCAACATGCCCACGAATTGGCTTTCCACAGGCAAGGCCGCTGATTGTCTGGTTTACGACTGCTTGAAAAATAGAAGCAGACAAGTCTTGCCTTGTTGCGCCTTCGTTAATCAAAGGCTGGATATCTGATTTGGCAAACACGCCACAACGCGCTGCAATAGGGTAGATGGCCTTATAATCTTTGGCATAGGTATTTAGCCCGGAGGCATCAGTTTGAAGCAAGGAGGCCATCTGGTCAATGAAAGAGCCTGTGCCACCGGCGCAAATACCATTCATGCGCTGTTCCACGTTGCCGCCTTCAAAATATATAATTTTTGCGTCTTCACCGCCAAGCTCAATGGCGACATCGGTATGGGGGGCATAGTCCGCTAATGCAGTAGATACACTGATTACTTCCTGTACAAATGGAATATTCAAATGCTTTGCAAGCGTCAGTCCGCCAGAGCCTGTAATCATTGGGGCGAGCGAGATATTCCCCAACTGGTCAAATGCTTTTGTAAGTAAACCGGAGAGGGTTTCTTTGATATTGGCAAAATGCCTCTCATAATCGGAGAAGAGCAATTCGTTTTTTTCATTTAAAATGGCAATCTTTACGGTCGTTGAGCCGATATCGATGCCCAATTTGTGTAAATTATATTTTTCCATCGTTTACCACCATTTCTATGTTTGATTTATGTTTGATTTATTTTTAATTCGTTTTTCATTTATTTTAGAAAACGAACAAGCTACATTATACGACAGGATTTGACAAAACACAATTCATTTTCAAGAATTTATTGAATGTTTAGAATTACTTTATCGCTAGAAAGGTGCAAAGAGGCGATCGTGCACGAAGGATGAAAGACATCCGATACAATCCGAAACAAGATATCCTCTTTAAAAAGCAAAGAGCCGTCGGGAGTCAGATACTAAGGGTACCCTATGGTATATATATTCAGTTTGGATGAAGTCATGCACCGAAAAATTTGAGCGACTACGATGTGGCAAAATTATATGGTTGCGGTTCCTGCCCTATTAGTAAAAAAATTGTTTCGGCAGAATAAGACAAAATTATATGACTGCGGTTCCTGCACCTAGTTAGTAAAAAAGTGTTTTGGCAGAATAAGGCAACGCTATATGGTTGCGGTTCCTGCCCTGTAAATCGGAAGACGACATTCGCGTCCAATTGCTCCAGTCACCTTTTTTCTATAATTAGAATATCATAATTAGAAGGATGAATGTACTGCGTAAATGGAGGAAAATATGGAAAGAAATGTAACAATACCGATTGGTCCTATTCATACAGAGGGGGCTTGCAAGGGTATCATTCATGTAATTAGAAAAGGAGATACCTTGTATAATCTAGGCAGACACTATCAAGTGAGTGTGACCAAGATTATGTATGCGAATCCATATGTGGACATCTATAACCTGCAAATCGGAGATGAACTTTGTATCCCCAAAAGATCGATTTCGTTTTCTAAACAGCCTGATATGAGAGAAGCCCTAGCGGAAAAAGCGATACCAAGCAGAAATCAGATACCGATTGAAAGCAGAGTGCCAACACCGATCAAAGCAGTGACAGAAAACAGAACGCCGCTGTCGCCACAGAGCAGAACAGTGACGCAAAACAGAGTGCCAACAGAAACCAAAATAGTCACAGAGAGGAAGATGCCACCGCAGAGTAGAGTGCCAACGGAAACAAGGGTGTCAATGGAAGCAAGGGTGCCAACAGAAACGAGGGTGGCAACGGAAACGAGGGTGCCAATGGAAACGAAGGTGCCAATGGAGAGCAGGATTCCAATGGAAACAAGGGTGGCAACGGAAACGAGGGTGCCAATGGAAACGAGGATGCCAATGAAAACAAGAGTCCCAATGGAAAACAGAGTTCCAATGGAAACGAGGTCGCCTGCAGAAAATGTAATCTTGTCCAGACGTGAAATGCCAATGCAAAACCAAAGTGATCTAGATAATAGAATATCATTTAAAAATGAAACGCCGGTGGAAATCCAAATGCCAGTGGAAATTGAAATACATGTAGATAATAATAATCTTATGGAAAATAGAAACATGGTAGAAAATCGCAATGCTCTAAAACAGGATGAGCAATTTGAGTATAGGGCACCTACAAGGCGGAGAGTACCAACACAGAAAAAAATGCCGGGCAGATATGAAATGGAAACAGGATACGAAGTCCCCCAAAGGAAGGCCATGCCAATAAAAAGAGAAATGCCGGGCAGATATGAAATGGAAACAGGATGCGAAGTACCTCAAAGGAAGTCCATGCAAATAGAAAGAGAAATGCTGGACAGATATGAAATGGAAACAGGATGCGAAGTACCCCAAATGGAAGCCATGCCAATAAAAAGAGAAATGCCGGGCAGATATGGAATGGAAACAGGATACGAAGTCCCCCAAAGAGGGTTCATGCCAATGAAAAATAGAATACCGGACAGATACAGAATGGAAATGGAGGATGCAATCGCTCAATGGAAAACCATGCCAATAGAAAGTGAAGGGCAGGATAGATATGCGATGGAAATGGAAGATGAAAGGAAAGATGATCTGTATCAAAAAATGCCGGATAGATGCAACCTATATATGCCAGCCGATATGCCACTAGGAACGGATATAGGACGTAACCACGAATTTAACCAATATGAAAGCCTATCACCTTTTTAATGCAAGAATGATAACAGATGATGGATCTTGCGAAGCGAATTCTAAACTTTTCATGAAAGAATAGAAGCATTCGTTGACAAACGACATTGAAAAATTTATAATAATACTAAAAATGGGACTGAGTGAAATATCGATCAGTCCCATGAATAAAGAAAAACGAGGTGGATAGTGTGGGTATTTTAAATAAATGGGAGCGAAAATTCGGCAAGTATGCCTTGCCAAATTTAACAATACTGCTCATAGCAAGCTATGCTGTTGGCTATCTTATCCGGTATACCATGCCACAGGCAGAGGCATTTTTGACCCTAGATCCCTATTATATATTGAAGGGACAAGTATGGAGACTCTTTTCGTGGATTTTTATTCCGCCTACGACAAATTTATTTTTTGCAATTATTATGCTTTCTTGTTATTATTATATCGGGACATCGCTTGAACGTACATGGGGGGCATTCCGCTATAATATATATTTTTTTGGAGGCCTTTTCTTTACCATAGTAGGAGCCTTTGTGCTCTATCTTTTTATACCGCAACCGGGGATTGGCTGGCTCTTTAACACAAGCTATATCAATTATACACTGATGCTTGCATTTGCCGCTACCTATCCGGAGATGCAGTTTATGATTTATTTTATTATACCGGTAAAGGCAAAATGGATTGGGATACTTGATATTGCGATGATTGCATATATGTTTTTCCAAAATGGCTGGGCGGTTCGAGTGGCAATTCTTTCATCATTGTTAAACTTTTTCATCTTCTTTTTTACGACACGCAATTTTAAGCGGGTTTCACCAAAAGAAGTTCGCCGAAAGCAAGTGTACCGTCAACAGGTAAAGAGTTCTTTTGTAGTTACAAAACATAAATGCGCCATATGTGGCCGAACGGACGATGATGCACAACTGGAATTTCGTTTCTGCTCAAAATGTGAGGGCAACTACGAGTATTGCCAAGATCATTTGTTTACCCATGAACATGTGAAAAATATACTAAAATAATGATTTAAAACCTGGAACAATCAAACATGGAATGCAAGAGAGATATATATTGCTTGCTAAAAATACACTGAAAAGAACCCACAGGAGAACGTAAATGGAAGATGAAGCAGTTTCCAAAAATTTTATTGAACAAATGATTGAAAAAGATTTAGAAGATGGACAGTGCACGATGGTAAAGACGCGCTTTCCACCGGAACCGAATGGATATCTTCACATTGGACATGCAAAATCTATTTTGTTAAACTATGGACTGGCACAAAAATACAATGGAAAGTTCCATATGCGTTTTGATGATACGAACCCTACCAAGGAAAAAGAGGAGTTTGTAGATGCGATTACAAGCGATATTGCATGGCTGGGCGTTGATTGGGAGGACAGGTTCTATTTCGCCTCTAGCTATTTTAAACAGATGTATGAGGGTGCGGTGAAACTGATAAAAAAAGGGAAAGCATATGTTTGTGACTTGACGGCGGAGGAACTAAGAGACTACCGGGGGACATTGACAGAATCTGGGAAAGAAAGCCCTTACCGCGACCGGAGTATAGAAGAAAATTTAGAACTTTTTGAACAAATGAAACGGGGTACGTATGCAGATGGGGAAAAGGTATTGCGGGCTAAAATAGACATGTCCTCGCCGAACATCAACTTGCGGGATCCCATCCTCTACCGCATTGCACACATGTACCATCATAAGACAAAGGATACGTGGTGTATCTATCCAATGTATGACTATGCCCACCCGGTGGAAGATGCAATAGAGGGCATTACCCACTCCATCTGTACCTTGGAATTTGAAGACCACCGTCCCCTGTACGATTGGGTGGTAAGGGAACTTGAATATGAAAACCCTCCAAAGCAGATTGAGTTTGCAAAATTATATCTGACCAATGTTGTAACCGGCAAACGTTATATAAAAAAATTAGTGGAAGATCAAACCGTAGATGGCTGGGACGACCCAAGGCTCGTTTCAATTGCAGCTTTACGGCGACGTGGTTTTACCCCGGAATCAATTAAAATGTTTGTGGAACTTTGTGGTGTCAGCAAGGCCAATAGCTCTGTCGATTACGCTATGCTCGAATATTGTATCCGTGAAGATTTAAAATTAAAAAGGGCAAGGATGATGGTCGTTTTGGATCCAATTAAACTAGTGATTGATAACTATCCGGCAGAGGAGGTAGAATATTTAGAGGCAGATAATAATCTGGAAAATGAACAATTGGGAAAGCGTAAGATCCCATTTTGCAGAGAACTTTACATCGAGCGGGAAGATTTTATGGAAGAGCCGCCGAAAAAATATTTTCGGCTTTTTCCGGGAAACGAAGTGCGGCTCATGCATGCCTATTTTGTAAAATGTGAAAGTTTTGTCAAAGATGAGGCAGGGAGAATCATGGAGGTACATTGTACGTATGACCGAGAAACGAAAGCAGGGAGCGGTTTTACGGGACGCAAGGTAAAAGGTACAATCCACTGGGTTCCGGCACCGTTTGGAAAACCGGCGCAGGTACGCCTTTACGAGAATATCGTAGACGAAGCGCTAGGGGCCTACAAGGAAGATGGGAGCTTGAATTTAAATCCAAATTCATTGACGGTCCTTAACAGCTGTATCATGGAACCGGCATTAGGGGAAGCAAAAAGCTATGACAGCTTTCAATTCGTACGGCAGGGTTTTTTTTGTGTAGATGCAAAAGATTCAAAGCCGAACCAGCTGGTATTCAACAGAATTGTACCTTTAAAAAGCTCTTTTAAATTACCGGCTAAAAATAGTGCAGGAACGGCAGACAAGTGATAAAATGATAAAAGAGAAGGAACAAAAGAAAACAAACGTAGAATAGTGGAGGAAAGGCAGCATGAGTGATAATTTATTTTCAGGGTTAGAGCAATTTGGACTAGGAGGAAAGGGAGGCATGAATATTTTCGAAAACGAAGCAGAGAAGAAAAAAAGTAGCAAAGAAGCACAGGAAGCCCTCCCAAAAGAGGAAGATTTTTTACTGGAAGTAACGAAAACATGCCCCCTTTGCGACCAGAAATTTAAAACAAAGGTAGTAAAAAGTGGAAAGGCAAAAAGCTTGGGGGCAGATATTGACTTACGTCCTCGCTTTCAATATATCGATACGTTAAAGTATGGTGTGTCCTCCTGCCCGAATTGTGGCTATACGGCAATGCATAAAAACTTTGTCGCATTATCGACCGGACTGAGCAAGATGATAAGGGAGCAGGTATCCGCAAACTTCAAACCGCAACCAGAGGACAATGCACCTACGATATCCTATGACAAGGCAATTAATCAATTTAAACTTGCACTATTTAATTCGATGGCAAAAAAAGGAAAAGAAAGCGAAAAAGCCTATAATTGCTTACAAATTTCTTGGCTGATCCGCGGAAAACTGGAAGAAATGCCAGATGGCACAGCAGAAGAAAAAGCGCTTCGTGCTAATTGGGAAAAAGAAGAAACGGCTTTTTATGAAAATGCATTAGAAGGCTTTCTGTTAGCAATAACGAAAGAAACTCCTCCTTTTGCAGGAATGGATCAAACGACCGTGGATTACCTAATTGCTTGTATGTCTTATAAATTAGGGAAGTATGATCAGGCACTTAAATGTTTATCTGGTATCGTTACATCTACTTCAGCAAACAGTAGAATGAAAGATAAAGCACGAGACTTAAAAGATGTCATTGCAGCGGAGAAAAAAAGTAAAAAATAGGAAATATAAAATAGAGGTCTTATAGATTGTGAAAGAATTAATGATTCATTTACAGGCCAATAGCGATCTTGCCCTTTATGAACAGATTTATAAATACATTAAGAATAGTATGATGGACGGTAAAATAGCCCAAGGGGAGAGGTTGCCGTCTACCAGATTGTTGGCAACGCATTTGCAGGTAAGCCGAAGTACCATAGAATTAGCATATGAACAGCTGGTGTCTGAGGGGTATATTAAACCCGTACCAGGTAGCGGCTATTTTGCGTGTGCAATCGGAGGGGTTTATCAACTTCAAAAGGACGAACACCATGATAGGGCAGACGCATATGGGCAGAGGAAAATAGATAAGGCCACACATGTAGGAGAGAAAAGAGGCAAGGCCGGGCGGGAGAGAGAAAAAGAGAGGGCTTATGCATATGATTTTTCACCTAATGTGACAGAATGGTCGGAATTTTCCATGAATGCATGGCGTAAAGCAAGCAAATTAACATTGCAAGGGGATACGGAAAAACTTTTTTTAACAGGTTCGCCGCTAGGAGAGGAAAAGCTGCGACAGGCAATCTGCGGCTATCTTTATCATGCAAGAGGGGTAAACTCTTCTGCCCACCAGATTATTATCGGGGCAGGGAACGAATATCTGCTCATGCTGCTTTCGCAGATGCTGCCGGGCATTTCTTGTGTGGCAATGGAAAGCCCAACTTATGGGCAAGCATACCATACCTTTTGCAACCTAAATTGGAAGGTGTCGCCAATCGCGATGGATGCGAGTGGCATTTGCTTAGAACCTATCCGAAAGAAGAATGCACAGCTTATTTATGTGATGCCTTCTCACCAGTTTCCAATCGGTACCATCATGCCAATGAACCGTAGAATGGAGTTGTTAAACTGGGCAGGGCAGAAGGAAGGCAGATATATTATTGAAGATGATTATGATAGTGAGTTTCGCTATAAAGGAAGGCAGATTCCATCTTTGCAGGGAAATGATCAAAGTGGGAGTGTGATATACCTCGGTACTTTTTCAAAGAGCATAGCGCCTGCAATTCGGGTCAGTTATATGGTATTGCCATTAAAATTAATGGAAATTTACCATAGCAAGTGCGGATTTTATTCTTCTACCGTTTCTAGAATCCAACAGGAAACCTTATTTCATTTTATGGAAGAGGGCTATTTTGAACGCCATTTAAATAAAATGAGGGGAATCTATAAAACAAGGCATGACTGCCTGCTGTCCGAACTAAAAAAATGTAGCTGGGTAGCCCATATTTTTGGAGAAAATGCAGGGTTGCACCTTCTTGTGCAGGTACATACAGGCAAAACGGAGGAAGCGGTTACAAAAGCAGCGCAGGCAATGGATGTGCGAGTATATGGCCTTAAGGAATATATGATCGGAAATCATACAATCGAAGAACATAAAATGTCTGGTTGCCCGACCTTTATTCTTGGCTTTGCAGGGCTGACGGAAAAAGAAATTGTAGAAGGGATGAAAAGGCTGGATACGGTTTTGAAATAAAAAAATGATCATCTAGATTCAAAAATAGCTGTTCTATGTCTTGCAAACAGCTATTTTTGTTTTTGTTGTTGGATTTCGGCTCTTTTACAGCAATATGTTTATGGACTTCCTTGCCTGTTTAAAGGTCGCTACATAGAGTGCTCAATCATGTCCAAGCGGGCGTCAGCGTCATTTTTTTGCCGTTTCGTCATCAGCATTCATTTTCATAGCGCGTACTTTCAAAGGAAGTCCAAATAAATGAATAAATCCATCTGCATCATGGTGGTCATATAAATCACCGGTCGTAAAACTTGCCAGAGATTCATTATATAAAGAGTAGGGCGAAACTGTTCCGGCTTTTGTGATATTGCCTTTGTAAAGTTTAAATTTAACTTCACCGGTTACATATTTTTGGGTTACGCCAACGAATGCGGAAACGGCCTCCCGAAGAGGGGTAAACCATTTGCCCTCGTATACGATCTGTGCCATTTTGTTGCCCATTTCCTTTTTCGCTTCAAATGTAGCCCGATCAAGTACCAGCTCCTCCAACTGCTGATGTGCCTCCATTAAAATCGTACCGCCGGGGGTTTCATATACGCCTCTGGATTTCATGCCAACCACGCGGTTTTCTACAATATCAACAATCCCTATTCCGTGTTTTCCGCCCAATGTATTCAAGGTACGGATAATATCGGATACTTTCATCTTTTCCCCATTTACAGATACTGGAATACCTGCCTCAAATGCCATGGTAACATATTCGCCCTCATTCGGAGCTTTTTCGGGAGAAACGCCAAGAACCAGCAGATGGTCATAGTTAGGCTCTTTTGCAGGGTCTTCGAGTTCCAGCCCCTCATGGCTGATATGCCATAGGTTGCGGTCGCGGCTGTAGCTTGTATTTGCGGAAAATGGCAAATCAATGCCATGCTGTCTGCAATATTCAATTTCATCTTCCCTAGACTGCATGGTCCATATATCCGTCATGCGCCAAGGGGCAATAATTTTTAAATCGGGGGCAAGTGCCATAATGCCCAATTCAAAACGAATCTGGTCATTCCCTTTTCCGGTGGCGCCATGGCAAATTGCAGTGGCTCCTTCTTTGCGGGCAATGTCTACCAGCCGTTTCGCAATTGCAGGACGAGCCATGGAAGTGCCTAACAAATATTTGCTTTCATAAATAGCATGGGCCTGCACACATGGTATGATATAGTTGTCGCAGAAGTCATCCACCAGATCCTCAATATACAATTTGCTTGCACCAGATCGTTTGGCCCGTTCCTCCAAACCGTCTAATTCTTCGCCCTGGCCGCAGTCGATACAGCAACAGATAACTTCATAATCAAAATGTTCCCGTAACCAAGGGATAATGGCGGTTGTATCTAAACCACCGGAATACGCTAAAATAACTTTTTCTTTCATCATCTAATATCCTTTCCTTCGCATTGAACAGTTTCCTTTTAATCATATAGTTCAGCAGAAATTGCAACGCAAGTTCTGATGAAAAGGCACATTTTTCTGTGCCGTGAATCTGATAATAGGAACGTACTGTGTTCCTATCATATAGTTCAGCAGAAATTGCAACGCAAGTTCTGATGAAAAGGCACATTTTTCTGTGCCGTGAATCTGATAATAGGAACGTACTGTGTTCCTAATTAATATACAACAAATGATGTAAATTGGCAAGTGTAATAATATACAAAATAATATAATAATAATGCATAAATAAAAATAAGAGAGAGAATAAAAAATGAAATAGAAAAATATACCATAACCAATGAAAATATTAAAAATGAGCAAAAAGACTAAAAAAAGGCACTTTTTCCTAAAAATCCTATGACAGAACGATATTTGTACAAATTTAGATTCTATAAAAATGCTATAGATGAGAGGAAAATGATGAAAAAACTCTTGCATAAATTTAAAATAAAATGTATAATTATGCAAACATTATAAAAAGGGCTTTACGAATCATACAAGATATATTAAGATGTTGAAGATGGCTTATCGTACATAGGGGGGTAAATATGATAAAAGCAGGAATTATCGGTGCTACCGGCTATGCAGGGGCAGAACTGGTCCGCATTCTTTTCGGGCATAAAGAGGTGGATATTGTTTGGTACGGTTCAAAAAGCTACATTGGACAACCGTACGCTTCAGTTTGTGAAAACACGTTTCAGCTCGTGGACGCACAATGCCTTGATGATAATATAGAAAGTTTGGCAGAACAGACAGATGTTATCTTTACGGCAACGCCGCAAGGGTTTTTGGCACAGCATTTGACAGAGGAAATTTTACGAAAAACGAAAGTGATTGACTTAAGTGCGGACTACCGTATCAAAAATGTGAATACTTATGAGACATGGTATCAAATGAAGCATCATTCGCCACAGTTTATAGAAGAGGCAGTGTACGGCCTTTGTGAAAAAAATAGGGAATATATAAAAAATGCACGCTTGGTTGCGAATCCCGGCTGTTACCCAACCTGCTCGTTCCTGGTCATCTATCCATTGCTTTTAGCGCAGGCGATTGACCCTACATCCCTTATCATAGATGCAAAATCAGGAACGTCCGGAGCCGGCAGAGGTGCGAAAGTCGATTTTTTATATTGTGAGGTAAATGAAAACATCAAAGCCTATGCAGTTGCAACGCATAGGCATACGCCGGAAATAGAAGAGCAGCTATCCTATGTGGCGGGACAGGAGGTTATCTTGAATTTTACCCCACATCTGGTTCCAATGAATCGGGGTATCTTGGTTACTGCCTATGCCACCTTAAAACCGGATATGGAAGAAGAAAAAGTAAGGAGCATTTATGAAAATGCATACAAAAATGAGAAATTTGTCCGGTTTTTGGAAAAAGGAATTTGCCCACAGACAAAATGGGTAGAGGGAAGCAACTTTGTGGATATTGGCATTGTCTTAGATAAACGGACCAATCGTGTGATTATGATGGGGGCTATGGACAATCTTTTCAAAGGTGCAGCAGGGCAAGCAGTGCAAAACATGAATTTAATGTTTGGATTGCCGGAAGATACTGGACTTTCCTATATGCCGCTGTTTCCATAAAGATGTGCTTGCAAAGGAATGCTTGAATTTTGCTTGGGGCAGTTCCTTCGTATGCAGGAAAGATGTAATATATTGCAGGTATTCTCACATCTTTACAAGCAGTTCCTCCGTATGCAGGAAAGATGATTAAAAATGAAAGAGATGGACGAAAGTTTATAGGGAAAATTAAAAATGAAGATTCGGATCATGGGAATAGAAGATTATGAGCAGGTATATGCCCTATGGAAAACAATTCACGGATTTAGTATCCGCAGTATGGATGATTCCAAAGAGGGCGTTACACAGTTTCTTGCAAGAAATCCAACGACAAGTGTTGTAGCCGAGGATAATGGGAAGGTGATAGGCACCATTCTTTGCGGGCACGACGGTAGACGAGGGAATTTTTACCACGTATGCGTCCATGAAGATTATCGCAAGCGCGGAATCGGTACGGCTATGGCAGTCGCGGCAATGAAAGCATTGCAGGAAGAACAGGTAAATAAAGTAAGCCTGATTGCATTTAAGAAAAATGAAATTGGGAATTCTTTCTGGAACAAGGCAGGTTGGGTATTCCGGCAAGACTTAAATTACTATGACTTTACATTGAATGATAAAAATATCACAACTTTTAACCAATAAGGAAAGAAAACAAAAAATAAATAAAAACGAAGTTTATAAAAAATAAAAAAACAAAAAGCAGAAAAGGCAAAAGAGGAGTTCACATGGAGGTAATAAAAGGAGGCATTACGGCGGCAAAAGGGTTTTGCGCGGCATATACAGCCGCGGGGATTAAATATCAGGATCGTAATGACATGGCATTGCTTTATAGTGAGGAGCCGGCTGTCGTGGCAGGGACATTTACAACAAATGTGGTACAGGCGGCACCGGTCCTTTGGGACAAACAAATTGTGGCCAGTGGAGCTTATGCGAGGGCCGTTGTGGTAAATGCAGGAATTGCAAATGCATGTACCGGAAAAATCGGCATGGACTACTGTAGGGAAACGGCGCAGTGCGCAGCAGAACAGCTTCCTATCCCTGCAAAGAGTGTTTTAGTAGCGTCAACCGGCGTGATCGGGATGCAGTTGCCCATGGACAAAATAGAAGAGGGAATTCGGCAAATGGCGCCAAACTTAAAGCATGATATAGAAAGCGGGTATGGCGCCGCACGTTCTATCATGACGACGGACACAAAGGAAAAAGAAGTGGCCATCAGCATGATGATAGGTGATGTGAAAGTTACAATGGGCGGTATGTGTAAAGGATCCGGCATGATCCACCCTAATATGTGCACGATGCTAAGTTTTATAACATGCGATATTGCAATTTCGAAGGAGCTATTGCAAACGGCTTTAAGCGATGATATCGTAGATACCTACAATATGATATCCGTAGATGGAGATACTTCCACGAATGATACCGTGCTGGTCCTTGCAAATGGAATGGCAGGAAATGAAAAAATCACGGTACGAGACGACAATTATCATAAATTCGTTGAAGCTTTAAATTATGTGAACAAAACGCTTTCAAAGAAAATGGCGGGCGATGGAGAAGGTGCAACCGCCCTGTTTGAAACGAAAGTAATTCATGCAGATACGAAAGCGCATGCAAGATTGCTTGCAAAATCTGTTATCTGCTCGTCTTTGACAAAAGCCGCTATTTATGGGCATGACGCAAATTGGGGTAGAATTTTATGTGCGCTAGGGTATTGTGGAGTGCCATTTGATCCAGAGACGATAGAACTTTTTTTTGAAGGAAAATCCGGGAAGATCTTAATCTATAAAGACGGAACAGCCGTAGACTACAGCGAAGAAGAAGCGACAAGAATCTTATCGGAACCAGAAGTGCGCGTACTGGTAGATATGAAAAATGGCGAAGCGCAAGCAACCGCATGGGGTTGCGACTTGACCTACGACTACATTAAAATAAATGCAGACTACCGCTCGTGACCGTAGAAGCATAACCCCGATTTCAATTACCTCGAATTTGAGGTAATTGACCGAGAAGTTGGACGCAATGCGTTTGTGCTTATGCCAAAGCACTGGATTGAAACCGTAAACGCAATTGGCATGGCTTCGAAACAAGGTGTTTCTGCTCGTGACCATAGAAGCAAAAAGATGATTTTTGGCCCAAAGATTTACGGTGGCAAGATACGATTTTTTCGTACAGAATGGAGTTTGTGATGGAAGAAAAAGATATCAATGGATTTTTACAAAAAGCCGAGGTGCTCATAGAGGCCCTGCCTTATATCCAACGATTTAACCGCAAAATTATCGTAGTTAAATATGGTGGCAGTGCTATGGTAGATGATGAATTGAAAAAAAATGTGATCCAAGATGTGACCCTCTTAAAACTGGTAGGATTTAAACCGATTATCGTGCATGGCGGAGGCGCGGAAATCAGCCGATGGGTCGGAAAAGTCGGAATGAAGCCGGAATTTGTAAATGGCTTTCGTAAAACAGACACTGAAACGATGGAAGTAGCTGAAATGGTACTTGGCAAAGTCAATAAATCTTTGGTGCAGATCGTGCAGGAATTGGGCGTGAATGCAATTGGCATCAGCGGCAAGGATGGCGGGCTGCTAAAAGTAGATAAGAAATATGCACAGGGCCAGGATATTGGCTATGTAGGTGAAATAAAGGAGGTAGCTCCAAAAATTCTGCACGATTTATTGGAAAAAGATTTTCTCCCAATTGTATGCCCGATCGGTTTGGATGATGAATTCCAAACGTATAATATCAATGCCGATGATGTGGCATGTGCGATAGCAAAAGCCGTAAAAGCGGAGAAGCTTGCATTTTTAACGGACATTGAAGGCGTCTATAAAGATCCAAACGACAGGGAGACCCTTATTTCGGAACTGTCAATCGAGGAAGCAAGGGAATTGATTGCAGATGGCTATATTGCAGGAGGGATGTTGCCAAAATTAAATAGCTGTATTGAGGCGATTGAACAGGGCGTATCAAGAGTCCACATTTTAGATGGACGCATTCCCCATTGCCTGCTTTTGGAAATTTTTACCAATAAAGGGATTGGAACAGCCATTCTAGGTGATGCGCAAACAAGATTTTTCGAGGATACGACAAGAGCGGATTAGGTGGCGATTTTCATAAATGCAAGTGTATTTTTTAGATAGGAAGGTAGGAAGATAAGATGAAGAAGGAACAGGTTATAGCGCAAGGAGATGGGAACTTATTGCATACCTACAATCGCTACCAGATGGTGCTTGATCGTGGGGAGGGTGTCTACCTTTATGACATCGATGGAAAGAAATATTTGGATTTTGCAGCGGGAATCGCAGTACAGGCATTAGGGTATGGAAATAAAGAGTATAACGATGCTTTAAAAGAGCAGGCAGATAAGCTGATACATGCTTCAAATTATTTCTACAATGCACCGATGGCCAATGCGGCAGAGAAACTTGCAAAAGCATCCGGGCTTGCGCGTGTATTTTTTACAAACAGCGGAACGGAGTCTGTGGAGGGCGCATTAAAAGCGGCAAAGAAATATGCCTATACAAAAGATGGGACGACAGACCATGAGATCATTGCAATGGATCAGTCATTTCATGGGAGAAGTTTAGGCGCACTTTCCGTCACTGGAAATCCTCATTATCAAGAACCTTTTGCCCCGCTGCTGCAAGGGGTTAAATTTGCACAATTTAATCATTTGGACAGTGTAAAAGCCCTTGTAAATGAGAAAACATGTGCAATCATTATGGAAACGATACAGGGCGAAGGGGGCATCTATCCGGCTGAAACGGATTTTATCGTCGGAATCAGGAAATTGTGCGATGAACATGATATTCTGTTGATTTTAGATGAAATTCAATGCGGTATGGGGCGTACGGGCAAGATGTTTGCCTGGATGAACTATAAGATCAAGCCGGATATTATGGCTTGCGCAAAAGCGTTAGGATGTGGCTTTCCAGTAGGGGCGTTTGCAATGTCGAATAAAGTAGCCGAGCAATCACTCGTTCCCGGTGATCATGGAACAACCTATGGAGGCAATCCATTGGCCGGGGCAGTGGTGAGCAAGGTATTTGATTTATTTGAAAAAAATCATATTACAGAACATGTCCAAAAAATCGGAGCCTATCTGGAACAAAAACTAGACAGTTTGGTGGACAACTATGAATTTGTAAAAAACAGAAGAGGAATCGGGCTTATGCAAGGGCTGGTACTCACCATCCCGGTAGGCGATGTGGTAAAGCACGCGATGGAACAGGGGCTCATCATCATTACGGCAGGAACTGATGTCCTACGATTTGTACCACCACTTATTATCGAAGAAGAGCATGTAGATGAAATGCTTGCAATACTTACAAAAATTTTTGACAAATATGTATCGTAGGCAATTCGAAAGAATAGAAGCAATGATTTAGCCGTACCTCCTTTAAAACTACGAATAAAATTCCAATCATTGGATATCCTACCAATAAAAGCAATCGCTCACATTGAACTTTAGTTCGGCGAAGGCATCACCGTGATGAGACGCACAAAAGTGGCTTCGCTGCAGTTGTGGCTGTGCGATGTGATGAGGCGTACAAAAGTGGTTTCGCTGTAGCTGCGGTTGTACAATGTGAAGATGGATGGGAGATAAATAATGATTGGAATTTTAATTGCATTAATATCAGGGGCGCTGATGAGTGTGCAGGGTGTATTTAACACGGCGATTACGAAAAATAGCAGTGTATGGGTAGCAAATAGCTGGGTGCAGCTGTCTGCATTTATTGTCTGCATCATAGCATGGTTTTTTAGTGACCGCAAAAGCTTTCTAAGCCTATGGGACATTACCCCGAAATATATGCTGCTCGGTGGTGTGATCGGCGCCTTTATTACCTATACGGTGGTGAAAAGTATGTCTACGCTTGGCCCTGCAAAAGCGGTCATGATTATTGTAGTAGCACAGCTTGCAGTGGCATATCTAATTGAGGTTTTTGGAATGTTTGGCGTGGACAAGCAGCCATTTGAATGGAGAAGGGCAATTGGAATGGCTGTTTGTATCGCTGGAATTATTCTTTTTAAATGGGAATCGTAAATTATAAATATTTTTGAAATAAATTATAAATATTTTCGAAATACTCTTGTAATAATTTAAAGATTTCGTTACAATAGAAAGAGATTCAGTAAAAAGAACTTTTTGTCCTCCCAAACAGGATGAAAGGTGGAAAATTGATTAAATATAGGACGAAAGCTCTAAGGAAACTATGGAGTGTATTTTTGCTCTTATCCATTGTTTTGTATGCCGGATGTAACAATCAGGCTCATTTTTATACACGAGAAGAGGAAGGCGAGCTAGTAGCGCAAAGCAACGCTATCGAAAGTGATCAGGATAAAACGTTTGCTGCAAACACGTCAAAAAGCAGTGAAGGGGACAAAGGCCAAGGTAAAAATAGGGAAGATACAGAAAGTCAAGACAAGGAAGAGGATCTAGATAGGAAAGAAAAAGCAAAGGAAGAAAGCCAGATTTATGTTCAGATTTGCGGAGCAGTAAAGAGCCCTGGCGTGTATGCATTGGTGGAGGGTAGCCGTATCTTTAAGGCAGTAGAACTTGCAGGGGGACTATTAGAAGAAGCGGATATAACTTCAGTGAACCAGGCTGAAATACTAGATGATGGGCAGATGGTCTATATTTGTGCCATTGGCGAAGAAACGAATATTGCCCTGAAACAGGAGCAAGGAAAACAGGATACAAAAAATTCAGGTCAGGAACAAGATTCCTATGTCAATATCAATACGGCAACACAGGATTTGCTTTTAACCTTGCCGGGAGTAGGAAAGGCGAAGGCAGACAGCATTATGGCCTTTCGGGAAGCGAATGGTGCGTTTAGCAGCATTGAGGATCTCATGAAGATCGAGGGCATTAAAGATGGTGTATTTTCCAAATTGAAAGATAAGATTACCGTGGATTGAAAAAAGAAATGAACAAAGACTCAAAGGGGTTAAATAAAAATGGCAAAAAAAGTTCTTGTAGTAGATGATGAAAAACTAATTGTGAAAGGAATTCGGTTCAGCTTGCAGCAGGATGGAATGGAAGTAGACTGTGCATATGATGGGGAAGAAGCGTTAAAGCTTGCTACACAAAATCAATATGACATTATTTTACTTGATATTATGTTGCCTAAAATGAACGGGTTTGAAGTTTGCCAGCAGATCCGCGATTTTTCTATGGTGCCAATTGTCATGTTGACGGCAAAGGATGATGGCATGGACAAAATATTAGGGTTGGAATATGGCGCCGATGACTATATCACCAAGCCATTTAATATCTTGGAAGTAAAAGCAAGGATTAAAGCAATTATGCGCAGGATTGTGCCAAATGTGCCAGCAGAAGAAAAAGTAAAAGCGATTGAAGCAGGGGATTTGAAATTAGACTGCGAGAGCCGCAGGCTTTTTATACTGGAGAAAGAAACCGGACTAACTGCCAAAGAATTTGATTTGTTGGAACTGCTTGTTTTAAATCCAAATAAAGTGTACAGCAGAGAAAATCTGCTAAATCTTGTATGGGGTGAAGACTATTCCGGCGATGTGCGTACGGTAGACGTGCATGTGCGTAGACTAAGGGAGAAGATAGAAGCCAATCCGAGTGAACCGAAATATGTTCACACCAAATGGGGGATTGGATATTATTATGCGAATTAGAAAAGGAAACACCCATGAAGAATTTAAAATTTTTACATAGCCTGAGATTCAGGCTTTTGCTGTTGTTGCTTGTTGTTGGTATTGTACCAAATATCGCATTGCGAGTGGGTTTTTTAAAAACATATGAGAATCGTGCCGTATCCAATCGGAGTATTGACATCTTAAGCCAGGCTAAGATTTTAGCGAACCAGATTGTGGCATATCATTATATTGAAGATACTTCCTATGAAGTGATCAATGCTCAGTTGAAACAGCTTTCTAATATTTACGATGGGCGCGTGCTGATTGTAAATGGCAGTTTCCAGATTATAACAGACACGTACAACCTAGATTTAGGGAAAACGATTATTTCGGAAGAAGTGGTGAAAAGCTTTAAAGGAGAGGAAATATCAAAATACGATCCGGAAAGCCGATACATTGAATTGATTGTTCCAGTAGCGGACAGCATAACGAAAGAGATACTTGGGGCAATGGTGGTCAGTGTGTCAATGGATAGTATCATGGCAAATTATGACTATTTAAAGGCGCATAGTATGGTAGTGGAACTTGCGAACCTTATTGTCATAATCTTTATTTCCCTATTTTTTGCAATCCAGATGATCCGCCCTTTTGCAAAAATGACGAGATCCATTGAAGAAATACAGGCCGGTTCTAGAGAAGAAAAGCTTTCGATATCCGACTATACGGAAACGGTGGCTATTTCAGATGCCTTTAATGCGATTATAGAGCGAATGAATGTCATTGACCAGTCACGGCAGGAATTTGTATCGAATGTATCCCATGAATTAAAGACGCCGATTACTTCTATGAAAGTGTTGGCCGATTCCCTGTTGGATCAAGAAGATGTACCGGTAGAACTTTATAAAGAATTTATGAGTGATATAGCAGAGGAAATAGAGCGTGAAAATAAGATTATCAACGATTTGCTTGCACTTGTAAAAATGGACAAGTCAGTGGCAGATTTAAATATTATGCCCGTAAATATGATAGAGCTCCTAGAAATTATTTTAAAACGCTTGCGTCCCATTGCAAAAAAACAAAATATTGAATTGGTATTGGAAAGCTTTCGCCCAGTAACGGCAGAAATTGACGAGGTCAAAATGACATTGGCAATCTCAAATTTAGTGGAAAATGCCATAAAATATAACAAAGAAGAGGGTTGGGTGCATGTTTCGCTTAATGCAGACCATAAATATTTTTTTGTAAGGGTGGAAGATTCCGGCATTGGAATACCGGAAGATTCCTTAGAACAAATATATGAACGTTTTTACCGGGTAGATAAATCCCACTCTAGGGAAATCGGAGGTACTGGTTTGGGCCTTGCAATTACAAGAAATGCTATTTTGATGCACAGGGGTGCGATTAAAGCTCATAGTAAAGAAGGGGAAGGGACGGTATTTACCGTACGTATTCCGCTAAACTATATTGCTTAGCACAAAAATACGGTACTTTTACGATACGTATCCTGCGAAACGATATCGTTTCGCACAGAAATGAGGAAATATATGAGGGCAAAACGCACATGCTGTTTATTTCTTATGGTTCTTTTGCTTGTTTTCCTGCCGGTTTTTTTGATTGGATGTGGGGGAAACAGTCAACAAGATACAGAATTTCATATTTTTTATTTGAATAAAGAAAAGACCAGGATTTTGCCGGTTGCATATGAACCGGAAACAGACGAAACCGAGGGTTTGATACAAGAACTGATTGAAAACTTGAGTCAAGCCCCGGATGGTGTGGATTATAAAAAGCCAATGCCAAAAGAGGTGGAGCTTATAACATGGACACTTGTAAACCACCAGCTCTATTTATACTTTAACAGTGATTATATGAATATGGACAGTATCACAGAGGTATTGTGCCGGGCGGCAATTGTACGGACCCTCGCACAGATTCCGCATGTATCGGGAATTTCTTTTTTTGCAGGGGATCTGCCACTGATGGACAAGAACAATAACCCGATTGGATTGATGACAGCGGACAGCTTTATCGAAAATCCGGGCGAACAGATTAATGCCATCCATACTGCCACCATTACGCTGTATTTTTCAAATAAAGAGGGGACAAAACTCCTGCCGGAAATACAGGAGGAAGTTCACTATAACAGCAATATTTCAATGGAAAAACTAGTGATGGAACGTTTGCTAAAAGGGCCCACTGTAAATGATAAAATTTCAGCGTTGCCGGCAGAGACAAAATTAGTAAGTGTGTCTGTACTAGATGGTGTCTGCTTCGTAAATTTGGACGATGGTTTTTTGAATCAAAATTATGAAATTTCAGAAGGGGTAGTCATTTATTCGATTGTAAATTCCTTAGCAGAACTCTCGAATGTCAGCAAAGTGCAGATATCCGTGAATGGGGACACCAGTATCACGTACCGGGATAAATTTTCATTTGACACTTTGTTTGAACGAAATTTGGATTATATTTCTTCCGGAGAAGAAACGGAGGAAGAAGATGGTGAAATAAAAGAGATCCAGCTTGAAGAAATAAATGGGGGGGTGTAATGGGTGAATGATAGGATACCTGCAAACATAAATAGGGGGACGCAATGGGTGAATGATAGGATGCCCGCAAAAATAAATAGAGGGGACGCAATGGGTGAATCATAGGATACTCACTGCATTGGCAGTGGCATTTCTTCTGGGAATCCTGTACATCCTGTCGTTAAATCCAATGATACTTGTGGTGGCGGCAGTGATATCCGTAGGCAGTCTTGGAAATCTATGGAAAAGATTTGGGAAAAAAGCAACCGTCACAGTCGTTGTCAGAAGTATGCTACTCCTCCTTTTGTTTCTGCTTGGTACCTTGCACGCAAAAGAGCAGCTTCGTGTAAGGCAAACATACGAAACGCTTATAAAGGAGGATATACAGGCCGGTGGAGAGATTTATAAAAAAGAATTAAAAAATGATCAAATAATCTATTATCTTAAACATACACAGCTTTATTGTCAGGAACAGATCGTATCCTGCAATCAAATTCTTGTATATTCAAAAGTCGATGATATTTCAATCGGAAGTTTCATTTATGTAAAAGGGAAAGTCAAAGCTTTTCAAAGTGCCAGAAATGAGGGTAATTTTGATGAAAAAGCCTATTACCACAGCAGAAAAATTGAATTTCGCCTTATGGCGGAAAGTATTATCGTGCAGAAAGAGGGGAAAAACCGGTTTAAAGAATTTCTAAGACGAATAAGGGAGCAGCTTGGAGAAGTATTTAGAAAAGCAATGCCACAAAAAGAGGCAGGAATTTTATCCGTCATGGTATTGGGCGAAAAATCTATGCTGGACAGTGAAGTGAAACGATTATATCAGCAAGCTGGCATCTCTCATATACTTGCAATTTCAGGTCTGCATGTTTCAATTTTAGGCATGGGATTATACAAAATACTGAAAAAGCTAGGATGGCATGGCGTACTAACGGGAATCATTTGTGCGGTCTGTGTCTATAGTTTTGGCGTTTTATCGGGCATGGAGGTATCTACCATGCGTGCAGTCATCATGTTTTTGATGATGATGGCGGGCCAGTGCATTGGCTTTGCCTACGATTCGGTCACCGCCCTTTTTGTGTCGGTGGCAGTTCAGTTATTTGAAAATCCATTTCTTGTATACAATACAGGGTTTTTATTTTCTTATTTTGCGGTATTTGGTATCGTTGTGGTGGCAGACGTGATAAAAAATAGCTGGAAAGCGAGTAGAAAGGGTAGTTTAAATTCCGATAGGAGCGAAGGCGGAAATCAAAGAGCTCAGCAAGATAGGAGCGAGGGTAAAAATCAAAGGAAGCAACAAGATCAAGATAGGGGCAAAGATGGAAATCAAAGGGATCATCAAGATGGTAAGGGTAGGTTACGCCAAAGGAACAAGAAAGGTGTACTTCTACGCCTCCGGAACATTGTAACAGATACCATATTTGCCAGTTTTTGTATCCAATTGACAACATTGCCGCTAGCTGTCTATTACGATTATGAATTTCCACTGTATGGTATTTTTACAAATGCTTGTATTTTGCCTTTTATGGGAATCCTTTTGTTTCTGGGCATTGTAGGTGGCTTTATGGGAATGTTTTTTTTGCCATGTGCAATTTGGATTTTAAAGCCTTGTGGGTATTTGCTGGCATTAAATGAGCTGATATGCAATCTTTTTTTACAATTGCCCAAAGCGGTATGGATTGTAGGGAAACCGAAAATGTGGCTCATGATGGGTTATTATATCATCTTGGCGGTAGCGCTTTTCGATATGAAAAGCCGTAAAAAGCCATATGCAATTGGCGTGGTGGTGGCAAGTTTAGGTTGCATTTTATTTTTGCGTAAGGCGCCTGTGTTTGAAATTTCTGTTTTAGATGTAGGGCAGGGAGATGGTATTTTCATGCAGTCACCTGGAAAGGGCAGCTTTTTTATCGATGGAGGGAGCAGTGACGTGTCAAAAGTAGGAGAATATAGAATCCTGCCATTTTTAAAATCCCGAGGAATTACCGCTATCTCCGGTTGGTTTGTTTCACATGGGGATCAAGATCATATATCCGGGTTGATGGAACTATTGGATCTTTCGTATAAAATTGAGTACATTATTTTGGCGCAAGGGATGGTCGAAGATGATGCGTTAGACGCTCTTTTGAAGGCGGCAAAAAGGACTGATACTAAAATTATTACCTTAAAGCAGGGGGAGTCGGTCGAAAGCAATGGTATGTCTTTAAAGTGCCTGTTGCCACAGGAGGATCATTTTTCAATAGACCGTAATGCCTCATCTATGGTACTAAAACTTACCTATGAGGAATTTTCTGCATTATTTACGGGGGATATTGGAGAACAGCAGGAAAAGGAACTGGTGCAAATGGAGGACCTAGAGGAGCTTACTTTTTATAAAGCGGCTCATCATGGGTCTGCGGCTTCAAACAGTAAAGTGCTATTGGATGCCATAAGGCCAAAGATTATCGCCATTTCCTGTAGTGCGAAAAATACCTATGGGCATCCGTCGCCAAAAGCGGTGGAGCGGATGGTGGAAAGTGGGAGTCTCATCTATGGTACAAAAGATTGTGGACAAATCGCCGTTAAAATAACAAAAGAGGGAGTGAGGCTAGCGAAATATGTGGAGGAATAAATGCAAAAGTACTAGACAGCAAAAGCAAAAGAAGATTATAATGGAGCTTAGGAGAAACGTACAATGAAGACGATTGATGCAGATATTAAAGTCGGCAGCTATGCCCGCGTATACTTATTATATGGAGAAGAAGGCTATTTAAAGAAACAGTACAAAGAAAAATTAAAGAATGCATTGACCGCACCGGATGATACGATGAATGTATCCTTTTTTGAAGGGAAAAATATAAAGGTCGGCGAGGTTGTTGATTTGGCGGAAACAATGCCATTTTTTGCAGACCGGCGAGTCATCATCATTGAAAACAGTGGTTTTTTTAAAAATGCCTGTGAGGATTTGGCGGCTTATATGAAGGAAATTGCAGAAGCTGCGACGTTTATTTTTGTGGAAGAGGAAGTAGACAAACGTGGGAAAATGTATAAAAATGTAAAAGCTGTGGGGAAAGCGGTGGAATTTCCTAGGCAGGCAGAGAAGGTATTGACCCAATGGATATTAGGGCATTTAAAAAAGGAACAGAAAAAAATAACCCAATCTGTCATGCGGCAGTTTTTAGATACGGCCGGTACAAATATGTGGATGATCAGCGAGGAATTAGAAAAACTTATTTGCTATACGATGGGGCGGGAAGTTATTGAAAGCGCTGATATTGAGGCAGTCTGCATTGCCCAGACAACCAATAAAATATTCGCTATGGTCGATGCGATTGCAGATAAGGATCAAAAGAAAGCATTGGAGCTTTATTATGACCTCCTGGCCTTAAAAGAACCACCGATGCGTGTCTTGTTTTTAATTGCCAGACAGTTTCAGATATTATTTCAGATGAAAGAATTAAGCAAAAAAGGGCATGACCCTAAATTTATGGCATCGAAAGCAGGCATCCCCGAATTTGCAGTACAAAAAAATCTGAAACAGGCAAACCGCTTCACACAAAAGCAGCTAAAGCAGGCATTGCAGGATTGCGTGCAGGCGGAAGAAGATGTAAAAACCGGGAATCTGGTTGACCGTCTTGGAGTGGAAGTATTAATTGTAAAATACAGCATAAAGTAGAAGTAGAATCCATAATTAAAAAAACCCGAAAGCTAACATGACGGTATTAGCATTTTGGGTTTTTATGTTGAGCTATCGGGAATGATACAATTCTTGATAGCTTAAACTTTATGGTTTTTTAAGTTGAAATCTCATCTATGTTGTCTATAAAATTCAGGCAATTGAGTTTACCGCTCTTGTTAAACGGGATACTTTTCTGGCTGCATTCTTCTTGTGATAGACGCCTTTTGAAGCGGCTTTGCTGATTTGTGAAACTGCATTGATTAATGCTGCTTTTGCGGTTTCTTTCTCACTGGCCGCAACAGCTGCGTCTACTTTCTTAATTGCTGTTTTAACTTTAGACCTAATTGCCTTGTTGCGTGCAGTTCTGATTTCAGTAACTAAAATCCTCTTTTTTGCTGATTTGATATTTGCCAATCCGTACACCTCCTTTACATGGAACACTTGGCGAAGCTTGCGGGCCTAGTGTGAAAGTACACCCAGTCCACTTTGCGAAGCCTTTAAAACTTCGTGGCTGCGGTGCTACATTTATTTTCTTTTTCGTTACATTAAAGCCGGACACGGACGATCTAATGTGAACATACCTTTACATTCTATTCTATGGATTTCTATATGTCAATACATAATTTAAGATTTTTTGCAGAAAATAGGTTGAAAGAGAACTTGGAGGGTGAACGATGAGTCAGTTTCAGGTAAGGACAGATTTGGCATTGGAAACGCGGGAAAAATTTGAAGAGGACAATGTAGAGATTAAAGGAGTCAGGATCGATGAAAATTATATAGAAGAAAGTGAAATTAAAATTACGACAGTTGTAATCGAAACAGAAAATGGTGCCAAAAGTATGGGAAAGCCAAAAGGGAATTATGTAACGTTAGAAGCGCCACACATGATAGAGCAAGACGAAGGGTGTCATCGGGAAATTTCGATTCAGCTTGCAAAGGTTCTGCACAGGCTACTGCGGAAAAATGAAGTTTTACACAATAAAAATAAGAGGAAAAAACTTTCTGTACTTGTGGTCGGACTTGGAAACAGGGAGGTAACCCCGGATGCATTAGGTCCTAGGGTAGTGGACAATATGCTGATTACACGCCATGTGATAAAAGAATATGGAAAGTATGCGTTTGGCGAAGAGGAGGTCAACCAAATCAGCAGTATTGTCCCGGGCGTTATGGCGCAAACAGGCATGGAAAGCTTAGAAATTATACGGGGCGTGATCAAAGAAACGAAGCCGGACTGCATGATTGCGGTTGACGCCCTCGCGGCTAGAAGTACCAAACGTTTAAGCAGGACAATCCAGATAACCGATACCGGCATTAACCCCGGATCCGGCGTAGGAAACCATCGACATGGACTTTGCATGGAAAGCGTCGGCATTCCGGTCATTGCAATTGGGATACCTACCGTCGTAGATGCCGCAACAATTGTGAACGATACCATGAATAACCTAATTCAAGCGATGGCAGAGAGTACCCATCTTAACAAATTAAGTGGCTCATTGAAGTCGCTGGATGAAGCTGAAAAATATGATTTAATACGGGAATTGCTGTCTCCGAATTTAAATACAATGTTTGTAACCCCAAAAGATATTGATGAATCTATTAAACGGTTAAGCTTTACAATTTCAGAAGGCCTAAATATAGCATTTGCCGGAAACTAAAGAGGAGGGAACATGGATGATAGAGAAGCGAGGCATGGCGGATTTGCAGCTGATAGAGCAGAGGGAACGAAAGAGAAGGGAAACATGGATGGTAGAAAAGCGAGGCATGGCGGATTTGCAGCTGATAGAGCAGGAGGAAACGAAAGAGAAGGGAAACATGGATGATAGAAAAGGCTTGCATAAATTTTTCATATTCCACCATAGACGGGCATATACTATAGTATTTATTGAAATAATGAATGTAGACTGAGGGGAAGAAACTAATTTGGCACAATTAAAAAAAAAGGTAAGAAACTTTGCTTGCCGTAATTTTGCTCGCCGGGACAATGTTCATCGGGGCTTTATTCACCGGGACCTTATTCACCGGAATTTTGGCTCGCGAACGATGAATTTTCATAACATCGCTGCCCGAAACAAAATTCATTGGGAAGCATTGTTGCGCATGGGGCTTTTCGTGTTCGGGTTCTTGATTGCACTGGTCAGTTGGCAAAATTTATCTGCAGCACAGGAAGTGCCGGCAATGGAAGAATTATGGACACATTTTCAAAACAGTGTTTATGTGAAAGCATTAAAAACCCATATGCCGGGTATGGCCGGTACCATGTTAGAAGAACCACAAGAACAGCTATTTCGGGAGTATATTTGGAGCAAAGTAAGGAATATATTCCCTATTTATGGATATACGCAGACATTGCAGGAATATGATACACAGGTAGAGAGCAAGATGGATTACGAAAGGATCATTGCAAAAGAGGCGATGGACGAAAAAGATGCCAAAGATAAAACAGGGGAAGTCGCCGTAGATACATCGGATGATAAAATAGAAAATGAAATGGAAAATAAAATAGAAAATAAAAAAGGAGAAGAGAATCAAAAAAGTGTAGAAGGGGAAACGCAAATGGAATCTGTGGACGAAGCCAAAACCCAGGCGGTGAAACACGATAATCCCGCAATGGCATCGAATTATGATCCGGTGGCACAGGTTTCCCTTGAGCGGCTAAATGATTTTGATTTTCTGATGCAGAATTATTATCAAGTTGACCGCACAACGACCATCAGCAGCAGCCAGCTCAATGCACAGGAACTATTGGCAAAGGATTTAAAAATAAAGGGCACCGCTGATCTGCCGCAAATTTTGATTTACCATACGCATTCGCAGGAGCGATATGCGGATTCTGCACCCTCAGGTCCTGAAACATCCATCGTAGGGGTGGGGGAGTATTTAAAACAGCTTTTAGAGGAGAATTATGATTTAAATGTATTGCACCATACAGGGGAATACGATGTAGTAAGCAGGGACAATGCCTATTCTTTTTCAGGCCCTGCACTGGAAAAAATACTTGCAGAAAATCCAAGCATCGAAATTGTAATAGATTTGCATCGGGACGGCATTGCGGAAACCCTACATCTTGTATCTGAAATTAATGGAAAGCAAACAGCAAAAATCATGTTTTTTAATGGCCTTAGCAGGACAACGGCAAATGGGGATATCGCCTATCTTGCAAATCCATATCTCATGGATAACCTTGCTTTTTCACTGCAGATGAAAGTGGCGGCGGAACAATATTATCCGGGACTTACCAGACCAATTTATTTAAAAGGATATCGCTATAACCTGCATTATTGCCCAAGAAGTATTTTAGTAGAGGTCGGGGCGCAGACAAATAGCTTTGATGAAGCCATAAATGCGATGGAGCCTTTGGCCGATTTATTACATAAAGTGCTAAAGTAACCGATATAAACAGAAAGGGAAATGTGGAAGGTGCAACGCAAGAGAAAGGAGGCATATGTTTTATACAATAACCAAAGAGGGAATGTGCAGGACACCGCTGGAAAACATTCAGCCGGAGGAAACAATCGTTGGCTACATAACAGCAGAAGAATTGCCAAAATATGACAAGCAGCTTGGCATTCCACGTGAACTGATCGACGACTGCGTACAGGAGCATACGCATTTTCGGATGGGACTTGAAGTTTATGATGCGTTCAGCTTTGCCATGCTTCATATCATAGATTTGCAGGATGTGAAAAAAGGGCGTGATAAGGTGGCATTTTTTATGCGGAATCATTTTTTTGTGTTTGTAGAAATCGAAGATCGGGACGGACATGTAAAGGAATTATTTGAAAGGGCGATGGAAAAGGCAAAACAGAACCTTACGCTGGAAAGGGTCATATTTATTATTTTTGAATATTTTTTGGAAAATGGGAACCGTGTCCTTGACAAGATGGAACAGGATATATTTGCGATGGAGCGGGAAATTGTAAGTGGCAAGATTGATAAAAATTTGAATAAAAAAATATTTGAAATGAAACGCCATCTTACCATTCAAAAAAATTATTACGAACAGCTCATCAGTGTCGTAGATGACATGGATGAAGACGAAAACCACCTGTTTGAGCAGGATGAGTTTAAATACTTTAAAATTTTTATGGATAAGGCAGGGCGTTTAAGCGGTAGTACAAAGCTACTCTGCGAAGATTTGGTTCACGTGCGGGAGGCATTAGACGCCGGGCTTGACTATAATTTAAATTCTATTATGAAACTGTTTACCGTTGTCACGACAATCTTTATGCCATTGACTTTAATTGTAGGCTGGTATGGGATGAACTTTGACAATATGCCGGAATTGGCATGGGAATACGGATATCTTCTCGTTGTCGTGGTGTCTATCTTGGTTGTAATTTTCTGCATCATCTTTTTTAAAAAGAAAAAATTGTTGTAAATTCTTACGTTACGATTCATGGACGATTGCCGTGAAGCTGCTTTTGCGCGTTTTTTACATAAAAGTGCAAGGGTTTGATGTGCCAAACAGCACGTTCTTGGTGCAGCTTGTGTACAGAAACGTTGCTTTTATAACTAGCTGTGAATCGTAGCATTTTTAAAAATAGGCGCATTTTGGTCCAACTCTAGTTTCCTTGACTATCCGTCGGCGATTTGGTACAATCCTAGTAATGAATAATCCGGTACATGCCTTACTGCGATATACGGTACAGGATGATGGAATTAGAAATAATGGATAATCCGGTACATGCTTTATTGCGATGTATGGTACAGGATGATGGAATTAGAAATAATGGATGATCCGGTACATGCCTTATTGCAATGTATGGTACAGGATGATAGAATTAGAAATAATGGATGATCCGGTACATGCCTTATTGCGATGTATGGTACAGGATGATAGAATTAGAAATTTGGAGGAATGGCATGGATTTCATGGACCAAACTAAAATAAGGAATTTTTGTATCATTGCGCATATAGACCACGGTAAATCTACGTTAGCTGATCGGATCATTGAGATGACAGGGCTTTTGACCAGTCGAGAAATGCAGTCGCAGGTGCTTGACAACATGGACTTAGAGCGTGAGCGTGGAATTACAATCAAGGCACAGTCTGTACGTATCATATATAAAGCCAAGGACGGAAACGAATATGTATTGAACCTCATCGACACTCCCGGGCATGTTGATTTTAATTACGAAGTTTCCAGAAGCTTGGCAGCCTGTGACGGTGCTGTCCTAGTCGTTGATGCGGCGCAGGGGATTGAGGCACAGACGCTTGCAAATGTGTATCTTGCCCTTGACCATAATTTAGATGTTCTTCCGGTCATCAACAAAATTGATTTGCCGAGTGCAGACGCGAAGCGTGTCATAGACGAAATTGAAGATATTATTGGAATCGAGGCACACGATGCCCCTTTAGTTTCTGCAAAGACTGGATTAAATATCGAACAGGTATTAGAGCAGATTGTGGAAAAAATCCCGGCTCCGGTCGGTGATGTAAATGCGCCTTTAAAGGCATTGATTTTTGACTCTATCTATGATTCCTATAAAGGCGTGATCGTATTTTGCCGAATAAAAGAAGGGTGGGTAAAGCCGGGCACAACCATAAAAATGATGGCGACAAAGGTGGTTGCAGATGTTGTAGAAGTAGGCTATTTTGGTGCGGGGCAATTTATTCCATGCGATATGCTAAGCGCAGGAATGGTTGGCTACATAACGGCTAGTTTAAAAAATGTAAAGGACACCCATGTAGGCGATACGGTTACCGACAACAATAACCCTGCAAAGGAACCGCTTACGGGGTATAAAAAAGTGAATCCAATGGTTTATTGTGGGATGTATCCGGCAGATGGGGCAAAATATCCGGATTTACGGGATGCCTTGGAAAAATTGCAGTTAAACGATGCCTCCCTACAGTTTGAGCCGGAAACGTCGATCGCATTAGGCTTTGGCTTTCGGTGTGGATTTCTAGGGCTTTTACATTTGGAAATCATACAAGAACGCCTAGAGCGTGAGTATAATCTGGATTTAGTGACGACAGCCCCTGGCGTTATTTATAAAGTCTATCAGATCAACGGGGAAATGATAGAGCTTACGAACCCCTCGAATTTGCCGGACCCATCCAAGATAGAATATATGGAAGAACCAATGGTAAGTGCTGAAATCATGGTGACAAGTGAATTTATTGGGGCAATCATGGAACTGTGCCAAGAACGCAGGGGGATCTATAAAAGCGTCGAATATATGGAAGAGGCAAGGGCACTGCTAAGATACGAACTTCCCCTAAATGAAATTATCTATGATTTTTTCGATGCCCTAAAGTCCCGTTCCCGTGGCTATGCGTCCTTTGATTATGAAGTGAAAGGCTATGTAAAAGCGGATTTGGTAAAATTAGATATTCTCATCAATAAAGAAGAAGTAGACGCCCTGTCCTTTATTGTACACAGCAGTACCGCCTATGAGCGTGGCAGAAAAATGTGTGAAAAATTAAAAGGGGAAATACCAAGGCATTTATTTGAAATCCCCATACAGGCAGGGATCGGCAGTAAAATCATTGCAAGGGAAACCGTAAAAGCAATGCGAAAAGATGTATTGGCAAAATGCTATGGCGGTGATATTTCCAGAAAGCGCAAGTTGTTGGAGAAGCAAAAAGAGGGAAAGAAGCGGATGCGCCAGATTGGAAATGTGCAAGTGCCCCAAAAAGCATTTATGAGCGTGTTGAAATTAGATGATAAACAGTAGATAGGAAAAATCGGTCAAAACGAAACATAGATCATTGGAGCAAGGATGAATCGGAACAAACTAGAACTTTATGTACACATCCCATTTTGTATAAAAAAATGCGATTATTGTGATTTTTTATCTGCACCTGCATCGCTAGACGTGCAGCAGGAGTATGTGAAAAGATTAACGGAAGAAATAAAACAGAAAGCGGACAATTATCAAGCATATAGCGTACCTTCCATTTTTATTGGTGGAGGTACGCCTTCTGTTTTGCCCATTTCTTCGATCGATGTGATCATGAAGGCCCTTTCTACGCATTTTAAATTGGAGGATGCGGCAGAAATAACGATAGAGTGCAATCCGGGGACGCTGGATGAAGATAAAGTAAAATTTTACAAAAAGGTCGGAATAAACCGTATCAGTTTCGGACTGCAGTCTGCCATTGATGAGGAATTAAACGTATTAGGTCGAATTCATACATGGGAACAATTTTTAAAAAGTTTTGCATTGGTCCGCGAGGCCGGATTTGACAATGTAAATGTAGATTTAATGTACGGGCTGCCAAACCAGAGCCTAAAGGACTGGATATACAGCATTACGCAAGTTGTACGGCTAAATCCGGAACACATTTGCGCCTATAGCTTAATCATCGAGGAAGGGACTAATTTTTTTAAACGCTATCAAGAAGATGAAAAGGCAAGGGAAAAAGGAGATGTGCCCGTCAGTTTGCCGGAGGAAGAAACAGAACGCCGAATGTGCGAACATGCGACTATATTTTTAAGGGAAAATGGCTATGAGCAGTATGAAATATCCAATTATGCAAAACCGGGGAAATCGTGCAAACACAATATAGGCTATTGGACAAGGCAACCTTATTTAGGCCTTGGTCTTGGCAGTGCGTCCCTTGTGGAAAACAGGCGTTTTACAAATACGGCAAATTTAGAAGATTATTTAAAGGGAGATTTTGGGAAAAAAGATTGCGAAACCCTTTCGGAAAAAAGCCAGATGGAGGAATTTATGTTTCTCGGGCTTCGTCTGCTGCGTGGAGTTGACAGGCAGGAATTTAAAAAGCAGTTTTCGGTGGAGATTGAGCATATTTATGGGGAGGTGTTGGTCACATTGTCGAAGCAGGAACTACTACGGCAAATAGACGGTCGCATTTGGCTCACGACAAAAGGGATTAGCATAAGCAATTACGCTATGGCACAATTTCTTCTTTAAATAAGGACAAATTCTTGGCAACGCTCCGGTACTTTGGCAACATGAGGCAATTTGCGTTGCACTTTCTCATAAGCTATAGTATAATCAACAAAACATGGTGACGACAGCGCAACCAAAAAGGAGCGGAAACAATGGGAATGGTAGAACAAATCACAATGAATACGCCTGATCATGCAATTGATAAACTAAAGGAAGGAAATACAAATTTTTTATCTACCCACAAAAACAAGGGCAATATCACACAGGGCATCATAACAGATACAGCTGTAAATGGGCAAAAGCCCTATGCTGTTATTGTTACCTGCTCTGATTCTAGGGTTCCCCCGGAACATATCTTTTCTGCAGGAATAGGCGATCTTTTTGTTGTCCGTACGGCAGGAAATGTCATTGGTGATTTTGAATTGGGCAGTATTGAATATGGCGCAGAACATTTAGGCGCAAAAGTTGTCGTTGTTATGGGACATAGCCATTGTGGAGCGGTGAGCGCCGCTTTAGGCCAAAAAGCGGATGGGCATATACAAGCCATTGTGGATGAAATAAAAGATGGAATTGGCAGTGAAACCAATGCGACAAGGGCGGAAGATCTAAATATCACCCATTCAAAAGATATTGTAATGAGCAGTGAGATCATTACGCATTTGACGAGTAAAGGAGCATTAAAGGTTATTGAGGCGAAATATGATATTGAAACAGGGGTAGTAGACTTTCGGTAACGATTCCGTCAGATTCCCTTGCAGAACCAGCTAGATGCAGGGGGACGAAGGCCGGTCGGTGGCGATTGCAGATTTCCTTACATCATCAGCTAGACGAACATTTAGGCGCACTCCAAAGAGGCGAAAGGATATCCTTTTTGGAGTGTGCTTTGTATCGTGTCAAATAGGTAGATAAAAATGAAAACATGCGATTAAAAATATAAATAAAGTATAAAATTAAAAAATTCTATTGACAAAGAAAATTGATAGTGATATCTTAAGAACATAGATATTAGCACTCTAACCAAGCGAGTGCTAACAAAAAGAAATACATCGCCAAGCGCTCCATCGTATTGCAAAAGCTAGAGCGAACAACATTTCACCGGGAGTGAGCAGATGCAAGGATTAGATGAAAGAAAAAGGAAAATCTTAAATGCGATCATCCGAAATTATTTGGAAACCGGCGAGCCGGTAGGCTCAAGGACTATTTCTAAATTTTCCGGTTTGAATTTAAGCTCAGCTACCATACGAAATGAGATGTCTGATTTGGAGGAATTAGGCTACATCGTGCAGCCCCATACTTCATCAGGACGCATTCCTTCTGACAAAGGATATCGTTTTTATGTAGATAACCTGATGATGGAGAAGGACAAAGAAGTTACGCAGATGAAGGAATTCTTCATTGAAAAGACAGAGAAAATGGAACAGGTGCTAAAGCAGGTGGTTAAAATGCTTGCGGCAAATACCAACTATACAACGATGATTACCACACCATCGTACCACAGGAACAAGATTAAATTTATTCAACTCTCCCAAGTCGATGAAGACCAGATTTTATCGGTTGTCGTAATGGAGGGGAATATCGTCAAGAACAAAATAATCTCTACCAGAGAAACGATGGATAATGAAACATTGCTAAAGTTAAACATTTTGCTTAATACAAGCTTAAATGGGTTATCTTTGGAACAGATTAATTTAGGGACGATTGCTACGTTAAAAGGAAAAGCAGGTATCCACAGCAATATCATCAGCGATGTTTTAGATGCTGTAGCGGATGCTATCGGGGAAGACAATGACCTTGAAATTTATACAAGCGGGGCAACAAATATCTTTAAATATCCGGAACTAAGCGATTCCGTTAAGGCAAGCGAACTGCTCAGTGCATTTGAAGAAAAACAGCAGCTCATAAGCCTTGTAACAGATAAGCTTGTAAATGGGGAAGAAACTGGCATTCAAGTTTACATTGGAAGTGAGTCGCCCTTGCAGACAATGCAGGACTGCAGTGTTGTTACGGCTACCTACGAACTTGGTGGAGGGATGCAAGGAACGATTGGAATTATAGGGCCCAAGCGGATGGACTATGAAAATGTTATGGATAATCTAAAAACGTTAAAGGTTCAATTGGATTCTATATTTAAGGAGTCCAAAGATAATAAAACATAGGAAAGGTGGTCTAAAAATTGGCGGAACAGCAAAAGCCGGAAATAAAGGAAACAAATCTAGATAGTGAGCTTTCACAAGAAGAAATAGCGAAAGAAAACGAAAATTTGCATGACGATACGCACAAGGGTCCAGAACAAGAAGTGCCGGATGAAGAAAGTTCAGGAGCCGAAGCGGACAAAACAATACAGGCAAGTGAAGTAGCAGAGAGTGAAGAAGCAAATGAAGCGGCAGATGGTGAAGAAGCAAGTGAAGTAGTAGAAGAAAGCGAAGTAGAGAAGAAAAGCCTTTTTAAAAAGCGGGAGAAGAAAAATAAAACCGATGAGCAGATAGCGGATTTAACCGATCGTTTAAAGCGGCAGATGGCAGAGTTTGACAATTTCCGCAAACGGACAGAGAAAGAAAAAGCACAGATGTATGAAATCGGTGTAAAGAGTGTTGTGGAGAAGATTTTACCGGTCGTAGATAATTTTGAAAGAGGCCTTGCTGCGGCGGATAATGCGGAAGATGCATTTGTCCAAGGGATGGATAAAATTTACAAGCAGTTCATGACAGAGTTAGACAACATCGGAATAAAGCCGATAGAAGCTGTCGGGCAAGAATTTAACCCAGATTTACACAATGCAGTGATGCAGGTCGAAAGCGATGTGTATGATTCCGGTATTGTAGCACAAGAGTTGCAGAAAGGCTATATGTACCGGGAAAGCGTGGTAAGGCATAGCATGGTAGCGGTTGTGCAATAAGTAGTAATTGGCGGCAAGAAATAAAACAGCAAGAAATAAGGAAGCAAGAGATAAAGTAGTGAAAAAATAAGGTAGGCTGATAATTTGATTTTTTATAGGAGGTTTTGATTATGGGTAAAATAATTGGTATTGATTTAGGAACAACAAATAGCTGTGTGGCAGTTATGGAGGGCGGTAAACCAGTCGTTATCGCGAATACAGAAGGGGCAAGGACAACACCGTCGATTGTTGCCTTTACAAAAACAGGCGAAAGGCTTGTTGGGGAACCGGCAAAGCGGCAGGCTGTTACAAATGCAGAAAAAACAATTTCCTCAATTAAAAGGGATATGGGAACAGATCGTAGAAAAATCATTGATACGAAGAAATATTCCCCACAGGAAATTTCAGCAATGATTCTTCAAAAATTAAAAGCAGACGCTGAAAATTATCTAGGTGAAAAAGTAAACGATGCAGTAATTACCGTTCCGGCATATTTTAACGATGCACAGCGTCAAGCAACGAAGGATGCAGGTAAAATTGCAGGGCTTGAAGTAAAACGTATTATCAATGAGCCTACTGCGGCGGCATTAGCTTACGGTCTTGATAATGAAAAAGAGCAAAAAATCATGGTATATGATTTAGGTGGCGGTACCTTTGATGTTTCGATCATTGAAATTGGAGAAGGCGTTATTGAAGTACTAGCTACTTCGGGCGACAACAGGCTAGGTGGCGATGACTTCGATCAGAAAATTACCGATTATATGCTGGCTGAATTTAAGAAAACCGAAGGCGTTGATTTATCCAATGATAAAATGGCGCTGCAAAGACTAAAAGAAGCGGCTGAAAAAGCAAAGAAAGAATTATCCGCAGCTACCACGACAAATATTAACCTTCCATTCATCACGGCAACGAATGAAGGGCCAAAGCATTTCGATATGAACTTGACAAGGGCAAAATTTGATGAATTGACGCATGATTTAGTAGAGCGTACAACAGTACCGGTACAGACTGCATTAAAGGATGCCGGAATTACTTCTTCTGAGCTTGGGCAAGTGCTATTAGTAGGCGGTTCTACACGTGTACCGGCTGTTCAGGACAAGGTAAAGCAGTTAACGGGGAAAGAACCAAGCAAAACGTTAAATCCGGATGAATGTGTTGCATTAGGCGCCTCTATTCAAGGCGGAAAGCTAGCAGGAGATGCCGGCGCAGGAGAAATCCTTTTGCTGGATGTAACGCCATTGTCGCTATCAATTGAAACGATGGGTGGGGTTGCCACAAGATTAATTGAACGCAATACGACCATTCCAACCAAAAAGAGCCAGGTATTTTCTACCGCCGCAGATAATCAGACTGCAGTTGATATTAATGTAGTGCAGGGCGAACGTCAGTTTGCAAAAGATAATAAGTCGTTAGGGCAATTTAGGCTAGACGGGATTCCGCCGGCAAGGCGTGGTGTACCTCAGATTGAAGTTACCTTTGACATTGATGCAAATGGTATTGTAAATGTATCTGCAAAGGATTTAGGAACCGGAAAAGAACAGCATATTACAATTACAGCCGGATCGAACATGTCGGATTCCGATATTGATAAAGCAATTAGGGAAGCGACAGAATTTGAGGCACAAGATAAGAAGAAAAAAGAAGCGATTGACACGAGAAATGATGCAGACTCTTTTGTATTCCAGACAGAAAAAGCATTAGAGGAAGTAGGTGCAAATTTAGATGCCGCAGATAAGGCGTCGGTAGAAGAAGACTTAAATGCATTAAAGGCAATGCTGGAGGCTAATCAAAATGCAGAAGAAATGACCGATGACCAACTTGGCGAAATGAAAGCCGCAAAAGAAAAATTAACAGAAAGTGCGCAAAAGGTATTTGCAAAAATGTATGAGCAAACACAGGCTTCTGGGGCAGGTGGGCCGGACATGAATGCAGGAGATGCAGAAAGCTATAGCCAAGCAGATGATGTTGTAGATGCAGACTATAAAGAAGTATAAATAGCATGAAGCAGGCGCTAAGACGTAAATAGCATGAAGTAGGTGCTAAAACGTAAATAGCATAAAGCAGGCGCTAAAGTGGAATGTTTGAAAATACGCAAAGTAAATATGAAATAAGGAGCTATTGTAAATCAAATTGTAACTATTCACCCCCCAATATTTGATAGCTATGAGGGAGGTACAGCCGAATAGATGCATAAAATTTTACAGTGGCTCCTTAGAATCAGTATAAGAGGGAATTGAATATGGCAGAACAAAAAAGAGATTACTATGAGATTCTCGGTGTAGAGAAAAGTGCGGATGATGCCACATTAAAGAAAGCATACAGGCAATTGGCAAAGAAATATCATCCGGATACAAATCCGGGAAATGCAGAGGCAGAGAAAAAATTTAAAGAGGCCTCAGAAGCCTATGCCGTTTTAAGCGATTCAGAAAAGCGGCAGCAGTATGACCAATTTGGCCATGCGGCTTTTGAAGGAGGAGCCGGCGGATTTGACTTTTCTGGTATGGATATGGGTGATATTTTCGGAGATTTATTTGGAGACTTTTTTGGTGGCGGCAGAAGACGTTCTAGCGGCAATGGGCCAATGAAAGGCGCCAACTTAAGGGCGACGATTCGCATTACCTTTGAAGAGGCGGCATTTGGCTGTGAAAAGGAAATTGAAATTACACTAAAAGACGACTGCAATACTTGCCATACAACTGGAGCAAAACCCGGTACGTCACCAGAGACTTGTTCAAAGTGCGGTGGAAAAGGGAAAGTGGTCTATACCCAGCAGTCTTTCCTTGGCATGGTTCAAAATGTCCAGACTTGCCCGGATTGTCGTGGAACAGGAAAAATCGTAAAGGAAAAATGCGTGGATTGCCATGGTACCGGATATATTTCGAGCAGGAAGAAAATCAAAGTCAGTGTGCCGGCAGGTATTGACAATGGTCAAAGCATAAGGATACGGGACAAAGGTGAACCCGGAACAAACGGAGGCCAAAGAGGGGATTTGCTTGTAGAAGTAAATGTATCAAGACACCCTATTTTCCAACGGCAAGATATGAATATTTTCTCTACGGCACCAATTTCTTTTGCACAAGCGGCACTTGGCGGTGAAGTACGGATCAGCACCATAGACGGTGATATTTTGTATGACGTAAAGCCGGGTACGCAAACAGATACGAAAATACGCTTAAAAGGAAAAGGAATCCCATCTTTACGGAATAAGGCGATTCGTGGCGACCATTATGTAACCTTAGTGGTACAGGTACCCACAACCCTTAGTGCGGAAGCAAAGGAAGCATTGCACAAATTCGATGAAGCAAGTACCAAATCCCTAAAAAAGAAAAGCGATGCAACAGCAACCGAAGAGAAAGCAGTCGAAGAGAAACGTGGGAAGAAAAAAGGGTTTATGGGGAAAATAAAAGAATCTTTAGAAGACCTGTAAATGCAAACTTATAAATTGCTCATCGTAAGAAACAGAGTGAAGAAATTGGTGGTTTGATTTCCTTTGCCCTGTTTTCTTTCTTTTCTTTTGCCCTGTTTTCTTTATTTTATAAATTCCACCATTGATTTTATAAACTATATGGTATATACTATAAAAAGTGTAAAAGAAACGTATCAAAACAAACTTAGTTTATTGCAGGAAAACAAAACGTAGAATAGAGTATACTAGATATAGGTGCATGATAAGGGAAAGAAGTCTGGAAAAAAGAAAGTTTCTATGTTTTCGGCAATAGGAGGAGGCAGATCTATGAGTTATTCTGTTTGCGCAGAAAATGCGCAATACGACCTTGAATATGAGCGTAGAATGTTTGAACTGGAAAAAAAAAGTTTCAAGCGCAGACAAGAAATGGAAAATATGCGCATACAAAGAGAAAAAGAACTGATTGAAATGAAATTAAAGATTTTAGAAGAAGAACTTAGAAAACTGGCAAAAGAAAAGAAGCAATTGGAAAAGCAGAAAGAGCTTTACAATTATACAGAAAATTGGGATGAGCAAGGCCATCGCGAATTGTCTACGGAACGGGGACGGGCAATTTGGGATAAAAAATTTTTCCGTGGCGTGGGGAATGAACTAGCGTTAAAAAAACGTTATAAAGAATTAATTAAAATTTTTCATCCAGACAATATGGATGGAGATACCCATACATTACAGGAAATCAATCGTGAATATGACCAGTTAAAAAAAGCGCTTTAAGGATAAAAAAGTGTTTTAAGGTAACATAACGAAATCCGGTACTTGTTTGTTTTATAAATAAATGGAAAAGAGACCAAGAGGGACAGGCTATGCATATCGTAGCCATTGCTTCCGAAGAAATGCAAATACGAAATGAGTGCAGGAAATGAAATGGAACAAATACACCATTAAGACGACAACGGCTGCGGTTGATTTTATCAGCAGCGAATTAAGTGAATTAAGGTTCGTAGATTTAAATGAATCAATGGATTTGACAATAGAGGGGATTCAGCCAGAAAGAATTCGGTCAGAAGGAATTCGGATAGAAGGAATTCAGATAGAAGATAATGTCCCCCTGTCTGCAGCAGATAAGGAGAAGCTATATATTGATCTCTTACCTGACCTGCCCCCTGACGAGGGGATTGCTTATGTGAGTTTTTATTTGAAAGATACATATGACGGAAAGGGATACAGTTTCCAGACCATCATAGACCAAGTAAATCCTGTTTTGGAAAGACTGCGTCCATTTGTGGAAATCGGAGATGGGACGATTACAGAACTTGTAACGGAAGACTTGGACTGGATAAATAACTGGAAAAAATATTTCAAATCCTTTACAATAGATGATATTTTAATCAAACCTACTTGGGAGGAGCAGAAGGATTTGGCGTCCGATCAATACGTGGTTGAAATTGACCCCGGCACTTCCTTTGGCACGGGGAAACATGAAACAACCCAACTTTGTATAAAGCAGATTCGTAAATATATGAAACAGGGAGATCACGTTTTAGATATAGGCTGTGGGAGCGGGATTTTGTCGATCCTATGCTTAAAATTGGGTGCAGGTCAAGTAGTAGGGACAGATATTGATCCGGAATGCATGACATCCACCTTAGAAAATATGAAAGTGAATGGACTCTCATCCGATCTGGGAGCGTTTTTCTGTGGCAATCTTATCGAGGATGCAAATCTTTTAGAGCAGGTGGGGACAGAATGCTATGAAATGGTTGTCGCCAATCTGTTAGCAGACAGTGTCATGCTGTTGACGCCGGTCATACCAATGAGATTGAAACTTGGAGGAATTTACATTACTTCAGGTATTATTGATTTTAAAGAAGAAGCTGTAAAAGAAGCGATTCAAAAAGCAGGGCTTGCCATCATTGAAATAACGCATCAGGGCGAATGGGCGAGTATTACAGCGAAAAGGATTAGATGAGGTAGGATGTTTCAATTTTTTGTAGAGGACCATCAAATAGGGGAAACCCAGATATGGATTGCCGGTGAAGATGTCAATCATATGCGGCATGTTCTGCGTATGAAACCGGGTACGCAACTGCGTATCAGCAATCGGCAGGGGCAGGATTATTTCTGTGAACTAGAATATTTTAGTGGAAATAGCAGGGAGGGCGAAACCGCCTTTGCCCGTATTTTATACAAAGACCGGGAAAGTACAGAACTGCCCGCAAAAATCGTTTTGTTTCAAGGTTTGCCCAAAGGGGATAAAATGGAATGGGTGATACAAAAAGCAGTAGAGCTTGGTGCCTATGAAATCGTTCCGGTGGCTATGCGAAACTGTGTAGTAAAGCTTGCCGGGGCAAAAGCGGATGCAAAAATAAAACGGTGGCAGGCTATCGCGCAAAGTGCCGCAAAGCAGGCAAAACGAAGCATTATACCAAATGTGCATGCAGTCATGGACTTTGCCGATGCCGTAGGTTATGCCCAAACAATGGACATAAGGCTAGTGCCCTATGAAAATGAAACTGGGATGACTTATACAAAAGAAGTGATGAAAAACATCGGCGACGCGGCTTTAATTGGTGTATTCATCGGGCCGGAGGGTGGATTTGATAAACAAGAAATAAAATTGGTACAGGAGACTGCACACTTGCTGTCTTTAGGGAAACGTATTTTACGTACGGAAACGGCAGGCCTTACGATGCTTTCCATTTTACTTTATCATTTAGAGGACTAGAGGCAAGACAATTTGAAAACGATCGAAATTTATTTTGACAATGCGGCAACGACCCAATGCTTAAAAAGCGTGGCAGATATCATGGCAGAGGTATTTTTAAAAGATTATGGGAATCCATCGTCTATGCACCGCAAAGGGCTAGAGGCAGAAATTTATATAAAACAGGCAAAAGAACAGATTGCGAAGACATTAAAAATAAGCGGGAAAGAACTGATTTTTACTTCCGGTGGAACGGAGGCGGTTAATCTTGCCGTCATTGGCTCTGCAATGGCAAATAAACGGGCTGGAATGCATTTGATTACGACAAAGATTGAGCACCCGGCTGTTCTTGATTCCATGGCATTTTTGGAGGGAGAAGGCTTTACGGTGACGTATTTAGATGTTGATAAAGATGGAATGATCCGATTAGACCAATTAAAAGCTGCCCTTACAAAAGAGACAATCCTTGTTTCCATCATGTATGTCAACAATGAAATTGGTGCGGTACAGCCGATAAAAGAGGCGGGCAAGCTCATAAAAGAAGCAAATCCCGCTACCCTGTTCCATGTAGATGCAATTCAAGCATATGGGAAATATATGATTTATCCAAAGCGGGAAGGCATTGATCTAATGTCTGTCAGCGGGCATAAGATACATGGGCCAAAAGGAGTTGGATTTTTGTTTGTCAAAGAAAAGACAAAGATAAAGCCAATACTGTTTGGCGGCGGGCAGCAGGGGGGCCTACGTTCCGGTACAGAAAATGTTGCCGGCATCGCAGGGCTTTTAAGGGCCGCAGAAGAAAGCTATGAAAATTTTTACGATACCATCAATCATTTATATGAAATCAAAGAATATTTTTGCAATGAAATAAAAGACAACCCATGGGCACATATGAATGGGAAAATAGGTCGGGAAAGTGCCCCCCATATCGTGAGCGTCAGCTTTGATGGCGTGAAGGCTGAAGTGCTTTTACATGCATTGGAAGACCGTGGGATCTATGTTTCGGCGGGAAGCGCCTGTGCTTCTAATAAACCGGCGGTAAGCAATACGTTAAAAAATATGGGGATAAGGAGCGAGTACCTAGCATCCACCCTTCGGTTTAGCTTTAGTAAAATGAATACGCGAGAAGAAGTGCAATATTGCATACAGACGTTAAAAGAACTGGTGCCGATGCTGCAAAAGTATACAAGGCATTAAGGGGAGAAATTGCTCAAATGGATAAAAGGTTTGACTTTTTTGCCGATGCTGCAAAAGTATGCAAAGCATGAAGGGGAGAAATTGCTCAAATGGATAAAAGGTTTGGCTCTTTTTTGTTGATCTGCAAAAGGATACAAGGCATGAAAGGGAGAAATTGATGTTTAAAGCATTTTTAGTAAAATATGGAGAAATTGGAATCAAAGGGAAAAACCGTCATCTGTTTGAAGATGCACTGGTGCATCAGATAAAATCTGCTTTAAAGCCGATAGATGGTGATTTTCTTGTTCGGAAAGAGCAGGGGCGCATTTATATTGAAACAGTAGGCGACTATGACTTTGACGAAACGGTAGAGAGCCTTAAAAAGGTATTTGGTATCGTAGGCATTTGTCCGGTTGTACAGGTGGAAAATGCCGGATTTGACAAGTTGGTAGAAGATGCCATTGCCTATTTAGACGTACGGTATCCGGATAAGAACAAAACATTTAAGGTAAGTGCAAGGCGTGCAAGCAAAGATTACCCGATGGATTCTATGGAAATAAATGCGGCATTAGGCGGGAAAATATTAGAGGCATTTCCACAAATGCGTGTAGATGTACATCAGCCGGGTATTTTGCTGAACGTAGAAATACGTAAAAAAATAAATATCTATTCTGAAATTATAAAAGGTCCCGGTGGAATGCCGGTAGGAACCAACGGAAAGGCAATGTTGCTATTATCCGGTGGTATCGACAGTCCGGTAGCCGGCTATATGATAGCCAAAAGAGGTGTTAAAATAGATGCCGTCTATTTTCATGCGCCACCCTATACCAGTGAGCGCGCGAAACAAAAAGTGGTTGATTTGGCAAAAATTGTTGCACGCTATGCCGGCCCGGTTTATTTGCATGTCGTAAATTTTACGGATATACAGCTTTATATTTATGAAAAATGCCCCCATGAAGAGCTGACGATTATTATGCGCCGCTATATGATGAAAATAGCAGAGCATTTTGCAAAAGAAACAGGCTGCCTAGGACTCGTTACAGGTGAAAGTATTGGACAAGTGGCAAGTCAGACGATGAAGTCGTTAGTAGCGACAAATGAAGTGTGTACCTTGCCCGTTTATCGCCCTCTAATTGGATTTGACAAGCAGGAGATTATAGCGGTATCTGAAAAAATTGGGACATATGAAACATCAATCCTGCCCTACGAGGACTGCTGCACTATTTTTGTGGCAAAACATCCTGTTACAAAGCCGAATCTAAATATTATCAGGCGTTCCGAACAAAAATTGGAGGCACAGATTGAAGAAATGGTACAAAAAGCGATAGAAGGTACAGAATTGACTGTGGTTGGCGCAGATTGAAGAAATGGTACAAAAAGCCATAGAAGATACGGAATTGATTGTGGTTGACACAGATTGAAGAAATGGTACAAAAAGCCATAGAAGATACGGAATTGACTGTGGCTGAAGAAATAAAAACTCCCCATGAAGTTCATGGGGAAATGCATGGAACACTTCGTGAGATATTTTCAAAGCTGGTGTGAAAGCACACCAAGACACTTAGCAAGATTTGCTCAAGCCCAACGCATGTGGTGGTTCCAATCAAGCTTCGTAGATAAAGCACTGCCCTAGGATCCAGATTAGATTATGTATGGGCTTAATACTTCTAAAATCTCATCTAAGCTTGCTTCAGCGTGGATAGCAAGGTCGATAGGTTTTGATAGGTCAAGACTGAAAATACCCATGATGGACTTTGCATCAATTACGTATCTTCCGGAAATCAGATCGAAGTCAAATTCGAACTTTGTAATCGAATTTACAAAAGATTTTACCTTGTCAATAGAATTTAAAGAAATTTGTACTGTTTTCATATAAAAGCCTCCTTATAAAATGAACATAGTTTAAATATTAGATAGAAAGAAACCGTTCACCATCATGGTGTGTTACAACAGGCTTTTCCTATTGTGCCGATATCCGTTAAGCGGATAAATGGGAATTGAAGTAAATAACTAATATTTTCTCTTATAGTAACGTTTTTAATTGGAAAAGTCAATAGCACTATAGCTAATTTAAACCTGAAAAACAGGCAGGATTTTCGGCAGTTTGACTTTAATTTGATAAGATTAGGGCAATTTTGAGATAGGAGAGTGGTAGATCGTGAAAAAAGCGGCCCTTCATAATTTAGGCTGTAAAGTAAATGCGTATGAAACAGATGCTATGCAGCAGCTTTTAGAACAAAATGGATATGAGATTGTGCCATTTGGGGCATGTGCCGATGTATATGTGATTAATACTTGTTCCGTGACGAATATTGCAGATCGAAAATCCAGGCAGATGCTCCATAGGGCGAGAAAACGAAATCCGGACAGTATCGTAGTTGCCGCCGGCTGCTATGTACAGACTGCAGAGGCTCAGATAAGAGAAGATGAAGCGATAGATATTTTAATTGGCAATGACAAAAAACATGAATTAGTCGCATTATTGGAAGAATTTGAACACCATTCCCTGCAAAAAAGGCATGAGACATTCCATTCCTTGCAAGAGGGCAGTGCCCTAAAGGAGAGTGGCAATCAAGCGGGAGAAGGAAACCAAGCGGGTGGCAGCCATAAAAGAGTAGATTCAAGAATTCTTGACCGAAACGCAAAACAGGAATACGAAGAGATGCAGATAGACCGGACGGCTGTAAATACAAGGGCATTTATAAAAGTGCAGGATGGCTGCAACCAATTTTGCAGCTACTGCATCATCCCCCTTGCAAGAGGGCGGGTCAGAAGCCGTAAAAGGGAAGATATTATAGCAGAGGTAGGGCGCCTTGCACAAAATGGGTATAAGGAGGTTGTGTTAGCGGGAATTCATTTAAGCTCCTATGGTGTGGATTTAAATGATAGCCTTCTAAATTTGCTAAAGGAGATTCATGCCGTGGAGGGGATAAAGCGAATCCGCCTTAGTTCCTTAGAACCACAGATTGTAACCGAAGAATTTGTACGGACGATTGCAACGCTTCCTAAAATATGCCCACATTTTCATTTATCCTTGCAAAGCGGATGCGATGAAACATTAAAGCGCATGAATCGAAAATATGATTGTGGGGAATATAAAAAAGGATGTGAACTGCTGCGCAAGTATTTTAAACATCCGGCAATCACAACGGATATCATCGTAGGATTTCCGGGTGAAACGCAAGAAGAATTTGAAACGACCAGAAAATTTTTAAAAGAAATTGCTTTTTTTGAAGTACACATTTTCAAATATTCAAGGCGAAAGGGAACAAAAGCGGCCCAAATGGAACATCAGGTTGCGCAGAATATAAAGAATTGCCGCAGTAGCCAGCTCTTTGAAGATACAAAAATAATGAAACAGGAATTTTTATCATGGTATCAAAATAAAGAAACCGAAGTGCTCTTTGAAGAGCGAGTATTATTTGAGGGGAACAGCTATTGCAGTGGGCATACAAGGGAATATGTAAAGGCGTTGGTCGTATCAGAGGAGCATTTAGATAATAAAATAATGAAAAGTAAGGTCAAAACCTACGGAAATAGCCATATTTTTTTGATGGAAGATGCATTGGAAGAAAATATAGATTGAATTTTCTGTCGTTTTATATTAGAATGAAGTAAAGAAACATTAAAAGGACGAAAGAGCAAGAAAATAAGGGCGTGAAAAATATGCAGGATAAAAGCAATACACAATATTTCAAAGTGGAGAAAGAACAGCAGATAGGCGTAGATGAAGTGCTTGATCTTATTTATCGGGCACTTAAGGAAAAAGGCTACAATCCGGTAAATCAGATTGTAGGCTATATTATGTCTGGCGATCCCACTTATATTACGAGCCATAAGAATGCAAGAAGCCTGATTATGAAGGTGGAGCGTGATGAGCTGGTAGAAGAAATACTACGTCAGTATATTAAATCAAATGAATGGGAATAATATCTGCTAAAACAGATAGGAGGGACTAAAACGAAAAGGGCTAAGGTCCATATGGATTTTAGTTTAAAGGGGTCAACATGCGAGTATTGGGATTGGATTTTGGATCTAAGACGGTAGGCATTGCGGTAAGTGATGCCTTGCTTATGACTGCGCAAGGCGTAGAAATTATAAAGCGAAAATCGGAATCTAAATTAAGGCAGACATTAGCACGGATAGAAGAATTGGCGACGCAATATGAAGTGGATAGGATTGTACTCGGATACCCAAAGAATATGAACAATACACAAGGGGAACGATGTGCAAAAACGATAGAGTTTAAAGACATGCTGGAGCGAAGAATAGGGCTTACGGTTGTACTATGGGATGAGCGGCTTACCACGGTAGAGGCAAACAGAACCATGATGGAAGGCGGTATCCGAAGAGAGAATCGAAAAGACTATGTGGATAAGCTGGCAGCGGTTTTTATTTTGCAGGGATATTTGGATTTTTTGGCAAATACACAAGGAAAGTAATCGTGTCGAACCGATTTAGGAAGGATATTGCGATAGATGGGCACAAGGAAAGTAATCGTATCGAACCGATTTGGGAAGGATATTGCGATAGATGGATAAGGTAAAATTTAATGTTAAAAATGCCAATGAAATGGTAGAGTTTTACATACTGGAACAGGCACGAATGAATGGAATAGATTATATTTTAGTGACAGTAGAAGAAAAGGGGGATTCTGACGCATTTATTTTAAAAAATGTAGCAGAAGGAACGAGCGATGATCCACAAGGAGAGGCTATTTATGAAATGGTAGAGGCCCAAGAAGAATTGGAATATATGTCAAAAATATTTTCAGAGATGTTAGAAGATGTAGATTTTATATCTTAACATACAATTGTGATTGAGACTTGACTTAATTGAAAGTATCCGTTTAAAAAGGCGGGTATGTGTGTTATGAAATCGTAATATTGCATGATACACATCACAAGCTATCATGAGGGAAAGCTCTATGGCGATGAAAACAAAGATTTCTGCTTGCAGAAGACTGGAACGGAAACCTGATTACTACGATACATACTTATAAGGAGGAGCAATTAATTGAAAAAAGAACAAAACTCAAAATTGAAAATCATTCCATTGGGGGGATTAGAACTCATTGGAATGAACATTACTGCCTTTGAATACGAAGACAGTATTATCGTTGTGGACTGTGGCCTGTCTTTTCCGGAAGACGACATGTTAGGGATAGATTTGGTTATACCGGATATTACCTACTTAAAAAACAACATTGACAAGGTGAAAGGATTTTTTATCACACATGGACATGAAGATCATATTGGCGCAATCCCTTATGTACTGCGGGAGGTTAATGTACCGATTTATGCGACAAAACTAACGCTCGGCATCATCGAACATAAGCTAAAAGAGCACAACATGCTTACAAAAGTAAAACGTAAAACAGTAAAATACGGACAGCATATTAATTTGGGATCGTTTCGTGTGGAATTTATAAGGACAAACCATAGCATTGCAGATGCGGCGGCTCTGGCAATCTATTCACCGGCAGGGACAATCATTCATACAGGTGACTTTAAAGTGGATTATACCCCGGTATTTGGAGATGCCATTGATTTGCAGCGGTTTGGGGAAATCGGGAAAAAGGGAGTTTTAGCGTTAATGTGCGATAGCACCAATGCGGAGCGTCCCGGCTATACGAGCTCTGAAAGAACGGTAGGGAAAGCATTTGACCATATATTTGCGGACAATGCAAATAAGCGGATTATTGTAGCAACCTTTGCCTCTAACGTAGACCGTGTGCAGCAGATCATAAATTCTGCAGACAAGTTTGGACGTAAGGTGGTCGTAGAGGGAAGAAGCATGGTCAATATTATTTCCATTGCTTCTGAGCTAGGCTACTTAAATATTCCGGACCAGACCTTGATCGATATTGAACAGCTGAAAAATTATCCGGCGGAGCAGACGGTGCTTATTACGACTGGAAGCCAAGGCGAATCTATGGCGGCATTATCCCGTATGGCGGCCAGTATTCATAAGAAAGTCACAATTCAACCGGGTGATACGGTCATTTTTAGCTCGAATCCCATTCCCGGAAATGAAAAAGCAGTTTCACGTGTCATCAACGAATTGTCGATGAAAGGTGCTGATGTTATTTTCCAAGATGCCCATGTATCCGGGCATGCATGCCAAGAGGATATTAAATTGATCTATTCTCTTGTAAAACCGAAATATGCGATACCTGTCCATGGAGAGTATAAGCATTTAAAAGCACAGGCAAAGCTTGCGGAAGATTTAGGGATAAGCAAAGACAATATCTTTTTACTTTCATCGGGCGATGTACTAGAACTTGACAATGATGGCGCAGAAGTGGTTGGAGAGGTACCGGTTGGTACCATCCTAGTCGATGGTCTAGGCGTAGGGGACGTAGGCAATATCGTCCTTCGTGATCGGCAGCACCTCTCAGAAGATGGGATCATCATTGTAGTACTTACCTTAGAGGCGGGAAGTGGACAAGTGCTTGCAGGCCCTGACATCGTAACGAGGGGATTTGTCTATGTAAGAGGCTCCGAGAGCCTTATGGATGAGGCAAAGCACGTATTAAACGATATCGTCAATCATTGCGTGGAGAAAAATATTACGGACTGGGGCAAAATAAAAACGGAAATCAAAGATGGCCTAAGTGAATATGTATGGAAAAAAACGAAACGCAGGCCTATGATTATGCCAATTATCATGGAAGTATAGTTTGTATGGAACATTTTATATAGAAAGGGGTAGGCTGGTATGAATCAGGTTGACAGCAGTATAGAGCAGCTAATCGATGCAGTAAAGAATAGTGAAGAATACAAAGCTTATCAAAAAGTGAAGGCAAGGCTCAGCAAAGAGCCAGACAAAGAACGGGCACTGCACCAGTTTCGAAAAAAAAATTATATACTGCAGAGCAAAGGCAATAAGGCGGACTTGTTTGAAGAAGTTGATTTCTTATCTTGGGACTTTGAAGAATTAAGGGTGCAGCCTACTGTGGAAGAGTATTTGGCGGCAGAGCTTGCTTTCTGCCGTATGGTACAGGATATTAACCGGAAATTTTCAGGCAGTCTGGATTTTGATTTAGGGTTTGTGCTAGAGATGTAGCGCATAGCCACAAAGCTTAGAAGGGAAACGATATGAGTGCCAGCAAAATTGTATTACGGATTTTAAGTATCAGTGCAAGCGTATTAGCGATGATTTTAGTAATATTTTTTCTGTATAGGCTAGGTATGGGGGCGTATGAATTTGGCTATCGGGTATTTACGGAAAAGCCAATGAATAAGGCACCGGGAAGAGATATTTCGGTAACAATCTCTAAGGGGATGTCTACGCGGGAAATAGGGGAACTGCTGGAGGAAAAAAGATTGGTGAGAAATGGCAGCCTGTTTTTCGTGCAGTGCAAACTATCAACCTATGCAGATAAAATAGAGCCCGGGTATTATACCTTAAATACATCACAGACTGCAAGGGAAATTATGCATACATTGTCGGTAGGGCAAGAAGAGGGCGAAGAAGAGCAAGAGGCACAAAAAACCGTGCAGGAATAAGGTGTTAAGTGATTGTAGACGAACGGATGGCTGCCTATCTAAATTCTTTCGATGGGGGCAACACACAACTTTTAAATCAAATAGAAGCGGAAGCGAAAACAAGTTTTGTGCCTGTAATCAGAAAAGAAATGCAAAGCCTTTTAAAGCTGTTGCTGGCAATAAAACGGCCGGCAGCCATTTTAGAAGTGGGGACGGCAGTTGGTTTCTCTTCCCTTTTTATGGAAGAATATAATCCGGTAGAATGCCGGATTAAAACAATTGAAAATTATGAAAAAAGAATCATTGTGGCACAGGAGAATTTAAAACGTGCAGGGAAAGAGCATGTGATACAATTGCTAAAAGGCGATGCCCTTTTGATTTTGGAAGAATTAGAAACTCCGTTTGATTTTGTTTTTATGGATGCGGCAAAGGCTCAATATATTCATTTTCTGCCACATGTGCTTCGTTTGCTTAAGCCAAATGGGATATTGGTTTCAGATAATGTAATGCAAGAGGGAATCGTGATAGAATCTAGATTTGCTGTAACAAGGAGAAACCGCACGATACATAAGCGGATGCGTGAATATCTTTATGAAATTACGCATCATAACGAACTTACAACATCAATTTTACCCATTGGAGATGGGGCTGCGATTAGCGTGAGAAATAGCGTGTGTACCAAAGATTAATGTAAGGTTATGGGGCTGTTTGATAGGTGAAAAGATCGTATGGCAGCAGATTGGAGCAAACATGGGATATCCTGAATTGTTAGTGCCGGCGAGCAGTTTGGAAGTATTAAAAATAGCGGTTATCTATGGTGCAGATGCGGTTTATATCGGAGGGGAGGCATTTGGGCTTCGTGCGAAAGCCAAGAATTTCTCGATGGAAGAAATGAAAGAGGGACTCCGCTTTGCCCATGAATATGGGGTAAAGGTCTACGTAACTGCAAATATTTTGGCACATAATCAAGATTTAGAAGGCGTAAGGGAATATTTTAGGGAGCTGAAGCAAATTTCTCCCGATGCATTGATTATATCGGATCCGGGCATTTTTTCCATTGCAAAGGAAGTATGTCCGGATATTGAAATACATATCAGTACACAGGCGAACAATACCAATTATGCTACGTACCAGTTTTGGTATCGGCAAGGAGCGAAACGTGTGGTTTCTGCACGAGAGCTTTCCCTAGAAGAAATCAAGGAAATAAGGGATCATATTCCAAAGGATATGGAAATAGAAACGTTTATACATGGCTCCATGTGCATTTCCTATTCCGGCCGGTGTCTGCTTAGCAATTATTTTACGGGGCGTGATGCGAATCAAGGTGCGTGCACCCACCCCTGCAGATGGAAATATGCGATTGTGGAGGAAACAAGGCCGGGAGAATACATGCCTGTGTACGAGAATGAGCGTGGAACCTATATTTTTAATTCTAAGGATTTGTGTATGATTGCACACATCCCGGAACTGATAGAATCCGGGATTGATAGTTTTAAAATCGAAGGACGAATGAAAACGGCTCTCTACGTTGCGACGGTAGCTAGAACGTATAGAAAGGCAATCGATGACTATAAGGAATCGCTTACATGCTACAAGGAACATATGCCTTGGTACTTAGAGCAAATAGCAAACTGTACGTATCGGCAGTTTACAACCGGATTTTTCTTTCACAAACCGGACGAGGAGGCTCAGATTTATGACAATAATACCTATATAAAGGAATATACGTACCTTGGTATTGTCAAAGAGCACGTTGTAAAAAATGAACGGGGATGCTACCGTGTGGAGCAAAAGAATAAATTTTCTGTGGGTGAAACCATAGAGGTGATGAAACCGTGCAGAAATGGGGCAAGGCTTATGGAGCCAAAACCAATAGAAGTAACTGTAAAAGGCATCTATGATGAGGATGGGACACCAATGGAATCTGCCCCACATCCCAAACAGATTCTCTATATAGAGGTAGGATACCCATTGGATATGTATGACATTTTGCGTAGGAAAGCATAGGGGGCAATCTTGGCACTTCGACTCATAGACAAGGTCTATTCGCATCGATTCCAAAGATTTTGCTAAGAACAATGCCTAAAACAGCAAGTATAGCCTAATAGATAAAAAAATTGTGCGATTGACAAGAGTTTTAGCGACATGTATAATTGTATATGTATTGCACTGCTAATGATTTATGGAGAACACAAGTAGATTACATAGGAGGATTTCAAGATGAGGAATGTATTTGCAGAAGAAAAGAACAAGCAACAGCACAACGTATTCACATGGGACTCGTTGGGGGATATCAAGGAGGGGCGTGGCGATTTGGGTGAGGAAATGCCTGTATTGGTATATCGTCTCATGCAATATACGATGCTCGATGTATTGACAAAAGCTTACGGCGGCGAACAGGCCAACGAATATTTTAGAGAAGCAGGGTTCTTGGCGGGTACGGAATTTGCGAAGAATACACTTGATTTGAATGTGGGTTTTGATGCATTTGTAGCGAATCTGCAAGCGGCCTTGCAACAGCTTAAAATTGGTATCCTGCGGATGGAGGCCTTTGATGCCGCTACCGGGGACATCGTACTAACAGTTGGGCAGGATTTAGATTGTAGTGGTTTGCCCGTAACGAACGAAACAGTATGCAACTATGATGAGGGCTTTATTGCCGGTATCTTAGAAGCGTATACTGGCAAAAAGTACGAAGTGCGTGAGGTAGATTGCTGGGCAAATGGCGATAGGGTATGCCGTTTTAATGGCTCTGCAAAATAGATTTAGCAGATGCAAGGGAAGGTGGGAACGGAAAAATTCACATCGGAAGGTCCCATTAAACTACATAGGAACAAGCTTGAACGAAAGGCAGGTGAAATGCTACGAACCCCATGGCACAACTGTTATTCGACTATTTGCGCGATGCAATGTATCATCCGGAACAGGCTACGCTAGATACAAGCAAGCTCTCCAAAGATTTTTCAATGTTAGGGGAAGGGCTGCAATTCTTTGTTGAATGCCTATTAGAAACGAATGCATTGGCAAAAGCTTTATCTAAGGGCGATTTATCAGGTAAACTACCTTCGCCTGATAATGAAATGGCGGCACCATTAAAAGCGTTGCATGCAACATTAAGACACCTGACATGGCAAACACAGCAGGTTGCAAAAGGTGATTACAATCAGCATATTGATTTTATGGGGGATTTTGCCGAGGCCTTTAACACGATGACGAAACAATTAGATGAACGGCGTACGGCGCTGTTGGATGAAATTGAAAAAAACGTCAAAAAATCAAAGGATTTAACTCGTAGCAACAGCCTGTTTGAGGCGATTACAGCAGAGATTACGCAATGGATCATTATGATAGACAAGGAAAGCGGCGAGATTTTATTTGCGAATCGGCATGCAGCGGATGTGCTGGAACAGGAGTGTTTTCATAAGCAGCTGCATGAATGGCTGATACAAATGGCAATGGATACGCTGGATGATGCAGAACCACGAGATGAAGAAATAAATTTGTCGCACGAAGGTGCAGAACAATACTTTTCGGCATCGCTTTACCTAATGCATTGGTATGAGCATAATGCGGTAGCTTTTGTGATGAATGATATTACCGGAACGAAAGCGCAGATCATGGCATTAGAGGATGTCGCCTACCATGATCCACTGACGAAAATATATAACCGCCATTATGGGATGAAGACATTGGGTGAATGGATTGAGGCAAAAAGTTCTTTTATTATTTGTTTTATTGATATGGATAACCTAAAGTATGTAAATGATAAATTCGGACATGCGGAAGGGGACAAGTATATACTGTGCGTAGCGGATTTATTGCACAAGTTTTCACAAGATGTGAAAATTTGCCGTTTGGGCGGCGATGAATTCATGCTTTTGGCAAAAAACTGGGGCATAGCAGATGCTGAGAGAAGACTCGAAGAACTACGTGATGTATTAGTTACCTATAACAATAAACCCGGTGCGTTTTATAACCATAGCTTAAGCTATGGTGTGATTGAAGTGACGGCAGGCAATGCATACACCGCAAGTGAGTTGCTTTCCATTGCAGATGAAAAAATGTATGCGTATAAACGTGCGCATAAGGCGCAACGTGTGGTGTGATGCTACAAACGAACCACAGCCACTTGAAAACGTGAAGCGTATGTGATATGATGAGGGCGTATTTGAAAAATAGGGTAGAGTGGAATTTTTTGTTTTTTAAAGTATGCCCGAACAATCAGCCAAGGAGGTGTTAAGATGGCATTTTTAGGTAGTTTCATTGAATATATTATAAGATTCGTTATACTTGCAGCTGTTGCTGTAGGTGGGCTGTTCCTTGGGAAATTCCTGCGTGTTAAAAAGGATGCGAAAGAGGCAGCAGTTGCCGCAAGCGAGCAGACGAAGGAGTAGACACTAAAGATTTGAGGGAGCTTTTATGACACAATATGGGTTAAATGAATTGCGTAGCATGTTCTTTGCCTTTTTTGAGGGCAAAGAACATTTGACAATGAAAAGTTTTTCGTTGGTACCGCATAATGACAATAGTCTATTATTGATTAATTCCGGTATGGCTCCATTAAAGCCTTACTTTACAGGGCAAGAAATCCCACCTAGAATACGCGTGACAACCTGCCAGAAATGTATTCGGACAGGTGATATTGAAAATGTCGGCAAGACGGCAAGGCATTTGACTTTTTTTGAAATGCTTGGGAATTTTTCTTTTGGAGACTATTTTAAAAGCGAAGCAATTGCCTGGTCTTGGGAATTTTTAACAGAAGTGCTAGGTCTAGAGGCAGACAGGCTGTATCCGTCTATTTACGGTGAAGATGAAGAGGCTTTTGCGATTTGGGTAAATGAAATCGGTGTCCCGGCAGAGAAAATCACGCGCTTTTACCGTGATGAAGAAGGGAAATGCGATAATTTTTGGGAGCATGGAGCAGGCCCTTGCGGTCCTTGTTCTGAAATCTATTACGACCGTGGAGCCAAGTATGGCTGTGGCGGCAAGGACTGTAAGGTCGGCTGCGAGTGCGACCGTTTTATGGAAGTATGGAACAATGTGTTTACCCAGTATGACGGCGATGGGAAAGGCAATTATACGGAGCTTGTGCAGAAAAATATAGATACGGGCATGGGGCTTGAGCGCCTTGCGGTTGTGATACAAAAGGTTGATTCTGTATTTGATGTAGATACCATAAAAGCAATTCGGGACAAGGTGTGCAAGATAGCAGGGGTAGCCTATCATGAGAAAGAAGAGAGCGATGTATCGATCCGTTTAATTACGGATCATATCCGGTCGGCTACTTTTATGATATCAGATGGGATTATGCCGTCAAATGAAGGTCGAGGATATGTCCTTCGCAGGCTGATCCGCAGGGCGGCCAGACATGGCAGGCTGCTTGGTATAAAAAATGGATTTCTTGCAGTTCTATGTGAAACGGTAATTGCAGAGAGTAAAGAAGGCTATTGCGAACTGGAAGAAAAGAAAGACTTTATCTTTAAGGTATTAACGGAAGAAGAAGAAAAATTTAATAAAACGATAGATCAAGGACTGCTGATTTTAGCAGACTTGCAGGAAAGCATGATAAGGGACAATACGAAAGTGCTAGATGGAAATGCCGCGTTTAAGCTATATGATACGTATGGCTTTCCGATTGATTTGACAGAAGAAATTTTATCGGAGCAAGGGTTTTTGATTGACCATGCTGCTTTTTTGGAAGCGATGCAGGAACAGAAAGACAAGGCGCGAAGCGCAAGGAAAACCACAAACTATCGGGGCGCGGATATCACTGTCTACGAGTCGATCGACCCAAGCATTACGACCTCCTTTGTTGGCTATGGCACGTTAAAGCATGTATCTCCAATCACTGTTTTAACCACACAGACGCAGATTGTAGAGGCACTCTTAGATGGTGAGACAGGAACGGTTATTGTGGAGGAAACCCCCTTTTATGCGACGAGCGGGGGACAGGCGGCAGATGCCGGATATATCCGTACGAAATATGGAGAATTTGAAGTATTAGATACCGTAAAGCTGTCTGGTGGTAAAATCGGGCATATTGGAATTGTATTAAAAGGGATGTTAAAGGTCAGCGATGAAGCAGAACTGTCCGTAGATAGCAATAAGCGTCTTGCAGTCGCCAAAAACCACAGTGCGACGCATCTGCTGCAGAAAGCACTACGTATTGTTTTAGGAACTCATGTAGAACAGGCAGGGTCTGATGCCAACGGCGCAAGATTAAGATTTGATTTTTCCCATTTCTCGGCGATGACCGAGGAGGAACTCTTAAAAGTAGAATCCATCGTGAATGAAAAAATAGCAGAAGCCCTACCGATCAAAACCAGTCTAATGAGTATTGATGAGGCGAAAAAAACGGGTGCCATGGCATTGTTTGGGGAAAAATATACTGATGAAGTAAGAGTGGTAAAGATGGGGGATTTTTCCAGCGAACTTTGTGGAGGAACCCATGTGGACAATACTGCTGTGATAGTGGCTTTTAAAATTATAGCAGAAACCGGTGTGGCAGCCGGTGTAAGAAGAATCGAAGCATTGACCTCAAATGCAGTGTTTGCATATTATGGGCAACTAGAACATACAATCGAGCAGGCAACGAAACTTCTTAAGACAACACAAAATGGCCTGGTAGATAGGCTGGAACATTTGATGGCTGAATTTAAGCAGCTGCAAAGTGAAATGGAATCTTTAAAAAGCAAGGCAAATAAGGGCGCGCTTGGCGATGTTATGGATCAAGTGACAGAAATAGAGGGTGTAAAACTACTCGCTGTAAGTGTAATTGATGTAGATATGCAAGGATTGCGTGATCTAGGCGACCAGCTAAAAGAAAAATTAGGGGAAGGCGTTGTTGTGCTTGCTTCTGCAAAAGAGGGAAAAGTAAATCTTATGGCGATGGCAACCGAAGAAGCAATAAAGAGAGGCGCCCATGCCGGGAATCTGATCAAAGCCATTGCAGGAAAAGTTGGTGGCGGTGGTGGCGGACGGCCAAATATCGCACAGGCCGGCGGGAAAAACCCCGAAGGGATCAAAGAGGCAATCGAAGCATCAAGGAAAGTGCTAAAAGAGCAGATTGGGTAAGAAATGGCGAATCTTTATAAAAAATTCTTATAAAATAGCGTAAATTTAAAGATTTATGGGATAAAGTGGTTGACGAAATAAGAATTTATGCTATAATTATTGGTAGTGCAATAATATATTACCCAAACAGTTGAATATGCACAATACGCAACTGGAGGGAGGTTAGGTGTGAGACTATGTCAAATGTAATTGTAAAAGAGAATGAGACTTTAGATAGCGCTTTACGCAGATTTAAACGAAACTGCGCGAAGGCTGGTATTCAGCAGGAGATTCGTAAAAGAGAACATTACGAAAAGCCAAGCGTGAAACGTAAGAAAAAATCTGAAGCTGCAAGAAAACGTAAATATAATTAATGATTGTGTAGAAGAAGCGATTGTAGGCTAGCGGTAAGCTAGTTGCCAATCGCTTTTTTATTTTATTACGCTGTTGGCGGTATTTCGCCTGCTATTTCACAATACATGGGCAGTCCCGGTGATAAGCTTATCCGGCACAATAAACTTCCCTCGGATAAGCTTATCACCTTTTTGACTTCATCAACGAAGATGCTAACATGGCTTTTATATGATAGGAACAAAATGCACAAATATATGGGAAAAGGAATATATCAACGATGAAACAGTTGTGAATAATTGCCAAAATTTAACAAAAAACAACAAAATCTATGAGTTAGTATTGACTAACTTCGGGGGGTGGTAAAATAGATAGGCAATCTAATTTCGCGACTGCATCTAAAGTAAATGGATACGGGTCAGAGGCTATTCATCCAGTCTTTTAAATGGGACATATATAAGTGTTACGGGGGGGTGTAGCTGCAGTAAAACGAGGATAACGATTCCGAGCAAAATTGGTACGCGAATCGTATAGGCAATAGGTGGCAAGGCCTTTAGAAACGGCATTACCCTGGAGGGAGTGTATTTATCGGGCAGGCTTGCATAAATTATAGTAGAGTTAAAAAGTACTGGAAATGATGTAGATGGAGCGTAGGGCAAGCAAAAAAAGGAGAAAAAGATGGAGAACAAAAGATTATGGATGCGAGGGATTGACCAGTGTAACGATACCAGGAAGCGTCACGTCCATAGGAAATTCTGCATTTTCCGGGTGCACGGGATTGACAAGCATAACGATGCCAGAAAGCGTCAAGTCCATAGAGCCTTATACATTTTCTGTGTGCACGAGACTGACTATTTCTGGATTGGCAGGCTCTTATGCCCAGACCTATGCTACCACCAATGGTATACCTTTTCATGTAGTGACAGATACTACGCCCACCAAAGTAGACATCGCCACATGCACCATCACGATTTCCCCAACAAGCTACACCTATGATGGGACGGCAAAGCAGCCGACCGTAACCGTAAAGGATGGAAACAAACCCCTAACAAACGGTACGGATTATGCTCTGCCCTATCAGAATAATAGAAAGGTAGGGACGGCGGCAACCGTAACCATTACGGGTAAAGGCGACTACCAAGGAAGCGCAAGCAGGACATTTGCAATCGCAAAAGGAAACTCCGATATTACATCTACAAAAATCTACAATAAGGTATATGGGGACAAGGCGTTCGCCCTTAATGCAGCAAATGCAGGAAACGGCAAGCTGGTCTACGCAACTTCCGACGAGAAGGTTGCCGCTGTGGACAAGAAGGGCAAAGTGACGATAAAGGGTACCGGCGCCGCCACGATAACGATAAGTGCAACCGCTACAAACGAATATAACGCTGCGAGCATAAAAGCCACCATCAAAGTCGCTCCAAAGCAACAATCCATAGCAAGCGCAAAGTCGGTAAGCGGCAGGAAACTGGTGGTAAAATGGAAGAAGGACACGAAAGCCACCGGCTACGAAATCCAATACTCCACCGACAAGAAATTCAAAAAAAGCGCAACAACAGCAACCATCAAGAAGAACAGCACTACGTCAACAACGATTTCAAAACTGGAAAAAGGTAAGGTATATTATGTAAGGCTGCGTGCCTACAAGACCGCAAAAGTGAACGGAAAGAACACAAAAATTTATGCGGCATGGAGTCCAACAAAGACAACAGCCAAGATAGCAAAATAAAACAATTGGGAATAGAAAGACTGCCAAGCAGGGCACCACCCATGCTCCGGCAGTCTTTTTGCAATTAGACGATCACGTCAAATATCCGCTTTCCAAAAAATTCCATCCATGCAGCTTTCGGCTGCCTGTTCTTGTCCTTGCGAAAATCAAAGGTAACAAGATAGCCGACAGCTGCATGCCTGCTGTCAAGGTAAGCCGACAGCTGTTCGTAAGCCTGTTCGTGCTTGACCTCCCTATGCCAAATCTTCAACTCCAAAATAAACTGGTCCTTCATAAAGTCCACAACGATATCCATCCGTCGCAGACCGGTCAGCTGGCTTTCGATGTGGTAGAACCCCTGCCCGTTAATCAAAGGCTTTAGGTAGGTGAGGAACAGTAGACGGCCATGCCGCTCTAAAAACGCCAAATCTTCCCGATGGAAAATATTTTCGTAGTGTTCCGCAAATTTCGTCAAGCACAACGCCATGTCGAACCTGCCGTTCTGGATGATGGCATGCTGCAGCGAATCCAAATCTTGCGTAGGGGCAGAGCCGGTATCGTTTTTTGAAATAAAATAATTCGTAAGGAAAACCGAAAAAACCGTATTTGCAATCTGTACGCCCCGATCCGTGGCTTTTACAATACCATAGACGGTTCCAAGCGATATTAATGGGTTGTAGGCATTATAGTCATAGTGCCGGCCAACGATAATGATATTGTAGATGAAATCGTAGAGTTCGTGGCTGTTCTCTAAGTTTTTGATCATATCGGAAAATAAAGTGTTCGTTTCCCTTAAAATGATTTTTACTGCTGACTGCACTCCCCTAAGAGTCCAGTCGGCATCCAGTTCCTCATCAATTGCCTGGCAAATTCTTGACACTAAAAAAGGATAGCCGCTTGTGTAGCCGTAAATTTCCTGCGCAATAAGGGGGATATCCATACCGATGTGGTGGTTGCCCTCATACTGCAAAAGTATGGTCGCAATTTCATTTGGGTGAAAGGACATGTCAACATCAAATTTTACGGCGATATTCCATGGCGAGTTATGGCTTCCTTCGCCCGGGCTAATCGTATACATCCCTTGGCCGACAAGCTTTAACTTGATGGTCTTTATGTCGTTTACTCCCGCTAAGACCACGCTGTGGTAAGTAAAGGCTTTGCCCCGCTCGCGTGCAAGGTACCGCTCCCTTAGCATTCCAAGGAATTCCAAGAAAACTTGATTATTACTGGCTTTGTCGACCTCATCTATCAGCAGTATGATTTTGCTGTTTTTGCATAACGACGCGATATGTTTTCCAAGCCCCTCGAATGTTGCAACCGCTTTATCTACCCACTTTGCAGCGTAGGCGCCATGGATAGGGTCAAATTCGAGAGCCTCTTGGCTTTTGCGCATGAACATGCCACAAAAGCTTTGCGCGGATTCAAACGCCTCAGGGCCAACCCCCTCAAAACTGAGCGAAACCACAATGTACTTGTCTGCAAGCTGCTGCTCTAGAAGGTTTAGCATTGTTGTTTTCCCATACTGCCTTGCTCTGTTTATCGTAAAATAGAAGCCAGCGTCAACGAGTAGCTTTATCTTTTCCAACTTTTCGCTTGTATCAACCATATAATGTCTATTTGGGATGCACAATCCCGTAACGTTAAATCTCTTCATGGGTGCCACGACCTTTCCCGAATACATGACGACAGGCTTTTCCGCTGGTATGCGATAATGGCCTTTGCCTATTATATAGAAGTATAGCATAGTTTATTGGATTCACAAGGATTTTTTCAAGAAAAACATCTTGAAATATCTTGCCCATTATGGTACCCTATGAGATTCTACAGTCCCATATAGGATTTCATGTTGCAATGAAGAAGGCATTTCGGCTCCCTTGCTGACATTGGTCTATTTATCTGTAATTTTTTTATTCGGAATAAATACTTCTCCCATTTCAAAATCACAACCCAAATGCCTGAAATGAGCGAGGGCATAAAGAAATCATTCGTCACTGGCTACCAGTATGAGGAGAATATTTGTAGCGACAGACAGTTTCTTCAAGATAGTATATCCAAAATGGAAAAACCCGAAGAAGCAATCATATTGGCCACAGACGGTGGCTATGGGAACATCCACACTACAATAAAATTTAGAGCGTAGATACTGGCCACAGACGGTGGCTATAGGGGAGGCGATAACACACCCCTTGCCAGAAGTTGTCGCATCGCTACAAAATTATTTACTTCAATCAACTAATGTGGTACTATAACAGAGTAGGTGGTGGCAGTGGCAGCTATTTCGTGTATCTAGGGAGGCAAATAGCGATGGGCAGTGTTGCATCTGCATAAATTTAATATGCACAAAAAGATGTGCAGGGAAAGAGGGAAATTATGAAAAAAAATTTAATCGTGATGGTGTTAGCCGTTGCTTTTGCATTGACGGCAACAGCATGTGGCAGCGAGAAAGAAACCCCATCAAATGAAACGGCGAATGTGGCGGATGAAGGAGCGGATGTAGCAGACGAGGGAGCCGATACCGTAGATGCTCCATCAAATGAGGAAAGTGGCGAAGTAGCTGAAGCGCCAAATAAGGAATACGAAGGTACATTGACCGTAGGGTTTGACCAAGATTTTCCACCGATGGGATTTGTGGGAGATGATGGGGAATTTACGGGATTCGATTTGGATTTGGCAGGCGAGGCCGCTGCAAGAATAAATTATGAACTAAAGCTTCAGCCAATTGCATGGGACTCAAAAGACATGGAGTTAGAGACAAAAAGCATTGACTGTATTTGGAATGGATTTACCATCAATGGACGGGAAGACGACTATACATGGACAACTCCCTACATGGCAAATGAACAGGTTTTTGTTGTAAAGGAAAATTCTGGGATCGTCGATTTAGCTGGTTTAGCAGGCAAGGTCGTGACCGTACAGAGCGATTCTAGTGCGGAAGCGGCATTAGAGGATCGGGCAGATCTTGTGGAAACGTTTGGCACCTATCAAAGGACTGCAGACTATAATACTGCATTGATGGATTTAGAGGCAGGCGCCGTAGATGCTGTTGCAATGGACAGTATTGTTGCAAACTATCAGATTGAAAAACGGGGAGGCGCGTTTAGCGTTTTAGAAGAAAAGCTTGCGGCAGAGGAATATGCGGTAGGGTTTTTTAAAGGAAATACGGAATTAAAGGATAAAATAGAGGGTGCATTAAAGGAAATGGCAGCAGATGGCACATTGGCAAAAATTTCCGGAGAATGGTTTGGACAAGATGTAACGACGATACATTGAACACTTAGTGGGCAAATATACCAAGACATTTCGTGGTAAGGAGCGTGAGCACATATGTCATTTTTATTTATGCTGAAGTCATTAGGGGCAGGGATGCTCATTAGCATACAGATTTTTGTATTTACCTTGCTGTTTTCCATGCCGCTTGGATTGATTGTTGCATTTGGAAGAATGTCAGAAAATGTGGTGCTGAAAAACTTGGTAAGGATTTACATTTCCGTGATGCGGGGAACGCCCCTTATGCTGCAGCTTATGGTTGTCTGGTTTGCTCCATACTATCTGTTTCACTTTCCGCTGAATAATGATAAAAGGTTTATTGCAGTCATTATTGGATTTACAATGAACTATGCCGCCTATTTTGCGGAAATCTACCGGGGTGGAATCCACTCGATTCCCTCCGGGCAATATGAGGCCGCAAATTTAGTGGGCTATCATAAGCTACAGACCTTTTTTAAAATCATTTTACCTCAAGTCGTAAAACGGATTCTCCCTTCGATTACAAATGAAGTAATCACATTGGTGAAAGACACTTCGTTGGCATTTGTAATTTCTGTGGCGGAAATGTTTACCGCTGCAAAAGCAATTGCATCTAGCCAGACATCAATGATGCCATTTATAATCGCAGGGGTATTCTATTATATTTTCAATTTGGCGGTTGCTGTCCTATTGGAGTATATGGAGAAGAAAATGGAGTATTATAAATAAAAAATAACATCTTGTGTACATAAATCGTGACGATTTTGTGCACCTCTTGAATCGTTATCCTATGGTTTAAAAGAGAGGTATGGATCTCCATAAGAGGTGGGGGCGCGATAACGGAAACGATGGGGCGTGGTAGGTTTTAAAAGAGAGGTATGGATCTCCTAAGAGGTGGCGCGCGCGATAACGGAAACGATGGGGCGTGGTAGGTTTTAAAAGAGAGGTATGGATCTCCTAAGAGGTGGTAGATAAATGAAATTTCTAGAAATTGTAAATCTAAGAAAAAAATTTGATCAGTTGGAAGTGATTACAGATATTTCTTTGGATGTGCTGGAAGGTCAGGTTGTTGCAATTATCGGGCCATCGGGTTCCGGTAAATCAACGTTGCTTCGCTGTGCAGTAATGCTTGAAAAAGTGGATGCCGGGACGATTTCTTATATGGGTGAAACACTGGTAGAGGCGAAGGACGGTCAAAAGCCATGTTATGCTTCGGGAGCAGATTTAAAGAGGATCCGTGGTTATTTTGGATTAGTTTTTCAGAATTTTAATTTGTTTCCGCACTATTCTGTGATAAAAAATATCACCGACCCTCTGATTCATGTCCTAAGAATGGACAAAAAGGAGGCGTTGTCGATTGGCCGTGATTTATTGCAGAAAATGGGGTTATCTGAAAAAGAAAATGCCTATCCATGCGAATTGTCTGGCGGGCAGCAGCAAAGGGTTTCCATTGCAAGGGCATTAGCATTGCATCCAAAAGTGCTGTTTTTTGATGAGCCGACTTCTGCACTAGATCCAGAACTTACCGGTGAAGTGCTAAAGATTATAAAGGAGCTGGCACAGGAAAAAATGACGATGGTGATCGTAACGCATGAAATGAATTTTGCAAGGGATGTTGCAGACCACATTATCTTTATGGACGGTGGCGTCATTGTGGAGCAAGGCACACCAAATCAGGTCATCAACCATCCACAGAATATAAGGACGCAAGGGTTTTTGTCTAGATTTGAAGCGTAGGGAATTTGAAATGCAAAGGAACGAATGAGAGTAAGCAAGGAAACCGTAAGCAAGGAAGCAGCAAGGGAAAATGGAATCAAGCCATTGCATTGATAGCTTGAATTTCTAATTTTTTTAATGCCCTTAAATTTTTCTTGTAAAAGAACATAAAATATGCTAATATTGACCAGAGTAAAAGAAAACATGGCAGAGATCATACAACGAACGAAATGGAAAAGCGATGAAAGAGACCCTTAGCTTTAGGCATCGACAGGAATATGGCACCATTGACTGAGAGTGCTGTTCGAAAGAGAAGCGAAATGGGAACACTCTAGAGCAGACTGGTTGAACATGTTACGAGTAGATCAGTACGTTTATGCGCGTTAAGCATATTGAGTGGAAAACAATATGGTATAATATATGTTTTCAATGCGGGTGGTACCGCGGGAATCATATGTAAAATCCCGCCCCGGAATGTTTAGCAAGCATTCTGGCTTTTTTTATTATAGGAATAAAATGTGGCTTGTGATTCGTTTATTTTTAAAAATGGAAAGGAGTTAAATATGAAATTTATAGAAGGTGTAATAAAAGGAAAACCAAGCAGTGATTGTCGCTTAGAAATCAGTGAAATTGTAAATGGAAACTATGAGGGAAAAACCGTATGGGTAGCAGGGGCAGTCCATAACATTCGCCGTATGGGCGAGATATCTTTCGTAGTATTAAGGAAACGGGAGGGATTGCTTCAATGCGTCATTGAAGATACGAGCGGCATTGATTTCAAACAATTAAAAGAGGCTGCTACGGTAGAGGTAGAGGGGAAAGTTTCCCTAGAAGAACGCGCTCCGAATGGCGTGGAACTGCATTTAAAAAGCGTTAAAATTTTATCGGAGCCGTCAAAGACATTACCCTTGCCTATTTCAAAATGGAATATGAAGACATCCTTAGAGGCAAAATTAAATAACCGTCCCATCGCACTTCGCAACATCAAGGAACGTGCCAAATTTAAAATCCAAGAGGGGCTTGTGCGTGGATTCCGGGATTTTCTCTATGAGCAGGGCTTTACGGAAATCCATACCCCTAAAATAGGCGCAAAGGCGGCAGAGGGCGGTTCTAATATATTTAAGCTGGACTATTTCCATAAGCCTGCAATTCTGGTGCAGAGCCCGCAGTTTTATAAGCAGATGATGGTAGGCGTATACGACCGTGTTTTTGAAACGGCACCTGTTTTTCGTGCAGAGAAGCATAATACCAAACGCCATTTAAATGAATATACAAGCCTTGATTTTGAGATGGGCTACATCGAAAGCTTTCACGATATTATGGCAATGGAAACAGGATTTTTACAATATACCATGACGCTTTTAGAAAAAACATATAGCAAGGAATTAAAAATATTAGGGGTAGAACTTCCAAAAACGGATCAAATACCAACGGTACCTTTTAAAGAAGCAAAAGAATTGGTGGCGGCCAAATACAACCATACAATCAAAAATCCGTATGATTTAGAGCCGGAAGAAGAAGTCTTGATTAGCCGATACTTTAAAGAAGAATATGATGCTGATTTTGTTTTCATTACACATTATCCGAGTAAAAAACGACCCTTCTATGCGATGGACGATCCCAAAGATCCTACGGTCAGCCTAAGCTTTGACTTGCTGTTTCGTGGAATTGAAATCACAACAGGTGGGCAAAGAATCCACGACCATGGGACGCTTGTAAACAAGATGCAGGAACGCGGTATGACCCAAGAGGGAATGGAGGATTATTTAACTGCATTCCAATGTGGAATGCCCCCTCATGGTGGATTAGGGATTGGACTGGAACGGTTGACAATGAGGCTGCTAGGAGAAGAAAACGTGCGGGAAACAACTTTGTTCCCAAGAGATTTAAGCAGACTGGAACCATAAGCACATAAGTATTAAGAAACAAGGATTTTGGGCAAACAAGAAAGCCACGATGCACAAAAGGAACAAGGATTTTGGGCAAACAAGAAAGCCACGATGCACAAAAGGAACAAGGATTTTGGGCAAACAAGAAAACTGCGATACACAAAAGGAAGCGTAGATCTTGAGGAAAAAATATAGATATAAACTTCATTTTTAAAAATAAAGGAGTCCACGATGGCAGATATCATTTCAAATGAAACAATTGAATATGTAGGTATTTTAGCAAAACTTGAGCTTTCCAAGGAAGCGCAGGAGCAGGCACGTGTCGATATGGGCAAAATGCTTGCTTATATTGACAAATTAAATGAGTTGGATACGCAAAACGTAGAGCCGATGTCGCATGTATTTCCTATAACGAACGTATTCCGGGAAGATATTGTAACAAATGGCGACAACAGGGAGCAGATTATTTTTAATGCACCGGGTCAAAAAGATGGATGTTTTCAAGTGCCGAAAACAGTAGAATAGAAAACACCACAGCCACCAAGTGTTTCATGCAGGAGGAAATGGACAATGAGTATAACAAGTTTGACGGCAGCGGCTCTAGGCAAGAAAATCAAGGACAAGGAAATCACCGTAACAGAGGCGACGGTTGCTGTGCTAAAACAGATAAAAAAGGTAGAGCCAACGATACACAGTTATGTGACGGTAGATGAGGAAAGCGCCTATAAGCAGGCAGAAGAAATACAGCATAAAATTGATCAAGGCGAATTAAACGGATTGCTTGCGGGTGTTCCAATGGCAATTAAGGACAACATATGTACAAAGGGAAGATTGACTACATGCGGTTCCAAAATACTGGAGAATTTTATCCCCCCCTATGATGCACAAGCTGTTTTGAATTTAAAAAAAGCAGGTGCCGTTGTGATCGGGAAAACCAACATGGACGAATTCGCAATGGGAAGTACCACGGAAACCTCTTATTATGGAGAAACAAAGAATCCTTGGAATGTAGCCCATGTTCCGGGTGGCTCATCTGGTGGCTCTTGCGCGGCGGTTGCGGCTAAGGAATGCTGGTATGCCCTTGGCTCAGATACCGGCGGTTCTATTCGCCAGCCAAGTTCCTTTTGTGGTGTGACAGGGTTAAAGCCTACTTATGGGACGGTTTCTCGCTATGGGCTGATTGCCTATGGATCTTCCTTAGACCAAATTGGACCGATTGCAAAAGATGTGACCGACTGTGCTTTGATTTTAGAGGCAATTGCAGGCTACGACAACAAGGATAGTACCTCGATAAAACGAGAGTCGTATCATTTTACCCAAGCATTGACCACAGAGGTAAAAGGTTTAAAAGTAGGAATTCCAAGCGCCTATTTAGGAGAAGGCCTAGATGCCCAGGTAAAAGAGGCAGTACAGCAGGCGGCAAATACGCTTAAGGCTAAGGGGGCTGTTGTAGAAGAATTTGATTTGCACTTGGTAGCGTATGCAATCCCGGCCTATTATGTCATCGCATCGGCAGAGGCAAGTTCCAACCTCTCCAGATTTGACGGTGTAAAATATGGCTTTCGTGCAGCTGATTATGACGGACTGCATGGCATGTACAAAAATACAAGAGGCGAGGGGTTTGGGCTTGAGGTACAACGGCGCATTATGCTAGGTTCGTTTGTTTTAAGCTCCGGCTATTATGACGCCTATTATTTAAAAGCACTGAAAACGAAAACATTGATAAAAGAAGAATTTGACAGGGCATTCGAAAAGTATGATGTGATCTTAGGACCTACCGCACCGACGACCGCACCTAAATTGGGGACGTCCTTAACGGATCCATTAAAAATGTACTTAGGTGATATTTATACCGTATCTGCAAATCTGGCAGGGCTTCCGGCTATGAGCATACCATATGGCATAGACGCAGACGGACTGCCAATTGGGGTACAGTTAATGGGCAACCGTTTTCAGGAGCATAAAATAATAACATGCGGATATGCCCTAGAACAGCACGAAACAGTCGCAACTGCATGAAACCCTTGGTGAAGTTTTTTTGAAACGAGGAAGAAAGCGTACCTAATCCACTTTACGCGGTATGGCTAAGCTTAGCTGCTGTGGTGTTTTCTTAGAAAGAGGTAAATATGGCAAAACAATATGAAACAGTAATCGGACTGGAGGTCCATGTAGAACTTGCAACAAAAACAAAAATATTTTGTGGCTGTAGCACCGCATTTGGCAGTGCACCGAATACCCATACTTGTCCGGTCTGCACCGGAATGCCGGGCTCCCTTCCTGTATTAAATAAACAAGTAGTCGAATATGCCATAGCAGTAGGCCTTGCAACAAACTGCAGCATTACGCAGTATGGGAAATTTGACCGTAAAAATTATTTCTATCCCGATAATCCGCAAAATTATCAGATTTCACAGCTATATCTTCCAATCTGTAGAAATGGCGGGGTCGAGATTGATCTAGAATCAGGCCAAAAGAAAACGGTTGGCATTCATGAAATACACATGGAAGAAGATGCCGGAAAATTGCTCCATGACCAGTGGGAGGACTGCTCCCTAGTCGATTATAACCGTTCCGGCGTTCCGCTGATTGAAATTGTGTCAGAGCCTGATATGCGTTCTGCAGCTGAAGTTATTTCCTACCTGGAAAAATTAAGGCTTATCATACAATATTTAGGCGCCTCGGATTGTAAATTGCAGGAAGGGTCTATGCGTGTGGACGTGAACCTTTCCATTCGGGAAATTGGGGCATCAAAACTTGGCACACGTACGGAAATGAAAAATTTAAATTCATTTAAAGCCATCGCCAGAGCAATCGAGGGCGAGCGGGTACGGCAGATTGAAATTATAGAGGAAGGGCGGGAAGTCCTACAAGAAACAAGGCGTTGGGATGATAATAAAGAGTCTTCCTATCCCATGCGTTCGAAAGAAGATGCACAGGACTACCGCTATTTTCCGGAGCCTGATTTAGTTCCGATTCAAATTAGCGATACATGGATCGAGAATATACGTTCGAATCAACCGGAACTGCGCACCGAGAAATTAGAAAGATATAAAACACAATACGATATTCCGGAGTATGATGCGAAGATCCTAACGGAGACCAAAGGCATGGCAGATATGTTTGAAGCGGTGACGGCATTGTGCCAAAAGCCGAAGAAGGCATCAAACTGGCTTATGGTAGAAACTATGCGACTACAAAAGGAAAACAACATGGAGTCGGATAAAATACCATTTTCTGCCAAGAATCTGGCTTCGCTCATAGAATTAACGGAAGATGCTACCATTAATAGTACGGTTGCAAAAGAAGTATTTGAAAAAATGTTCCAAACCGACCTTGACCCGAAGCAGTATGTACTTAAGCATGGGTTAAATACAGTAAATGATGAAACGGCACTGCGTGAAATGGTAAAACAGGTGATTGCAGACAATCCAAAATCGGTAGAGGACTATAACAAAGGCAAAGAAAAGGCAATTGGCTATCTGGTAGGCCAGACGATGAAGGCCATGAAAGGGAAAGGAAATCCCGGCTTGGTGAATAAACTACTCAAAGAATTGCTGTAAAATGTGAACCGATTGAATTAGGAACCTATTATTGAAGATAAATAATGGGAGGATAGATGCGGAATAAATATTACAGATGAAGTTTTTAAACAATGCTTATTGTTAGAGATAGGTATTGTTATTATAAACTCCTTGACTTATAATGGAAGGACGAATACGAAAAAAGCAGATAGAAATGAACGAAAGTTGTTACGATTCACAGCTGGCTCTAAAAGCAGCAATTAGCTAGAAATCGGGAACCAAAGTTTGCAGAATTGAAGTTCAAAGGAGTTTCGCTATGAAAGAGATGGAAAAAGAGTTAGCATTAGACGAAGTTGACCTAAAAGAAGATAAAGAAGATAAACAAATGTTTACAAAGATAGAGGGAATAAAAGACCAAAGAGAAGACGAAGAAACAAAAGACCAAAGAGAAGATGAAGAAACAAAAGGTCAAAGAGAAGATGAGGGAATAAAAGCGATAAAGGCAGATAAAGCCATAAAAGAAGAGGAAGAGGAAGCATATGAGGATATCTGCTATATCTGCCACCGTCCGGAAAGCAGAGCCGGAAAGATGATCAAGATACCGAATAATATTTGTATCTGTTCTTCCTGTATGCAAAAGACATTTGACACGATGAACAATAACGGTTTTAACAATAATGGCGGTTTTAACATGGGTAGTGGAATAGATTTTAATAATCTGCCAAATATCAGCATGATTAATTTAAATGAATTGCAGAATCTGATGCCTAATATGATGCCAAAGAGTCAAAAACTTAAAAAGAAAAAACCAAAGGACGTGAAAAGCACCGCACCGGTACTGGATATTTCATCTATTCAGGTACCCCATAAAATAAAGGCGAGTTTAGACGACTACGTGGTAGGGCAGGAGCAGGCAAAGAAAATCATGTCCGTTGCAGTGTACAATCATTATAAGCGGATTAGCATGGATAGCCAAGATGGAATTGAAATCGAAAAATCAAATATGCTTATGATTGGACCAACCGGAAGTGGTAAGACGTATCTGGTAAAAACGCTGGCAAAGCTACTTAATGTACCATTAGCAATTGCAGATGCAACCTCCTTGACAGAGGCGGGCTATATAGGCGATGATATTGAAAGCGTTGTTTCAAAGCTACTGGCCGCGGCAGAAAATGATGTGGAAAAAGCAGAGCAGGGTATTATTTTTATTGATGAAATTGATAAGATTGCAAAGAAGAAAAATACCAATCAGCGGGATGTTAGCGGAGAATCCGTCCAGCAAGGAATGCTCAAACTTTTAGAGGGGGCCGAAATTGAAGTTCCCATAGGGGCAAATAGCAAAAATGCGATGGTGCCACTTGCTACGATTAATACAAAAAATATTTTGTTTATTTGCGGAGGGGCCTTTCCGGATTTGGAAGACATCATAAAAGAACGACTAAACAAACAAAGCTCCATCGGATTTAGGGCTGATTTAAAGGATAAGTATGACAAAGAAAAAAATCTGTTGCAGCGTGTGAAAGTAGAGGATATTCGCAAATATGGAATGATTCCGGAATTTTTAGGTCGCTTGCCTGTCCTATTTTCCTTAGAAACGTTGACAGAGGATATGCTGATCAAGATTTTAGCAGAACCCAAAAATGCCATTATCAAACAATATCAAAAGCTGTTGGCATTTGATGAGGTAAAACTTTTGTTTCATCCGGATGCTTTGCGTGCAATTGCAGAAAAGGCAATGAAGCAAGATGTTGGAGCAAGGGCCTTGCGTGCTATTATCGAAGAATTTATGCTTGATATTATGTATGAAATTCCAAAAGATAATAATATCGGCATGGTGACGATTACAAAAGAGTATATTGAACATACCGGAGGGCCTTTGATTACAATGAGAGGGTACATGGACGGTGATGATGACAAAAGAAGCTCTGGTGTCATGGGGACGGCATAAGTTTGTACGGAATCGTTCCATTTGATAGAACGTTAGCAGTTTTAAAGCATATAATAAAGGAAACAATAGATAGAGGTCATTATGGATTGTAGAGATGCAGTTTATTCCGAGGACTATTTTGAACTGATTGCAGAATATGGCATCATACCGGGTGTAGCAGAGGATAGCCTATGTGTGCAAAATATTAATGAACAGTATGATATTCACTATGTAAAGAGGGCACAAGGACAGCAAATCAGTGTGAATACATTTAGTTATTTATCTATACCGAAATGTTATACGCAATTAGATGAAAGTGCGTTGGAAGAAAGTGGAATTACACGCATTCAAAATCAACCTACCCTGTCTTTAAAAGGACAGGGTGTTTTAATCGGTTTTATAGATTCCGGGGAACGTGTTATTATAATGTCAAGTTAGTAAGAACCCACTAAACATAAGGGTTTCCGCTGATTTAGTCTTACGAAAAAATGCCAAATAAAAGGTTGTTTTGAGTTAGGATGGGCCCATTTTTAAATTCAGAAAACAAAATATGCATCAAATTAACACCAGGTACATTGAATATTTGGCGATGGGTTTTATGCCCATAAAATTGAATATTGTAAATTTAGATAGGACTAAATTAGCTTTTGACCAAAATATTGGTAACAGTTGTACAAACTGTTCTTTGGATTGCTGATTTAGTCCTACTTTTTTTGCCCGGAAAAGGAGGATAAGATTGGATATGACAAAGCAAGAGTTAATTCAGTTCTTGGATGAACTGGTGGATTTAGCCAGTGAGGAAAATAAGTTAAAAGCAATCATGATAAAAGAAAAATTTATCAGAGATTATGAAAAAAGTTATGAGAATGAGAAGGAGGAACAGAAAGAGATTGCAAAGCTACCACCTTACTATATAGCAGCTATGCCAGATTTGGTGCAGAAAGAAATTAAAGAAAAGGTAATAGCAGCATTAACAGAGTATGGTGAGTATACCCCTGAAAATGTTGAAAGAGCTATGAACTCCAAAATCTATGACTTAGAAGACCTGATTGATATTAGGGAATATGTTAGACAGATGGAAGAAGAACAGCAAAAGAAAGCATCGCAGAAGAGGAGGAACGGTAGATGATAGGAATAGGTATTGCAGTTGTTTTGGCAGGGGTGCTATTCTTCTCGTTTGCAAAAGCAGCAGGTATGGCAGATAGAAGATTAGAAGAAATACAAAGGCTTTCCGCCGAGAGAGAGGCGGGTGGTGATTGTGAGCATTAATGTAAAGACAAAAAAGTCTCCAAAACCGAGGGACATTATTGTGGCTCAGGTGAATTTTGATAGAGATTTAAAAAGCTGTATGCGATGCAAACTTTTTCACGGGAATAACAGCCAATGTATAACAAGGGAATGTGTGAAGGAGAAATCAGAGAAGAAAACAGCAAAAGAAGAGAAATAAAGCAAGTGTTTTGGATGTCCATATCCCCAACCAGGAAGATATTGTTTTCCTTGTATGCGAGATATATTAGAACATGCCAAAAAGGAAAATCAGATGATTATGGAACAGGAGAAAAAGAATGATGGATAGACATATTGAAGTAATAGGTGTTGCTCATGGCTGGTCTGGAATGAAAACAGTCGGTCAAGTGTTTACAACAGGAGTGAAGGAAATTACAACCGAACCAGCTTTTTATAATAATGTGGTGGAGTTCAATGGTTGTTATTACAAGGTGGGCGGTAAACGACTTGAAGTAAGGGATTTAAAAGTAGAAAATGACAACTTCTACATTCTTACGTTAGCGGCAGTTGCAAAAGAGCTAAACAGACGTGGAATGCGAAATGCAAATATTATTTTATCTGTTGGTTTGCCACTTACCCGTTTTGGAGCAGAAAAGCAAGACTTTATTGAATGAAAATATCAATCCCCCAGCTATGCTGGGGCGAATGGAATAAGCAGTAGCGTTACATCTGTTATAAAAAAGCCTCCTATGCTAGAA
>JAJQRA010000003.1:0-23464 GCA_046533095.1 Lachnospiraceae bacterium ZAX-1 | reverse complement strand
TGTTAGATTTTTGTTAGATCTAAAAATTAAAAAATGGCTCTAAACTCTTTAAAATAAGCAATTTTATAAAAAAATAGTAGTTCTGTTAAGGAACTGTTCCTTAATAACCTTGACATCTGGCTTGGTCTTTTTCCGCCATGTTGCGTTGTCCTTAATCAGCGTAGCTTAGGATACGCCTCATTCGGACGCCTTGCCTGATGAAAAAATCCCTGCGTCATCTTGTCAAGTTTATTTTGTCACAGTCCCTAAGAGAAATGTTTTTTCGTGCAAGTTCAAAAAGTCCCCTCTAAAATAAGGATAGGAAAAAATTTTAGTTCATTTTTATAGGTGAAAATGCTGGACTATTTCATCAAAATATGGTTAAATGTGAATGAGTATGTTAAATCTATAACAAGGTTTGACTGCGCCGAAAGGCGTATCTTTTGTATCATCCATCATAGGCCAACATGGCATTTATAATAACTATGGTAAATTTTATGTATGAAATGAACTAAAGTTCATTGAAAGGAGTCTTAGCATGATTTATTCACATGAAGTTGAAACAATGTGTCCGGTAGCGCAGGGCGTGAATCACGGATGCGCTCCAATTCCCCAAGAAGGGAAATGGACCAACGTAAAAGAAGTGAAAGATATTAATGGATTAACACACGGTGTAGGCTGGTGCGCACCACAGCAGGGCGGATGTAAGCTGACACTGAACATAAAAGAGGGTATCATCCAAGAGGCGTTGTTAGAAACCATTGGATGTTCCGGGATGACCCACTCTGCCGCTATGGCAGCTGAGATTTTACCGGGAAGGACTGTTCTTGAGGCAATGAACACAGACCTTGTATGCGATGCAATTAATGTAGCAATGCGGGAATTGGCATTGCAGATTATTTATGGACGTTCCCAGAGTGCATTTTCGGAAGATGGGCTTCCAATTGGTGCAGGGCTAGAAGACCTTGGAAAAGGACTTCGCTCTCAAGTTGGCACGATGTATGGAACGTTGAAAAAAGGTCCTCGCTACTTGGAAATGGCAGAGGGATATGTTACAGGGATTGCATTAGATGAAGAAGATACCATCATAGGATACCAGTTCGTAAGCCTTGGAAAAATGACAGACTTCATTAAAAAGGGCGATACGCCAAACGATGCTTGGGAAAAAGCAAAAGGGCAGTACGGCAGAGTTGCGGACGCAGTAAAAATCATTGACCCGAGGGCAGAGTAAGGAGGAAAAATAAAATGTTATTTGAATCATATGAAAGAAGAATTGACAAAATCAATTCTGTTTTAAATAGTTATGGCATTTCTTCCATTGAAGAAGCTGAAAAAATCACGAAAGATGCCGGACTTAACGTATACGATCAAATCAAAGCGATACAGCCTATTTGTTTTGAAAATGCCTGTTGGGCATACATTGTCGGGGCGGCAATTGCGATTAAAAAAGACTGTAGGAAAGCAGCAGAAGCAGCGGCAGCGATTGGAGAAGGGCTTCAGTCATTTTGTATTCCGGGTTCTGTGGCAGATCAGCGTAAAGTTGGATTAGGGCATGGAAATTTAGGGAAAATGCTACTAGAAGAAGCCACGGAATGTTTTTGCTTTTTAGCAGGGCATGAATCTTTTGCAGCGGCAGAAGGTGCGATTGGAATTGCAGAAAAAGCAAACAAAGTACGTGAAAAGCCACTTCGTGTTATTCTAAATGGACTGGGAAAAGATGCTGCACAGGTCATCTCCCGTATCAATGGATTTACATATGTAGAAACACAGATGGACTATTATAAAGGCGAAGTAAATGAAGTTTACCGCAAAGCATATTCAAAAGGGCTTCGTGCCAAGGTAAATTGCTATGGTGCAAACGATGTTACCGAAGGCGTTTCCATTATGCACAAAGAGGCAGTGGACGTATCGATTACCGGGAATTCAACGAACCCGACCCGCTTCCAACATCCGGTTGCAGGGACATATAAAAAAGAATGTATAGAACAAGGCAAGAAATACTTTTCGGTAGCCTCCGGCGGTGGGACAGGACGTACGCTGCACCCCGACAATATGGGCGCAGGCCCGGCTTCTTACGGTATGACCGATACAATGGGAAGAATGCATTCAGATGCACAGTTTGCAGGATCTTCTTCTGTACCCGCACATGTTGAAATGATGGGGCTTATCGGCGCAGGAAACAACCCGATGGTAGGAATGACGGTTGCTGTTGCTGTTTCGGTAGAGGAAGCTGCGACGGCAGGGAAATTTTAAGTATACTCGAATTTATCAGGATTTGTTGCGGTGTAAAAAGCCGTGGCAAATCCTGTTTTTTGCTTGTAGGCAACAGGTAGGAAACCATTGTATGAGCAGTACGCAAAGCAGACCAAAAGCAGACTTGGCTGCTGGAGCAGAAAGGAAAAGTCAGCCTGTTTACACGGCCAAGGAGGTTTGGAAAGACTTTAAGCTTGAGTATGATGAAGTGCTTTTTTGAAGATACGGGGGATGCTAGGAAGAACGCAGAGTGTGCAGTACTGTTTCAGGGCACAAAAATTATGAGTGATACAGGAAAGGTACAAAAGTATATGGGGAAATACCCTGTGATTTCTTTGACATTAAAGTCAGGGAAGCAAGCAGATTTCGAACAGTCTTATTATGCCATGAAAGAAAGTATTGCTAGGGAATTTAAAAGGCATCTATCCATTGTGGATAAGATAATATTAGCAGATGATAGGGAAATGTTTCTAAGGATAGCTGGAAGAAAAGGGGCAAAAGAAGACTACAATACGTCACTGCAATTTTTGAGTGAATGCCTACATCAAGTGTATCAAAGCAGGGTCATTATTTTGATTGACGAGTATGATGTGCCGCTGGAGAATGCTTATTTTAAGGGATTCTATGACAAAATGGTAGATTTTATCCGATCCTTGTTTGAATCTGCCTTGAAAACGAACGACTTTTTAGAGTTTGCAGTTATAACAGGGTGCTTAAGGATCAGCAAGGAAAGCATATTTACAGGGCTTAATAATTTAAAGATCATATCTATTTTAAATGAAACCTATGATGAGCATTTCGGATTTACACAAAGCGAAGTAGACGATATGTTGCAATTCTACGGTAGGGAATCAAGGAGTGCAGAAGTTCGGCAGTGGTATAACGGGTATCGCTTTGGAAATGAGGATGTCTACAACCCATGGTCTATGATTAATATTATGGACAAGATCAGGGCGAAAGAAGAAGCTTTTATGGAGCCATACTGGGCAAATACCAGTTCTAATAATATTGTGCATACCTTGATTGAGCAGGCGAACCCTTCAGTACAAAAAGAAATTGAAGAATTGATGGGTGGTGGAACCATTGAAAAGCCGATACACGAAGACATCACGTACGCAGACATCTATAAGACGATTCACAGCTCATTACCGCGAAGTCACTTTGTGCGTTTTTTGCATAAAAGTGTAAGGGTTGGATGTGCCAAACCGCACGTTCTTTGTGCAGTTTGTGTATATAAAAGTTACTTTCACAGCTAATTGTGAATAGTAGCAACAACTTGTGAAATTTGTATTTCGAAATTAAAAACGATTTTCAGATTGATTTTTCCGATCTCATATGCTAAAATGAAAAAGGTTTTCGATTATGTTTCGGAGGTGATGTGGTGAAACGACCACCAAATTACAATACAAAGCAAGGTGAAGCTATCCTAAAATACATCGCCACGCTTGGAGGCGAACACGTTACGATAGAGCAAATCGCAGCGCATTTTGCGGAGGAAGGAAATAGCATTGGCATAACCACGATTTACAGGCACATGGATAAATTGCTGTCTAGTGGAAGAGTACGTAAATTTGTTTTTGACGGCGTTGCCGGAGCCTGTTACCAGTATATCGATGTCAATGAAGATCCCTTGGATTGCTTCCACCTTAAATGTGAAGACTGCGGAGAGCTTATTCACCTTCAAAATGATTTGCTTGGTGAAATAGAGAACCGTATATGGGACGACTACATTTTCAAGGTCAACACCATGCGTACGGTGTTCTACGGAAAGTGTAAAGCCTGTCTTAAGGCTGACTGATTCTAAAATAAAGCAAACAATGATGAAAGGGGGAGAACTGGTATGTGCTATGCATCGCAAGCGATAACTTATAGCGAAAATAGCGGTCGGCAGCGTTTAAAAACGCGGCTCATCGCGCTTTTGATTTGCATTTTTTTCGCCACTGTTTTCCTTCTTTCGTCGGCCTTTATATTCGCTCACGCGAGTCACACGCATGACCAAGACGGTCCCGGCGGGACTTGCGCTACTTGTGCGTGTGTCGTGGCTGCCGAGAACCTGATAAAAACACTTGGCACTGCGCTGATTGCCGCCACGTTTTATCTTGGCGGTGGGTATACCATCCTTTCCATGCCAAAGCCTATCGCTTTCGATTTAGGCTTTCTAACGCTTGTTTTATTAAAAATAAGGCTGAATAATTGAAATAACCTCCACAAGGGATTTCCATGTCCTTTTTTGAAGAAGTGGTTTTTTTGCGCACTTTTTTTGAAAGATTGGCGAACCCCTTGTATTTTTATGCTCAAAAACAAAAAATAACATGCAAAAGCGTGTTGACACGGAGGTTATTATAATATGAAACGATTATTTTCCTTTGCTCTTGCCGTCTTTATGCTGACTGCGCTGATGACGGGTTGTGGGCAAAACAAAAAAAACGCGACTGACGAAAATTCAGACGGAAAAATCAGCATTGTCGCCACCGTTTTTCCGCCTTATGATTTCACACGCGAAATCGTAGGCGACAAGGCAGACATTACGATGCTTCTTCCACCTGCTACCGAGAGCCATTCCTTTGAACCGACACCGCAGGACATGATCAAAATCCAAAACTGCGATGTGTTCATCTACGTTGGCGGCGAATCCGATGAATGGGTAAACAAAGTGTTGGAGCCGATGGACACTAGCAAGATGAAAATTATTACGCTCATGGATTGTGTGACTGTGGTTGAGGAAGAAGTAGTAGAAGGCATGGAAGATGAGGAAGAAGAAGCCGTCGCCATTGCCAACGAATCGGAAGAACCCGAATACGACGAACACGTTTGGACTTCCCCGAAGAACGCGAAGCTGATTGTTCAGAAAATCTCTGATGCGCTCTGCGAGGTTGACACGACAAACGCTTCCGCGTATCAGAAAAATACGATCGACTATCAAACTAGGCTGGATGTGTTGGACGCAAAGTTCCAAGCGGTGGTAGATGGTGCGGAACGGACAACCATCGTTTTTGGCGACCGCTTCCCATTCCGCTACTTTGCGGACGCTTATGGGCTGACCTATTTCGCCGCATTTCCCGGCTGTTCCACGGAAACAGAGCCGAGCGCGACTACCGTCAAGTTCCTTATCGACAAAATGAATGCTGATAAAATTCCCACGGTATTCCACATTGAACTATCTAACGAAAAGATGGCGAACACCATCAGCGAAGCCACTGGAGCAAAAGTATCGCTGCTCCACGCCTGCCATAATATCCAAAAGACTGACTTTGAAAAAGGTGTGAGCTATCTAGACATTATGACGCAGAACGTGGACGCTCTAAAGGAGGCGCTTAACTAATATGGCACTTATCACTTGTAAAGACGCTTCCTTTGCCTATGAAGGCAATGTAGCCGTAAGCGGTCTTGATTTTAAAATTCACAGCGGAGATTACTTGTGCGTTGTCGGCGAAAACGGTTCCGGCAAAAGCACGCTCATCAAAGGTTTGTTGCGACTGAAAACGCCATCGGCGGGAAGCATCTCGACGGGTGACGGACTTAAAGCAAACGAAATCGGCTACTTGCCCCAACAGACTGCCGCACAAAAAGACTTTCCAGCAAGTGCCTATGAAGTCGTCCTCTCTGGACGGCTTAGTCAGCGTGGCATCCTGCCTTTCTATGCAAAGGCAGATCAAACGGCAGCGGAAGCGAATATCAAACGGCTCGGCATCGGTAATCTGCGAAACCGATGCTACAGGGAATTGTCGGGTGGTCAGCAGCAACGTGTTCTATTGGCACGTGCGCTTTGCGCCACAAAAAAGATGCTGCTCCTCGATGAGCCGATAGCTGGACTTGACCCAGTGGCTACGCAGGAACTCTACCGCGAAATTGACCGAATCAACCGCGATGAGGGGCTGACTGTTATCATGGTCTCGCATGATATACAAAGCGCGGTGAAATACGCCAGCCATATCCTGCACCTACGAAACAAGCAAGTGTTCTTTGGAACAACTGCAAAATATACGGCCTCCACCATTGGAGCTGGATTCATGGGAGGTGAACGGCATGATGAATACACTTATTGAGATGTTCTCGTATACATTTCTCGTTCGTGCAGTCGTAGTCGGGTTGCTCGTGTCGCTCTGTGCGGCGTTGCTGGGCGTGAGCCTTGTGCTAAAACGCTATTCGATGATTGGCGACGGCCTTTCCCATGTCGGCTTCGGAACCTTGGCGATTGCCACAGCGCTGAATGTCGCTCCGCTGAGTGTGTCCATTCCCATCGTTGTAGCGACCGCGTTCCTGCTGTTACGCATCAGTGAGAACAGCAAAATCAAGGGAGATGCCGCCATCGCGCTGATTTCTACAAGTTCTCTGGCAATCGGCGTGGTAGTCATCTCGCTTACAACCGGCATGAATACAGACGTTTGCAACTATATGTTTGGCAGTATCCTTGCCATGAGCAAGGACGATGTTTCCTTTAGCATTGTGCTGGCGATTGTAGTGTTGACGCTGTTCGTGCTGTTTTACAACAAGATTTTCGCCGTCACGTTTGACGAGAACTTCGCACAGGCGACCGGCACAAAAACAGGGCTATACAATATGCTGATTGCCTTTTTAACGGCGATTACAATTGTACTCGGCATGAGGATGATGGGTGCGTTGCTTATCTCAAGCCTGATTATTTTCCCCGCGCTTACCTCCATGCGGTTATGCAAAAAATTCAAGACAGTGACCATTTGCTCGGCTTTCGTCTCGGTGATTTGCTTTTTTGTCGGTGTGGTCGCTTCGTATCTATATGCCACGCCAACGGGAGCAAGTGTCGTCCTTATGAACATCGTCGCCTTTCTGCTATTTTGGATGGCAAACTTTATCCCATGGACGCGCATCAGAGAAAAAACTGCGCGTGGCAATTAAGAAAGGAAGGAAAACGTATGAGAAGATGCTTCGTTTTAATGATAGACTGCCTGTTGCTTTTGGCAGGAAAACGTATGAGAAGATGCTTCGTTTTAATGATAGCCTGCCTGCTGCTTTTGGCAGGATGTGGCGGAAGCCCGTCCTCCGCAAAGCTTTTGCCGGAGAATCCCAAAGGAACGAAAGCGGTGATCCTTCCGGAAAACGCGGAGCCCGTGCAGACTGAAAATGAAGGGGTTGCAGACACAAAGCCCCCAACCGTCAATACGTTGGGCAGTGTGGTGGAAATAAAAGAAAAGATGTTCATCGCGCAGTGCAATGACATCTACCTAAACCCAAAAGATTACGCCGGAAAAACGATCCATATTGAAGGTATGTACGATGAATATACCGACGAAGCCGGAACCCTATATCGGGCGGTAATCCGAAACGGCCCCGGTTGCTGCGGAAATGATGGGGTGGCAGGCTTTGAGTTTTCGTGTGACGGTACCCCTGATTGTAAGCAAAACGACTGGATTTCGATCGAAGGAATCATTACGCCGTTTACTTATGACGATGGCTACGAAACCGTCATAATTGGGGTGGCAAATGTAACTGTGAAAGTGGAACGCGGAGCGGAATATGTGAATCAATGAACTGCCTTTTTCTTGATCCCCAAAAATCTTCTTGACAACCCCCAAAAAAAACCTCTTGACAAACTCCGGTAAAATATATACAATGAGTATACACTCACTGAGTAGGAGGTCATTGGATGGCGATGAGCAAACGGCAATTACAAAAAGAAGAAACCCGTGAAAATATTATCAAAGCCGCCATGCGATTATATTTGCGAAACGGATTCTCCACCACAACGAGCCGGGTAGCGCAAGAGGCAGGCTTGTCGCATGGTGCAATCTTCGTCCACTTCCTTACGAGGGATGACTTGCTCTTGTGTGTTCTGGAACGCTTTGAGCGGGAAATCGGCGATAAACTGCACAACCTTTCGGAATCGGCGGTCAGTGTTACGGAGCTTCTTTATGTCCATATCGCTGTTCTGGAGAAATACGAATGTTTTTACAGCAGTCTGCTTTCAGACAAATCTTCTTTGCCAGAGGACGCAAAAAACACGCTAATCGGTATACAATCCGTTTTGTCATGGCATTTTAGGCTGGTGATGGAACAGGAAATGAAAAACGGTACAGCCAAAGACATTCCGCTTTATATGCTTTTTAATACATGGATTGGATTGGTACATTATTATCTGCAAAACGCAGATTTATTTGCGCCAGGCGAATCGGTATTAAACCGTTGTAAAAGTGAGCTAGTAACCACATTTGTAAAACTTATTTCAAAATAAAAAACTGGAGGAAATGATTATGAAAACTTGTATTGCTTGTGGTATGCCTATGAAGAACGCTTCTGATTTTGCACTTGGGGATGAAACTCGTGACTACTGCACCTACTGCGCCCGCGAGGACGGCTCCATGCAGTCTTTTGATGAGAAAAAAGAGGGGATGACGGATTTCATCATGAAAACACAAGGCCTGGATAAAACAGTAGCTGTAAACGCCGCCCTTGCTATGATGCGTAAATTTCCGGCATGGCAAGAGAATTTTTCACATTGATGGCGGTAAGGCCATGAGCGAATTATCAAAGTTGCCAAACATCGGAAAAGTTTTAGAACAACACCTGATAGCCATCGGTATTGAAACGCCGGAGCAACTTCGCAGCGTTGGTGCAATGGACGCGTTTGTATGGATTCGCTTGCAGCGCGATTCCGGCGCTTGCCTGCATATGCTATATGGGATTCAAGGAGCGATTGAGGGAATTCCGGACAAGATGTTGTCTGACCAGACAAAACAGCAGTTGAAAGTTTTTTTCAATCGTTTATAAGGAGGATTTTAAGATGAAGCATGTTAGTGATGAGTATAATGTATTTTTAAAGGAAGGCGGGCAGGCAACTGCGGCTTTTATGGATATGGTTATGAAGATAGATGGGGCAAGCGCATTGGATTCTAAAACGAATGAGCTTGCGTATATTGCGGTCTTGTCCGCAGTCGGATTGACGGGCGGGCTACCTTTTCATGTGAAATCGGCAAAAAAACTCGGAGCCACACGTGATGAAGTAAAGAGTGCCGTGCTTTTAGGGCTTCCTGCCGTAGGACTGGCAATTACGCAAGCACTACCTGTTGTACTGCAAAGTTACGAGGAAGAGTGATCGTGATAGGTTCCCTTTAAGGGTATACGTTCACACGAAGCTCATAAATACTTCGCTAAGTGTTCAATGCATTGCACTTTTATGCAAAAAACGCACAAATGCGACTTCGCGGTAATGGGTTGTGAATCAATGTCATTTAGTTAACACGTAATACATGTGGCTAGATTTTCTTTCATGAGATCTAACCACTTTTTTTACATTTATGTTTGTGCTTATATAAATTTATTGACAAAAATACTACGATAAAATATAATTATAGTACAAATATCAATTTGTGATTTAAGAGAAGAAGCATATGCCAATTCCGCAAGAAATACAAATACTACTGGACAATCATAACGATACGATTACGAATAAACAAGTCAGTGAAATCGGTGTATCTCGTGATCCCACCGGAAATAAAAAATGCTTGAAAATAGTGAAACAATGGGGTGTAGCGGAAGGAGCTTAAAAAACTTTAAGGTTTGAACTATCTACGACATACCTCTGTTGACATAGTAATAAAATACTTTGATTCACGCTAAGAGATGGTAGTGTTCATGGCGAACCATTGGCCTGATAGCGGGAAAACCCGATCCACATATAGCAGAGTGGGCAATGCCGGGAACGTTTAAGTCTGAGGCTCTTCCTTATGTATCCATGCGTAAAAAATTAAGAAAGGATAAGAGTGCTTTTTGAAATTTCCACTTGACAAAATGTCACTTTATAACAGGTATTAGAATGATGGATGATAAACTGAAAATCAAACTGTACTCATTTACGGTGGATTGCAAAAATCCCCATGAGCTAGCAAAATTCTATGCGGAACTGCTCAAGTGGGAAATCATGTTTTTTGATGAAGAATATGCATGTGTAGGTGCGCCTAGAGCACAGCAGGGAACATATCCTGGCATAACCTTTCAACGAAACTCCCAATATAAACCGCCTGTGTGGCCGGAGGAGCTCGAAGCGCAACAGCAAATGGCGCATATAGATTTTGCCGTGAATGATTTGGAAAAAGCGGTTCAATATGCAGTCCGATGCGGGGCAACAGTAGCGGATGCCCAATTTTCTGAAAATTGGAGAGTTATGATTGACCCCGACGGACACCCTTTTTGCTTATGTCAAATGAAATCAATGATTGAGAGCGACCATTTTGCATTGCTATAAAAAGGAATAAAGCTGTTTTGCCTTTTCTGAACCACGATAAACAACAGGAGAAGAATTTATGATATTTGTTTGTCGTGAAAATATAATGCGAACGCATAATTACCCAAAATGGCAACGATACGGATTTTCCGTGCCGTTGCCATTTTTGCATAGATATATCGCATGATACAGTTAGTCAGGACTTTTCTTTTCTATGGAGCATCAAAGAACTCTTCCAACATATTGTATGTGTAATCATGCGTAATGCGAAAAAAATCACGTTGCCCACGTCTACAATGAATATGTAAAACTATATAATATTAGCATGGTTTTCTGTGAGATTGGCTAACTGAAAGTTAATTAGTTTGTGTAAGTCGCTCCATTTAAGGTCAACTTGATATCCAATTTTTCCTGCACTAAAGCAAAAACTGTCTAAATTTTCCACAGAGCTGTCAAATGTCGTCAAAAACGCTTTTTTCATTCCAATGGGAGAGCAGCCTCCGTGTATATAGCCGGTCAGTGGGAGAAGTTCTTTTGCCTTAAGCATTTCAATGGATTTTTCGCCTACGCTTTTGGCCGCTTTTTTCAAATTCAACTCCTCGGCAACCGGAATTACAAATACATAATGCTTTCCGGATTTTCCAACTGTCACAAGCGTTTTAAATACGCGCTCTGGGTTCTGATTTAGCACGGTTGCAACATCCACGCCACTGATGGCATCCGTATCTACATAACAATAGCTTTTGTACGCAATGCCCTTTTGCTCTAACAAGCGCATAACATTTGTTTTTTCGTCCATTTGTAGGAAAACCTCCAATTGTTTCATATGTAATCGGCTTACATTTTCTTCTTAGCATAATGGATAAAACGGACAGAATTCTGTGATAGCCATCAGCGTTGAAGAATGAGTTTACATAAAAATATTATGTAAACTCATTCTTTTTCTCAATATTTTCATAAGTGGCAACTACGAACCAGACTGCACCGTTTTTTATACATACTAAATTTGCTGTTCATTCAATAAAATACCACAAATATAATTTGATGTCTATATAAAAATACAAGCAATATAGGGAATAATAAAAAATTTGGACTATACACAACAAATCACAGAAAATGAAAAGCATATGAATATGAATCGAAACCACATCTTTGAAGAGGTAGCGATAGTTAACATTAGGAAGGCAGACACACATAGACACGGCAATTAACATTAGGAAGGCAGGGTGGTGTTGAAAAGGTAAAAGTTATGGGCTTTCTGCATTTCTGCCCTAAAAAGTAAATAGTTAAATATCTATTGACAGTCCAACCGCTTTTTGGCTATAATATGCTTGAATCCATAAAAAGCGATATGCTAATCTATATCCGACTAGACTGGTTTCTATTTTTAAATAGAGGAGAGGCGTATGAACATCACCATACTAGCGGTTGGAAAGATAAAGGAAAAATTCTATCGGCAGGCAATTGAAGAATTTGAAAAAAGATTGAGTCGCTATTGTAAATTGAAAATCATAGAAGTTGCTGATGAAAAAACGCCGGATCATGCAGGCAAATCTTTGGAAATGCAGATAAAAGAAAAAGAAGGGAATCGCCTAAGTGCCTATATTAAGGAAGATGCGACCGTTTGGGCACTGGCAATCGAAGGGAATATGTTAAATTCTTTCGAATTTGCAGCCAAAATCAGTTCTGCCGGAATTGCCGGATACAGCCATATTACATTTGTAATTGGAGGATCTCTTGGTCTAGCACCATTTATTTTAAAGCGTGCTAACTATATCATCAGCTTTTCAAATATGACATTCCCCCATCAGCTAATACGTGTAATTTTACTGGAACAGATTTACCGTAGCTACCGCATTATAAAAAAGGAGCCATATCATAAATAGTAGAGAATAGAGTGCGTCAATGGGATGAATTATCTTTTTGCGTAGAGTATCTTTTCGGATAAATTGCCTTTTCAGGTTTTTTTGCATTGATTTTGTAGCCATACGCTCAATAAAGGGTAAAAGGCTATGCGATCAATTAAGAGGTAAAGGCCACAATATCAATAAGGGGTAAAAGGCCATGCTATATGTAATTCTGCTTGCCGCCGGATACAGCAAGCGGTTTCATGGAAACAAGCTACTATATCCGTTTAAAGGAAAACCATTATATCTTTATACCTTGGAAAAATTATTTTGTTTTTGCCACAATGATAGCAGTGGCGATAACAGCAATCGAACACTTTTTGTTGTTACCCAGTATGATGAAATTTTAGATACTTGCCAAAAGCGAAACATTAAGGCAGTTAAAAATAAAATTCAGAATACAGGAATTGCATCCTCCATTCAAAAAGGGATAGAGGTTGTATTAGAAGACGTAAAAAGCAAATTGATGATTGACGATGAGGAATATCATATCATGTTTTGTGTGGCAGACCAACCATTCATGGCAATGCCTCTGCTTGAATCAATGCAAAAGAATTTTTTGGAATCGGAGAAAGGGGTTGGTTGCATGGGATATGAAGAAAATGGAAAGCGTACAATCTGCAATCCGATCATTTTTTCTAAAAAATATATTCCGGAACTATTACAATTAAAAGGAGACGAGGGAGGTAAAAAAATAGTGAATCGCCATACAAAAGATATCTATTTTTATAAAATAGAGCAGTCTATATTTTTCGACGACATTGATACGGAATCAGACCTTGGTAAAGAGCTGTATGAAAATTATACGGTGGATTGAACTGCGAATGGCCACTACACGTTACATAGGGTGCTATCTTGGTGTAACAACGCATAGGATGGAAATGGGTAAAGGAGGCTGCCAAGGAAATCCCTCGCCAAGTGTTCCATGCATAAGCCATGTTTTTTCATCATATATTACATTATGGGAAAAAAGAAAATCAAGCAGGTAACATCAAATCTTGTGCAATCATTAGAGCTGCCAAAGGATATTGTGTATGGAGCGGTTATTGTAACCGTGACAGGGAAATTTGAGGCAGTGATAGAAAACTATAAGGGTATTATTGAATATACAAATGAAAAAATTCGTTTACAAACAAAAACATGTTTCGTGGAGATAAAGGGAAAACGTCTGCTCATTGAATACTACACAAATGAGGAAATGAAAATAATCGGTTTTATCCAGCAAATATCATATGACTCATAAAAAAGGGAACATCACGGCCACGAAGCGCCATCCTATTTTGCGAAGTGGATCAGGTGTGCTTTCACACTAGGCTCGAAAATACCGCACCAAGTGTTCCATGCAAGGAGTAGCTATTTTGTTTGTAGAAAAATTAAAGTTTGTACAGGGATATGTAAAAGTAAAATTAACAGGCTATGCACCGGAGCGGTTTCTTAATTTGTGCAGTAGCCATAATATACTGATTTGGAATTTGATGTATAATGGGGATCATTACGAATTTTACATAAGTGTGGAAGGGGTTCGACATCTAAAACCGATTCTGCACAAGACGAAAACCCGCATGATTATTTTAGAACGTCATGGAATTCCTTTTTTCTTCCATAAGTACCGGAAACGGAAACTTTTTTTTGGTGGTATTTTAATTTGCGCATTCGGACTATACGTGATGTCTTTGTATATTTGGAATATTGAGGTAAATGGGAACTCCCACCAGACAGACAGCACCATTATAAAATATTTAAGTGAAAATGATGTATATCACGGGCTTCCAAAAAGCAAAATAAACTGTACCAAGCTAGAAGAGCTGTTGCGAAGTGAATTCAGTGATGTTATTTGGGCCTCTGCAAAAATTAAAGGGACACGGCTGGTGATCGACTTGCAGGAAAATCTGATCAACAATCAAGCGGAAACGGCTACAGGCAAGGATACGCCCAGTGACCTGATTGCAGAAAAAGAGGCACAAATTTACAGTATTTTAACAAGAATCGGGACACCATATGTACAAAAAGGTGTGGTTGTACAGCAAGGCGATCTGCTCGTTGAAGGAAAAATCCCCATCTACGACGACAACGGAGAAATTGCCCATTACCAGTATTGCCGCTCGGATGCAGATATTCTTGGAATTGCTGATTATGCATACGAAGATATCCTTCCATTCACATACGAGGACAAGGTATTTACCGGAGAAGAAACCGTATCCTTTCATCTCATGCTATTAAAAAAACAGATTCATTTTAATTTTTTTAGGCACGACTATGAATTATTTGATACAATTACGGAAGAGTATCCACTTAAGTTTGGAGAAAATTTTTATCTGCCCCTTGTGTGGCAGAAAGAAACGGTCAAAAAATATGAAATACAGACCAAGCAATATGCCAAAAAAGAGGCAGAAATCCTGATAGAAAAAAAATTGAACGAATTTTGTCAAACATTAACACAAAAAGGGGTTCAAATTATTGAAAATAGTGTTATTATAGTAACAGAAGGAAAAAAATGCCAAGCAAAAGGCAGTTTAAAAGTAATCGAACCAATTGGGAGCAGACAGATTACAAATAAGGAAACACTTAACGAAGAGGAAACACCTAGCGAAGAGGAAGTGCCTAGCGAAGAGGAAACGCTTAACGAAGCGGAAACATCTAACGAAGAGGAAATACTTAGCGAAGTGGAAACATCTAACTAAGAGGAAACACTTAGTAAAGAGAAAACGCCTAGCCACGAAGATCGAAAAAGCATCGCTGAGCGAACAAAGTGTGCTTTCGTACTAGGCTCTAGAATCCCTCACCAAGTGTTCCATGCAGGAGGACCAATGAATTTGACGGAAACTTTGATTGATGTACCGGGGGAGCACATGGCGAATGTGTTTGGCCGGTTTGATATATATATGAAAAAAATTGAACGTGCATTGCATGTTACAGTAGTCATGCGGGACACTTGTATGAAAATCATTGGGAGTGAACCGGATACGAAACGTGCGTCCAATATTTTTGGGCAACTCATAGAACTATCAAAAAGAGGAAACCAAATTACAGAACAGAATGTAGATTATGCCATTGCGTTATCCTTGGAAGAAAAAGAATCCGTCCTTGTAGAAATAGACAAGGAGCTCATCTGCCACACGATAGCAGGGAAACCGGTAAAGCCAAAAACCCTTGGGCAACAAAACTACGTAGATCAGATACGAAACAAGATGATTGTATTCGGAATAGGGCCTGCCGGAACCGGAAAAACCTACCTTGCTATGGCTATGGCGATTACAGCATTTAAAAATGATGAGGTCAGTCGGATTATCCTTACAAGGCCCGCAATGGAGGCTGGAGAAAAACTTGGCTTTTTGCCCGGTGATTTACAGAGTAAAGTCGATCCCTATTTAAGGCCGCTTTATGATGCGCTGCACCAGATTATGGGAACTGAGGTTTTTCTTAGGAATATGGAAAAAGGACTCATAGAGGTTGCACCGCTAGCCTACATGCGTGGGAGAACGCTTGATAATGCATTTATTATATTGGACGAGGCACAAAATACCACACCGGCACAGATGAAAATGTTTTTGACTCGTCTTGGATTCGGTTCAAAAGCCGTTATTACCGGAGACGTTACACAAAAAGATCTTGCGCCCGGTGTAACATCAGGTTTAGACGTTGCCCTGTATGTACTGCAAAAAGTGGAAGATATCGGAATCAGCAGGCTAACGAGCAACGATGTAGTACGGCATCCACTGGTGCAAAAAATTGTAAAAGCTTATGAAGAATTTGAAAATAGCAAGTATCCTAAAAATACGCAAAACAACAAGTATCCTAAAAATATGCAAGACAGCTTGAAGAATAATTTGCATAATAAGAATAGCAAAAGAAACAGGAGCGTTTATGATATCGGAAGATAAATGGTCATGGCATAGATGTTTCATGATTGTAATGATGTTTTTAATCACAATTGCAGGAGTCCTTGCAGGAACGCTGATCAAAAATCTGGACAACTATAAATGGGTGGGACTTCTTTTTTGTGGAGTGCTCTTTCATGTACTCCTTGTACTTTCAATGGAATGGAATCGAATGCGCAAGGGCTGCTTTGATGAAAAAGCAAATAATTTTGCAAGAATTACAATTGCATATGTAGTATGTAGCGCGTCGACAGTAGGATGCCTTTTCTTTCCTGAATATGTATGTCCTGTCTTTGTATTTTCCGCACTTATGACGATGGTTTCTACCTCCTTTATCGGAATGATAAGTGGCACATACTTTTCCTTGTTGCTTTGTTTGTCAGGCAGAGGCAGTATTTATCTGCTTGCCTGTTACCTTTTGCTTAATATTTGTGGATGTATTATGATAGAATATTTTGGGAACAAAAAAAACCAGCTTTGGAATGGGCTTGTAGCATTAACTTTCTGCTTCTGCTGTGTGATGCTATTTTCCTATTTGGAAGAATTTCAAGTCAAGCAAACCATATTCCTTCATGGAATTGTCAATGGTACATTGTCGGCAGGTCTTGCCTTGCTTTTCCATTATATGCTAGATACAAAAATGGATCACAAGAAAGAATATACGATGCGAAAAATCATTCGGGAAGACTATTCTTTAGTGCGGGCAATGAAGGCCCATTCCAAGATTGACTATGAACATGCCAGAAAAGTATCGGATATTGCATTGCAATGTGCAAAAATGGTAGATGCCAACTTCAATATCGCGGCGGCAGGAGGGTTTTATTATCGTCTTGGAAAACTGGAAGGGAAACCGTATATAGAAAATGGGGTAAATGTAGCAAGGAGGCATCTGTTCCCAAGGGAAGTGATAGACATACTCAGTGAATACAACGGGGAATTAATGCTTCCAAGTACCATTGAATCGGCACTGGTACATATTGTGGATACGGTAGTAGCAAAATTTGAATTGATTGATAAAGCAACGCTTTCCAGTTCATGGAACCAAGATATTATCGTATATCAGACGTTGAATGAAAAATCGGCACAAGGGCTATATGATAAAGCTGGATTAAGCATGAATATGTTTTTAAAAATAAGGGATTATTTAATAAAGGAGGCAAACTTATATTGACCGTGTATTTCAATTCTGAATATAATGGGCAAAAGCCCGAGGAACGATTTGAGTTTGACGGGGAAGCTTTGGCCAAAAAAATTGTGGCGACTGTAGTAGAGGCAGAGCAATTCCCCTATGAGGCCGAAGTAAGTATCCTGTTGGTTTCTGTCGAAGGAATAAAGCATATCAATCAGGAGTACCGCCAAATTGATATGCCTACAGATGTACTTTCTTTTCCACTGATTTCCTATGAAACAGCAGGCGATTACACTAAAATTTTACAGGTGGATACAAATTTTAATCCAGATACGGGTGAAGTCATGTTAGGGGATATTATCCTATGTGTACCGAAATTAAAAGAACAGGCATGTTCTTATGGACATAGTGAACAAAGGGAATTTGCGTTTTTAATTCTGCATAGTATGCTGCACCTGTTTGGCTATGACCATATGACCAAAGGAGAGGCTGCTGTCATGGAAGATAAGCAGAATAGGATACTGGAACAACTAAATATTTTAAGGGAATCAAAAAGCTGGAACAGATAAACATTTTAAGGGAATAAAAAATTTTTCAAAATCGCTATAAGCTAAGGATATGACTAGGAATAGGATAGCTGCCACGAAGTGTTCTATGTGAGGAGAATAACATGAAAAAGCAAATTTTAATATTTATTATGGCAACAGCCACTGCATTTTTATTGATTAGCTGCCAAAAAAAAGAAGTGCCGGAAGCCCCCCCCATTGTAGAAGAACCAAAACCGGTAGAAAAAAAGCCGGAGCCAGAGCCGGAACCGAAAAAAGAGGAAACAAGAGAGGGTATGCGAAAAAGCTATACTACGGGGGAATGGATTGATGAAAAAATAGGGGTAAAACGTCCCATTGCAATCATGTTGGGCAATACCATTGATGCTGTTCCGCAATTTGGAATCTCGCAGGCTGATATTGTATATGAAGTCCCGGTAGAAGGCGCCTATACACGGCTAATGGCAATTTTCCAAGATATTACCGGTTTAGATAAAATTGGCTCAGTGAGAAGCTGCCGTCATTATTTTATTTATTTTGAGCGGGAGTTTGATGCCATCTATGCGCATTTTGGACAGGCAGTCTACGCAAAGCCAGTCCTTGAAAGAGCCGATGTAAATAACTTAAATGGAGAGTCTATTGAATCCATTTCCTTCTATCGCGATAGTAGCCGTAAATCTCCCCACAATGCATTTACAAGTGAAGAAGGGATAGAAAAGGGAATTGAGCACTATGAATACCGCAGGGACTATAATGAAAATTATAGTGGGCATTACCTCTTTGCAGACGATGAGGAAGAAGTGACGCTTTTAAAGGGCGAAGATGCGCTGTTTGTAAGTCCCGGCTATTTTGTAAATAAACCCTGGTTTGTTTATGATAAAGAAACAGGGCTATATAACCGTTTTCAATACAAGGACAAGCATATAGATGGCGCGACCGAAGAGCAGCTTACGGTAAGCAATATCATTATCCAGTATTGCAGTTGGAAAAACATGGACGAAAATGGATATTTAGACATCAACACGATGTCCGGTGGAGACGGAAAATATATTACAAAGGGCAAGATGATTGACGTTACTTGGGCAAAAGACAATGAAGATTCACCGGCTCGCTATTTTGATCAAGACGGCGAAGAAATAACGATCAACCAAGGCAAGACATGGGTATGTGTTGTGCGGGACACCTATAAAGAGCGTACCGGCATTTATAAGACAGAGAAAGAGCTAACAGAAGCAAGGGCGGCCGACCAATAAAAATAGATACGGCGAAAGTTGCCTATGGTTATCATACCGAGCGAAGCGAAGTGTGCATCCACCGGAGGTTATCATGATGATGTAATAATCATGATATAATGCCAAGGATATCCGTGAAAGCGGACAAAACGAACAAACGTTCATAAAGCTGGAATTCATGGGGGTTCTTATGGGTATAAATAAAAAAAGCGAATCCAATTTTTTGATACAAGGCTCTATCTTGGCAGTTGCATCAATTATAAGCCGAGTGATTGGATTGCTTTACCGCATACCATTAACTGCGATCATTGGCGACTATGGAAATGATTATTATGGTGCCGCTATGGAAGTCTACAGTATTTTGCTGCTAATCTCCTCCTATAGCCTACCCTTAGCAGTATCAAAACTAGTTTCGACCAGAATGGCGAAAGGACAAAGAAGAAATGCTTACCGTATCTTTAAAGGGGCGATTTGTTTTGCCTTGCTTTCTGGTACGGCAGTTGGCCTGCTCGTCTATTTTGGCGCCGGTGCAATTACAACCTATCTTATCAAAACGCCTTTGAGCATTTTTGCTTTAAAGGTGTTGGCGCCGACGCTTCTTATCGTAGCTGTATTGGGCGTTGTCCGAGGCTTTTTTCAAGGACTGGGGACAATGATACCTAGTGCTGTTTCACAGTTGATTGAACAGGTCGTAAATGCAGTTGTAAGCATTTGGTCTGCTTATATGCTCTACTCCTATGGAAACAAAATTGGACGGGTCTTAGGAAACTCCCAACATTATGCCGAAGCTTATGGGGCAGCAGGGGGTACGATTGGAACCGGTGTGGGTGCAATTTTTGCACTTTTATTTACATTGCTTATCATGATGCTCTATCGTCCGATACTAAAACGCCAGATGAAGCGAGATAGATTAAAGGCAAAGGAAAGCTATTTTTCTATATTTAAAGTACTCCTATTTACGATTGTTCCGGTTCTTTTAAGTACGACGATTTACAATATCAGTACCATCCTCGATATGGGTATCTTTAAGCAGCTAGCGGTGATCCAAGGATATAAAGAGGCGGACTACAGCTTGATGTGGGGTGTATTTATCGGAAAATATAAGACGCTGATTAATGTACCGATTGCGATTGCATCTGCACTGGCTGCCTCTAGCGTACCGAGTTTGACAAAAGCATTTTCTGCAAAAGATTTTGGGCAGGTAAAGCGAAAAATTGGGTATTCGATTCGTTTTGTTATGATCATCGCCTTTCCCTGTGCCGTGGGCATGGGTGTACTTGCTTCCCCCATACTACAGCTGCTGTATTCGGATGCAAGGCCGCTTTCGGCAAAGATGCTGCAGCTAGGCGCTGTTTCCATCATCTTTTATTCCTTGTCTACCATTACAAATGCGATACTCCAAGGCATAAATCGCATGGGCAGTCCTGTAAAAAATGCAGCTATTGCCCTTATTTTACATATTGGAGTCTTAATCGCCTTGATGTTTGGATTGGATTTAAATATTTATGCGGTCGTACTTGCAAATGCCGCTTTTTCCTTCCTTATGTGTATTCTAAATGGGAGGGCAATTAAAAAAAATATCCGCTATCGACAGGAAGTGAAAAAGACATTTCTGATTCCCGGCATATCGTCTGTGGCTATGGGGGCCGCCGTATGGGGAACCTATTATGTAATCATAAAATTTACAAAAAGAAACGTATTTGCAACCCTTGGCTCCATCGTCATTGGACTGTTAGCCTATGGCTTCCTTCTACTATTATTAAAAGGACTAAGTGAAGAAGATTTAGAGGCATTTCCGAAAGGCGCGTTGATTGCACGGATTGCGAAAAAACTGCATCTGCTGCCGTAGGAATTCGTAAAAATAGTTTTGAAAGGCGCGTTGATTGCATGGATTGCGTAGGAAAAAAGTCTACAAAATGAAGGTGACATGCGACTTGCTTTATCGATCCCGATTTCTGGAGCAGCTTCCACCCATCAAGTTTCAAAGTATTTTCCACTGCTGAAACTTGATGGGTGGAAGCTGTTTTGGTTTTGAGGCGAACTTGAGATTGAAAATTAAACTCGAGTTCGCATTAACTAACTTCGGGGGGGGTAGTATAATTAATAAAGCAAGGGCCTATCGTGAGGGGCGTGCGTGGTGCATGCGTGTCGCTGGGGTGCAATGGCAGACGAAAAAGGATACAAAAATTGATCGCACCTGGAATCCGCCAAGCAAAAGGAAATGAGTACCTCATGAAACAGGAGTTTGACGATGAAAGACACAAGTAAATCTAGTGCCCAATTAGAGGCAAGAAATGAAAGGAGCTGCATTATGCGAAAGAAAAAACATGAGGGGAAAAGGGGATTAAGCATCCTGCTCGTACTGGCGATCGTGGCAACCCTGCTGCCGTTCTCGACGCTTACGACTTATGCGGCAGAAGACATCACCGCTCAGTTTACCGATCCGAATTTTTTGGCGGGAGTGAGGGCAATAACTGGCAAGAAAACGGGACCAATTTTAGATACGGATGTATCAGAAATTACAGACCTTAATGTAACTTATAGAAATATATCCAGCCTTGCAGGGATAGGGAATTTTACAGCGCTGTACTCTCTTTATTGTGGCAGCAATCAGCTAACAGAGCTGGACGTGAGCCACAACCCAGAACTGTACTATCTTGACTGCAGATACAACTACATACCTAATAAAATTGATGTTACAGGCGTCACAATAGATGAAAGCGAGTATCTTTTCACGCCCCAAAATACTAGAGGTGAAAAGATAGACATTGCCCGATGTACAATCACCCTTGCCCCAACAAGCTACACCTATGATGGAAAGGCAAAGACGCCAGCCGTAACTGTAACGGACGGAAGGAAAACTCTAGTAGATGGAACGGACTATACCCTGACCTACACGGACAATATAGAGGTAGGGACGGCAAATGTAATCGTTACGGGCAAAGGGGACTACCAAGGACTCGCAAGCAAAACATTTGAAATAGCAGTGGCGGAAACAGCGGCAGTGGAAATATCCAAATGTACAATCACCCTTGCCCAAACAAGCTACACCTATGATGGAAAGGCAAAGATACCAGCCGTAACCGTAACGAATGGCAGGACAGCCCTAGCAAACAACGCGGACTATACCTTGGCATACACGAACAATGTGACGGTAGGGACAGCCACCGTAGCCATCACAGGCAAGGGCAACTATACTGGAAGCATATCAAAACCATTTACCATCGTCAAGGGAAACGCCGGCATTACCTATACCAAAACCTACAATAAGGAATACGGCGCAAAGCCGTTCACCCTCGATGCAAAAAGTACAGGCGGCGCAAAGCTGGCCTACACTACTTCCAATGCGAAAATTGCCACGGTAGACAGCAAAGGCAAAGTAGCGCTAAAAGGCACCGGAATCGCCACAATAACGGTAAAAGTGGACACACCCCAATACAACGCAGAAAGTGTAGCGATCACCATCAAAGTCGCTCCGAAGAAGCAGGCAGCCGCCAGCGCAAAGCCGGCCAATGGCAAAAAGCTGACCATAAAATGGAAAAAGGATGCCAGCGCCACCAGCTATGAAATCCAATATTCCACCGACAGGAAGTTCAAAAAATCCGTAAAAACGGTGGACATCAAGAAGAACGCAACCACAGCGACAACGGTTAAAAAATTAGCAAAAGGCAGCATATACTACGTAAGGCTACGCGCCTACAAGACCGCAAAAGTGGGCGGAAAGACCGAAAAGCTCTATGCCGCATGGTCTTTCCCAAAGAAGGCTGCCAAAATAAAATAGCACAGGCAAAATAAAATATCACAAAAACTATGCTGCCATTTCATGGGATTTAGGACAGATGCCAATCGATCGTCCGAACCCCAGGGATTTGACATGAAGCGAAAAGCGAAAAAAGTCAAATAAAAAGGAACTGCTGTCCAAATGACTGGATAAAACCGATCATTGGCAACGGCTCTTTGTTTAATACAATGATGAAACGGTCATTCCTCCTTGCACCCTAGCATCCATTTCTTCCTTCATTTCGGCTCTCATCCCTTCGAATACTCCATCTGCTGAACTGCCCATCCCATCCACATCTTCCGTCACCTCCTTAAAATATGGAAGCGGCGGTGCAGGCACACAGCTTAACTACCAGCAGCACCATAAAACGTTGGAAAATGGGGGAAAGTATGTTATGATGTAGCAAAGCAAAGGAGGGATGCCAATGCCGCTTAAAAAGTTGCTAGTAGGGACAGAGGATTTTAAAGAAGTGATTGATAAACAAGGCTACTATGTAGACAAGACGCTGCTGATTAAGGAGCTAATTGATAAAGGGGATAAAGTCAACTTGTTTACCAGGCCTA
>JAJQRA010000002.1:0-30537 GCA_046533095.1 Lachnospiraceae bacterium ZAX-1 | reverse complement strand
ATGACTTTCTCCTATTCTTTGCTAATGATAATAATATCTTGTTGTTAGGAATTTGTCACGTTTACTTTGTACTATTTTTATTCTACCATCACATATGTCAACTCCGGAATGTGCGCCGACGTTTGCATCCATGATAAAGACAGCACGAACCCACACGCGCATATCATGCTGATAATGCGTCCGATTGAGTCGGATGGAAAATGGGGGCAGAAGTCGCGTACCGTGAACGGCAGAAAAATCAATACCGTTGACTGGAACGACCGCGACAAAGCGGACGCTTGGCGCAAGGCTTGGGAGGATTACTGCAACGCAGAATTACGCGCCAACGGTTTCGATATTACCATCGACCATCGGAGTTATGAACGGCAGGGTGTGGAGCAGATACCGACTGTGCATTTAGGCCCCGCCGCTTCTCAGATGGAGAAACGCGGTATCCGCACCGATTTGAAATCGGTGGAACGCCGGATTGATACATTAAATGAGCATATCAAGCATAGCGAAAATTTCAAAAAGTACCGTAAGATTGCCGAGAAACGCGATGCGCTGTACGCCGAATATCAAACGCTGTCACAGCAAGGCTTGTTTTCCAAAGGTAAGGCTCAAAAGGCTCTTGAGGTCGCCGAGGCTTTTAATTGGAAACACCTTAACGCCTTGCAAGATTATGACAACGCCGAGAAGTATTTGTACGATATTTTGCAGGGACGATTCGACCCGAAGAAACTGCCGATTACCAAATGGCGGGAGGAACTCACCGCCAAAACTGCCGAGCGAGATTCGCTGTATCGGCAATATGATTCGCTGAAAAACGAGACCCAAAAGGTTGAGCAAATCCGGCGGAGCGTTGCGGAAATTATGCGGGAAGAATCGTGGGAAAAGAAACCGCAGAAATCACGGGGTATGGAGTTGTAATTCCTTTCTCCGCAAGTAATCATTTCGGGCAGGCTTGCCGCTTGCCCGAAATGGTGGTATTAGAATGAAAATTTACAAAACAGCTCTTTTATTTTGGATGAACATCATGTATAATAAAGGGCAAAGTAAAAATCTTTTCTGCGCTGTTGAAGATAACAGTGCGCGAGTTTGGAAATTTATATTTTGGACGAGAGGCTAAACTAATGGACACAATGATAAAAGAGACAAATCAGGCAAAAAGCAAATCAAAGAAAGGCAGAGAGAAACGCGTGTTATTTACAATTGCAATGGTGCTGATAGCATTAGCAATAGCTCCTTTTTTATTCCGTGCGATATATCGCGCAATACTTCTACGAAGTCACGCTATTAGCGAACCCGGTATTGATTTGATGGAAACGGTGGAAATTGGCGGCATTCAGCAATGTCTATATTTTCGCGGACAGGATGTTGATAACCCGGTTATTTTATTCCTGCATGGCGGTCCCGGTTCTCCCGAAATGGAGATGCTTCATACTTTCCAGTATGATTGGGAAGAAGATTTCACCGTTGTTCACTGGGACCAACGTCAAGTTGGAAAGACATATTTAGCAAACGACCCTGAGCTCGTTGCGGAAACCATGAGTTTTAACCGAGTGTTAGAAGATGCGTGGGAAGTCACTCAATACATACAAAATAAGCTTGGCAAGGATAAGATTGTAGTCTTGGGACATTCATGGGGAAGTGTGCTTGGCACGGCACTGGTGCAAACCCATCCCGAATCTTTCTCAGCGTATATCGGTGTGGGGCAAGTCATAAACATGGTGGACAATGAGCGCGTCGGTTTTGAAAAGACACTTGATAAGGCAAAAGAAGCGGGAAATGATAAAGATGTAGCTGCTCTCGAAGCCCTAATGCCGTATCCGGCGGATGAGTACAGTACGGATGTTTACCAGACAATAATTAAGGTGCGCGGTTATCAGATGAAATATGGGTTAGCTACCGGCATGAACTTGGAATCTGTTATAAGCGCTGGACTTTCTCCATATTATAGTCTAAATGAACTGAGAACCTTCCTTATTGACCATGGAACAATCCAGCATGAACTTATGAAATACTTATTCGCCTATGACGCGCACGATTTTGGTATCGAGTATGAAATGCCCGTGTTCTATGTTATTGGTGAGAATGATTATCAAACACCAATAATATTATCCGAAGCTTTTTTCGGCGAAATCAATGCGCCTGTCAAACAGTTTTTTACTATCCCCCGTGCAGGGCATATGACGATGACAGACAATAAAACGGAGTTTACGCGTGTGTTGCTCGAAGAAATCGCGCCTCTGATTAAATAGCTAATAGTATAAGCAATTTCTTCCAAACAACTAAAAAATACGCCATGCCGTGATTAACGGCATTAGTTTACGCAAACCCGTACAGGATAAGGTTTTTAACAGCCTTGTCCTTGTTTTTTTGCCTAATAATGATTCACACCCTTGACAATGTTGCTCTGCTTACGAACAATGGGCGAAAATTTTTAATCTGAAGCAAGCCTCAAAGACCCTGATTTTTCTCCAAGAAAACGGAATTGACAGCTACGAAGATTTGAAAAAAAATCGTCGTCTGCGTCGGGTGAGTTTGCCACGCTGACAACGAAAATCAAAGAGGCTGAGGCTCGTCAGAAAGAGGTAAGCGAACTTCAAAAATATATCGGTCAATACGGCAAAACCCGCGACGTTTACACGAAATATAAAGCGAGCGGTTGGAGTCGCGACTTCTACGATGAACACGCCGCCGACATCATTTTGCACAAAGCGGCGAAAAAGTATTTTGACGGACTCGACATGAAGAAACTGCCGTCTATAAATCAACTTAAACAGGAGTGGGCAACCCTTGTCGTCGAAAAGAAAAAGCTGTATTCAAGCTATCACGAATTAAAGAATAACAGCCGCGCTCTCGCCGTGGCGAAAGGCAACGCCGACCGCATACTCGGCATTACGCAGGATGCGCAAAACCGCGACGATTCACGCGAACAAACCCGTCGCAATTCGCACGAAATATAGACCGCGAAGCGGTCGCAGAAGAGCCGCCGACAGGCGGGGATTAACGGATGGGCGAAAGCCCGTCCGAGGGGTATTAGGGGGACAATGTCGTCAACTTAAGCCAGTTGACGGCATTTACCCCGTTGTTAGAATGACTACCAAGTTTTAGTGTTCAATAATTAGCATGACAATTAAGCCCGAACGAATTATCTCAGACTTTCACCCTTCATATTTATAGAAACGATATGCTTATACTGTTACCCGAATATAAAACCCATTAGTTGCATCGTGATGGTTCTTGTTACGCTTGAAATGGCGGTTTTCCCTGACTATGGATTTTAAACACTTGGCTTTCTCTATAATGTGTATCAGTAGTTCGAACATTTTCAGACTGGTTAATAAATACCTGATTGAGCGGGCAAACAAACCTATAATATAACTTCTGTTCAATTGATATTTGTGGTTGTGCGTATGCATGTTCTCACCAACCTCAGTTTCTGATAAGGTCTTGATTATGGCTGCCATATTCGATATGAAGAGAGCAGCGTAGAATTCCTGATATACAGCACAAGGATTCTTACCCGAATAGTTTTCAATGCGCAACCGTGTTTTTAATTCTCCGTATTTTGTTTCAATACCCCAGCGCATACGATATAAATTTTGGTGATGTTTCATGTCTTGTTTTTCATCGAATAAGTTGCTCACGAGGATTTGCTTGCTGTCACTATCAATGTTTGTCTTGATAACTCGTAATTTCGTTTGCTTGCCTTTATATTCGTCATAGACAATATGGTCACCCTCCGGACATTCGTTAACACATCCTAAAAAGGAATGAGAGCAGCGCATTAAATAAGAATACCCATGTCTTTCTAGCTCATGGATAAGGTCACGAGAGGGATAACCTCTATCAAAAATAAACAGGTTTTGATATTTGGTAGCTTTATTTAGTAAGGGCGAATTCATTAGTTCATATGCGTGTTCCCGTTCGCAAGAGGTGATACCGGTAAACTGTGCATCAACAATTATATCGTTTGTTATATCATATAAAACAGAGGCTCTGCCCATCGGGTACTCGGAGTGATTGTTACGGTATATACCAAACTCAGCAGCAGTTTTGGAATTATGCGGAACCGTAATCGTAGAACCATCTATAGCAAAGATACGATAATCGTTCCAAAGGGCAGGCTCTTTTTCCCCAAACGGATTTGCGGATTCTTGAAAGAGTCTTTTAAATGCCTTTTCAGAGATGTGATATCTAGCCTTGGAGAACGCCTGCTTACTGATGTTAATATTTCTTTTTTCAAAGAATAACTCCAATTCAGTCGGAAGGGACTTCCGTGGCATTCCTAAAACAAACAAGATAACATCGGAAAATGATAGCTTCCGATTTCGAGAAAAAGCGTTTTCCTTTATGCAGTATTCTTCTTTGAAGCTGCTGGAGTGAATCAGGTGTTTAGTCCTTGTTAAAACGGAGTGAATGTCAGTTCTGGTAATCATAGTAACACCTCGCAATCAATGTATTTATAATCAATTGCGGGGCAACATTTTTTGAACACTTTGTCAAGTGTTTTTTTGATATAATATGACTTTTTATAACGGGGGTAAATGTTGTTAACTGGCTTAAGTTGACGACATTGATTAGGGGGAACTCCTAACAAGCACGAACAGCACAGATTCCCGCAAGGGAATTTGTGCTGTTCGGTGTTTCCGGCTCGCTGGAAACATTGCTTGCCAATTTGGTATTGCCGCTGTTCGCGTTAATTATTAACGGCGGGTACGAAGCTCGCTGTCGCCACGCTAACCATTGAATTTTCAGGCGAATCGCTCGATAACGCGGGCTGATTGTCCGACACTTCATAGAAATATTCCGCGTTTGCTTCCACTGTGGCGGTCGCGTCGCCTATTGCTATTATGCCGGAATACAAGACGCGGTTCTTCCACCGTAGGCTTCCCTCAACGAAAAAGATATATTCACCGAGCGAAACGGTATCGCCGTTTGCGTGTGTCAAGTCCCATATGTAGGATAGTGTCCCCGCTTTAGGCGTCGCACCGCTGATAGCATCAACTTCGCTTTTCGTCATAGTCGCAAGACCGGATTTTTCTCCCCATTCGGGTATGGAATCGGGTCTGATTTTATAACCACCATTCGCTGTGAAGTGCGTCGCGTAGAGCGTCTTGATGAGATTGCCGTCCGCATCCTCAATCCACACTGCAAACTGATTGCTCGCGTAGCCGGATTGCTTCTCGAAGTCAAATGTGACTGTAAGCGTACCCGATTCGGGTGTAGGTGTTTCGCTTTGCCCGTTACCGTCTTTACACGCGGATAAAGAAACAAGTAAAACGATTGTGGCAATCACCGGAATGAGCTTGCGGATATTCAAAGGAATCATCTCCTGTTTTTCAGCTTTGGCTTTATCAAACCATAGCTATGCTCAATCATACGGCATAGTTCGTCCTCTGGTACATCACCGCCGAGCGTGACCGTGTTCCAATGCGTCTTGTTCATGTGGTATGCGGGCGCTACATCGTGGTAAATCTGCCGAAAAAAATCCGCGTCAATCGGATTGCATTTGAGGTTGACGCATTGCACTCCGTTACGCTCATAGATGAACACAAAGCTTTTTCGCGTGGCGCTGTGCTGGATGAGCGTCCAATCCTCACCAAAAGGATAATCTTCATACGCTCCGGGCAGCATTAGGTAGAAGTCGATTAGTTCGCGTCGAGTCATAAAATCACCGCCCATTCTCCCACTGGAATTGCTCACACATCGCCTTGCGTATGAGTATAAACTCGCAATAATAATCACTCAGGTTTTTCAGATAAACCCTGTCGAGCGTTATGTATGCTTCATCAAATAATGGTTCGTCAATGGCGACGAACCGCTCGAATATCGAAAGGCAAATTTGCTTGGCGATTTCGCCGTAGTGTTCGGTAAGAAGATTTAAGATAATTTTGAACTTGCCGTACTCCACAAGCTCTAAACGACTGCAAAATTTTTTATCAAGTCTGGTTTTTACCCTCATTACGATTTGGTCGTGAACCGCAAAATCAATATTGAATGCTGCGGCATTGTCGAGTTTGAACAACCGCCCCGCTTGTCATTGTAATGCTACTGTGAATTTTCCTCATTGATAATCACATAGAGGGTTTGAAATAAATAATCGTCGCGGGTCGCTTCACTACCAGTATAGGCATATCGAATCAGGCTCCACGCTTTTCAAATGATTCAACTCAATCAGGCCAATCTACTTCTGTATCATTTTTCGACGGATAGCTTTTCAAGATAGATAAATTTCAAACACTTTGAAACTTCTTTTTCCTTGAACCGCTTATACCCGGCCCGTTCATACAGATTGATGTTGTTTTCACTTTTACTGCTAGTGAAAAGCTCGTAGCGCGGATACCGGCAATGCTGCTCTATCTCGGCAAGCAGCCGTTTACCTATGCCTTGCCTTTGCAAATCGAGCCGGACGATTAGTTTGCCAATATACAACGTATTGTTATCTGAATATGCTCGCACAGAGCCGACAATTACATCTTCTTCATTCACGGCTTTGAGGATAATGCCGTTTTCAAATTCTTTTTCGACCTCTTGTATTGTTTGTGTAAGTGGCGGAATAGCCGGGTTGTTCAATAGCTGCGCTTCACTTTGATAAGCAAGATATTGTAAGTCAAGTATTTTCGTCAAGTCTTTGCGTTCAGCTTTCATTATCAGCAGAATGCTTCCGTCATTTATCCGCATGGGTATCTGCCCCTCCATTTCGTTTTTATATGCGGTTCCCCATTCCACCATAGCCAAAAGCAGAGGGCTTAGACTATATCCCCTGTCAGTCAACGTATACTCTACTTTGGGCGGGACTTCCGGGTAGATCTGTCTTGTGAGCAATCTATCTTCTTCCATTGAACGCAAATTTGAAGTTAGCACTTTTGTAGATACATTACCGAGAGCTTTCCGAAGTTCGCCAAAGCGTCTGGTGCCATAAAGCAGCTCGCGCAATATTAAAACTTTCCATCGGTCATCAATGAGAGATAAAGTTACTTCCACCGGACACCGGGGCAAGGGCTTTGCCATAATCGTTTCCTCCTTCTATAGTTTCTAAATGATACTATGTAACCAAAATGTTCTTACTTTACAATCATGCTCTACGGATATATTATAATCCCATGGAGTGCATTATGCAAGCCAAAATTATATGGAGGTGTTCCAAATGAAAGAAGTAGTAAAGTTTTTGTCCGAAAACCCTGTCCAAGCCCTCGCCACTGTGGGGCGTGACGGAAAGGCAAAATGCCGTCCATTCATGTTCTGCTTTGAGCAGGGTGGCAAACTGTGGTTCTGCACCAATAACACCAAGGACGTATACAAGGATATTCAAGCCAACCCCTACATTGAGCTTTCGGTGTCCAGCCCGTCCTACGCTTGGATACGCTTAAACGGCAAGGCTGTGTTTGAAAACAACATAGCAGTAAAAGAGGGCTGCCTAAAAAACCCGATTGTGCAGGGGCAATATCAAACAGCCGATAACCCGGTTTTTGAAGTGTTTTACATTGAGGGCGCGAAAGCGGTTATCGCTGATTTTTCCGGCAACCCGCCCAAAGAGCATACACTGTAATCATTGTGGCAAATTATCTTCGGGGCAAGGCGAATCCCTGACCGACAGTAAAAGCCTGCGAGCCATATGGCTGATTTGGTATAATTCCAAAACCGACAGTAAACGTTTGGATGAGAGAAGATATGGACAAGATAGCCCTGCTTGTTGGTTGCAGGCAGGGCTATCTAAATCAAACGTCTTTCTCCAATAATCAAAGGATGGTGATGATTATGAAGGCAAAAGAGCATCTCGCATTTTTAACGTATGAAATTCATTCCACTGTCTTTGCCACAGTTGATGAAAACGGCTATCCCCATACATGCGTAATTGATATTATGTTATGCGACGATAGCAGCATATACTTTTTGACCGCTACCGGAAAGTCATTCTATGACCGACTGAAAAAACAGCATTATGTATCAATTACCGGGATGAAAGGTGAGGATACATTATCGACTGTTGTTATATCCATCCGGGGGAAAATCCGGGAGCTTGGAAACGGACTTGTTGAAAAAGTATTCAAGCAAAACCCATACATGAATAAAATCTATCCAAAACTTGGGTCGCACAAAATATTGACTGTTTTCCAGCTATATGAGGGTGAAGGAGAATTTTTTGATTTACGGCAACAGCCGCCGTTTCATGAACCCTTCTCTTTTGGTGGAGCAACGGTCATGGAAACTGGATATAAGATTCTTCGTTCATGTAAGCAATGCGGGGACTGCCTTGCTACATGCCCGGCAGACTGCATTGTGAAAGGCAATCCTTTTTCTATTAGGGAAGAAAACTGTATACATTGCGGAAACTGTTTTACCACCTGTAAATACGAGGCTATTGTAAAAAGATAATGTATGTATACAGCCGCCACAGAGCAATAAATGAAAACTTGGACTAATACGAAACAGATTCCAACTTACACGCATTGAACTATAGGGGTGGAAATTATGAGCGAAGCGGACTGGCTTCTATGTCCTGTTTGTAAGAGTAAAACCAGAATAAAATTGCGTAAGGACACAACGCTTTTGAATTTTCCGTTGCTATGTCCCAAGTGCAAGCAAGAAACTTTGCTAAATGTAAAACATCTGAATACATTCGTTATTAAAGAGCCAGACGCTAAGATGCAAAGCCGATAATTAGTGGGTAAAACCACGATTATCGGCTCTTTTTATTTATAAGCAATCAAAGGGTAGACAGAAATACTCGATTTCAGCCATCAAAAAAACAGTGCTGAAACGGGGCGTTTCTGTCTGCCTTTTTTATTTGAACAAAGGAGGATGCCATATATGCGAATGGTGGATTGCTTACAGCGGATTATGGCTTAAACATTAAGTGACAAACTCGACTTTCCCGAAAGGCGGCGTTACCATAAAAAGCGGAAAAGAGTGAATCAATAACGCTAAACTGCGCCCCTTGATTTTCAGGTCTTTTGGGAATCTAAAATTAAGGAGTGTTTTACCATGTCGGAAATATGTTGTGAGTGAAGCAGGTGGCACCCAAATGGGTGTGTGTGCGCTATTCCAGGTCAATCTTTGAGAAGTCAATGAACAAGTCCTCGTATATTCTCACCTTTATAGTATCCGTAAAATCATAGTGTTGTGGGAAAAAGTTGTCGCCTTCAAAGAAATTGACTGCAACGAGCTGGTTTTTAGGGTCTACGATCCAGTATTCCCGAACCCCTGCCGTTTTGTACAAGCCAAGCTTTAGAATATAGTCATGATCGGAATTGCTAGGGGAAGTGATTTCTATAATCCAGTCCGGCGCACCATTGCAGCCCCTGCTGTCAAGCTTGCTTTTATCGCAAATTACGCTTATATCTGGCTCAACGGTTGTCTTGTCGCCTTCGTTTAATTTAACAGCAAAAGGTGCGGGGAACACTTCGCAGGGTCCGTTGTGTGATTGGATATGATTATAAATAGCATTATTAATAAAATTTAAAACCCTTTGGTGCATGGTGCTTGGTGCGGACTGGTAGTAGATTTGACCGTCAATCAATTCGATCCTTTCATCTTCGGGGAATGAATCGTAATCTTTGTTTGTGTAGGTCTTCTTTTCCTGCTGCAATGGCATGGTCTGCACTTCCTTTCTATTTGGCTAGTATCCCTTGACATGGAGCATTGAAGGGATGAGCATTTCGTCCACCCCTTGGCGTGAAGCATTGAAGGGATGAGCATTTCGTCCACCTTTTGACATGGAGCATTGAAGGGAGAGCATTTCGGTCACCCCTTGGCGTGGAGGACTGGAGGTTGAGTGTTTTCATGCCTTATTTTTTCTAAACGCTGTATAATGGGGTCGGCTTTTAATTTCCTGAATGCAACTATTTCTTCAACGCTCATATCTTTTATCTTTTCGGAGTTGATGCGCCTTATTTCGTGTATTTCATCAATTGATAAATTATTCATGCTAAAATCCCCCTAACATCATACTAGGTGAAACAATTATAACCTCGGGCAAATTCTTCCCTAGTATCCTTGATAAGTAAAATGAAGTCATATTTGCCGTTATCTGCTATACGAATTTCGTACCCAATAAAATTAAGGTATTCTATGAATGGTATGACGTGACGATATTCCATTGTTGCTAGATTATTTCTATCTTCCCAATTCATCGGGGCATGTTGTTCTTCTGGAAAATAATATTCTCTAACATTTTGTATGTGTTCGGTGTAATACTTGCTATCTAACAAAATATCAGAACGTATTTCAAGGGCGTTTGCTATAGCGATTATAGTATCAATTTTTGGAGTACGTTGTTCAGCCTCATATTTGCGAATGGATATTTCCGACATCCCACTTTTTTCCGCCAGTTCCCTTTGTGTCAATTCCTTTTCTTTTCTGTTGCGTTTTATATTTTCGCCTATTCCTATACTTCTGCCTATTGCCATATTATTACATGCCTTATTCAAATAGTATAGCATATACATTGTGAAAAATATAGATACAATTGTATAAGGATTGTGACAAGTAGTCATTGGCAAGTTTCCAAATTTATTTTTTGTTTAAGTTGTATATCATGATATAATAAAAAGGAGGTGCTCCATGAAACTGAATTATGATAGAAAGTCAAAAGATCCCACGTATTTTATCCAGCAGGGATACCGTAGCGGCAAGAAGACCACGACCAAAAACATTGCGCGAATAGGCAAACATTCCGAGCTCCTAAAAATAACGGACGATCCCCTGGCCTATGCAAAGGAGCGGGTTGAAAGCCTTAATGCTGAAGCGCAGAAGAACAACGAGGTCACGATGGATGTGACGATCGGCTTTGGCGAGAAAATCCACACGCGCAATGACCTTGTTTCCTCATCCAATCTGCTTAATATAGGCTATTTTTTCCTGCAGCATATCTACATATGCATATACCGGACAACCCTGGATAAGCATCGCTTAATTTGACAAGCAACACAAAATATGGTAAATTATAAAAAAATAGCGACATACAATTGAAATGACTCAAAGAGAAGTGATACAAAGCTAACATGTTGACAAAATAGGCTGGAACAGCGCAAGAAACGCAGTTGTTGCTATGTCTGGAAACAAGCAAAAGCGAGGTATACCTTATGTTTAGAAAAAAGGATTCTTTGAAAATTGGGAAAAAGGCACTGGCATTACTGATGGCGGTTGTTATGGCGGCATCAATTCCAATACCGTTTGCGCCGACAATAGCGGCAGCGGCAGCGAACGCACCAAGCTATGGCTCAAATGGCAAATTTCTTGCGCCGATTGACGATGCAGATCCTAGCGCGATAAAGATATCCGATGCCGAAGAGCTGGCGAAAATTGGTACGGAAGGATATCCACTTGGCGGTTCATATGTATTGATTGAAGATATTGACTTGAGCGGTGGAGAATGGACACCAATCGGGTCTCTTGGTGCACCATTTACAGGTACTTTTGACGGTCAAGGGCATGTAATAAAGAAGATGACTATTACTGGTGATGTTGCACATGCTGGGCTGTTTGGGTATGTGCAACAAGTAACAGTTAAAAATGTAGGAATGGAAGAAGGAAATTTAGGCACCGGAGTTTCTGTGGGCGGGATAGTAGGTTTTGCTGGCATCGGCAGTAACACAATCAGCAACTGCTACAACACAGGAGCGATTTCTTCCCCCTACTCTGGCAATTCCAATTCCCATGCGGGCGGGATAGTAGGCGAGAGCCTTAGGATCACAATCAGCGACTGCTACAACACAGGAGATATTTCTGCATCCCCTTGCGAAAACTCTGATGCGGGCGGGATAGCAGGCTGTGGAACGGTCGCAATCAGCAACTGCTACAACACAGGAGATATTTCCTCCCCCACCTCTGAACAGTTCTACCGCCAGTCCTACAATGTGGGCGGGATAGTAGGTCGTGGTGTCTCCGGCGGTATCACAATCAGCGACTGCTACAACACAGGAACTATTTCCACCCCTGATTCCAGCTACTACTCCTATGCAGGCGGGATAATAGGCGATGCCCCTGATATCACAATCAGCGACTGCTACAACACAGGAGATATTTCCTCATCCACCTCATCAGGCTTCGCCTCCTATGCCGATGCGGGCGGGATAACAGGCATAGTCCATGGCGGTGTCTCGACAATCAGAGACTGCTATAACACAGGAGCGATTTCCTCCTCATCGGATTCCAGCGACAACCCCTGTGCGGGCGGAATAGTAGGCTATGGCAATGGCACTGGCAGGAATATTGAAATCAGCGACTGCTACAATACAGGAGCGATTTCTGCCGCCGCCTCCGACTATTACTCCCATGCGGGTGGGATAGTGGGCGATGGCATTGAACTCACTATCAGCGGCTGCTATAGCACAGGAGCGATTTCCTCATCGTCATCCTCCCATGAGTCCTATGCGGGTGGGATAGTAGGTTTTGGCAATGGCAATGGCTCCGGCTCTAATATCATAATCAGAGACTGCTACAACACAGGAGATATTGCCTCCTCCGGCGCTGGTGCCGCTTCCTATGCGGGTGGGATAGTAGGATATGGCTTTGGCAATGGCTTGGCCACGAATATCACAATCAGCAACTGCTACAACACAGGAGATATTTCCACCACCTCCGACTTCCCCTCCTTCGCCTATGCGGGCGGGATAGCAAGCATTTACTATAATGGCAGCACGATCGAAAACTGTGTGTCATTATGTGCAGGCATCACCGCAAAGGGATCTGCTAGGAACAATCCCGTTATTGAGGTTATCAATCCCATTACTGAGTTTAACAGTTCTATTATTGCCAATGCATCCAATTTATCCGTTTCACCATATACTAGCACAGGCAACCTTTCGCGAAATGATATTGCCGGTATTACGAATGAGGATGAGTCAGTTACACAACTGCCGCTTGCCGATTTCTACAGCCAATCGACATACCAAGAGATTGACTGGGACTTTAATACAGTTTGGAAAATGGTACCGGACTATGAATTTCCACAGCTTATGTGGCAGACGGAGTATACAAAAGCTCCAGATGAAAACCCTCCTGTTGCAGTAAAAGCGGAATCCCTAGAGGCACTCAAGGCCAAGACGGTATATACCGTAGGGGACGAGCTGGGCACAGACGACTTGGCGGTAACGGCCACCTATTCGGACGGCACGTCAAAAGCGGTAACAGGATACACTACCAATGCATCTGATATAGACATGAACACGGTAGGAGAGAAGACGCTGTCCATAGCGTATACGGAAAATGGCACTACCGTAGAGGCAGAAGTAAGCATACAGGTAAAGGCAGAGGATGGGCCTGAAGTTCCAGATAAAAACCCTCCTGCTGCAGCAAAAGTGACATCCCTAGAGGCACTCAAGGTCAAGACGGTATATACCGTAGGGGACGAGCTGACCACAGACGACTTGACGGTAACGGCCACCTATTCGGACAGCACGTCAAAAGAGGTAGCGGGATACACCACCAATGCATCCAATATAGACATGAACACGGTAGGAGAGAAGACGCTGTCCATAGCGTATACGGAAAACAGTACTACCGTAAAGGCAACAGTAAGCATACAGGTAAACGCAAAGGGTGAGCCTAAAGAAGAAAAAACCTACACCATAACATTTGATGCAAACGGCGGGACGGGCCTAAGCAGGTCAAGCATAGCCGTAACGCAGGGGGCAGCCATAGGGGCATTGCCAAGCGTGAGCCGAACCGGCTATACGTTAAAGGGCTGGTACACGGATAAAAGTGGCGGGAGCAAGGTAGAAAGCACTACAAGGCCAACAAAGAGCCAGACGATCTATGCCCAGTGGGAACAGGTAGAATCACAAGCAAAAACCTATACCGTAACATTTGACAAGAACAGCGGCACAAAGCTAAGCAGCACCAAACGAAATGTGGGCTACAATCAAACAATCGGGGAACTCCCAACCGTACAGAAAAAAGGGTACACCTTCAAAGGCTGGTATACAGAGAAAAAAGGCGGGAGCAAGGTAACGCCCAATACGCAAATAACCAAAGACCAGACATTGTACGCACAGTGGAGCAAGGTAGCGAAGCCAAAACAGGGCGGGACGCCGACCCTAAAGAACAGCAAAAGCAAGCAGCTTTCGGTAAGCTATGCGAAAGTAAATGGGGCAAAAGGCTATGAAATCGCCTATTCCACGAGCAAAAAATTTACGAAGCCCACAACAAAAAGCACAACAGGCACAACCCTAAAAAAGACAATCAAAAGCCTTAAAAAAGGGAAAACCTACTATGTAAAGGTTCGTGCATATAAAACAGATTCCACAGGGAGCAAGGTATATGGAAGCTACGGAAAAGCAAAGAGCGTGGAGATAAAGAAATAAGCAAAAGGTGCGGACAGTGATAAGCGCTGGAACACATACCGTATCTTAGAAGAGCAGCCTCGCCGTTGGGGGGCTGCTTTTCGAATAGAATTCAAGCCGCAACCATTACTGCCTTCTTGCTGCATTTTTGTATTAAGGTATGATAGCATCCTGTGCTTGATGCCTGAAACAATAAAAAAGTCCCGCAAGCCTTGATTTTACTGAATTGTGGGACTTGCAAGAATGCCGAAAATAAAAATCATAATGTAAAAGCTGCCAGTCGTGGTAGCTTTACTTATATTGGGTACGCATGATTTACCGTTTACGGATAAGGAACGGTTGGTTGCGTATACGAGAAAATTTGGAGATTACCGCCCGCGAAGGCGGCCGCTGGAAATCAAAATAGGTCGCTGTGAGAACCGGTGCGGGACAGAACAAGAATCAGGTCATCGTCCTCTAGGCAGTAGACGAGCAACCAATCAGGCTGAACGTGGCATTCCCGATGCCCAACTTACCGGTGAGTTCATGATCGCGAAATTTCGGCAGCAGTTGGGTACGTGCGGCAAGCAAGCGGATACACTCATCAAGCTGGGATATGTCCAAGCTGAGCTTCATCGCCAACTTGTAGTCCTTCTTGAATTGTGTTGTCCAAACGACATTGCGGCTCATAATTTAAGCTCCAGTAATGCTTCTTTAACATCGGAATAGCGTTTGACGGAAGGGTCGCTTCCAATCCGCTCCGCTTCAAGCATTGCCGCCACTGTTTCCGCATTCGGCGTGTTGACGGTGATGTTGAAAGGGATAGACCCTTCGCGCACGGCTTGGCGAATGAAGATGTTAAACGCGGTGGTCATATTGAGTCCGAGTTCGGAAAAAAGTCTATCCGCTTGATTTTTGATGTCTGTATCAACACGGAAACTAACGTTGGATGTTTTGTTGGCCATTGAAATCACTCCTTTCGATATGGATATCAGTTTAGCATAAAATTTTGCATTCGTCAAGCATGTGAAACGCAATTAGCAGTCTATTGGCTTTGCAACATAGTATGCACAGAAGATTGCGTTTGATACATGACCCCAGAGGGGCGGATGATAATACCTTGGAAAAGCGTATTATTCAAGTTATTTATACATGATCCCGGAAGGGCGGATGATAAAACACACCAAAGAAGATTTGAAGGCGATGCAGGCGTGGTCTTTCGCCCGCAAGATTCAGGCAACGCAGATGCGCATCATTGATGTTGGTATTATTGAATCTTGGTGATATGTCAACCTACTTTTGGACAATTTTTTGCCGAACCGCAACACATTAATAAAGCGTATTTATAGAGTTTGATGATTGACTATATTGTCAGTGATGAACCTCATCTCCGGTGCGGCCCCCTTTAAAAGTGCAAAACCCAAGCCCCTTGCGAACAAGGTGTGGAAAGGCGGCAAGCCTAACGGCCGCTAAAAGCAAAAACAGACAGCGGTGCCTTCGCGCGGATAGGTGGTGGTCGAACTGGATATTGGCATAGCCGAGTTTGCGTCTCACCAGCATCATTGGCGCACGGCAATCACGAATGAAGCCGCTCAAACCCTGATGGGGTGACGTACCCCAGACTCCCATGTATTCTCACATTGCTGTACCGGTTCACGTAGTCGAACCATCTCAGATCCAGCTGTGGGTAATCAGCAAACCCTTCGCCATAAGCAAACCCGGTCTTCACAATGCTATACATGGATTCTGCCACAGCGTTGCCGATTGGCGTCCCTTTGGCAGAGATGCTGCGTGCTATGCCAAACGCGTCAATGATTCCATCAATGATCTGGTCTTTGAATTCACTGCCCCTGCCTGTATGAAATATCCCTATCCGGCGCAAATCGGCCTGCACTTCGTAAAATGCCGTCCGCACAAGCTTTGCGTCCTTTTGCCTGCCGACCGCCGATCCGATTATTTTATGGCCGTGCAGGTCAACCAGCACGCAGGTGCGATGCCACTTCCCTGCGCACCTAACATATATATGTAAGGTCGCTTACAACAACCTCCAATGGCTTCCTGCCGCTGAACCTGCGCTCAACCTTGTTGGGTATCGGGCCCTCGTTCACAGTGCCTTTATGCTTCTTCGAATGCTTCAGGGTGTATTTTGACACAAGCCCATATCTGTCCATGATATACCTGATTCGACGGCGTGACACCTTGCATGCCCCATGCTCGTTCTGCTTGCGGCTTGGCTGTATCTTCAGCTTGCGTGTGCCGTAATTGCTGTGGCTCAGGTAGAACTCATGGATGGCCGCATTTTCCAACACCGTGCCTGCTGTTGCCTCTGCATCTTTGTAATAGCAGCTGCTCCTTTACATGTGTAGAGCTTTGCACATTGCGCTGATACTGTATTTATGCGAGTTCGACGCGATTACCCGCCGTTTCGTCCCATTATCAGCGCCGCTTGCCTTAAAATGCCTACCTCCATCTTCAACTGCTTGTTTTCCTTGCGCAACGCTTTCAGTTCCTTCCCTTCATCGCTTAGATCGTCTGCGGCCTTGAATGACCCGCTGTTGCAGTATTGCGTGTGCCATGTGCTGATTGTTGACTTCGCGAGCTTGTATTCTCGCATTAGGCCACTGATGCTTTTCCCACTCTCTCGTAGCTGTGCGATTTTTATCTTGAAATCGTCTGTGTACGTTTGCCCCATATTTGCCTCCTGTTTTTGATGTTTCCTATTTTACCTGTTCGGCAAATATTTGTCCAGCTTAGTATAGCCTATTCATGTACATCTGCAACGTGCCTGGTCTCTACTACCAGTGCCTGCACATTTATACGGCATTTGTATATCTGAAATGAGGCTTATTGCGGCTTCCGGCTTTTGCGCATTTTAGGCGTGAACTTTTCCCTGGCCTCCGCTTTGGATTTTAAATAAACTTCCATAAGCGACTGGAAGAATACGTCCTTCGCCTCGTCGTCCAGTTCGCCGCCTGCAAACAGCGCAGATGCTTTCTCGAGCAGTGCCGTAGCTTCCCTTGCGCCACGGTAGCCGAACTCGTTTTTGACATTGACCAAAAACAGGTCCTGGTCAATATTCTTTTGATTGTCGCTTTCCTCCTCGTCAAGGAGGTAGCTGACCGACACGTTCAAGGCCTCCGCAAGCTTTTTGATATTGCCCGCACGTGGCATCGTGTTTGTCTGTTCGTAGGTATAGAGGGAACGTTCCGATAGCCCTGTCTTATCGGCAAGCTCGGTCTGGGACAGGTTCAGTGCAATCCTTGCTTGTCTAACTTTTTCACCAAATGTCATTGTTTGTTCTCCTTGTCTCCTTGCAAAAAAAATAATAAACTTCCGAATAGCTATTGACAAATTTCTGAATAGTGATACAATAGTTATTGCAAATAACTTCTGAATACAATTATATCAGTGAATTATATTGCAGTCAAGAGGTTTATTTAAAACTACATGATAAAGCAAAGGACGTTTGGCGCTGGTTCGTCGAACCGAAAATAAACGGAGGATAAAAATTGAACGAAATACTTGCACCATCAGATATTGAACGTATTGCGGAAACACTGGTCCGCGATTTTTATAAGCACGGGTACCCGGAGTTTGCCCCCATAGACATTGAAAGGTTTGCAACAGAATACTGCGGATTTGCACTTAAATATGAGAAGCTTTCCGATTCCGGCAGGGTACTCGGCGTGACATCATGCAGGGATACGTCATTGAAACTACCCAGAAATGGGAATATGGACATTGTAATGCTCCCAAAGAAAACGCTCCTGATTGAGCAGTCCCTTTCCGAGAACAGCCGGCTAAGGGGCAGGCAGCGGTTTTCCATTGCCCATGAATGTGCCCATCAGCTGCTGTTTGACATCCAAAAGCACAAAGTCCAACTTTGCTACAGGAGCTATTTCAATTCGGAGAATCAGCATACTTTGGCACAAATTAAGAAATTGAACGCGCCTGACGAGTACAATGCCAATCAGCTAGGTGCTGCCCTATTGATGCCTTATGGTCTTATGGAGCTTGTTATGTACCGCTTCCATCCGCAGGGTAGACTAATGCTTTACGGAGACTATATGACGAAAACAGATAAGCGGATGCTCTGCGACATCGCCGCATTTCTAGGAGTGTCGAAGCAAGCCTTGACCATACGCCTAAAAGAATTGAACATGGTGGATATACGCCCACAGGGGGATTGCCTTGTAGCAGATGAAGCGGAAAATTATGGAGGGAATAGACAACATGAACGGGCAACAGCCTGTGGAGGGGACAACCAATATGAATGAACAGCAGTTTATGAAGAAAATGATCAATAGGAATGAGCAAAGAAGATTTAGCGTGAACATTATCCCGAAAGATATCCTAATGAAAATGAATAAGGCAAAGCAGGATGCCGAATCGCTTGACTGCCGACATCTGAAATGTCCACATTGCGGCTATATCGTGGCGGAGGCATATGCAGATACAGGTGGGCACGTCAAGGTAAAGTGCCAGAAATGCAAGGAGATGACCGTCTATAACCTTACGCCAGGTACGCCCCTTAGCTTTCGGATTTCCAATGACTAATGTTCAATGGGAAATAACTAATACTCAATGACGAAGACTTAATGATTAATACTATATCCACAACTTAATAAATAAATTCAAGCCGAGCACAGCGATGGTGGTCAGAGTGGCCATCGAACGACCGAGAGCCGTAAGAAGCAGGCGTTATCTTAGGATAACGCAGTTTCTACGGCTCTTTGTGCTTCTTATGACTTGAAAAATGGCCCTTTCTGCTGTAACGGCGGAAAGGGCTTTTTTCCATGTCCGTTAAGTGGCAGCCATACATCGCCAAGTACCCGTAACCCTTGATTCTGAACAGCCAACCAGATTCGGAAATCAAGGAGGTTACGAAAGTGAAAAACGAAAATAAAAATGAAGACAAAAAAGAAAAAGAATACAGGGTTATCAGCCTGAAAGCGGAGTATCCGGGCTTTGTTGGCACGGAAAAATGGGCGGTTGTGTCAGAACTGCCTGAATCAGTGCTCCTTGGGAAATTTGAGGAGCTTAAGACATACTGTCCTTTCATCATTTTCAGTCACAGCCAGTGGGAAGCCATCAGGGAATACCGTCAAAACGATGGAAAGTTCAAGAAGCGCGACAGTCTGTACCATGACTTCTTTGGCTATGAGGAAGGCATTACGGAATTTTTTTCTGATGTAAAGGAAAATCCGGTTGTCGATGAGGTGGTCGCCAAAACCGAAGCCCAGAGGCTGCACAGGGCAATGAACCAGCTCACTTTGATACAACAAAAACGCCTGTCCCTCTATTATTTTGAGGGTTTATCTGAATATGAAATCGCCGATTTGGAGGATACCACCCGGCAAGCTGTCCATGAAAGCTTGGAGTCGGCGATAAAAAAATTGAAGAAATTTTTTTAAAATACCCTGCCTAAACACCTCCCCTGTTCCAAAGAAGTGAAAGGACAAGTTTCACTTCTTTGGATTACCCCTTGGATGAATGGAAGCGATTGTCTTTTCACGTTCCTTGACAACTGCATATTCATTTCATCGGATACTTGAACTGTGCCATCGTGATAAGCGTGAGCCACGTCAGCAGATACGCAATGACCTCCAAAAAGGGATAGCGAAAAAATATCGGGCTGTAGATAGCGGATAGCCTCCGCTACGGCGACGACAAGCACAGGGATAATGCTACTCCTGCCCGGTCATAAAGTCGAGCGGTAAAACCGCCGCAACAAGTGAGGGCAGCTTGGGGAGATCCCCGGAGGGGCCAAAGATGCCCGTGAGGCTGATACGCTGTCAACCGTCTGATGAAATCCGCAGTCTGCGGGTGTCGGGGACAAATACAGACAAGATGCAATATAAATACAGCGATGCAGCAGGCTGGCACAAAGGACAAAAGGAATCAAATCTACACGTCCGTAAACAGCCAGCCTGATGCACTGTACTACTTATAAATTGTAATTGCTTTGTTTCAAAATAACCAGACGGAGGAAGATATGAAAAGACAAGTAAAACGCGGGGATATCTACTACGCTGACCTGTCGCCTACACGCGGCAGTGAGCAGGGTGGGGTGCGCCCCGTCCTTATCCTACAAAATGATACAGGCAACCGGTACAGCCCAACAGTAATTACTGCACCGATAACAAGCAAAATTTTTGAGAAAGCAGAGCTGCCCACCCATTGCCTTGTCGATACGGGAGTATTGGACAAGCCTTCCCTTGTGCTTTTAGAACAGATACGCACGATAGATAAAGTTCGGCTCAAAGAATTCCAAGGAGTATTAAGTGCAAAAGAAATGGCAGGTATAGACCAAGCCCTAGCCATTAGCTTGGGCTTGAAATAGGAAATCGGAACGCACAGGAGCGTTGCTTTTTAAATAGGGGGAGAACGAGATGGAGAAAAGGAACATGGTAAACAAGAGCTTTGCAGCACCTTTGCTGATTCAGATACTTTACGAGCGTGGGCTGATCAACAAAACCACTTTGTCAAATGTGCAACAGAGGTATGGAAAGCCTGGTTCGCACGTTTCACAAGCAGCCTAATCGTTGTTAAACTGACGAAAAATATCCAAGCAGTAGGAGGTCGTTTATATATGGAAAGAAACATTTTAAGGGGCAATATGTATTATGCCGATTTAAACCCCGTAATCGGCTCAGAACAAGGTGACAATCGCCCTGTACTTGTTATTCAGAACAACATAGGCAATAAGCACAGCCAAACGGCCATTGTAGCAGCTATTACAGGCAAAGCAAACCAAACCAAAAGGCGAAACTACCTACCCATTGCTATTTAGAAGCTGAAAACGGTCTTGAAACGCCATCTATTATCTTGCTTGAACGAATCCGCACGATTGACAAGAAGCGGTTGAAAGATTACATTGGGCGGATTGATGTAAAAATGATAAGCGGCATCAATCACGCATTGGCTATCAGCGTTGATTTAGAAATCAAATAGGACATCTCCTGCTGGAATAAGGTACAAGCAGATATGAATATATTCTACCAAAGGGGGTGTTGACTATTGAAACATCGTGAATTTGTATATGTTGGTGAGCCAATCCCAAAGATTGATGCTGTTAAGCACGCTGATTTCATTCTGCATTATCAAAAGTCAATACTTCTATCATTGGCTGACCGTAAACTTCTTACTTTATCACAATGTGAGAGATGTATTGAAGATTTAGACCACCAACAGAATATAAAAAAATGATAGCCAAGCTGTGAGCTTGGCTATTTACATTTATAGTGTATCCCTACTTAAGATGCATTATAAAAATTTGCACATTAGACTTTTTAGGGTGTGGATTTTATAATTAATAATAGTATTAACATACTGGAAAGGGGTAAATCCAATGAACAAATATGAAAGATTAAATGAGCAAAGGCTATTTGTTGATGCAAAAAAACGAGTTGCGTCATATTGTCGTGTTTCCACGGACAAGGACGACCAGGCAAACTCATTTGAAAGCCAACAAAGATATTTTAAAGAATACATTGAACGTAATCCCGATTGGGAATTATATGAGATTTTTGCTGATGAAGGTATGTCCGGCACAAGCACAAAAAAGCGAAAAGCATTTAACCGCATGGTTTCTTGTGCTAAGCAAGGCGAATTTGATTTGATTATCACAAAGGAAATTTCACGTTTTGCGAGAAATACCCTTGATAGCGTATATTATACCCGCGAATTAAAAAAGCATGGTGTAGGCGTAATATTTATGAATGATAATATCAACACACTTGATGCAGATGCCGAACTACGGCTAACTATTATGTCTTCTATCGCACAAGAGGAAAGCCGCAAGACTTCTGACCGTGTCAAATGGGGGCAAAAAAGGCAAATGGAACAAGGTGTTGTATTCGGCAGGGATATGTTAGGATATGATGTGCGGGATGGTCAAATGTTTATCAATGAGGATGGAGCGAAAATTGTTCGTTTAATCTTTGAAAAATTCACGCATGAAGGGAAAGGTTCACATACGATTGCCCGTGAACTTCGTGAGGCAGGATATAAAACAATGACTGGGAATGCCATATGGACAAATACAGTCATCTATAAAATCCTTAAAAATGAAAAATACTGTGGGGATCTCGTTCAGAAAAAAACTTATACCCCCGACTACCTTTCGCATGAAAAAAAATACAACAACGGCGAAGAAGAATTTGTTATAATCAAAGACCATCACGAGCCAATAATCAGTCGTGAAATATTTAATATTGCAAATAAAATTCTTGAAGAAAGAGCGTTATCATCAGAGGGCAAATCAAAACACAGTAATCGTTATTGTTTTTCGGGGAAAATAAAATGCGGCAAATGTGGTAATATTTTTTCGGCAAGATATACGACACGCAAAGATAGTAGTAAGTATAAATCGTGGAGGTGTCACGAAGGTGCGGCACATGGCAAGGAAAAGGTTGATTCTGCCGGAAACCATATCGGATGTTCTTCTGAAAGCATACGAAATGAAGATGCACTACACATAATGTATCTTGTTTCAAACAGTCTGGCAATGGAAAAGAAAACGATTATAAAAAATATGATGGCTACTATCAAAAATATTGTTTCGCATGATGCAGATAGTACAGATGTTGATAAATTGAGAGGGAAAGTCAGAATTGTTGAAGATAAACGGTCACGGTTAATAGAACTTTATATGAGTGAGGGTATTACTCGTGATGAATTTATGATTGCAAGAACAAAATGTGAAAATGAAATAGATGAGCTTGATGAGATTATAAACAGTATCGAAAAACAAGATACTATCGCTAAACAGCAGAACGAATTGATATTGGATATTACTACGGTTATTAATGAGTTAATCGAAGGTATGACGTTTGATGAAAAATTTTTCAGAAACCTGTTAAATCAAATGATTGTACATGATAAAGACCACATTGATGTGTTTTTAAATGTGCTACCGCATAAATGGAGCTATGCGGTAGCTGGGGCAATAAAAGCGAAAAATATAATACAGAATGAAGATGAGGAAAAAGTGCGGCATTTTCGTACACGACATCCCAATATCGGTAAGAAGTCCGGCAACTTCCCGATACGGCATCGTATATCGTTGGGATAAATAGCGCATGGAGGCTCCTAATTCACCGTCCGGGCCACCATATTGCGACATGATTACCATGGCAATCTGTGGATTGGTACTTGTGATATGAATGGGATATTGCAACCGTTTTTCATAGTTCCACATAAATTAGCAGGCCTCCCCTTCCCATGGAAATGGCTGTATGGACCAGAGCCATTTTGTTGTTGGCGTTGCAGTGTCAATCGTTAATGGCCCATAACAGGCTTCATACTCTGTGAGGGCCTGCACCCGCCGATCGCGAAAATGTTGGAAATATGCGATTGCCTCCATATCGGTAGGATGCGTGTCAAGATAAAGGGAAATGTCGTTTACGGCAAAGCTTACCATGTTAATCCATTGAAATAATTTAGAACGTTCCATTTGTGTATTTAACATTTTAAAGCCCCCCTCTTTCCATAAAAAGGTTTATTTAATTCTGGAAAAATCGTGCCACATTCTAGTGCTTTGTCAAGTTCATAAACCGTATGAAACTGCTGCCAAGGAACATAAGCCATAGCAACAGATAACCTTTCATCCATATCCGACGGACGAAAGACAGGCCGCTTGATGTACCCTGTTTGGTTAGCGTCAATCATTTTATAATCTTTCCTTTCCTTGATCCATAAATCCATAGATTTATGAATTCGCTCTTTTCCTATATAGTTTATGAAAATTTTGTGAAATTGCTATTAAAAAATAAATGAAACTAATTAGGCAATGAAGTTGCGCGCCGATAATACGAACGGTGAGGAACAACCTGGCATTTACAGCAACAGGCGAATAGATGCTTTTAGTTGACAAATAATTTCTTTTGATTGACAAATAATGTTTGCCTTAATATAATGAAAAGAAAGAAGCTGCTGCCTTGCCTTAAGGTGATATGCCAGTATCAATACATGCCTGGCAGGCATCGTTAAAACTCATCGTTGCTGCCACCTTAAAGTGATATGCCAGTATCAATACATGCCTGGCAGGCATCGTTAAAACTCATCGTTGCTGCCACCTTAAAGTGGTATGCCAGTATCTACAATGACCTAAGTTTAAGAGCATCCGTTAAAACGGGTAAATAGGAGTTTAGCAATGAAGCAAAAAATATGGATAGGATTTCTATTCGCTATTCTATGCCTGCTAATGATAAGAGATACGGCAAATGCAAAAGAGGATGGGAAATCATTTCGTATTGCAATGGATGAAGAGGACAATCTCGTTGTTGACAATTTATTGCGGGAACTAATGGGCAGGGTAGGGTACGATGTATCGCTCACTCGTTTGGATGGGATATCAGCGATTGTTGCGACAGATGTGGGGCAATATGATATATTATCCAATCAAATTGATGATATAGCGGGAAAATATGAAAACCTTTTTATGGTCCCGGAAGTTTTTGGCGAGGTAACGTATTGCGTCTATGCAAAAAACGAAACCCAAATCAAGGTATCCAACTGGAACAGCTTAGAGGGGCTGAGCGTTGGGATTGAACATCAAAGGCCCTATTTGCAAGAGAAGCTTGGTATGGTGGAGAATGTCCGAACGAAAGAATACCAAAATAAAACGGAGCTGTTGGAAGCGGTAAGCCAAGGGGACATAAAGGCTGCAATTATACCAAGCATCTTTCAAACGTCAATCTATTATCCGCAAAATGTTGTTTTTAAGGGTGTAATCGAAACGAAAGATTCCTATCTTTATGTGAATAAAAAATATAGGACACTCGTTCCTAGCCTTGCAAGCGAATACAAGAAAATGAAGGAAACAGGGGTCGTAGATGAGATAAAGAAGAACCAGAATACGGCAAATGATGGGAAAAAGCTGATTCTTCATATTATGTCCTATGGTCCGGAAAATCAGGCCGAGGGGGATTTAAATAATGGGATACGAAATTCCCTATTGGAATATCAAAATGCCCAGCTCTATACGATAAGCCTGAATTCCAATTTAAGGGAGAATCAAGAAGCAAGGATGAAAATGTATGGCGATATGCTATGCAATGATTTTGGTACGCGATCACCAGATGTTATTATCGCTTCGGACAGCTACGCCTTGGATTTCTTAAAGGAATACTATTTTAAATTATTCGAAGGGATCCCCATCCTGTATATTGGTGTGGCAGGCATCAAGTATGAGGGTTTTGGGGACAATTTTTTATTTTTAGAAAAGAAGATAGACGTAAAAGAAACCGTTGAGAAAGTAAAAGAGCTATTTCCGGATACGAAAGAGCTCTTTGTAATTAATGACACCTTAAAAGATGGCGAGGTATGGAAAAAGATTATCAAAGAAGAGCTGGCAACGTATCAAGGCCAGTTTAAAATCCGGCACAGTGGAAACCTTTCCTTTCGTAGGCTACTACAAGAAATTGCGAAACTTCCAAAAGATGCAGTTATTTTAAGCGGAACCTACTATGGAGAGCCAACGGAAAAATATGATACGGGGAAAGAAATGCAGGCAAAATTCAAGGAAGCATATAAGGTTCCTGTATTTAGCTGGAATACCACAGGCTTTTTGGAAGGTGAACTGGGCGGAAAATACATTGACAACCATGTAATTGCCACATATGCAGGCGATTTGGCGATGGAGCTTGCAAATGGGAAAAAGCCTGCGCAGATTGTGGTAGATGATACGAAATTAGAAAATAAATGGTACTTTGACAAAGAGATGATGGACAAGTGGAATATTTCAATCACTGATCTAAACGAGAAAGATGTTATCTTATTTAATCGACCCACGTCCTTTAAAGAAAATAACCCGGAAGCATACTACTTAACAATGCTGCTAATCGCCGGTTCTCTTACAACCATTGCTATATTGCTGGTTTTAATGAAAAAAGCAAAGAACAGGAATCGGAAATTAGTAGAGATGCAAAAGCATCTTGTAGATGCGGAAGAAGTCAATCAATTAAAAAATAGATTTATCATTAACATGAGCCATGAAATTAGGACGCCGATGAATGCAATTATTGGGCTGTCCGATATCGAAATATTAAAAGACCATAGCTGGCAAATTCGCGAACCGTTTATCAAAATTAATCATGCGGCGAAAATACTGCTTTCCCTTATTAATGATATTTTAGATTTTTCAAAGATAGAAAGCAATAAAATGGGCGTGGAAGAAGAAGCGTTTTTGCTGGAAGAATTGATGGCCGAAGTGATGGACACCACATCGCAAAGACTGCTTGACAAGCGGGTAGAGATGCTGCTTGGCGTAGACAACAAGGTACCAAACGTGCTGTATGGCGACAAAGCGAAACTGTGGCAGATCCTAAAGAGTATTCTGGATAATTCGGTGAAATTTACGCAGGTAGGTAAAATCATCGTTAAAATCAGCGTACAGAAAGAAGAACCGGAAAGAAAGACGATTATGATCATCATTGAGGACACGGGCAAGGGCATGAGCGCGGAAAATTTAAAGAACCTGTTTGTCCCATTTGAACAGTTTGACGACGATGGATCAAAATCGGCGGGAACCGGCTTGGGCATGTCGCTTGCGAAGGAATTGGTAGAATTGATTGGTGGAAACATAGCAGTAGAAAGTGAACCAGGCATAGGGACAAAAACAACACTGATGATTCCGTTTACCGTAAAAAACGAGATGGATACGATCGTATCAAAGTCCGATCATGCTATTTTAAGAAATAAAAAAGCATTGATTGTTGATGACAACTATGTCGCATGCCAGGTCATGGACGCGCTGCTTAAATATGCAGGCGTAGAAACTACGATCATACAAGAAGCGGACAAGGTAATGCCAATGCTCAAAGAATATAGCGAGCAGGGTAAAAAATTTGATCTTATTTTGATGGACTATCTGCTAGATAAAGGAACGGGTGTTGCGTTAGGGAAAGAATTAGCAAACTATGCGATAAACGATACAAAACTATTAATGGTATCTGCCTATGCAAAACTACAGCTTCGTAAGATTGCGAAAGAAGATATTTTTGATGGCATCATCGACAAGCCGTTTGTCCCCTCTGAATTTTATGCTAAAATATGCGATGCAATCGAAGGCAATAAAATGAATCAGGAAAAGGAAGACCAAAAATATTATTTTCCAAATGCAAGGGTACTGGTCTGTGAAGATAATTTGATCAATCAAGAGGTTATCATCGGTATTTTAGAACTATATAGCATCATTCCCGAAATCGCAAATAATGGGCAAGAGGGAATCGACATGTTAGAAAAACAGGAGTTTGATTTAGTCATTATGGATATTCTAATGCCGGTTATGGATGGACATACTGCAACGAAGGCGATTCGTAATTTAAAAGCCTCCTATAAAGATATCCCCATTGTTGCCATGACGGCAAATGTACTAAAATCAGAGCAAGACTTGTGTCTGGAAGAAGGAATGAATGGCTATATCACAAAGCCAGTTGATTTAGAAGAACTTTATCAAGAGCTGTTGAACTGGCTTCCCCCAAAAATCGTGGAAAATGCGACTGGTGGAGATTTAAATAAAGCAGAGTGTGAGATTGGCAAGCTAGAAGAAAGTGAAGAATATATGCAGCTGAATAGGCTGGGGATTGATGTAAAATCCGGTATCAAGCAGTTTGGTGGCAAGGTAGGCACCTACAAGAAAACACTCAAAAATATGTTGAAGGATATTGTAGATAACGGCCTTTTAGACATCGACGAAATGACAAAAGAAGAAAATAACGAAGAATTCAAACACTACATTCATAGTTTAAAAGGCGCTACCGGCAACTTGTCTATGGTAAATATACACAATCAGATTAAGAAATTTGAAGAATCCGTACAAAGCGGTAAGCCGGATGTTCGTGCATATTGGCAATTAAGCAATGTATTTTTAGATAGGGCGACCAAAATACTGCTTGTATTGCAAGAACAAGAAGATAATGGAAGCGGTGGTTAAAGGAATGCGTTTTCTATATTTTTTCAATCCCAATGTTTCTTTGATAGGCAAGAAGATAACAAAAATCGGGAAAGGAATGCTTTTCGATAGCGTGGTTTTCACGCTATCGAAAATCCATCCCGTCCAGATTCTTTTATTTTGTAGAGGGCTTCATCTGCTTTGTTGAACAATTCTTGATATCCTTGTCCGTTTTTCGGGGCAAAGGATATTCCAATGCTTGCGGTGATGCCATTTTCGCGGTCCCCTGGAATAATTTTCAGCCAAGCTTCGCGAATTTTCCGTGCTTTGTCTTCTGCATTGGAAACAGAACCGATGCTTTTACAAAATACAGCAAATTCATCGCCTCCTAATCGGCCGACAATATCCGAATCACGCATAATGTTACGAAGGGCATTTGCACATTCTGTCAGGACGACATCGCCTTCGGAATGGCCATAATTATCGTTGACAGCTTTAAAATAATCCACATCAATCATCATAAAGGCGTCAAGCTGTTCTACATTCGATTTGAAGCGCAGATAGGTGTTCACCTGTTGCTGAAAAGCACCTCTGTTGTAAAGCGAGGTTAGAGCGTCTGTTTCTGATTTGATGGTGATAACGTTCAATTTAGTGATGTGCTCGTCAATCTTTCTAACCATAGACTGCAAAGCGGTAGCAAGGCTTTGCAGCTCATCTTTGGTATTGATTTCTATAGATAAAATTTCAGAGTCGCCAACTGCCTCGCCACTTTCTAAACCGTTCGCAAGGAAGTGGTTCGCTGCTTTTGCCATAGTATTGATTGGACGGATGATCGTTCTTTGAATAATATTCAGGTAGATGATTGCAAAAACTATAGTGGCTATGAGGACGATAATTGATAAATTTCTAAGATATGCCATGCGTTCATCGACCATTTGGTTTACATTAAAATCAATTCCCACATATCCCTTACAGACGCCGTCGCTGCCATAGAGCGGTTCGCTTACGGTAATCGTCCAGCCATATATAGTATATCCGATAATGGAATCAACGCTTGCACCGTTTTGTAGCTGCTCTGCTGTGGCGGCAGGATAAATTTGCTCAACTGTCCCATCAGGGTTATTAAGGATATAGGGTTCGAAATGCCCTAACTCATAATGCCATCCCGAAGGGTCCGCATCATATATATAAAGAGTTCCCTCGGCGTTTGCCCTAAACAAATACAATGCTTGCGCGCCACATTCTGCTTGTGCGTCTTTAAGCTTTTGCAAGGTGGCCTCGTATGCGCTATCCGTGGCAAGCGTTTCAACGTATGCGTCCAAGGAATCGGCATCCACGAGCAGTGAAACAATACCTGCGGTAGTTTCTCCTAGCTTGTAATAATAGTTTTCGGCTGATTTTTTGAACCTTAAATATCCGATTACAAGCGTTATACTGCTGATTGCGATAATCATAAAGATGATTAATAGGGTTAGTCGTCCACCGACAGAGCGATTGCTCGTTCGCTCTGGTGTCTTTTGTTTTTTCATAGTTGTTACCATTCCTTTCGCTCAAAGGACAAACGAGATTTGTTGAATACGTCTCTACTTTACTAGGCATAACCGAGTGAAGCGTGGTCACCATTCTTGCTGAAACCAGAATATCCAAAAACGCACGGGTCAAAGAAGTCTGTTATATGAAAAACTACATTTGATTTCAATGGAGTTTACGAAACCTTGGTTAAGGTCATCTCAAAGTTCAATTTATAGTTCGCTCTTCTTCATCGCCATGTTGATGTGCTTTCTAATGTTTGAGTTTCTTTTGTTGTGGGCAGTCCATAGTGGACATCGTTCTAGCTAAATTTATATGCAATTATTATACAATGATTATTCAAATAATGAAAGTACTTTTTTTAAAAGTGCAGGTTAAACTTATAAACTGTTATCCTAAGAAAATATTAAAATTATGAATTTTTTAATTTTTTCTAAAGTAGCCTGAATCGACAGGATGCTCAGTAAGGATAACAGATGTTCTACATTGCTTTCAAAATTCAGCGATAATTTATAGCGTATTTTTGGCATACTCGGCATGATTACCAATGGTTTGGGTATTGTTAGGGACATCACTTTCTATAACAATGAATTTCTAAAAGCTCACCTCGGCATAGTTGTTGAAAAGGAATCCGATTCTCCGGATGAAGACAAATCCCTATCAGATTCGAAAGCCCTTTTGCCGCTTCTAATTGATTTTTTCAACAAACATCCCTTAATAAATCCTAAAACTTTTTTAGGCGATGCGGCTTTTGATTCTGCTCTCATTAAAACAGTCAGTTCGCATACTGTTTTCATAGGCAGCAACATAATGCCGTTTATGTAGTGGCATGCTGAATTTCGTAGGATCAAAACCACT
>JAJQRA010000001.1:0-107874 GCA_046533095.1 Lachnospiraceae bacterium ZAX-1 | reverse complement strand
TACTCACACGAGCAAGACACACCGTCGCAGGGTTTAAAACAAAATCTATTACTTTTATCTTTACCCACACGAGCAGGGTACACCGTGTAGAACCTATGGGTAAGGCTGCTGTACCTATTGTGGCCACTGCATCTTAGTCTTGCATAAATGCACGTGCTCCGTTCACATCGTATAGTTTTCCATAAGACATTCATGCTTTCTGCTTTCCTTGCTATAATTGATCCCCACTAAAAGCAGATTTCCCTTATAGTCTCTTAGAGCATCGACATATTGCTTTTCCTTTATCTGGGAAATTGCCCCCTCGGCTGATTTATCCCATTTTAGTTCTACAATCATTGCAGGCTTATCCATATGGGTCTTTCGTGGCAGAAATACAAGATCGGCAAACCCTTTTCCGGTTGGTAGCTCCCTGATGATGGTATAGTACTGTCTGGCACTGTAGTATGCCAAAGATACGGTATAGGAAAGGGCATTTTCATCCGAATACGTCAGGTGCGAGGTATTTAGATGTGCCGAACAAACGCCGGCGGCAATGGTATCTTCCTCTTGATTCCAAGTGGCTTTTAAAAGAGCGTCAGACGCTGTGATCGCATCAATCACTTCATTCCATCCTGCCCCTTCAATCGCATTCACATATTCGTCTGTGATTTCCTTGTTCGGAATAAAGGCTTCTTCCGTTTCAAAATCATAGCCCAAATAGCCTAAATGAACGAGGAGCGTAAGGACATCATCACAGTCTATAAACGTAGTCATGTCGTTTGTGAATTTTCCTGTATTGATCTTCTTCCTTTCCCCTGCCAGCAATGCTACAACGGTATCTTTTAATCCATCAAAATTTATTTCAATGTAAATTCTAAGCGCTTCAAAGCTTTCTGTCTGATTCCAGTAATCGTCAAAGGTGCCGCTAAGCATCGCTGTTACAATGGAACGTGGGCTGTATATGGGAGGAACGCCTACAAATTGATAGCCGTCATACCACCGCTTCGTTTCGTAAAAATCCATCTGGTATCTTTCGCAAAGTTCCATAACCTCATCTTGTGTAAACCCAACATATGCTGCCAGCTGTCTAGGATTTGTCATGGAAAACTCGTCAAACATATTCAAGGCGGAATGCGTGCCATATTTTTTGATTGGCAGAATTCCGGTCATGTATGCCAATGCAATTGCATCATTATCTTTCATGAAATCACGAAGAAAATCCAAGTACTTCTCCTGTGTCTGCTTGTCTTCTTTATATTCCCGAAAAATACAGTCCCACTCATCTATGATTAGGATGAACGGCTTTTCTGTTTCCTGATAAATATCCTGTATGGTACGGAGTAAATCGCTTTTGTCAAAATAGTCATAATCTGGATAAACTTTCAATAGATCCCACAAAAGTGACTTTTTCAAAAATACAAGCATCTCTTCCACATCGCCTTTACGGCTTAAAAATTTCTGCATATTCAAAAACAATACATCATATTGATTCAGATATTTCTCATAGGTAGCATCTTTTGCAATCTGCAAATGTAAAAACAGTTCTCTGGAATCACAATCACGGCTGTAATATGCAGCAAGCATCTTTGCCGCTATCGATTTACCAAACCTTCGCGGTCTACTGACACAAATATACTTTTGCTCTGTATTAACCTTTTTATTGGTATAAGCTATCATTCCCGTCTTATCTACATAAATCTCCGAATTAAGTGTTTCCCGAAAACCCTTATTGGGTGGATTCAAATAAGCCCCCATAATATATTGCACCTCCTATGTTCTTCCTTCATTGTACAGCCATGCCGGTATATAGTCAATTGAAAAAACAGAAGGGGGAAACACGCAGAAGAAATGTGACAAATTTTTTGAATGCTAAGGGACAAGTACCTTGCGCGTGAGCGTGGCAAAGCTTTTACCTTTTACAGCGTGGTTCTAGCGGGGGGCAACGACATAAAGACGCTCAAAACATCATTTTAAGTGGCAAGTTCAACATGGAGCTGTGCCTAACAAAATTTGTGGAGCATTACGAAGATATTTTCCATGAAAAGGATGTGGCATTTTTAGAGAAACATGGTCGCCTATTGCTCCTTACCTACCTAAAGCCTTTGATTAACGGACAGGGTTTCTACCACATTGAGAGCCGACTGACTGGCTTGTGGCGAATGGATATTGTTGTGGATTTTGTCAAAGACCAATTTATCCTGGAGCTAAAAATATGGTATGGCAATAGCAAACAGGAAGAAGCCTATGAACAGCTTTCAAAGTATCTTGACAGTAAACATGCAAGTATTGGATACCTTGTCACATTTGACTTTCGTAAAGACAAGAACAGGCAGCAAAAAGTCAAATGGGTGGAGTTTGAGGAGAGGCAAATATTTGATGTAATCATGTAGCTTAAATGCAAAACGACATAGGGAAAGCCTCACAGAATCCCTGAATTATGAGATTTTGCAAGGCTTTTTCAGACGCGCTAAATTGGGGAACAGACCGTTCAAACGCATAAGATATGATCCTTTTCTGTGGCAACCAGTTCCTGGCAGAAGCAGATCCTCTTTCTATTTCTATCATTATAGTGAAGATGGATGGAAAAACCCTGTCAAAAATATACAAAATAACGGACGAAAAAAAAGTCACGCCACAGTACCGACCACAGGTTGTAGGATGAAGATAAAAAAGGTAGAATATAGAATAGAAATACCGTCGCTTGATGTTGCAGTGAACGAAAAGGATGAACAGATTAATGATATTGAAGCACGGCTGAATGAGGAGCTCCGTTTATTAAAAGCAACTTGGAAGATTTACAGCAAGCAACAACAGGCACTTATACACAGTCGAATAGAAGTGAAACTAGCAATGCCAATATAACGGGAAATGCATTGTTTTGCCTTACATGTGGTGATTCACATAACGCTAGTGATGTATTTTGCGGAGATTGTGGAAATAAGCTTAATTAATGGTAAAGGAGATTTGTGTGTACGGTAGGAAGAAAGACGAAATGCACAATAGAGAAAATAGCGGAGGTGTAAATGTATTGTACAAAGTGTGGCGAAAAAATGGAAATTGGATGGGCAACTTGTCCGAAATGTGGAAATAATTTACAGCAGAAACCAATAGGCGAAAGTGAATTACTTGATTTAATTAAAGATAGAGGCAAAGCAGTCGGTGGTGTAACGTATGCGGAATCTATGTTTATTAGAGGAAATATCCCTATTGATAAAATGGAAAATGCAATTGAAGCGTATGCCAATGGGATTAGTATTAATGAGATATACTACCTCTTGGATACTACAGTCTTCCACTCAGCGAAAAGGGGTTTTTTGCTCACGGATAAGGCAATGTATTTCAAATGCGTTATGGAAAAGCCTAAAGTCCTTGCGTATACCAATATCGACCATTGTGAAATTGTACCCGCAAAAAGCGAAAAAGATGAGGATGCCACGCTTTTAATCCATTGCAAAAAGTGGGAAATATTGGAATTTGATGAAAGTGGTATACCAAAAACAGCACTAGCTGAATTGATTGAAGCCATAGCATTATTATATACTAACGTTTATGAAAACACTCTTTCGCCGGAATTTACAAGTCCTCAGGTATCAAACGATATGATGGCGGAGATTATGCCTGCAAAAAAAAGAATCAGTAACTGGGGAATTGCTGGTCTAGCTATTGCTGCCTGCTCCTTGCTTTTCGGAGGCGGTGCACTAACAGGTTTCACAGCTATTATAGCAATGATTTGTTGCATAATTGCTTGTGTAAAAGGTAAAAGCAAAGTTTGGCCACAAGTAGTAGGACTTATTATCGCAATAATCGGAATATTAGCATTTTTCGGAGAATTCCTGGATTCGGATTCTGTAAGCAATGAAGTTCCTGTAAGCAATGAAGTTCCTGTAAACAATGAAACTACTATTAAAACAGGAGTAACGATAAATGATACATATTATGCATACTTGGAAATTGCTAAGGCCGTTAACGATTATAATTCCAACGAGTTATCTGCAAAGGAAACATATGTTGGGTATCCGTATGTTATTTCTGGCACGATTGATGATATAAGAGAATCCTTCATAAGTAGCGAGTATATCGTTATTCTTTCATTCCCCGGAAGCAATACGGATGTTCATCTTGTTGGACTGTCCAATAGTTCCATTACAAACTTACGTACTGGCGATAAGATTCAAGTAGCTGGTACTTTTAGCGGTCTCTATTCAGGATTTCCTGATTATATAGATTTGAACTATTGTATTATACTGGAATAAATTAGCGTGAGGATATAAAACGAATACAGTTATTTTCAGTTTATTTATATTGCATTTAGCTGATATGCACGAAAATTATTGATTTGAGAAAAAGCGAATAGGAGACTACATATGACTTGAAACATCTGAAACAGATCATGTTGATCTTTATTGAAGAAACAGATGAGGCGACTCCGGCGAACGATTGTTTTTCACTCGTCGCACCGCCGACACGCAGTTAGAATAGCACCAGTATACGGCAATGATACCACTTGGGATTATAAGCCGATACCCGCAATGATACCACGTTTACCTTCTCCGAGGGCAAGCCTAGCGGTCGTTGAAAGCAAAAGTAGACAGTGGTATAATTGCGCGGATTGGCGGTGTACGGACTGGATATTTGCAGAACCGGATTTGCGTCCCGCCAGTATCATTGGCGCGTAGCAATCACGAATGAACTGCCCAGAATTATCTGGGAGAGTGATGCCAAAAAGGGCAAACATTAACTGGCTGAAGAATCCTTAAATTTCTACAGGCTGCCACACGCGAAGAAAGGAGCAGGGATGAAAAAACTAATCTATAGCATTTTTGACAATGCAAAAGCTGATATACCGCAGATCGAAGTTGCAGAGGGAAACATTACAAAAGAAATCGAATCTCTGTTGAAGCCGCTTAAAGGCCGGCTCACTGTCGAACAATATGAGGAAATCAGAAGCCCGCTGTTTGAGGCAGGACTGACTGCCGAACGAGAGGGGTTTGCCCTTGGGTTTGGGTATGCGGTGCATCTGCTATTGGGAAGCATAGGGGTAGATTAATCAAAGCAGTTCCATCATCTTGATAATCCTGTCCTTTTTCTCTATGTCGTAGTCGCTTAGCATATTGAGTATCTTGTCGTCATAGGACTGCACTTCTTCTTTGCTGATGCAGTAGCCGTATTCAGCTGACAGAAAATAGTCTACCGAGCATTCCAGTACTACGGCAATATGGACAAGGGCAGTCAGTGATGGGTGGGCGCGGCCACATTCGATGTTCGAAACGTGGCTGGGATTTACGCCCAACTGTTCCGCCAGGCAATCCTGGGTCAGCTTTTGGGAAAGCCTGCGTTCCTTGATTTTAGTTCCGATTCTTTTAAAGTCCAGTGATTTCATGACAGTTTACCTACCTTGATTTTAGTTTTATCTGTATCTAATTTTAATATAGTGGATCTGTTATGATAATGATATAACAAAAATGTTATTTAGCTATAACTATTGAAAATTATTGATGGGTATGATAGACTAACAATAGGGCGATAGTTCATTTTTCAAAATTCAAAGCTTTGCGTAGTATGCGGTACATCTGCTATTGAGAAACATACGGCTTGGCTACCTAAAGCAATTCCATCATCTTGATAATTTTGGCTTTCTTCTCTATGCCGTAGCCGTGTAGCATTTCTAGTATCTTGACGTCAGTTTTTTGAAAAGCCTGCGTTCCTTGATTTTAGTTCCGATTCTTTTAAAGTCCAATGATTTCATGATAGTTTACCTCCCTTGATTTTAATTTTGTCTGTATCTAATTTTAATGTAGAGGTCTGTTATGATAATATTATAATAAAAATGTTATTTAGCTATAGCTATTTAAAATCATTATTGTTTGTTGCTATACAAATGGAAAAGTTAGAATAAAATACTGCGGCAGCAAAAATGAGGTGTTCTTTAAAGTAACTTAAACTCTAGCGGAAAGGTGGATTTATATGGCACAATTTAGTGGTAAGACAGAGAAAGAAAATGAAATGACGGCAGTGCAGAAAGCTGTCGCTGATTTGCAAGAACGAAAAAAATTGCTTCAAAATGGAGCGACGAGAGAGCTGGATGCCATAAGCATTCAAGTTGAAGACCAGTATAAGGAAATGGGTGCAGAAATATATCAACTTAGCATAAGAGATGAAAAAATTCCAGATGAAGTAAATGGATATATAGACAAAATTAATGCATTGAATAAGGAGGGCGACAACAAAAAAGCAAAGCTGAAGGAGCTTTTGGATCGATGTGATGATGAAATACGAATGATTATGCCAGCAGAAACCAAAAGGTATGCCACTATCGTTTCTGGAGATGTTTGTCCATCTTGTGGAGCCTCCTATGTCAAAGGTACTGATACTTTTTGTATGCATTGCGGTACGAAGCTGCCAACGAAAGGAGGCGATAGTCCTGTTGTTGTGGCTACTGGAGCTATCTGTCCGCTATGCAGTACGCCATATGTTAAAGATGTTGATTCCTTTTGTATGCATTGCGGTACGAATTTGAGATAAGGGAAGGATAATTTATTATGTTTTGTAACAAATGTGGTAATGAAATACCACACGAAAGCAAGTTTTGCCCAAACTGCGGTGCTGACATGGAAACTGCGCTGCCTTTAAAAGCTTCCGTAATAGAGCCAATTCCAATAATAGAACCAACCAAAAAGGGCGTGTTTTGCCCAAACTGCCATTCTTATGACTTAGAGTCAACCTCTGAAACTGAAACCAAGGTCAGTGGTGGCGGTTATAGTTGTGGGACAGGTTGTTGTGGCTCTCTATTACTTGGCCCCATTGGTTGGCTGTGTGGTTTGGGTGGCAAGGAAATCCATTCTAACTCTACGACACGGCATTTTTGGATATGTAGATCTTGTGGCCATAAATTTCGTAACGCAGAAGACAACTTTGCAGAAAACAAAAGGATTTTTGCAGAAAACAAAAAGACTTTCATTACCGTTATTGCAGTTTGTGCTTTGGCTTTTTTTGGTGGTATTTTCTTGGCAGTAGAAGGTATTCGATTTTTTTGGATACCAGGTTGGGTATATATCATTGTAGGATTGATAGGAATGGGACTCGGTGCGTTTGCTTTTTATGATGCCAATGCGAAATATAAAGAAACGATGGAGCAATACAAATGAAAATTTTTACATACGAACATCTTATGTGTCTTGGACGGCATAGTGGTTGCCACCAGATGCCAGACCGCTGTTTTAGCATAAAGGGAAAACAATTTCCGATATGTGCGAGGTGCACGGGCGTATTATTGGGCGATATCGCAGCATACGCAATGTTTTTTATGTATATTCCTCCATCATGGCTCTGTTTTGTAGGCTGTATTATAATATTTACGGACTGGCTGATACAATATCTTGGCATACATATGTCAACAAATATCCGCCGATTGATTACTGGCATTATCGGTGGATATGCACTATCAACACTGTATTGTATGGCAATAAAGTATGCGATATCGCTACTTGCAGCATAGGGTTGTGGCGCGATCGTATCTGGTGGTTCTTTGAACAAGGAGGTTTACGAGATAACGCTAGATTGAGATCTGCGCTATGTGTGGGAAATTGACAATGCACAAAATAATTACCGAAAGGATGGACTCATTATGTTCTGTGGTAAATGTGGCAGTGAAATACCGGCTATTAGTAAGTTCTGCCCGAAATGTGGATCTGCTCTGGCAATAGAAAGAGATAATGTTAATAATCGACAATTAAATGAAAAAGAAAAAAAGCCAAAACTACGAAGCTACCTTCCAAAGATTATTATTGCAGTGACCATGTCGTTGATTGTTATCGGTACATCGATAATCGTAATTGCTGTTAGACATTCTAAGGATTCCAAATTTTCTCCTGCTATCTTTGGGGTGCAAACTGACCAGATGGAGGACTTGCCAGAGGAAGTATCTAATCGTGAGATTTCAACGCCTATCCTCGATGAAGTTAAAGAAGAAATAGATTTGGAAGTTACTGAGCCGATTGCCGAATCTACGGATAATGCAAAAGAAAATTATGAATATGCTTATAATACCATTCTAGAAAAATATAAAAAATTTGTTAATAGGGGCGATGCATCCGATGAAGAATTTCAAAAAGAACTGGATATTGTTTATTCGGTATATGATCCGAACGAACTGAATGCCGCATATTCCTATGCGTATTATGATGTTGATTCAAACGGTATAGATGAGTTATTTATTAGAAGTGATTTAGGCGGAATCATTGATGTTTATTCTATCAAAATAGTAGCTAAAACACTTGTGCCTGTTCGTGCCTTTGCAGGTTTTGAAGATTATGGCTTTTGGGCGAGAAATGGTCTATATATTACTCAAAATGGATTCCTTACAGAGAACAGCTCTGGTGCATGGAGTGGTGGTATAACAGCATATGCTTTAGATGGTTATGCGGTTAAAATAATAGACAGCATTTCATGGGATATCCATGAAGATGTGGTTGATTTGTATAAAAAAGACACTATAACTGGTGAATCTAAAGCGATTGTTATTGCAACCGGCGTTTCGAAGGATGAACTTTTAGCAAAGTTCAACGAAGTTGGCAATCAAGTAGGAGATATTATGAATGAAGATACCTTAAAATGGATGAATTTCATAAATTAGATAGGACGCAAAGCAATTATGTAATAAAAATTTTCTTTAGTTATAGCTATTGAACATTTTTGTTGCATATGATATGATGCAAGCAGAGTACAGCGTTATCCACGCACTAGGAGAAGCTTGTGTGGATGTAGCAGATTAAGAAATTGCCAACCATTTTTGGTGATTTTCAAAACACTGGAATGAAAAGCCTTGTAAAATAAAGGTAAGGAATTCCAATCAGATATGAAAAATAGGAGGAATTTTTATGAAGTGGTATCTTGGTATGTTTAAAAAGTATGCAACGTTTTCAGGGCGGGCACGGCGCAAGGAATTTTGGATGGCATATTTATTTAATGTTATTGTTGCTATTATTTTTGCCCTGCTGTCCGTGTTTATTAGTGAAACGATTTTTTCTGTGATTATGAGTATATATTCTTTGGCAATCATGATTCCGATGTATGCATTGATAGCTCGTCGCCTACATGACATTGGAAAAGCTGGAAAGTGGTTTTTTATTAGCTTTATACCATTAATAGGCGTAATATGGTTTTTCGTCCTTCTTGTGACGGAGGGTGAGCGTGGTGACAATCAATATGGACCAAGCCCAAAGACGGAAACGTATGTAGGCGTTCAGGCCGCAAATCCGCAACCCATTTATAGGGAAGATCAAAAGAAATTTTGTACAAATTGTGGGAAGCCATTGCAAGTAGAGTGGAATAGCTGTCCCTATTGTAAAAAGGAATTTTAACTTTCTTTCATTAAATTCATACGAAGTCATCTCGTTCTTAAAAATCCAAGAATGAGGTGACTTCCGCAATATGAAAGGATATTGGATGCCAGCTTTTACTTATTGGAATATGGTGTAGTCAGACAACACAAGAGGAGTAGTGTGTAAAATGAATACTTTAAGTAAATGTTTCTGTGCTTTGATGGTTATTATAATGACTATTTTTTCTTTGACAGCGTGTACTGGTGGCGGAAACTGTTTTCGAAAATCAATACCCATTTACTGCTCTTGCATACTCCCGGATTGATTATGGTGCTCTCTCAAGATATCCAGATCAATATTATGACAGTCAGATTTATATGGATGGAATTGTGGCCATGAATTCTGGCGATACACTTCGTGACCGTTTCTTCTTATTGGATTCGGATACTTCCATTGGCGCTAGAATGATGGGTACCGTAGCTAAGCAAATGGCATCCCATTCAATGAATGAAGGTAGAAAAAATTATGCGCTTGGATGCACAGAAAACTTTTAATAGAGGGATTAACATGAAAGGGATAAGGCTTGATATTTACGTTAAAGGCGGAAAGGGCACAGTTTGCAATGTTGAAATGCAGGTGTTGAAAGAAATATTCCTAAGAGCATGAGGTATTATGGAAGTGTTATGGATGCGGAATCAGATGTAACTACGGATGATTAAGCGGATAACCATTGAGGCTTTTCGGGAAACACAGACCGCGCCATTTTTTATACACCGTTTTCTCCGCGTCAGTCCAAAACCAAAGCGGCCAGTAATTATGACACAGACCTGTTTGCTTTGTGAATGGTTTTAACCAATTTTAAAAGTTCAATTCGAATACTGCCATCTGGCATTCTCCTATCATTCTGTACTTCCCATTTGTATTCTAAGTGATTTTGTCTATTATTTATGAAAATAAATAAAAAATCCAGATCAAAACATACAAAATAACGGATGGCTAAAAAGTTATGCCACAGTATTGTCCACAGGTTGTCAAACAAGGTAAAAATAGCTAAAATTAAAACAATGATTGTCGAAAAGGGAGGTATTTAGTATGTATTGTGAAAATTGTAAAATTGAAATTGATGGCAATGTGCAGTTTTGCCGGGAATGCGGTAGAAAGCTAATTGAAAATCCAAAGCATAGCGGCAATTTTTGCCATAATTGTGGAAGCAAAAACCGTGAGGGTGCAGTTTTTTGTGCTAGTTGCGGGAATCAAATTGGAGTGCCCATATCTTCTACGGTCAATCACACAGGGCAATCAATCGACATAAAGCCAAAAGCAGTACATTCAAAAAAACCATTCATCATAATCGGAATCGTTGTATTGGCATTGGCAATCGTAGGGATGGTTGCCTTTGGCACCTACCAAGTGGCAAATAGCCCCAAACGACTGCTAAGCCTTGGCGACAAGTGTCTGATAGACCTAGACTATAAACAAGCTCTCGTGCAGTATAAAAAAGTAATCGAAATTGAGCCTACGAATGTAGAGACGTATCTTGGTACTGCAGAGGCATATATTGGTCTTGGACAAACAGAAAACGCAATTGCTGTTTTGCATCAGGGGCTTAAAGCAACGAGTCAAAATGCAGAAATACAGGCAATGTTGGAGAAATTGACACCAGTGGAAGAGGCGGAAGCGAAGCCTGCAGCACCATTGCCAGAGCCGGAAGAGGAAACAATACCTGGAATGCCTGTAACGTTCTTATTTGCGAGTGGAGCTGGTGCATGGGGTACGACCGTTGACCTTAATTCCAACGGTACATTTTCAGGTTATTATTCCGATTCAGATATGGGACAAATAGGTGATGGCTATCCAAATGGGACGATGTATGAATGCTCTTTTCGTGGGAAATTTAGTGATGTGAAAAAAATCAGCGATTACGAGTATTCTATGAAAATTGATTACCTAGACACGGAAGGAACGGTAGGCGAGGAAAAAATAATAGATGGAATTAATGTTATAACGAGCGATCCATATGGATTCGATAATGCGGATGAATTTCTGCTCTATTTGCCGGGCAGACCCACTATGGATTTACCGGAAGCATTCAAAAATTGGATGCGAGGTACTGCTTTTTATGGAGGGGCACCAGAAACAATGGTCTCTTATGGATTGTACAATATTGGTGGAGAAGAAGGGTTTTCCGAATTGCTACAATATCAAAAGGCGAATATGGAAGAGGACACGGCGGCTGGTGATGGCTATTTGATGCCAGAAGCGGATACAAGATATTATACAGAAGCGGATCTTGCTGGAGTTACGCAAGATAATATCCGTTACCTTATCAATGAGCTATATGCACGCCATGGAAGAATTTTCAGCAATGAAACATTTGCTCAATATTTCAGCGAAAAGCCGTGGTATGTGCCCGCTACTACGGATGTACCTGACAGTGCATTCAATGAGTACGAATTAGCCAATCGTGACTTGCTCGTGCAATATGAGGAAAAGTTGAAAGGCAGTTTTGGGGGGCATTAGAGCAAGGGCAAAATGCGCATAAAAGCAACGAGGAAATCATTCAATTAATCTCACAGTATGATAATGGCTTGCAGAGCGATGATGGGAATTATACAGTAAATGAAGTGGAAGATCAAGGAGATACATTGCAGGCTATCATTCGATATCAAAGGTCAGAGGCAGAAGTGGAAGAGATGGTAGCAAATGGAGGATTCCCATCAGCAAATACACTTGTAACAGGAATGACCGTAGATAAGACTACAGGCATTATAGAAGATTACGAAGGAAATAAATGGGCATTATGGGAATAATATAGAAGTCAAAATGATCGCACGTATAGAAATTAGAGTTGAAAGAGTAAATATAGAAAAATGGTGGAAATGCTATACTTGATCATTTGGTAGGTAATTGTTAAATTGATTTTCATTTTTTGTGGATAACTAACCGCTATATAAGGAGGAAAAAGAGGTCATTGTTCAGACGGCTGTCTGAATTGTCATAAAGCAATCAATTTTAGGGTTATATTAATAAACCTGAATGAGCAGTATGACAATAAAATAAGATTTCAAGCAAGTAAGAGGCTTTAGGCTCCTTAATGTATTGTGGACAACTCATTCGGGTAGCTACAACAGTTAACTGGCTGGCAATTCCAGTTAGATAGGCATCCGTTTTCGTGGTCAGGCGATTCCGGGATTTCCTGCCGGCAATACACATATTCGTTTTAAAGTAGCTAATGGTTCGTTCTATGGCAATCCTCGTTTTATAAAGGGCTGTCTATTACTCGGAATCACGCTGGAGGTCAGGGAACATCCGGAATTCAATATTTTCGTAAGTGTAGGCGGTTCGCCCTTTTTTTGCGGGGCTGCATGGCCCCTTGCAGTCGCAGACCCGCTGGTGTTTTACCATACGTACTTTTGGGCACCCCCATTTGAAACGCGCGACCCGTCCCTTTTCCACGGCAATGCCCTAGCAGCGCATATCAAGAGTGTGGCCTTTTGGGCAGGTGGGGTAGTCGTATCCATTGTAGCCGACCTTGGCCAAGTTGCTTTCGTTCTGACTGTTCAAGGGGATGGGGACTTTGGAGAAATGGAGCCCGTCTTTCAGAAAACTATAAGTTTCAATGGCATCAAAGGCAGAGTCCCCCAAAAAAGCAGGATGCTGGAAGAGGTGGAACAGGAAGGCATCATGGGGTAGTCATTTTATAAGAGTCAACTTCAAAACCAAGGAGGCTTTTGAATATGAATTTTACAATGGGACAATGGCTTTTCTATGGAGGTCTGGCAGGAATGGCAATTACGGCAATCATTGGTTTGATTGTGACGATTGTATTATACGACAGTGCAGTGAGAGCAAAAATGCTTCCTTATGGCGTGACATTTTTGGGTAGTATTGATATCAATTTTAATGGAGTTACTTTGTTTGCACAGGAAAATGAAGAATATAGCAAGGTACTTAGTATGGGTAACGAAACGGGTAGCTCCAGCTCCGATGACACAACAGGTGACTTTAAAGCTTGGGATAAGGCTCATTTTACGAACTATTTTGAAACAGCTTCAAGCAATGATTTATTGAATGGCACATCCAAACGCCAATGAAAAGGTGAAAAAAGTTGAAAGGAAATATGGAATGAAAAGGATCAAACATGGTAAAATGAAACAGAAAATCAAAAAAATTTATATGGCTACTTGCCAGAACCTTTGATTTGTCCGAAAAATATAAGAGGAAAAGACTTTTCAAATGGATGGTTAACAAGTTCGCATTTCAACTACGATCCGATCGTATCCTAGTTGAAACAAATGTAGTATGCATAAAAACTAGACAGAAAATGTGGTGAAATATAGAAAATCAAGACACGCGTGGGATCAAACAAGGCGGTAGCCAGCGCAGGGGCCTCGAATTAGAAAATCAGGATACGCGCAGGATCAAAAACGGGAGGTAGACAAATGAGGGCTTTCGGGATCACAGCTAAAAATGTGCAGGATTCAACAGCTTTCCAGATGAAAGCGTTAAAAGCGAGCGCGAAAACAACGGGTGCGAATCAGGCATCTACTAAGGGAGGGACGGCATACGACGTATCTACGCCTGAGCGTGGTGTTTCCTTAATCCTATCGGAGCAAGGGAAGGTACTCTCTAAAAACCCCATATCAGAGCCGGAAGAGGTGCCATTAGAAACCAAAGTGCAACCAAATGCCGATGACGAAGGATTAAAAGATGGCAAGGTAGACAAGGCGAATGACTTGCAGATGTATCGGGACATGCTGGAGCAATCCAATCAAGCGGCAGAGGGTGCGGCTGAAGGGTATGATAATATGGCAAAAGCGCTAGAAATTGCCCGCAGGCTGATGCATGGGGACAGGGTTCCTGCAAAAGATGAGAAATTGCTGATGGAATACAGTGGCGAACTCTACATGAAAGCCAAAATGATAGGTTCGGTTGCCAAAAATGATGACCCAAAGGACTATGACAGCCTAGTGGAGGATGAAACCAAAAAAGCCCCAAAAGGCAGTGAGGCAGGCACTTTAGAAGCTTCTTTGGCCGAAGCTGTAGGTAAAACGGATGGTGCTACGGAGGCTGTTAGTGCACCGGTAGACTAAGTACGGCTCTTACAGGCGAGCCATCGCAATCTTCCCCCAAATTTAGTGGAAATGCAAAGAGTGTATATTCGCCCGCTAAAACGTGCGATAGCACAAGCCCTTCAAGCAGAATAATACCCGCCCCCAGCAATAGCAAATGCAGCGTGGGCGACGTTTGGGCAGAACCTATGCTTTGGCTTTCCACGCCAATTAACTTTATGCCTGCGCTGATTATTTTTTTTGCGTCGGATGCAGTCAACACATGATCGCCTTTGATAAGCAGGCGTTCGCAATTTTTTGGGACACTGCCGTCCCATTCTTTTACAACACACTTGCCGCAGAAAACTGCAAGCGGTAAATCTCCGACACCTGCGCCATCTGCAATAAAATGGCGCGGTGCATCAATATGCGTACCATTGTGAACACACATGGTGAGATTGGTGAGATTGTATCCATCGTGTGCGACCGTCTTGACCCGCTCAAATCCCGGTGCGGGATCTCCAGGGTAAACACTGCAAGAGAACAATGGCTGTGTTATGTCTATGATTTTCATATCATACCTCCATTACATTTGTCTGCTATTTAGTATAACACATCATATTTCATATGCAAGCCTTCGTAAATAAAAATGGGAATTTATGGATGGATAAAAAATGGAAATTTAAGTGCTTGCTATTGCGATTTTTTTGAATTTACATGAAGGAAACAACGATTTAAAGCCAGCATACCATAAACCATAGAGGCAACAAATTTCTCATTTTATGGTATATGTTTCTGTAGTAGAAAAAGTCATAGGGAATCCTCTTTCTCTTTGTTTCGTTGGAAGCTTGTCATTTTATGGTATATGTTTCTATAGTAGAAAAAGTCATAGGGAATCCTCTTTCTCTTTGTTTCGTTGGAAGTTTGTCTTTCAACTTCATTGTAACAAGGAAGTAAGCGATTTTTGAAAGTTGTTTCGAATCTATAGGTAGAAAACAAGCAGTTGTGAATAAAAGAACGGAAACTTAAAGATTGTATTTATTGCATATTTATGCTATTGTAGTTCCTATAATAATTGCCAATTTAAGATTTTTATAAAAAATTCAAGGTGGGTCATTTTATCTTGGCTACCCAAGGAAGGAGGGAGCGTTAATATGGACACAGCGATACAATATTATCTTAATCCAAACACTATGGCCTACACTACAAATAGGGAAAATACGAAACTGGTTGACAAAGAAAATAAAGGGTTTCTGTTTGCTCAAATGAAACCCGTTGAAGATCTTATGACCGTTTTGAAAACACCGATTCGTCTGGCAAACAGAACAGTGATCAACAGGGAAGAAAATTCAGCAGACATAGCGGCAGGGATGAGAGTTACAGTAAATGCAGGCTACGTATTGACCGTAAAACCGCAAGGCGTGGAAGTATCTGGCGGCGATCCATATAACCAAGCCGCTTGGCAAGAGGCTTCAAACATGGCAGGGGCCTTATCAACATTGCTACGGAACGCAGGCGGAACGATGAACACGATTTCCCATAGTGAGGAAGGATATCAGAAATGGACGGATTATGTAACGAAATTTATGTCTTATTTGGGGATCGATACAACGAAAGATTTTACGGTAAATGGTGTCAAATATGCCAAAAACGAAAATGGATATTTTGAATCTGAGCGGACAACAGAAGCGAATTTGGCATACGAAAGGCTAAAAGCAAATAATACAACCTATCAATATGCGGATGAGGATACAAAAAAAAGGATCAACCATATGTCCCGCTACTATATGCAGGATGTACCGGAAGGCGTATTGGATGCATGGGATAAGGCGCTTGCAAAAACTGGGATCAACCCATTCCCAATGGGCTATGCGAACACGCTCTCGCAATTGGCACAGGAGCAGGATTTTGCTACAGGGGGAAATGACGATATCTTTGGAGATTCTATCGAGAGCGTTACAAAAGCAGTCGAGAATATTCTTGAACGGATTGAACATCCTTTAGGGTCTGTAAATACAGATAGGCTTGCACAAGAGAAAAAATTTTATGAAGCATTTTTGGAGCATATTCAAACGATATCCTGATTTCTATCATTGGTAGGGTGATGAGCAAGGGCGAAAGTTCATGTGGGAAAGAAAGATATGGGGTGCAATAATGGAGATTATGAAAATGTTTTCTAGGAATATAGGCAGTAAGAAATCATCAATTGTCAAAAAGATGACGATTTTAACGATACTATGGGTAGGCTGTAGCCTGTTTGCAGGCTGTGGTGGCAGTGCTTCATCAAACGGCGCAAGTAAGGATGCCGCAGTAGCAGAGGAGGCTTACCCGGAATCTTCGGTAGCGGATTCGGCAGAGGGGATAGATGGCGGATATAGCCAAGAGGTCGAGGTCGCTTATGATGATTCTATGGCAAATGCCAAGTTTCCGGCCAAAGAAGAGGACGGTACGGTTTCAAATCCGCAGGTAGAAACAGGTCGAAAGCTTATCAAAAACGCTGATCTTAGGGTGGAAACAGAAAGCATGGACGTTTTGATGCCCGCCATAAAAGAGAAGGTGGACAGTCTGGGAGGCTACATAGAATACCTTGATGAAGGCAATGGCGGGTATTATGGCGGCTACAAAGAGGATCGGTATGCTTCTATTACAGTACGTATTCCGGCAGATCAGCTGGATGGATTCTTGAATCTGGTGGGAGAAATATCAAATGTGACTAGCCGTAATGAAAACGTACAGGATGTCACCTTGGTCTATGTGGATCTAGAAAGCCACAAAAAGATGCTCCTTGCTGAACAGGAAAGCCTGCTATCCCTCTTAGAAACAGCTAAGAAAATCGAAGATATCATTACGATTGAAAGCCGGCTTTCTGAAGTGCGCTATCAGATAGAAAGCATGGAGTCCCAACTTCGCACCTATGACAACCAGATATCCTACAGTACGGTTACGATTACAATCAATGAAGTAGGACATTTTACCCCGGTAGAGAAAAAAAGCGCCTATGAACGGATAGCGACTGGATTTTCGGAAAATGTGTATCGTTTAGGGCAAGGAGCGTTAAATCTGCTGATTTGGTTTATCATCCATATTCCGTATCTAATTATCTGGGCAATTATAATTTTGGCGGTAATTTTTATTATAAAGGGTGCACGCAAAAGTATTCAGAAAAAGAAAAGAAAGATGAAAGGCGTGAACCCACCGGCGCAGACGGAAGCGGAACAGCCAATACAGACGGAAGGAAACCCGCCAGTGCAGGCGGTGGCAGAATCGCCAGAGAAAGAAGAAAATGAAAAAGAGCAGTAGCCGGTAATTAGGAGTGGCAACATATTTGGCGAATGAAAAGGGCGAATGAAAGGCGGTATCTTCGGCGAATTTAAAGATTGACAAAAGATATTGGTTGTCTTATAATTTTAATGACAAATGAATAACGTGTGTATTTGTACAGAAATGTACCGATGTGAAAACATCGAGGGAATGCGGATGAAATTTCCGAGCTATCCCAGTAACCGTGAAGCTGACGAAAGGGCGATAAACCACTGCTGTAATGGCGGGAAGGTGTCTAAGTAGGAGGAAGCTAAGCCGGGAAACCTATTTACACATGAACACTCCTGGGTTTGGGGTAAGCTACCATATAGGGTACATCTATATATTTAAGATGTTTTATATGTTTTTGTGCGACTTCTCACTCTTGGTGGGGAGTTTTTTATTTCATCAATTGACACCGGCGAAGTATTTTTAAGCTAAGGAACTGTTCCTTAATAACCTTGATATCTGACTTGGTCTTTTTCCGCCATGCTGCGTCATCTTGTCAAGTTTATTTCTTCACAGGCCCTAAGTGCCGCAATGTTCCCCATGAAATAAAAAATGCTCCTTTTCACAATCATAACTGTTTTTATTTACTTGAATTTATTAGAAAAAGGAGGTTTTCTAAAATGAAAAATCAAAAACGAATTACATTCTTCTTAGCACTGGCTGTGGTATTTTTTACTTTTACAGGCTGCGCGGCATCAAATTCGCAATCAACCGATGGTGCTGCATCGCAATCAACGGATGGTGCTGCATCGCAGTCAACTGATGGTGCGGCATCACAGTCGCCCGATAGTGCAGATGTAGAGTTGCCCGATAACGCAGCTTCACAAACCACAAAAAGCGACCCCATTTCCGTAACAGATATGACAGGCAGGACAATCACCCTTGATGCACCGGCAGAGCGCATTGTGGCCTTGACGCCGGCCGATTGCGAAATCCTATATGCCATTGGCGCAGGCAACACATTGGTTGGACGCGGCGAATATTGTGATTATCCGGCAGAAATTCTTGATATTGATGCCGTACAGTCAGGCAGTGAGACCAATATCGAACAAATTATTGCACTGGAACCGCAAGTGGTCCTAATGGGCACCATGGCGCAAAGCGAGGAACAGGTTGCAGTGTTAGAGGCGGCAGGGATTGCTGTTGTCGTTAGCGATGCGCAGGATATTGAAGGCACGTATACCGCCATTGAACTGATCGGTACGCTGATGGGCAAAACAGAGGAATCAGCCTCGATCATTGATGGCATGAAAAAGACATTCGAAGAGGTAAAGGAAAAAGCGGCCAAAGATGGCACAAAAACAGTATATTTTGAAGTTTCTCCACTTGAGTATGGCTTGTGGACAGCTGGCGGCGGAACGTTTATGGACGAACTCGCTACGATGCTTGGGATTAAAAATGTATTTTCCGATGTCCAAGGTTGGGGCGAAATTTCCGCAGAGCAGGTGATTGAGCGGGACCCCGACTATATTGTGACAAATGCCATGTATTTTGGCGATGGCATTTTACCTGTCGAGGAAATTCTATCCCGTGATGGCTGGCAAGGTATGAAAGCAATTAAAAATAAAGCGATATTGAATGCGGATTCCTATGAAATAACGCGCCCGGGGCCACGATTGGCACTTGCGGCAGAAACACTTTATAAATTTTTCTATGAGGACGAAACAATTGAGCCGACGGAGTAAAAGCAAAGCAAAACAGGGGGACAAACATCTGCCCCCTTTTTCTTCTTTTTTAACGAGGGGAAGAGTAAACCATTTTCAAATAGGGCGCTATGTTTTTTTGACCGCTACGATGTTGCTAATCATGCTGCTTTGCGTTTCGATAGGCAGTGTAAATATTGCACCAAAAGACACGCTTTCCGTTATATGGAAAGCTATTTGCGGGCTTCCCCTGCCGGAAAATACAGCACAATATATCATCCTTTCCACCCGCCTGCCACGGGTGGTTTGTGTTGCGCTTGTTGGGGCATCGCTTTCTTTATGTGGCGGTGTCATGCAAGGTTTGCTTAAAAACCCATTGGCAGACGGCACAACGCTTGGCGTTTCTTCGGGCGCGGCACTCGGTGCGGCGATTGCTATCGCCTTTGGCATCACAATCCCACAAATTCCATTTGCAGGGACAATGGGAATGGCAATGCTGTTTGCATTTATATCAATTGTCATGATACTCTCGCTTGCCTACCGGATGGATAATTCGCTTTCTACCAACACCATTATACTCATCGGTGTCATTTATTCCATGTTTGTGTCAAGTATTATGAGCTTGGTCATCACCTTTGCCGCAGACAAGGTTAGAAATATTACGTTCTGGACGATGGGGAGCCTTGGCGGCAGCAACTATACGAATGCCCTTGTGCTTCTCGTGGCGCTTGTTGGGTGTAGTGTCGTGATATTTCATTACATACAGGAACTGAATGCATTTGCCATTGGTGAGGAAAATGCGCGGCACATCGGCGTGAATGTAAAAAAAGTGAAGCTGATTTTACTAATCGCAGTTTCTGCCCTGATTGGCATATGCGTGTCCATCGGGGGGAGCATCGGCTTTGTCGGCCTTGTCATGCCGCACATGACACGGATGGTGGTCGGTCCAAACCACAAGCGTTTACTGCCTGCATCACTACTTTCGGGGGCTAGTTTTCTGATGTTGGCTGACCTTGTGGCGCGTATTCTTCTTAATCCTTTAGAACTGCCAATAGGAGTAGTGACATCGTTTATAGGTTCTATTGCGTTTGTGTATATTTTTTATCGTTCAAGGAGGGTAAAATAACAGTTGTAGGTTTACTGTATTCATATATATTTTTATCGTTCAAGGAGGCTAAAATAATGCTGGAAGTAAAAAACCTTACTGTGCAATATGGCGATTTGACCATCGTAAATGATGTTAGCTTTTCGCTTAAAACAGGACAATGGCTTATGCTCGTAGGACCGAATGGAGCGGGGAAGTCTACGATCGTAAATGCGATTTCACAAGGCGTACCCTATCTAGGCTCAGTATGGTTTGATGGTGGGAATGTGAAAAAATGCAAGCCGGCACAACTGGCTAAGAATATAGGTATCTTGGCACAGACCCACAGTGTCGGATATGCATTTTCGGTTGGGGAGATTGTTCGATTGGGGCGTTATGCATATGTACATGGTATGTTTGCAGGTGCAGAGGAAGAGGATAGCAAAAAAATCGAATATGCGCTTAAGATTACGGGGATGAAACCCTTTGAAAAACAAGCGGCAGACACACTTTCAGGAGGTGAACTGCAACGAACTTTTCTGGCACAGCTTTTTGCGCAGGATCCGAACCTACTGATCTTAGACGAGCCGGCCAACCATCTTGATCTAGTATACCAAAAGCAGGTGTTTGAACTGATCAAAGAGTGGGTAAAGGGCACGAATCGGGCAGTTATTTCCGTTGTGCATGACTTAAGCCTTGCGAAAGCATATGGAACGCATACACTCTTGCTTGATAAAGGGAATGTCATATCCACAGGCGAAACGAAAAATGTGCTGACGCGGGACAACTTAAAAACGGTATACGCAATGGATGTGTATCAGTGGATGGGTGAACAGCTTCGCCAGTGGCAGTGCTAAAAGAAAACGCTACGGCTACTAGGCCGAAAAATAACTTGCCGAATTTTCGTGTGGCTAAGATGGGCGGATCCGGCAAACTTTATCTAAAATTTTAAACCTGCAATGCAAAGAGGAGGAGTTTCGTGCGGCTATTATTGACAGGCGGAGCCGCCTGTGGAAAAAGTACCTATGCAAAATCGCAGCTTATGAGCTACCAAGCGCCAAGATACTATATAGATACAATGTATCCATGCGAAAATGAGAGTCTGGCAAAGAAAAAAAGACATCAAAAACTGCGTAAAAATGAAGACCTTATTATTATAGAGCAGTACACGGATATTGGGGAAATTACGTTTCCAGCACGTGGAACAGTTTTACTAGAGTGCTTGTGCAATCTGACCGCTAATGAGATGTTTGATGAAAATGACAATTTTCGCAACCGCTATGGCTACGATGTGGTTGAAAAAATAGCAAATGATATAAAAATTCTCGAAACAAAATGTAACATGCTTATCGTCGTAACCAACGAGGTGGGAGGCGACGGCAGAATATACGAAATTGGCACAAGAGAGTATGTCAAAGCACTTGGGAAACTAAATGCCACCCTAGCAAACCGTTTCGAGCGTGTTGTGGAATTGGTATGCGGCATTCCCCAGATACGAAAGGGACAGCTACCATAAAACTGGCATTTTTGCATTGACAATCTGGCATTCCCCAAGTACGAAGAGGCAGCTTATTTAAATTGCTACCGTTTGCGAAGGTAATGTCATAGGAACATAAGTATGGATGAAATTGATGGTATAGATGGCATAGAAAGGAGAATTCATTTGAATAACTTACAAGGGGTGATAGGGATATGATACTGATTATTGGAGCGGCGGCTTCTGGAAAACGTGAATACGTGCGTGCGCTTGGCTATACGGATGCAGATATGGCAAACGCTATCCTTGACAAGCGTCCGGTCATATATAATTTGCAGGATTTCATTTATCAATCCCCATTTTTAGACAGCAATATACTTTTGTCTATGCTGCTAAAAAAAGAAGTTGTAATCTGCAATGAGGTGGGCAGTGGCATCATTCCGCTAGAACATGCACAACGTGAATTGCGGGAAACTACAGGGCGTATGTGTATCCTGCTTGCAAAACGTGCAGAACGTGTAATCCGCCTTATCTGTGGCATACCCACCGTGATCAAAGAGTAGTAAGTGGTTTCGTTTTGGGCTTTTGTAAGTTTAGATTTATTAAAACCATCAAAAAGGATAGAGCTATTAAAATTTTCAAAAAATAGTGATGATTTTTGGGAAATAGATTGACTTTTGTGAGAATCACTATATAATATATATTAGTTTGTCGAGTAAACCAAATCACATATCGAATAAGAAAAAGTTTGGTTTATTTACTTTTTTACAGTAGGGGTATTCTGATTCAACACAATATAAACAGTGGCGAATGACGATAAGTCCGAATATGCAGACAGTAACGTTTGTGTCATTGAAAGTAATTTTGAAGATTGGTCTCTTGGAGAACGGCAAACTTGAAAAATCAGCGCAAATGAAGGCTGGATAGGAGAGAAAGTATGAAAAAAGTACTATTAATTGGCGGAACAGGAAATATTAGCTCTGCCATAAGTGAGCAGCTTGGTGCGTCAGACAAGCATGAGGTGTATGTCTTAAATAGAGGTAGCAAAAAACTGGCAAAAGGTGTGAATCAAATCATTGCAGATGTTTCAAAAGGGGCTGATACGGTAAAAAAAGCAGTGGAACAATATGGTCCATTCGACACGGTTGCAAATTTCATCGCTTTTTCTCCGGATGATATAAAACGTGATTTTGAAACATTTAATGGAATTACAAAGCAATATATTTTCATTTCATCAGCAACCGTTTATAGAAAACCGCCAATAGATTGGCTTGTGAATGAAAAAGCACCACTTGGCAACCCATTTTGGGAGTATGCAGATAATAAAGTAAAATGTGAGAATCTGTTACGCGAATATGAAGAAAAAGATAATTTTCCGATTACGATCGTGCGTCCAAGCCACACCTATTCAAAAGCGTTTTTACCTCTTGACGTAACAGGCAACGAGGGAGCCTATAGTGTGCTAAAAAGGATACAGCAAGGGAAAGAAGTACTGCTTCACGGCGATGGTACATCCCTTTGGGCTGTGTTGTTTAATGAGGATTTTGCAAGGGCTTTCATCGGGTTGATTGGCAATGCGCAGGCGATCGGAGAAAGTGTGCAAATTGCTTCTGAACGTTCCATTTCGTGGAATCAAATTTACCAGGCAGTTGCAGATGCCTGCGGTGGAACTTTTAAACCCAAATATGTTACCTCACAAGAATTGGCGGAAAAAGGAACCGAATATGACTTTAAAGGTCAATTGCTCGGGGATAAGGCATATAGTTTTGTGTTTGACTGTTCAAAACTAAAAAGACTGGTTCCAGGATATGTGGAACAGATACCTTATTATGAGGGCATAAAAATAGCAGTAGATCATATATTATCCGAAAAGTCGTTGCAGATGGAAGATCCAGAGTATGATAAATTTACAGAAAGGTTTTTATAAAGCATGGAAAATCTTAAAAAAGAATTTTTACTTGATCGGTCTTTTCCGATTGAACTAGAAGAAAATATGCCGAATACACATAAATGGGGTGTATTGGGTGCAGGATGGATTGCAAGCTGTTTCTCAACGCAAGTAATAAAAGCAGGTGGAAATATTGCTGCAATTGGTTCTCGTGATATAGAAAAAGCAAAAGAGTTTCAATCGATGTTTCCGTCAATAGAAAAAACATATGGGAGTTATGAAGAGCTAATAAAAGACCCCGATATTGATGTGATTTATGTCGCAACCCCGCATGGACAGCACCATGAGTGGGCAATGAAATGCCTACAAGGCGGCAAACCTATTTTGGTGGAAAAAGCGTTCACACAAAACTATAAGCAGGCCAATGAAATCCTAGATTTGGCAAAGGAGAAAAATTTATTTGTAATGGAAGCATATTGGACAAGATTTTTGCCACATATCATCAAGGTAAAAGAACTGGTTGACAAGGGTGAAATAGGAGACATTGTGCAAATCATTGCGGACTTCGGCGTGTGCTTTCCTTTTGATCCAAAGCATCGTCTCTATGCACCTGAACTTGCAGGCGGAGCATTGTTAGATTTAGGCGTATATCCAATCTCCTTTGTACAATTTCTATTGGGTAACCCTACGAGAATCATCGCTGCCGGGTCAGCGGCGCCAACAGGTGTAGATTCAAATGGTGCAGCTATTTTTGAATATGAAAATGGAAAAGGGGCACTTGCGCTGCTATCCTTTGGGTCGCTCTCATCCTCTCCGAGCACTGCGGCAATTTGTGGGACAAAAGGTAGAATCGAAATAAGCAGCCAATTTTATCGACCATCTGATTTTACCGTATATTATAATGACGGTTCTACACTGGAATACGTTTCAAAATCTCATGAAAAGAATGACCTTGGACGTGACGGCCTTTATGGAATGCATTTTGAGGCGGCTGAAGTACAAAGATGCCTTGCTTCCGGTAAAATAGAGTCGTCTGTGATGCCTTGGAAAGATACCCTGGCGGTAATGGAAATGATGGACGAAATTAGACGGCAACTAGATTTTAAATATGAAGGAGAAACGTTATGAAAATCATAAATCCGGTTCTGAAAGGTTTTCATGGGGATCCCTCAATTGTCAGAGTAGAAGATACTTACTACATTACTTCTTCGACTTTTGAATGATTTCCCGGAGTAAGAATCGATGAATCGAAAGAGCTTGTGCATTGGCATTTGACAACCTCGGTGCTTGATCGGGTCGAACTTCTTGATATGAAAGCGGATCTTTGCTCAGGTGGCATTTGGGCACCGGATTTGACCTATGCGGATGGAAAGTTCTGGCTTGCTTACACGGATGTAAAAGTGGTGGAGGGCGCTTTTAAGGATATGTATAATTACCTGACCGTTTCAGATGATATCAAAGGCCCATGGCCCGATCCGATTCGGTTAAATGGTGTTGGGTTTGATGCGTCCCTTTTCCACAATGATGATGGGAAAAAATATCTGATACAGCAAACGTGGGATCATCGTGAATACAACAATGCATTTAATGGGCTTACGCTCACGCAATATGATACAGAATATAAGAGGCTAAAACCTGAGACTGCAAAGAACATCTATAGAGGGACAGAGGTAAAGACGGTAGAAGGGCCGCATATCTATAAAATCAATGGCTACTACTATATATTTGCTGCGCAAGGTGGAACTGTTTGGGCACATCAAGAAATTGTTGCTCGTTCCAAAACACTGGACGGACCCTATGAAACAGAACCCGATGGACCATTTATCACCAATTTTGACACCCCGGATCATTATCTGCAAAAATAAGGGCATGGTTCCTTGGTGGAAACGCCATCGAAAGAATGGTATTATACATCCCTTTGTGCGAGGCCCCTCCACCATCCAACGGAAAATATCTATGAGCCAAGAGGCTGGTGTACACTTGGACGTGAGACAAGCATTCAAAAAGTTTATTGGGATGAGGGTGGCTGGCCTCGCATTGTAGGCGGACATGGTGGACAAAAAGAAGTAGATGCGCCAAAAGATGCAACGGATGTTCCGGCAACCAATGCTGTTTTTGACGACTTCACATCAGATAAGCTTGACGGCGAGTGGAACACGCTTCGCGTCCCATTTTCTGAGAAGATGGGGACTGTGGGTGGCGGTAAATTAGAATTGATTGGACAGGGTTCGCTTTCAAATAGATTTCATTTATCGTTGGTTGCCAGAAGATGGAAAGATTTCCAATTTGAGACAATCACAAAAGTCAAATTTAACCCATACAATTATCAGTCAATGGCAGGGCTTGCAAATTATTATAATGCTGTGTTGTGCCGAAATCATAATCCTAGGCCTATCTTTGAGAAATCAATAAATAAGTTCTCATATATTCCAACCTTTACGGTATCCGTAAAGTCATAGTGCTGTGGGAAGAAGCTTTCACTACCAAAGGAGTTAACCGTTATAAGTTGGTTTTTGGGGTCTACAATCCAGTATTCGCGGACACCTGCAGCCTTGTACAAGGCAAGCTTTACTACATAGTCGTGTTCGGAATTGCCAGGGGAAGTAATTTCTATAATCCAGTCGGGTGCACCGTTGCAGCCCCTGTTGTCAAGTTTTCCTTTGTCGCATATGACGCTTATATCCGGTTCAACTGTAGTTTTGTCATCGTTGTTTAATTTAACGGCAAATGGAGCAGGATAGACTTCACAGGGTTCATTATGCGAATCTATATGATTAAATATTTTTGCATTGAGATAGCTTAATATTTTTTGGTGGCTTATCTATCTAAAAAAAACAGGGGTCGGCAAGTGAAATGCCTGATTTTGAAAACAGAGGAAACGATACTAAAAGTGTAGATAAAATGTTTGCGATAGTGCTGATTAATAAGTATGGCATGCATTCTGCTTTGAAAAACTTCTTGTTATATTCATTTTGATGATGTACAATATAAATTAAGTACAAGTAGTATGTAAACGGTAGGAATAGAAAATAGGAAGGATGCGAAATGGCATTATCATCTACAAATATTGTTAAGGTAATTGTCGTGACCGATGATTTAGAAAAAACGGTTGCAGCATATAAAACTTTGCTAGGTACAGGCAAAGCACCTGACGCGTCAGAGGAAAAGCATGAGGTGGTAAGGGAACCTTACACAAAGTATAAAGGAGCAGACATCACAGATACGCCGATGAAGGTAGATAGTGTTTTCTCGGATAACTTTTGGTTTGAGATTATTCAGCCACTTGGGAACAATGATCCATGGGCGAATTGGCTAAAAGAGCATGGAACTTCCATTTGTTCGATTTGTCTATTGTCTGATGGATCTTTGGAAAATGACGAAGCAGTTTTGAAAAATGCTGGTTTTGATTCTATTTTTAAACAGGAAAAAGGATACGAGGCATACGAATATTTTGATACATCAAAAGTGCTTGGTGTTTTGACTGAGGTAAAAGAACAGTATAAATAGCCAAGTGAAATCTGAGTGTCAATAATTTTCAAAAAGTATTGACAAAAATAATACCATTGTGTATGATGATAACATATTTTATGGATATAGAATCAAGAAGATTTTTAGAAAACAGAATCGATTGTTACATGAAACCGTTGAAGTGAAAGTAAAACAGTATATGCGCTATACAGAAAATGCGGGATGATGAGAACCGGTTAGAAACGCAGGCTGCTAAATGGGTCACTGAGGGCATGGGTCAAAGGCATAGAAGATAGCTCTATGAAACCGAGTATTCCATGACGTGAAGGCATACGTAAGTTGCCGGGGATATGTTTGTATCTCGCTAAGTGTGCGGATTTTTCCGCAAAACAAGGTGGCACCGCGGATCGGTTGATGATTCGTCCTTGAAAATAAATTGCTTAAGGCAATTTATTTTCAAGGACTTTTTTTGATATAGAAATAAGAACAAGAAAACATCACAGGCACAAAGAGGATGCCATGGGTACGAAGATTTTATACCTATGTTGCCAAGTATTTTATATGGGAGAAAACGAAATGCGCTACAGACCAAGCGCCGATGAGGCAAAAGCAATTGCGGATACAAAAAAATATAATATATTACCGCTGAGTACGGAAATTTTCGCGGACATAGCAACGCCGATAGAAGTGCTTCGGATTTTAAAAAATGTGAGCAGGCATTGTTTCCTGCTTGAAAGTGTCGAGGACATGAAAAAGTGGGGACGCTATACCTTTTTAGGTTTTGAACCAAAACTTGAACTGACTTGTCTTGATGGCAAGATTTCTTTAAATTCAGGTACGCATACACAGAGCGAACTAGGCGACCCAAGCAGCTTTATCCAAAAGATTTTAGACGAGAACAAAAGTCCAAGGCTTGCCTACCTACCTCCATTTACAGGTGGCCTTGTCGGCTATTTTTCATACGATTTTATCAAATACGCGGAGCCGGTGCTAACGATTGATGCACCCGATGAGGAAAAATTTAAGGATGTCGATCTCATGCTGTTTGATAAGGTAATCGCTTTTGACAACTTCACACAGAAGATGATTTTAATCGTAAATATAAAAACCGACAATTTAAAAACAGAATACAACCGTGGGATTTTGGAACTGAACAACCTTGTAACGCTCCTAAAGACAGGTAGCCCGGCACCCAACAAGCCGGGAAAACTAAAATCCGATTTTCGGACACTTTTTACAAAGGACGAATATTGTGCAATGGTTGAGCAGGCAAAGACCTATATCAAAGAGGGCGATATCTTTCAAGTCGTGCTTTCCAATCGCCTGGAAGCAGATTTTGATGGCAGCTTGCTGGACACTTATCGGGTACTTCGGACAATCAACCCCTCACCCTATATGTTTTACCTTGGAAGCGATGATATAGAGATCGCAGGGGCATCACCGGAAACTCTGGTCAAACTGCAGGATCAAACGCTTTACACATTTCCCCTTGCTGGAACAAAACCAAGAGGCGAAACCCAAGAACAAGACCTTGCCATTGAGCGGGGACTGCTGACGGATGAAAAGGAACTTGCCGAACATAACATGCTCGTAGACTTAGGGCGAAATGATTTGGGCAGAATAAGTGAGTTCGGTAGCGTTAAAGTCGATAAATACTTATCAATTGAACGGTTTTCCCATGTTATGCACATCGGTTCGACCGTAGAAAGTAAAATACGTAGCGATAAGAAAGCGATAGATGCGATAAATGCGGTACTTCCGGCAGGAACGCTTTCGGGTGCGCCAAAACTACGTGCTATAAAAATAATTAATGAGCTTGAACAAAACAAGCGTGGTATTTATGGCGGTGCAATTGGCTACATCGACTTTACTGGAAGTATGGATACCTGCATCGCGATACGCATTGCATATAAGAAAAACAAGAAAGTGTTTGTGCGTTCTGCTGCCGGAATCGTAGCCGACAGTGTGCCTGAGTCAGAATTTAACGAGTGTATCAACAAAGCGCAGGCTGTAGTATCGGCAATTGAACAAGCGGAAGGGGGGATTGATGAATGATATTGTCAATAAACAATGACAAGATTGTAGCATCGGCAATTGAACAAGCGAAAGGGGGAATTGATGAATGATATTGCTAATCGACAACTACGACAGCTTTTCCTATAATTTATATCAGCTGATTGGCGTGCAAAACCCTGACATAAAAGTAGTAAGAAATGATGAGATGACAACCATCGAAATTAAAAAACTTGCGCCCACGCACATCGTGCTGTCGCCGGGTCCGGGTCGGCCAAGTGGAGCCGGCATCTGCATTGAAGCAGTAAAAACGCTCGGAAAAAGCATACCAATCCTAGGCGTATGCCTTGGTCATCAGGCTATTTTTGAGGCATTCGGCGGCACTGTTTCCTATGCAAAGCAGATCATGCATGGCAAGATGTCACAGGTAGAGGTCGACACGCAGTGCCCACTGTTTTACGGATTAAATCCATCGATCAATGCGGCAAGATATCATTCCCTAGCCGGGATAGAGCACACGCTGCCCGATGAACTTTCGATAACGGCACGGGCAAAAGACGGCGAAATCATGGCAGTGAGCCATAAGAAGCATAAGATTTATGGCGTGCAGTTTCACCCTGAATCCATATTAACGCCACAAGGAAACGAAATATTAAAAAATTTTTTGAATCTTTCACCGAACCCGGCAAGGACAGTAGAATGAAAAAGAAATAATTTTTAGTTCTTGCCCTTTTTCATCGAACCCGGCAAGGACAGTAGAATGAAAAATAAACATAGAAATGAGGGAAATTATGATTAAAGAAGCAATTTTAGGACTGGCGAAAAAAGAAAATTTGACTTACGAAATAGCCGAGGCGGTCATGCACGAAATCATGGGTGGCGATGCGTCAGATGTACAGATGAGCGCATATTTGACCGCCCTTAGCCTAAAGGGCGAAACGATAGACGAGATAACAGCATCTGCCGCCGGGATGCGCAAGCATTGTATTCGGCTGTTACATGATGTCGATGCACTTGAAATCGTTGGAACGGGTGGCGATGGATCTAACTCCTTTAACATATCAACGACAGCGGCACTGATCACGGCGGCGGCGGGCGTGCCTGTGGCGAAACATGGAAACCGTTCAGCGTCAAGCAAATGCGGTGCGGCAGATGTGCTTGAATCCCTAGGCGTAAACATAAGCGTATCTCCAAAAAAGAGTGCAGAACTACTAAAAGAAATAGGCATCTGCTTTTTATTCGCACAAAATTATCATATTGCAATGAAATATGTCGCTCCGATTAGACGTGAGCTTGGCATACGCACCGTGTTTAATATCTTAGGGCCACTTACCAATCCGGCCGGGGCAAGCATGGAGCTTATGGGCGTTTATGACCAAGAACTAGTTGAGCCGCTTGCACAGGTACTCTTGAATTTAGGTGTGAAAAATGCAATGGTCGTATTCGGGCAGGATAGCCTTGACGAGATATCGCTAAGCGCGCCGACAAGCGTATGCGAAGTAAAAGATGGGGTGTTAAAAAGCTACGAACTTACCCCGGAGCAATTCGGCTTTACCCGCTGTGGCAAAGAAGAACTGCGTGGAGGACTGCCTGCCGAAAATGCAGATATATTGCGTGCAGTATTAAGCGGGGAAAAAGGCGCAAAACGCAATGCCGCTGTACTAAATGCCGCGGCCGCACTCTACATTTCCGGAACATACGATTCCATACAAACAGGCATCAAAATAGCGGAGCAAATGATAGACAGCGGGAAAGCGATGGAAAAGCTAAACGAGTTTATACGCTGTTCTGCCGAATAGGAGATAAGAAATTTGGATAAAAATAGAGTGGATACGAATCGATCAAAGGAAAGCAGCTCAAATGCAAATAGTTTGAATACAAGTACATCAAATAAAAATATATTAGAAGAAATAGCTGATTACACAAGGGAGCGTATAAACGAAAAAAAGAAGAGGATACCGTTTGAAGAAATGGTGGACTTGGCACAACAGGCAAATGCTGCGCGTGATCTTGGTGACGATGGGACGAATGAGCCTTTTCGTTTTGAAAAAGCATTACGAACATCAGATATCTCGTTTATAGGCGAAGTAAAGAAAGCGTCTCCGACAAAAGGCATCATAGCCGAGCAGTTCCCCTATGTGCAAATTGCCAAAGAATATGAAGCGGCGGGTATCGCGGCAATCTCAGTTTTGACAGAGCCACACTATTTTAAAGGGAGCGACAGTTATTTCACGCAAATAGCAAAAGAAGTTTCGACACCCCTCTTGCGAAAAGATTTCACGGTAGATCCCTACATGATTTATGAAGCGAAAGTAATGGGTGCAAGTGCTGTATTGCTGATCTGTGCACTATTGGGCGACGAACTTACAGCCTATCTTCAAACAGCGCATCGCTTGGGTCTTTCTGCACTGGTGGAAACGCATACAAAACAAGAAATAGAATCGGCAGTAAAGGCAGATGCACGAATCATAGGCGTAAACAACCGCGACCTAAAAACATTTACAGTTGATGTCGCAGTGAGCGAACGGTTACGCCCATATGTTCCAAAAGATAAAATATTCCTATCGGAAAGCGGCATACAAACACCACAGGATATAAAACGGCTACGTGCGATAGGAACTGACGCGGTACTAATTGGTGAAACATTTATGCGCAGTACAGACAAAGCGGCGGAACTTTTAAAACTGCGAGGTTCATGTTAGCGTGCCATAGTAGTAAGAAAAGGGGGGATGATTCTAGTGGTTAAAATAAAAATCTGCGGCTTAACACGCCCTTGTGACATCGAAGCAGTAAATGAGGCGCAGCCGGACTATGCCGGGTTTGTTTTTGCGCAAAGCCGTCGCCATGTAACACGAGAACAGGCCTTTCAGTTGCGCAGCAAATTGTGTAGCGAAATCGTTCCCGTTGGTATTTTCGTTGATGAAAAAATCGAAAAAATCGTAGAAATTGCAAAAAGTGGAACAATAGATATGATTCAACTTCATGGGAACGAGGACGAACGCTATATAGAAGAAATAAAATCACTGACTGGAAAAAAGATCATAAAGTCCGTTTCGATTTTAAACAAAGGCGATGCACAACAGCAGATTGCCACGCTGGCGGACTATCTGCTGTTCGATAACAAAGGTGGCGGCACCGGAGAGAGTTTTGACTGGGATTTAATTGGAACAGTAAACAGGCCATTCTTCTTGGCAGGTGGCCTAACGATAGGAACTATCCGCACTGCAATCGAAAAAACAAGGCCTTTCGCCATCGATATAAGCAGTGGTGTTGAAACAAAAGGGCAAAAAGATTACGATAAAATTCAAGCTATCGTAAGTAAAGTACGTGAAAGCAAATAGAAAGAGAAAAAAAGGCGAAAAGATTACGATAAAATTCAAGCTATCGTAAATAAAGTACGTAAAAGCAAATAAAAGGAGAAATGATGGGTAAAAAAGGGAGATTTGGAGTGTATGGTGGTCAATATATACCAGAAACGCTTATGAAAGCAGTGCAGGAACTAGAGGAGGCATATAACCGGTATAAAGACGACCCTACATTTAAAGACGAATTGTCGAAATTATTGCAAAACTATGCGGGGAGGCCATCCATTCTATACTATGCAGAAAAAATGACGCGTCTGCTTGGCGGGGCAAAAATTTATTTAAAGCGCGAAGATTTAAACCATACAGGTTCACACAAGATAAACAACGTATTAGGGCAAGTCCTATTGGCAAAAAAGATGGGGAAAACGCGCGTTATAGCTGAAACAGGGGCAGGGCAGCATGGCGTGGCGACGGCGACGGCAGCGGCGCTAATGGACATGGAATGTGAAGTATACATGGGACGCGAGGACACGCAGCGCCAAGCATTAAATGTATACCGCATGGAACTGCTTGGCGCAAAAGTCCACACGGTAACAAGTGGCACAGCAACACTAAAAGATGCTGTAAACGAAACCTTAAGGGAATGGACGGCGCGCATGGACGATACCCATTACGTGCTCGGTTCGGTTATGGGGCCGGCTCCGTTTCCAACCATCGTACGCGATTTTCAAAAAATCATCGGCGAAGAGATAAAAGAGCAGATTTTAAAAGCTGAAGGAACGCTGCCGGATGCCATCATCGCTTGTGTGGGTGGCGGAAGTAATGCAATGGGCGCTTTTTATGAATTTATAGAGGATACATCCGTACAGCTGATTGGCTGTGAAGCGGCAGGGCTTGGGGTTGACAATCCAAGCAATGCGGCGACAATCGCAAATGGCTCTGTCGGTGTTTTCCACGGAATGAAGTCCTACTTTTGTCAAGACGAATATGGTCAAATTGCCCCGGTATATTCCATATCGGCAGGGCTTGACTATCCGGGGATAGGTCCAGAACATGCCCACCTTTATGATATAGGGCGGGCAGTCTATGTTCCGGTAACGGACGAGGAAGCGGTCGAAGCATTTGAATACCTATCGCGTACGGAAGGGATCATTCCGGCAGTAGAAAGCGCACATGCCGTTGCCTATGCCAAAAAATTAGCGCCAACGATGGGCAAAGAGCAAATCATCGTTATCAATGTATCAGGAAGAGGCGACAAAGATGCTGTGGCTATCGCACGCTATCGGGGGGTGGAAATCAGTGAGTAAGACAAATAGGATTGAGAAAGCATTTGAAAAAAAAGCATTTGTAACATTTATTACAGGCGGCGACCCTACAATTGAAACGAGTGAAAAATTGATTTTGGCGATGGCCAAAGCGGGTGCAGATGTAATCGAAATTGGTATCCCGTTTTCAGATCCGGTTGCCGAGGGAATTGTCATACAATCCGCTGATGAACGTGCCCTTGCTTCCGGGTGCACCACGGACAAACTGTTTTCCATGGTAAAGAGGGTGCGTAAACAAATAGACACGCCATTGCTTTTTATGACGTATCTAAACCCGATTTATACCTATGGGAAAGCAAAATTCATGGAAAACGCCAAATCTTGCGGAATCGATGGCGTCATCGTGCCAGACATGCCGTTTGAGGAGCGCGATGAATTAGCGGATATTTGCAGCGAGCATGAAATAGATTTGATTTTAATGATAGCACCGACCTCAAAAGAACGAATCGCGATGATAGCAAAAGAGTCCAAAGGCTTTTTATACTGTGTATCGTCGCTTGGCGTAACCGGTGTGCGCCAAAAGATCAATACAGACATAAAAGCAATGATAGATCAGGTAAAACAGGTTTCTACGACTCCCTGTGCGATAGGCTTTGGCATATCGACGCCAGAGCAGGCCGCCACGATGGCAAACCTTGCCGATGGTGTCATTGTAGGAAGCGCCATTGTAAAAATAGTGGAACAGTATGGTACGGATAGCGTAGATGCCGTCTATGCGTATACGAAAGAAATGAAAGAAGCGATCCGGGCCACGACAAAAGCATGATAAATTACAAGAAAAATACAAAATGCCCACAATCAGAATAATATGATAAAACAGCAGTGAAAAGCGCCAGTGAAATATATTTTGCACATTATTTTGATGATGCTATATCAAAGTCGCTAACAAAAATATCACCTCTTGTACTTAAAGAAATGGCAGGCAGCATTCGTTTCCAAAATAAACAGATATCAATGATGAAAAGGGAGTGTACTGATATGGAACAGTCAAAATCGATTTCAATTGAATTGGTTCAAAATCAGGAAACTGATGTCCAGATTCAATCGGACCTGCTTGTTCTTTATGGCATACAAGGAAAAAACGTGATTATCGCCGAATCAAAACGGTATGAGCTGCTGCAAGGTGGCTTGCTCGTCATGAATCCATTCGCACAGTACACCTTGTCTTGTGATGAAAAAAGTAGTGTAATGATTATCCATGTCCCGCAGAAAATCCTGCAAATCGCTGGATTTTACAAGGATGGAATGCGGGCAGACTGTTACATAGCAGGAGATTTCGCTGGCGCCACTGGGCAGTACGACCAGATACGAATTTTGTATGCGGAGATTTTCCAAGCATATTTCCAAGGCGTGGCACAAAATGAGACGCACATCGTCTCAAGTACGATACAACTGCTTAGTATCATTATGGATAATTTTCTGGTTGCAGACGAAAGAGATGATTCCCTAAAAGACCACGAAAACATATTGAATCGATACAAGAGAATCATGAATTACATCCATTTGCATTGGAACGAACAGATTACACTCAAGGAAATCGCCCAAGAAGAATACCTTTCGATAGGCTATCTGACGCGATTTTTCAAAAAGTATACGGGGACAACATTCACCACCTACCTTGTAAATCTACGTACCCAGAATGCTATTTCCGAACTATTATCTGGAAATTCATCCACTACGGAAATTGCATACAATAGTGGATTTAATGATGTAAATTTATTTATCAAATATTTCAAGGAACGATATGGGCAGACTCCAAAACAATATCGGAAAAACAAAGAAGAAAAGAAATCCTCATCTAGCAATGTGTCCCATGCGCCATTTGTAGAAGAGGCATATCCAGAAACAAGGGAAAATGGCATTTCTATTTTGCTTCAATATGCCCAGAAAAATGAGCAAAGCATGGAGCCTAAAACGGAGCCGCTTCCCGTCGAAAAACGTAATATTAAAGTCAGGATGCTTACGAAGGATTGCTCCGAGGACATACCGCTTAGGCATACTTGGCGTAAACTCATCAATATCGGATATGCGCGCGATGGATTAATGGCGGAGATACAAGCTAGACTTAAACAGGCGCAAGACGAGATAGGGTTTGAATATCTGTGCTTCCATGGAATCTTAGATGACGACATGCACCTTTATTATCAAGACGAAGATGGCGAACCATTTTTAGAATTTTCTTATATAGATATGTTGTTTGATTTCATTCTTTCGATCGGACTGAAACCATATATCGAACTTAGCAATATGCCAGAATTGCTTGCCAAAGAAAAATTAAGAGTTTATGATCGTGTTAGTTTTCATTCGATTTATCGTGATGAAGACGAGCGGAAGTGGCGGTTTTTAATCCAAGGTCTGCTCCAGCATTTTGTAGAGCGATATGGCTTAGATAATGTGAGACAATGGCGATTTACAACAATGGGCATCTATTTACCAGTGTTTGCTGACGGTGTGACGTTAGATAGCTACCTAACATTTTATCAGGTAACATATGAGAGCGTGAAAGCAGTTGACGCGAAAATCCATTTTGGCGGATTTGGCGGGTTCACAGGCATGCTTTTAGAAGGCGGAAGTTTTTGGAGATTCTTGGCATATGTGATAGAGAATCAATGCATCCCAGATTTTATCTGTATTCAAGGGTACCCATATAGTTTGCTTGAAAAAGAAGATGATTTTCTACAGTTTACGATTACACAGGTGGCTTCCCCTGCGATGCTCAGCGGAGATGAACATTTCATCAGGACGATGTTGCATGATTTAAAAAAGGTATTGGCGGTGCATGGATTGTCTCACTTAGATGTTTGGATTGAAGAATGGAATTCGACTCTCTGGCAAAGGGATTTATCGAGCGAGACCTGTTACAAATCAGCATGGTTGACCAAAAACATATGTGAAAATTATGATGATGCAGAGGCTTTTGGATATTGGCTGCTCAGCGATCTGCTAGAGGAACGGGCAGCATTTCGAAGCACTTTTCATGGTGGCTATGGGCTGTTTACCTACAATGGAATCCCTAAAAGCGGGTGGCGTGCTATGCAGCTTTTAAACCGTATTGGCGATACCAAGCTTGCCTCGGGCGAGGGGTTTTTTGTGACGAAAAACCATGAGGGAATACAGATAGTGCTCAGCCATTATTGCCATTATGATAAGCTGTATCGCTTTCGGTATAAAGTGCTGAGCGATCCCAAGCAGGCATACAGTGTCTTTGTGCAACGTGGCGGGTTGAAATTCTTAGTTAATTTATCTGGGCTTGTTCCTGGACAATATAATATGCACAAATATGCAATCACACCAGAGCAAGGCTCTTCTTTCGACACTTGGACTAAGATGGGCGCTCCAGCCTCTCTGTTAAAAAATGAGATAGATTACTTGGATAAAGTCTCCCAACCGAGCTACAGCATTCAGCCGCTCAACATAGATGAAGAGTTCGCGTTTGAAAGCCTACTCCAACCGCATGAAGTGCAGGTGATTCTTCTCACCCCATTGACCTCAAAATCCTAGTATTTTGACCTATATCTGACATTTACAAGTCATACTGATAAAACGATCCATAAAAGAGGTCCGAATTATTCGATTAACATGAAAACCAGCTGCTATAATCGGCTGGTTTTTTGCTATATTCTTTAAACATAACATATGGCAAAGGAGAGGAAAATGAAACAGATCATCAAAATTGAGAAAAAAGAGTGTGCGGTTTATCTAGGAGACGAATTTGTCTATGGGCAGCGCATGCATTGGGACAATGCGTCTAATCGCCCCCTGTACCTGTCACTGCTACGCCCCCGCAGTTTTTATGCAAACGATATCAAAGTAGAGCATGCACCCGTAATTGTTTGGCTATGCGGTGGTGGCTGGATGCAAATGGATAGAAAGGTGTGGTTGCCGGAGCTTACGTGGTTTTCAAAGCATGGGTACGCCATTGCCAGCGTGGACTATCCTGTTACACACATCACCCGCTATCCTGAGCAACTGCAGGATATCAAAGAGGCAATCCGCTGGCTACGTGCAAACGCGGAGGAACTTCATCTGGATCCAACACGCATTTGCGTAATGGGAGAGTCTGCCGGTGGGCATTTGGCTTCACTTATCGGGCTTACCGATGGCAAATATGATGTGGGAAGCAATCTAGACCAGTCCAGTGCAGTGCAAGCAGTGGTTTCTTGGTATGGTCCCACTAGCCCTGTAACGCTGATGAAAGAACTGGAGCCCACAGGTTTTGTGACACGCAACATGATGCCTGCCGATATTGAAAACTACGAGGATGCCTTAAATCTGGTAAAGCCTGGCACACCGCCATTTCTGCTACTTCATGGGACAAACGACAGCTCAGTTGCCTACACCCATAGTGAAAACCTGTACGAGGCACTGGAAACAGCGGGAAACACGGCAGAGCTATTTTTGATCGAGGGAGCAGAACACGCCGATGAGCTTTTTATTCAAGATGAAATAAAACAAATCATGCTAGATTTTTTGAACCAACATTTGCAAAGGAGGTAAGTTAATGTTAAAAACTCGTGAAGTGAACCAGAAAGATCCATATGCATCGTTGCAATGGGGCATACTTGAACAGACAGTAACGGTAGGTGATATAGAGCGAAAGTTTATCACTTACATACCAGATGGTGCTAGATCCGCCACTTCAGTGGTGTTGGTTCTTGGCGAAAATGGTCGCAATGCAGAAGAATTATTTGAAAAGAGCGGGTGGAAACAACTTGCAGATACAGATAATAGCCGCGAAAAATTGATTCTGTTTTTCTTGGAACCCGCGTACGGACAGTGGGATATAGAAGAGGAATATAAGAAAAATAGTGGGGATGTCGCGTATGTGAATGCTGTGTTACAGCAATATGTGCAGCTCGCCCATTACAGTATTCATGAATCAAAAATTTATCTATACGGCGTGGGTGAAGGCGGCAGTATTGCCCATATGGCTGCAATGCAGATGCCAGCAATCTTTGCGGGAATAGTGACGGTGGGCGCAAAAAAGATACCTAACTCCTATCTGTGTGCTTGCAAAGATGATTACGCACTAAATTTATATGGGCTAATTGATTTTGATCTTCATATAAGCCGTCGTAATGGAGATATACCGGTACCCACCTGGATAATTGAAGATGAAGGTGGAGCCACAGACACTTTGAATTACTGGAAGAATGCACATAAAACAAAAGCTGAGCCAACACAGATTGCAGACGATACGGTGGAGTATTCACGAATCATAGACACGGAATATCCGCTCAATCAGGACAAGAAAGCATATCGTATCTGGCATAGCAATATATCTGGCGTCAGACAGAACATCGACTGCCATCTCATAAATCGGATTTGGTACAATTTTCTTTCACGTCACAGAAGATGGCAGGGCGACATCGCTGGAGATTTGCGTATGGCCGTAGACCCCGTGAATGATTTGGGCATGGAGTATCACTATGAACTAGTCGGAAAATGGATGCGGGAATGGTACGTTTATGTTCCAGAATCTGTAAAAAAGAACCCACAGAAGAAATTGCCTTTGGTTTTTGCAATGCATGGAGCTGCCTGCACTGGCGATATTTATACAGGCAATTCCGAATGGTACCGCGTAGCACAAGAAAGAAACTTCATCTTGATACATCCGTCGGCAGTAGTTGGTTCGATTGGTATAGACGAGGAAACGAAAAAGAAACTTTACGAAGCTAATCAAGAATATGCCACAGTCGGTCCAGCGAATATAGGCGAGGAACCTAAGGCTCCGGCTATTATGCCGATTCCGGCATGGAATATATTCAATCAAATACCGAATGGACCAGATGAATGTGAATTTTTCAGAGAGATGCTAGAGCGTACTTGCCATGAATATCCTGTTGACACGCAGCGAGTCTATGCTACGGGACATTCACATGGTGCCATGATGACACATTTTTTGGCGTATATAATGCCTGAAATATTTGCAGCAGCAGCACCTTGCTCTGGCGTGCTCTTTGAACTTGTACACGATACACTTGTGAATATTCTAAAGAATAAGTCTAAGAGTGATACGCCCGTACCAATTTGGATGTTTGCGGGGAAACGAGAAGAATGGGTCATCGATGCGGTACCGACTCGCGAAAATGCCACTGGCAAGACCATTGTGCTATGGCGTGAACGAAACCAGCTGATATCTGAGGAAATTGAGACATTTAAGAATGGCTGGAGCGTTTACAGAAACAGGTGGCACGACCTAACCTACCGAAATGAAAAAGGTGAGGAGATGGTGCGTTACACGTCAATTGATGACTTTCCCCACGCAACAACACCAGAGATGTCATACAGAATTTGGGATGAGTTTTTTGCACATTGGTCGCGAGAAGAAGATGGGATCCACTATTCATTGTAAATTACACCACTATTAGTGAGAAGATGATTTACCAATAAGGAGGAAGTATGATATGACAGAAACTATAACAGAAAACACAGCGGGAAATTCACTTAGTGATAGAAAGACGAGCTTGCGTGAAAACCTAACTTATGGACTTACAGCGGTTGCAGAGAATCCAATTTACACCATCATGATATCGTTTTTAATCTTTTTTTACACCGATGTCATTGGCATAAATGCAGGGATAGTTGGAACGATTATCTTAATTTCTAAATTTTTTGACGGATTAAGTGACGTAATCGCTGGCAACATCGTAGACCATACCCACACCAAAGCTGGTTCTGCTAGGCCTTGGTATCTTCGCCTTGCAATTCCGATGGTATTTGCATATATCATATTATTTACGGTGCCAAATGTAGGAACAGTAGGCAAAGCTGCTTATATTTTCATCTCCTACAATCTGGTTTCGACCATCATATACACGATGCTAAGTGCGGTAATGAACGCACTGCCAGCCTTTATCACTGAAAATCGAAATAGTCGCTCCGTGATGCTGAGCATACGTGTCTTAATCGGTGCAATCACGCAGATGGGAATTACAGTAGCGATACTTCCGCTTGTAGAAAAATTGGGTGGTGGACAAGGTGGCTGGGTTAAAATGGCTGCAATATTAGGCATAGTTTCAGCAGTGGTACTGATTTTCATCTATTTCCACACAAAGGAAACAGCGATAGATCCATCCGCAGACGATGCAGGAGATAGCGATGTGCCCCTACTTACTGCAATTAAGTCACTCTTAAAAAATAAATATTGGCTTATTTGTCTATTGATGTATTTTATTAATATTTTGACACAGGTAGCCATTCTCACAGTGGGTGTCTACTATGCAAAGTATGTTCTACACGATGAAAATTTAATTGCCAACTTGACCCTATATTTCTTCCCAGGTGCACTAATCTGTATGTGTTTCGTGCCAGCGATTCTTAGCAAGGGTATATCGAAGCGAATACTTTGTATCATGAGTATGGTAGTGCTCATTTTTGGCTCACTACTCACGATGATACCATCCTCAAGTGGCGCATTTTTTATCATAGGATTGGTGCTCAGAGGTATTGGGTTTGGCGTCATATCAAGTGCAGCACCCGGAATGATTTTAGAGACAATCGTCTATGGCGAATGGAAAACAGGCTACAATATACCTAGCGTAACGCTCACAGCGCTAGGTGTCGGGCAAAAAGTTGGAAGCGGTATCGGCACGGCACTCTTGGGAATCGTACTCTCGATTTGTGGATATGATGGGCTTGCTGCTACACAACCACCTTCAGCAGTAAGTGCAATCAGCTTTATCTATGTATTTCTCCCTGCAGTTCTAAGTGTTTTCATCATTATATGCATGTACTTCTTTAAGCTCGACTCAGAATATCCAAAATATGTAGAAGAATTGAAACAACGAAAGGAAAAGCAGTTAGCTGATGAATAAATATTAAAAGCAGTGCAACTTAATGACAGATAAACAATGTGCACTGAATTTGAATGTTTTATGCAAATTAACGCTTGCTATGCTCAAAATATCAGACATTGGTAATAAATATACATCGTTGTAAGAAAAAAGAATATGTATTTCTGTAAATTCTTTAAGATTTTTGGAAACTGTATTTGAAGTTTGTTTTTTGAAAAATATCTGTATGAGGGATGTCTGAATATAGTTATCATGATTTTGACATGGATCCGGGACAAATAAATATTGCATGATAAATGAAAAGGTGCTATATTATACATAGTTCATTAAATATATAAACAAAGTTTTGAAACGGAAGAAAAGAATCGCAGGTGTAGGGATGAAATATGCAGCCAGTAATATAGATGTAAAAAAACTGAACCGTAATCGGGTGTTTCGCTATGTAATTAGTAGGGAACGGACATCTATGCCGGATATTGCGATGGCACTTGGTATAAGTGTCCCTACCGTACTGCAAATTATCAGAAAACTTCAAGAGGCACAGATTATACAAGAAGTCGGAGAATTCCAATCTACCGGGGGCAGAAAAGCGAAAGCAATTGCCCCTGTGCAGAATGTGTGCTATGCAGTTGGGATTGATATTACCCGAAACCATGTAAGCATGGTATCGACCAACCTTTCTGAAAAGCTTTTAAAGCATGAAAGGATCCGGAAACCATTTATCTATGAAGATACCTATTTTCAGCAGATAACAGAGATGCTGGAAGAATTTATTCAGAAAAATCAGATTCCGAAAGAGAAAATAAAGGGTGTAGGCATTTCGATTCCGGGAATTGTGGATCGCAAGAAGAATGATATTTCCTATTCCCATGCACTGAATTTAAATGATATCAATTTTAAAGGGTATTTAAACTACATCCCTTATCAAACGGCCATATTAAACGATGCAAATGCAGCGGCAATGACAGAGTGCGTAGGAGGAGGGCTGTCCGGGAATATGACCTACCTTTTTTTGAGCAACACAGTTGGAGGCGCTATCTTTGCTCAACAGGAAATGAGCAAGATGGAGTATTCGAATTTGAACAATTATGACAACTGGTCAGGTAATATATACATGGGGAACCATTGGCGAAGCGGAGAATTTGGGCATATGGTTATTCGACCGGAAGGAAATACCTGCTATTGCGGGAAAAAAGGCTGTCTGGACGCCTACTGTTCTGCGCTTCGCCTAAGCGACTTGGCAAATGGGAGTTTAGAACAGTTTTTTAAAGGGTTGGAAAAGGGCAACCGGCAATATGAAAAAGTGTGGGAAGAATATTTAGATAATTTGGCGATCGCGGTAGACAATTTACAGATGTGTTTTGACAGCGATATTGTGTTAGGCGGGTATGTAGGCGGCTATATGAAGCCGTATATTCAAAAATTTCAAAAGAAAGTTGCAGAAAAAAATATTTTTGGCAATACCGGTGAGTATGTGCGCCCATGCAGATATTTAGTGGAAGCGGCGGCACTAGGAGCGGCCATTTACCAAATTGAACAATATATTGATTCCATTTAGGTACGGTAAAAAATGCATGTTACAAGGCGTATGAGGTTTGTGCAGTGTCTTTAAGCAGGGCATTTATTTGTATTGTGTAAAATATATAGAAATGAAGCTGTAATTTTGTTTATTATTACAGCTTGCATAAAATGGCGTAACATTATATAATAAAATAACTTGATTAAACAGATTAATAAACATATTAATAAACATAACGGCAAATATGCGAGCTCTAGGTGAAAATGGTTCCGTTCCTTGCATGACAACAAGCATAACGGCAAACATCGAGCCATAAGTGAAAATGACTTCGTTCCTTGCATGACAACAAATATAGCGGAAAACATGCGAACGATAAGCGGAAATGACTTCGTTCCTTGCATGACAACAAATATAGCGGAAAACATGTAAGCGATAAGTGAAAATTATTTCGTTTCTTACATGATTTCTATTGCACAAAATACACAAAAAATGTATAATGAATTTGGCTGTTATTGTGGCTCGTATTCGAGGTAATAATACAAAATGTACAAAAAACATATAATAATTTTGGTTGTTATTGCGACTTGCACAATAAACAAAAACGATATATAATTAATTCAGATTGATAAAACAGATTAGTAAAACCGTTTGACAAAACGCATTTAAGTATGTGCCCAAAGGAGGATATCAAGTGGGAATTATTGAAAAAATGAGATTGGATGGGAAAGCAATTTTTGTAACCGGAGGTGCAAGAGGCATTGGAAAAAGTGTTGCAACAGCTTTTGCAGAAGCAGGTGCAAATCTTGCAATTGTCGATGTCGATATCGATGAAGCAACCAAAACCGCCAAAGAATTAGCAGACAACAACGGGATCAAAGCGATTGCGATTAAGACAGATGTTACCAATCCGGAGCAGGTAGACGCTATGGTAAAGGAAGTCGTAGATACATTTGGCAAACTAGATGTGGCGTTTTGCAATGCCGGCATCTGTATCAATGTTAAGGCAGAAGAGATGACCTATGAGCAATGGAAGAAAGTCATTGACATCAATTTGTCGGGCGTATTCCTAACAGCACAGGCCGCAGGGAAAGTGATGTTAAAACAAGGTGGAGGCTCTATTATTAATACCGCATCTATGTCCGCACATATTGTAAATGTACCACAGCCGCAATGTGCCTACAATGCATCAAAAGCAGGTGTAATCCAGCTTACGAAATCATTTGCTGTTGAATGGGCAACCAGAAACGTTCGTGTAAACAGTATCAGCCCAGGGTATATAGGTACAGAATTGATAACGAACGATAAAAATTTAACGTCCTTAATCGATGAGTGGAATAAAATAGCGCCGTTGCACAGGCTAGGCAAGCCGGAAGAACTCCAATCAATATGCGTTTATTTAGCGGGAGATACAAGTAGCTTTACAACAGGTTCCGATTTTATCGTTGATGGCGCATTTACCTGTTTTTAATGTAGTATTCCGTAATAACGGTTATTCCCACAAAGCGGTGGCGAAAGAATTTGCCATTTGCGATTGTGGATAACACATACAACATAATTCGGCGGCGTCAAATGTGACGTTGTCTATCATTCCAAGGAGGAAAAAAGTATGAAAAAGCTAACAGCATTATTGTTAGGAGTTGTATTGACGGCAAGCCTGCTTACAGGCTGCGGATCAACACCCGCTGCAGAAACACCGGCAGCAGAAACAGAAGAGCCGGCAGCAGAAACACCGGCAGCAGAAACAGAAGAACCTGAGGCAGAAGCAGAAGAACCAGCAGCAGAAGCAACAGGAAGCTACAAAGTAGGTATTACTGTTCAATCTCTTGTAAATGCTTATTGGGCAGGCGTGTTTGGCGAAGTAGAAACACTGTTAAAGGAAAAAGGCTGGGAATATACAATCGTAGATTGTAACGACAATTCTCAAGAGCAAATCAGCCAGATTGAAAACTTTATCAGCAGCGAATGCGATTTGATCATGGTACATCCATCTGATCCAAATGCAATCGAAGACGTTTGCAAACAAGCAATGGATGCAGGTATTACCGTAATGTCTTGGGATGATATTTTGACCAACACAACTTTAAACTGGGTATTAAACAATGAAGATCTTGGAAAAGCAATTGGCGGAGCAGCAGCAGAATTTATTAAGGCAAATGGCTTTACCGCTGATAAAAAAGCAGAAGTTCTAATCATTCAATATGATAAGACACCGATTTTGCTAGACAGAAGAAATGGTATTGAAGCAGGATTAAAAGAAGGTGCTGATGGCTTATATGAAATCGTAGCAGATTGCGAAGGACTAGAAGCAGGCCCTGCACAGACAAATGTAGAAACCGTTCTTCAAGCACATCCGAACCTTAGAATTGTTGCAGGTATCGGTGCCGGCGCTGATGTTGGTGCAAACCAGGCATTAATGTCTGCAAATCCAAATGGTATTCCAGACGATATGGGAATCTTCTCAGCAGATGCAACATTAGAGCAGCTTGAAGCAATTAAAGATCCTGCTCAGGCATCTCGTGTATCCGTAGGATTTGAAGGTTCAAACAAGAAAACGGCAGCAGCAGTTGTAGACATTTATCAAAGATTGCTAGATGGCGAAACATTCCCAGAACATGACGTTTATCGCCCTATTTTACCAATTAGCGCTGATAACGTAGATGAATATATCGCAGATTACAAATAAGGATTAGATGCAAGGAACTTTTATAAAACAAAACCCGACACAAAGCGAAAAGCAATGTAGAAAATTTAGTGTTGGAAGCATTCAAACAAAGGGAAATTGATTCCGCGAGGGTGAGTGCACATCTATGGACTGCTGTACAATGCATAAGGACTAATTTCCATATTATATTTAAGGAAACTTTGTGTTGCATTGTGCGGCAGTCTAATTTAAAAGTATGGAAAATATAACGTGAAAAATATCTTTCACCATCATAATAGAATATCCGTTAAAGCGGATAGATGGGAGTTGCTATGAGTGACGAATACGTGTTACAGCTACAGCATATCAGAAAAGAATATCCGGGTGTTGTCGCACTATCCGATGTTTCTTTGGAGCTAAAAAAAGGCGAAATTTTAGCGTTGATTGGAGAAAATGGTGCTGGCAAATCCACCTTAATCAAAACCTGTTCCGGTGCAGTTATCCCTACCTCCGGAAAAATTATAGTAAATGGCAAAGAATTCAGCAGTATGAGTCCACAGTTGGCTGCGGAGAATGGTATTGCAATTATTTATCAGGAATTTAACAATGTAGGTGAACTTTCTGCCGCAGAAAACCTGTTTTTAGGCAGACCGATTAGAAAAGGAATTATTGTCGATAAACTCGCAATGGAGCGGGCGGCTGCGAAAGCATTTGAACAGCTGCATATCAAAATTGACCCAAAAGCATTAGTAAAAAATCTAACAGTAGGCTATCAGCAGATGATAGAAATAGCGAAGGCAATCGAGCAGAATGCAAAGATTCTGATTATGGATGAGCCGTCGGCACCACTGACAAGTGCAGAAGTTGAAAGTATGTTTGCAGTGGTTGAACTTTTACGGAAAAAAAGTGTATCTATCATTTACATTTCTCATAGACTGGAAGAAATCTATCGTTTATCCGATCGGATTGTGGTACTTAGGGATGGAGAATATATTAAAACACTTATTACAAAAGACAGCCATGTCGAGGAATTGATCCATTTGATGGTAGGGCGTGAACTAAAAGAATCCTATCCACCTAGAAAAGACTGTATTGACGAGAACAATGTCGTTTTGGAATTAAAAAAACTCTATGGCAACGGAGATGAGGATATCAACCTAAAGCTTCACAAAGGAGAAATTCTAGGCCTTGGCGGACTTGTTGGCGCCGGGCGTACGGAACTTGCGGAAATGCTTTTTGGAGCAGTGCCAAAAGAATCTGGAGAGATGATCTTCTTAGGAAAAGAGGTGAACCCCAAAGACCCAAGGCATGCGATCGATTTAGGGATTGCATTGGTACCGGAGGATCGAAAGAGGCATGGCGCACTTCTAGGAACCTCTATTATGAATAATATTAATATGCCAATCTATAACAGAACATCAACATTGAGCGTAATTAATAAGAAAATAGAACGCGAAACGGCAGAACGATACCAAAAAGAAATGGCGATCAAGACACCGACGCTGCATCAGCTCGTTAAGAATCTAAGTGGTGGAAACCAACAAAAAGTAATTCTCGGGAAATGGATGGCGGCGAATTCCGAACTGATTATTTTCGATGAACCAACGAGAGGAATTGACGTAGGAGCTAAAGTCGAGATCTATAAGCTGATGAACAATCTGGTGGAACAAGGAAAGACCATTCTATTGATTTCTTCTGAAATGGAAGAATTGATGGGCATGTCTGATCGGATTATTGTTTTGTCCGAAGGCAGAATGGCAGGGATACTTGAAAAAGAAGATTTTGATCCGGATGCAATTATGGCATTCGCATCCGCAGCTAGGGAGGGGTAAAGGAAAATGACGAGTAAAGAAAAAGTGGTGTATCATTTAAAAGATAAAGCAATTTGGTTGGTGCTTATCGTCTTAATTATTGGTTTTACGATTGCAAACCACCGGTTTTTGACATCAAATAATCTATTTATGATTGCCAGACAGGTTTCTATGTATGGGATTGCATCCATTGGAATGACATTTGTTATCTTGATTGCAGGGATTGACCTTTCCACCGGTACAATTATTACCTTTGTAAATATTGTATGTGCATGGCTCATGGTAAATCATGGGGTACCTATGGCAATAGCGGCGCTCTTGTCAGTCGCCTTGGCAACGGCAGTTGGCCTTTTAAATGGTGCTATGGTGGCAACGGTTGGGATGCCGGCAATTATTGCAACATTTGCAAGCCAGATTGTATTTGAAGGAGCCGCCTATTTGCTGAGCGGTGGAAAGCCAATCTTTGGCTTCGACGAACGCTTCAAAGTTATAGGACAAGGATTTGTAGGGCCTGTTCCGATACCGGTTATCATTATGATTGTTTGTTTTGCAATTGGCAGCTTCATTTTAAATAAAACGTATTTTGGCCGCTATTTTTATGCGGTAGGTGGAAATGAAGAAGCGGCAAGACTTTCCGGAATCCGTGTAGAACGGATGAAATATTTAATTTATGCTTTATCTGGATTTTTTGCAGGATTAGCCGGAATGGTAATGCTGTCTAGGACAAATTCAGCACAGCCAACCGCCGGTAAAGGGTGGGAATTCGATGTTATCACGTGCGTTGTTTTAGGTGGTGTATCCGTAAGCGGTGGTGTCGGCAAATTTTCGAATGTTATCGCAGGCGTATTGATTATTGGCGCATTAAGCAATGGTATGGTGCTCATGAATATAAGCTCCTATACGCAGATGGTTGTAAAGGGGATTGTCCTTGCATTTGCAGTTGGGTTTGACTGTTTCCAGAAGAAACGTCAGGTGGCAAAATAAATCAAATAAAATAAAATAGTGGGACTGTTGCATGATGTAACAGTCCCTTGCCTTAAATATTAAACAGACATAGATTTTCGTTTATTTCAGAAAAGAGGGACAAATTTTATGAACTATTTATTAGGAACAGATATTGGCACGTCGGGTACAAAAACGATTCTAACAGATACGGATGGAAATTTAATTGCTCAGGATTTACAAGAGTATAATGTACTGACGCCAAAGCCGTTATGGGCAGAGCAGTGGCCAAACGTGTGGCTAGATGCAACGAAAGCGTCGATTAAAAACACCGTAGAAAAAGCGGGGGTTTCAAAAGAGGATATTAAAGGGATTGCAATCAGCGGACTGTATGGCGGTTCTGGTATTCCCTTAGATGCGGATATGGAACCGGTGAGGCCTTGCTTAATCTGGATGGACAGAAGGGCAGAAGTCGAAACAAAATGGGCACTCGACAACATTGGGGAAGAAAAATTACTCCGTATTACCCACAACAGCGCCGATCCCTACTATGGATACACAAAGATCCTTTGGATAAAAAACAACGAACCCGACAACTGGGCCAAAACAAAACTATTTCTCCCCCCCAATAATTATGTTATTTATAAATTAACCGGAGAAATTGCCATTGACTATTCCTCTGCAGGTAATATCGGCGGTATCTTTGACATGAACACACGCACATGGTCAAATGAACTGCTAGACGACATGGGGATCCCACGTTCCATGATGCCCCAAACCATCGTAGAATCCACGGATATTGTAGGCGGGTTAACAAAAGAAGCCGCAGATGAGTTAGGCTTGTTACCGGGATTGCCGGTCATTGCCGCCGGGATCGACTGTGGTGCCGCAAACATCGGACTTGGCGTATTTGAACCAGGATTATACGCGGCGGCAATTGGAACATCGATGTGTGCCGCATTAATTTCCGATAAGCCAGTCAAGGGGAAAGGCCTGATCATATGGCCCTATCTTTATGATGCCAAAAATGTATCCTACTATTTTGCAGGTGGTGCGACAGCAGGGGCAATTGTAAAATGGTTCCGCACGAATTTTGCACAGTATGAGATTGAAATGGAAAAACAAGGTGGTCCAAATTCCTATGATGTATATAACGATGCGGCCGCTAAAATACAAGTAGGGAGCGAAGGCCTGATCGTACTGCCCTATTTTATGGGGGAACGAAGCCCTATCTGGGATTCCGACGCGAAAGGCACGATTGTAGGATTATCCTTAACCCATACAAGATATCATGTATACCGTGCATTTTTAGAGGCAGTTGCATACTCCCTACGTGATGCAATGGAAGCTACCGGTGAGGAGTTAGGCGAATATATCCTACTGGCAGGCGGTGTTACCAAATCAAAATTATGGCGACAGATTTTTGCAGATGTAACTGGATATAAAGTAGTCTGCCCGATTAATGACGTAGAAGCGCCTATGGGTGATGTGATGTTGGCTGGAATTGGTACGGGGCTCTTGACTTTTGAAGAAGTTAAAAAATGGCAAGTATTAGATGAGCCGATTTCGCCAAATAAAGAAGCACATGAAAAGTATACGAAGCTGTATGGCGTATACCATAGCATCTATGAACATTTAAAAGATGACATGAAGGCACTGACAGAACTTGGAAGAAAATAAGGAACGATATAGATATAGTAAAAAGGAGGGTTTACAACATGAAATATGGTATTTTTTATGCTTATTGGGAAAGCGAATGGGGCGGCGACTACCTAAAATATGTAGATAAGGTGGCAGGGCTTGGATTTGACGTTTTAGAGATTGGCGGACAGATTGCCGATGAATATTCCAAGGAACAAATCAAGGAACTAAGCGACCGTGCAAAGGCTGCCGGGATTGAATTGACCATCGGCTATGGCCCTTCCTATGCAAATAACATCGCAACAGCAGATAAGGAAGCTCGTAAAAATGCACTAAAATGGTATACCAAACTTTTTGAAGTGATGCAGCAGCTAGATTCCCATCTTGTGGGAGGCGCTATCTATTCTTACTGGCCAATCGATTATTCGAAAGGTGTAAACAAGGAAGAGGATTGGAAAAACAGTGTGGAGGGAATGCGGGTTCTAGGTGAGCTGGCACAAAAATATGATGTAAACATAGGCCTTGAAGTCTTGAATCGATTTGAAAACCATATTTTAAATACGGCAGAAGAAGCCCTTTCCTATGTACGGGAAGTGGGGCTTTCAAATGTAAAAATTATGTTGGATACATTCCATATGAATATTGAAGAGGTGAGCATTAGGCAAGCGATTCTAACGGCAGGGAAACACCTTGGGCATTTCCATACAGGGGAATGCAATCGTATGGTTCCCGGCAAGGGCCGTATGCCATGGCGTGAAATAGGGGAAGCTTTAAGGGACATTAATTATCAAGGAACCGTTGTGATGGAGCCTTTCCCCGTCAAAGGTGGGGCAGTAGGCGCCGATATTAAGCTATGGCGAGATATTGTTGCGAATACGCCACAAAAGGAAGCGATACTGGACAAAGATGCACGTGATGCATTAATTTTCCAACACTATATGTTTGATAAAGCCTAAGAATATCGAAATGGTGGTGGCTTTTGGTTAACAGAAAAAATAGAGGCAAGGTACTAGAAACAAGGCACTAGAGGTAGGCAATAAGAGGCAAGGCACTATAGGGAGGTGTGTTATGAGTAAAGAGTTTATCAGTATTGATGTTGATACGATGCCTTGGGAGGAAGAACCCAATGAAAAGGTAGGAAGACCTCTTTATAAAAAAGAATTAGCCCATGACGAGGAAACTGGCGTTGGATTTACGATTACCAAATATCCTGCTGGTTTTATTAATCCTTCGCATTACCACCATTGTGCACATGGAATGTATGTGCTGAAAGGAATCCTGCATACATCCAAAGGCGATTTTGGACCGGGATCGTTTCTTTGGTTTCCGGAAGGGGAAACGATGTGGCATGGGGCAACAAAAGATCAAGATGTTGAAATGGTATTTGTCACCAATAAAAAATTTGATATCAATTATCTGTAACGACAAAACACTATGAATTATCGAGGGGATACGAAATAATTGCATATATTTTTACAGTGGGGGTTTGTAAAAATCCATAAAACGGTAAAAATGGGTGGAAGGGAAGAATGAGTAAATCAAAAGTAGCTACAAATGAAATAAGACTGAAAAATAGACAAATGGTTTATCAATTTATCCGTAACCAAGGTTCTGTATCAAAACAGGATATCGTGGTTGGACTACACCTTAGTTTGCCTACGGTCACACAGAATCTTCAATATTTAGAAGAACAAGGATTGATCGACACTTCAAAGAAAATCAAGAATACAGGAGGGCGCAATGCCACAGCCTACGTTTACATTAAAAATGCAAAGCTTGCAATTGGCGTCTACATTACAAAAAGCTCTATCAATGCAGTAGCAGTGGATTTGTCAGGGAATGTCATAGAAGTGGTAAAAGAGCGTATAAAGTTTAATCTAGACGATGACAGCTATCTAAAAAAGATAGGGGATGCAGTAGAACAGGTAAAGCAAAATGTCGGCATTGCAGATGAGGATTTGTTGGGTGTTGGAATTGCAGTGCCATCCTTAGTTTCGGATGATGGAGAAACAGTCGTTTATGGATTGACACTTAATTTTACAGGAAAAACAAGAAAAGAGATTGCAAAATATATACCGTATAAGAATCGGCTGTTTCACGATTCCTATGTTGCAGGGTATGCAGAAGTATGGATCAACCAGCATCTAAACAATGCGTTCTATATCAGCTTAGGGCATAGCGTAGGTGGCTGTGTTGTGATGGAAAATGGGATTTATGCAGGCGATACGCAAAAAGGCGGCGAAATTGGACACATGACAATCGTCCCGCAAGGTGGAAAGCAGTGCTATTGCGGGAAATACGGCTGTTTGGACACCGTATGTAATGTAGGCAATCTAGAACAATATACCGATGGCAATTTAGAAGAATTCTTTCGCCTCCTAAAAGCAGGAGATACCGCTGCACAGGATTTGTGGAATGACTATTTGGACTATTTAGCGCTCGCAATCCATAATGTAAGGATACTGTTTGACAGTGTGGTAATATTGGGCGGATATGTAGGTGCAAACATGGACGACTATATAAAAGACCTATATAAACGTGTGGACGAGCGGAATCCATTTGACGATCTAGCCCGTAATTATCTGATTTTATGCAAATACAAAGTAGAAGCAACGGCGACGGGATCGGCACTCATTTATATCAATGGGTTTTTAAAGAGTATCTAGCATAGCGGGGATTGCCGATGAGTCGGTAAACTCATTTATATCAATGGGTTTTTAAAGAGCATCTAGTTTACAGTCCATAAGATTCACAGCCGGATATTGCGAAGATTGTGCATGGCAACAGCATAAAAAGAAAGGAAACATGGGAAAATGAAAGCAGCGGTGTATCAGGGGAAACATGATTTGCGTGTAGAAGAGGTTCCAGATAAAAAAATCAAAGAGAATGAAGTATTGATTCAGGTAAAATATTGTGGCGTATGTGGAACAGATATCCATATCTATAACGGTGAGGGCGGCGCAGCGGCAGTAACGCCGCCACTTGTTCCTGGTCATGAATTTTCCGGCATAGTAGCACAAATAGGATCTGCCGTTACCTCTGTAAACGTAGGGGATAAGGTAACCGGGGATCCAAACGATATGTGTGGCGAATGCTATTTCTGCAAAAATGGGAAACAGCATTTTTGCACCAATTCGATTGGAACCGGAACCACAGTAGACGGCGGTTTTGCAGAATATGTATCCATGAGGGAAAAACAGGTTTATAAAGTCCCTGACGATATGAGCTTTATAAAAGCGGCGATGACAGAACCAATGTCTTGTTGCCTGCATGGAATAGACCTTTGTGAAATTCAAACAGGAGATACGGTGCTGGTTATAGGCGGCGGTCCAATTGGGATGATCATGCTTCAATTGGCAAAAAATGCGGGTGCCGCACAGGTTATTCTGTCAGAGCCGGTGTTGGAAAAAAGGGAACTGGCCTTGAAATTAGGTGCAGATAAAACAATTAATCCATTAGAAGAAGATATAAAAGCAGTATTAAAAGAATGCTGTTCGAATGTAGACAAAGTAATTGAATGCGTGGGAAATGTAAGGGCACAGGCAGAAGCAATTCAATTGGCAGGAAAATGCGCCACCATCATGTACTTTGGATTAGCGGCGCCGGGAGAAACTTTCCCGATCCAACCAGACGATATCTTTAAGAAAGAACTGAAAATAACATCTTCTTTTATTAACCCGTATACCTTTGAACGTGCTATTAAAGTGCTTAACTCCGGCAAAATTGATGTAGAAGAAATCATTACGAACATAGTTCCACTGGATGACATCGCAGATGTATTTACAAAACCGGAATTTAGAAGAAGTGGCAAGGTAATGATAAAAATAGGATAATGCGAAAAAGTGGTTGAGCACTTATCGTGCGCTTGGATAGAAGTTTCGGCATATACTTCCCTACGTCCTCATGCGAAAAATGGTGGAGTGCTTATTACATGTACAGCCAGATGAAAGCAACGATTATGAATAGTAGCCACAACTTAAAAAAATCAGCCTCTCATTTATGAAAGTGGGGCTGATTTTTAATGGAGGGAGTTTCCTTGCTTTCTACTGATAAAAATTTGCTTTTATCTATGTTGATGATAGAAACCATGGCAATCGTACTTGAATGGGGAATGGATTTTATGGTACAATGTAAAAGCAGTGAATTTTAGAAGAGGTTGAACAGCAAATGAAACAAAATTATCAAAAAGCATTGGAAGATATGATTGAAAAACATCAAAAGGCAAAGGAAGTACCAACCCTGTATATGCATAGCTGCTGTGCCCCCTGTAGCAGCTATGTTTTAGAATATTTATCCCAATATTTTCAAATAACAGTTTTTTATTATAATCCCAATATCTATCCGGAGGAAGAATATGATAAACGAGTGGAGGAACAGAAGAATTTCATAAGGGAGCTTCCCACAAAACATAAGATTCAATTTGAAATAGGCGACTATGATAAGGAACAGTTTTATAAGGAGGTCCGTGGATTAGAAGACTTGCAAGAAGGAGGGGAACGGTGCTTTCGCTGTTATGAAATGAGGCTTTTAAAAGCAGCCGTTCATGCGAAAGAAAGAGGGATGGATTATTTTACTACGACACTTTCCATCAGCCCTAGAAAAAATGCAGATAAATTAAATGAAATTGGTGAAAGGCTCGAAAAAAAGTATGGGATCCGGTATCTTAAATCTGACTTTAAGAAAAAAAACGGCTATAGGAGGTCCGTGGAATTATCGAAACAATATGGTCTGTATCGCCAAGATTATTGCGGTTGTATTTTTTCCCAAAGAAAATCTAAAAAAGTGGAAAGCGAATAGAGCGGGAATAGAAAATTTGGTAGGAAATACAGTGAAATTTGTAAAAATTAAATTTAAAATTAATAATAGAACAAAAGCATAGGAAGAAAAAAGGATAGGAAAGAAAAAGCGTAGGAAGAAAAGGGATAAGAAAGAAAAAGGATAGGAAAGTAAAAAGGATAGGAAAGTAAAAGCATAGGAAGTAAGAGAAGTAAGATAAAAACGGTACAAATTTAGGAAAGAAAGAGGTAAAAAATGGCACAATTATGGGGCGGACGCTTTACGAAAGATACTGATAAGCTAGTTTATAATTTTAATGCGTCCATATCATTTGACAAGAAATTTTATAAGCAGGATATTGAGGGAAGTATTGCTCATGTCATTATGCTGGAAAAACAAGGGATACTAGAAAAAGAGGAAACACAGGCGATTGTAAAAGCGTTAGTTGAAATCAGACAAGATGTTGAAAGTGGCAAACTGCAAATTACAGATAAATACGAAGATATCCACAGCTTTGTAGAGGCTAATTTAATCGATCGGCTTGGTGATATCGGCAAAAAACTACATACCGGAAGAAGCAGGAACGATCAAGTGGCATTAGATATGAAATTATATATACGACTGGAAGTGCTATATACCGATGCCTTAGTAAAAGAACTATTGGAATCGTTGCTTAAAATAATGGAAGGGCATACCGAAACGTTTATGCCCGGATTTACCCATCTGCAAAAAGCACAGCCCATTACCCTTTCCCACCACATGGGCGCTTATTTTGAAATGTTTAAGCGAGATAGGTCGCGTTTGCATGATATTTGCAGGAGAATGAATGTTTGCCCATTAGGCGCCGGTGCATTAGCGGGAACGACCTATCCGCTTGACCGGGATTATACGGCGCAGCTATTGGGATTTGACGCACCTACCCAAAACAGCATGGACGCCGTTTCAGACCGTGATTATATTATTGAGCTTTTATCGGCACTTGCAACCATTATGATGCATTTAAGCAGATTTTGCGAGGAAATCATTATTTGGAATTCGAATGAATATCAATTTGTTGAAATAGATGATGCCTATAGCACGGGGAGCAGCATTATGCCCCAGAAAAAGAATCCGGACATTGCGGAATTGGTACGAGGAAAAACCGGGCGCGTATATGGTGCACTTTTCTCTATCTTAACCGTGATGAAAGGGATACCATTAGCATATAATAAAGACATGCAAGAGGACAAAGAACTAACGTTTGACGCAATTGATACGGTAAAGGGCTGTCTTTCTTTATTTTCAGGGATGCTTTCCACCATGAAATTCAATAAGCCTAACATGGAAAAAAGTGCCAAAAATGGATTTACAAATGCGACTGATGTAGCGGACTATCTCGTAAACCACGGTATTCCCTTTCGAGATGCCCATGGGATCGTAGGCCGTATCGTCTTAGACTGCATTGAAAAAAATATTGCCATCGATGATATGCGTATAGAGGAATTAAAGGCGATCAGCCCTGTTTTTGAAGAAGATATCTACCAAGCAATTTCGCTGGAAACATGTGTAAATAAACGCCTTACCATTGGAGCACCGGGGAAAGCGGCGATGGAAAAGGTGATTGAAGCCCATAAAAAATACTTGACGGAGGAGCCATGGCGTTTTGTTGAAATTTAGGCTTGCTTTTTTGTGAAAATTGTATTATTATATTCCCTGCAAAGACAAATGTTTGCTTACAGCGGACAATAAGGAAACTAGCTTCCAAATAGGATTACGGTTGAAAACGGTAGTTAAGGAACAGTTCCTTAGGAAAAAATATGAGGAAAAACGAAAAAGTGCTTCGTTGAATTTAAGAGAGGCAAGCAAAGAGGAGGATTATGAATAAATTAAAAGTAGGAATCTTAGGTGGAACTGGTATGGTGGGGCAACGGTTTATTTCCCTTTTAGAGGATCATCCTTGGTTTGAAGTAACAGCAATTGCAGCAAGCCCCCGCTCGGCGGGGAAAACATATGAACAGGCAGTGGGAGACCGGTGGAAAATGCAAACACCTATGCCACAGGCAGTAAAAGACATACAAGTTATGAATGTGAATGAAGTTGAAAAAGTTGTCGCCAATGTAGACTTCGTATTTAGTGCGGTTGATATGACGAAAGATGAAATTAAAGCGATCGAAACCGCATACGCAAAAGCGGAAACACCGGTTGTATCGAACAATAGTGCCCACAGGTGGACACCGGATGTTCCAATGGTGGTGCCCGAAATCAATCCACAGCACATGAAAGTCATAGAGTTTCAGAAAAAAAGACTTGGCACAACGCGTGGATTTGTAGCCGTAAAACCAAACTGTTCGATTCAAAGCTACGCTCCGGTTTTAACGGCATGGAAAGAATTTGAACCATATGAAGTTGTAGCAACAACCTATCAAGCAATTTCCGGTGCTGGAAAGACGTTTGCGGACTGGCCTGAAATGGAAGGGAACATTATCCCCTATATTGGAGGTGAAGAAGAAAAAAGCGAACAAGAACCGTTAAAGCTATGGGGTGAAATCAAAGATGGCGTGATTGCCCCTGCACAATTGCCGGTTATAACTTGCCAATGCATAAGAGTCCCTGTTTTAAATGGGCATACAGCGGCTGTATTTGTGAAATTTAAGAAAAAACCGACAAAGGCACAGCTTATCGAAAAACTAGAGTCTTTTTGTGGAGTACCACAAGAATTAAAGTTGCCAAGTGCCCCGAAACAGTTTATACAGTATGTAACAGAAGATAACCGTCCACAAGTGGTACAGGATGTGGATTTTGAAAATGGGATGGGCATTACCGTGGGCCGCCTTAGGCAAGACACGGTTTATGACTTTAAATTTGTAGGGCTTTCACATAATACGGTACGTGGAGCCGCCGGAGGGGCAGTGCTGTGTGCGGAACTATTAAAAGCACAAGGGTATATACAGCCGAAATAGTGCGAAACCGAAAGGAAAAACACGGGAGCCACGTTTCATGCGACTGTTCCATGCGAGGAGGACTGTTATAAACATCGTATAATAATCTGGTGACTATAGGCTGGACGGGTTCATGCGAGGAGGACTGTTATAAACATCGTATAATAATCTGGTGGCTATAGGCTGGACGTTCCATGCGAGGAGGGTTGTTGCTTGGTATTACAACATGTTGCACAGGCATATAAGAAAAGAGAAGATGAGGTATTGCACCTTATCTTTTCCTATGGAATTGCTTTTGATGAGATAGATGTATTTTGGAAGCTATGCAAGAGGCGACTATAAAACGACCAGCGATATTGATATTTGCATTATTGCAGATAAAAAACCACCAAGTGAACTGGCAGGCGATTTGAGGATGAGGGCAGAAGAACTTGGTGCGGATATCGTTTTTCTCACGCCTGCATATTTTGAAAATAGCCAAGATCTGTTTGCAAAAAATATAAGAAGACCCATAATTTTAAAAAATACTTTCTGCTATCAATCGGGCAAATGGAGCAGAAGAGCTTCTAAGGCTAGACGAATTGGAGCTGGGATATTTAAAAGATTTTTATTTTGAAGCACAATATCCGGGAGAAAATTTTATGGTGGTAACTGCTGTGCAGTGTGAAAAGTGTTTGAATATTATGTACAATGCATTGGAGGAAGTAAATAGGTTTCGTAAGCGTATGGGGGAATCCACGACAGATTCCGAGAGGGTTTTTGTTACATTAAGTGAAGAGGTTTAACATCAAACAAAAGACGAGAGCTTGGAAGGGCATGCTCTTTTTTTGTATGAATAGGAAAGTGCTCCTATCATACAAAAACCCTTCGGGAGGATCGCATTGCGACGTATAAGGAAATTGTTGCTGACGCAACCGCCGCAGGCGGAGAATCCAGCAAGGACTAATGTATATTTGGCAATTTGGTAGACGCAACCGCCGCAGGCGGAGAATCCTGCAAGCAGGAGTTACGATTCACAGCATCTGTGAAAGTAACGTTTATCTACACAAACTATACAAAGAACGTGCGATTTGGCATATCAAACCCTTGCACTTTTATGCAAAAGACGCACAAAAGCAATTTCGTGGTAATGAACTGTGAATCATAACAAGCAGTATTCTTTATTCCTATTTTCTTTCATTTTTTTATAGACCAAAAAGTTAAAATGTGATATAATTTTCAAATACCGCACATTTTAAAATAGTAGGATAAGATGATAGGCGATTTCGGATAAAGAGATAGGCTAGATGAACGAAGGAGATAGTCGCAATCGCAATCGTAGGAACAAAAACAGCGATCAGTTTACAGAAATGGGGAGAGCAAATGGCGACAAGAAAAAATGAATTGAACTACTTAGAGCAGGCTTACAAGCAGGAAGGCAATCAGCTGCTTGTGCTATATGGAAGAAAAAATATCGGAATAGAAGAGTTGGTAAAGACCTTTTGCCAAGATAAGAAATTTTTCTATTTTCATGCACGGCAGGTTTCAGAAACCGAACAGAGGACAATGTTTGGGAAGGAAATTGAAGCAAACTATAATATATCAATTTTGGATTATACATACGAAACATTTTTTAACCGTATACGTAGTGGGAATGCAAGCAAACTGGTATTGGTGATTGATGAATTTCAAAGGATGGTAAAGAACGACCCCGGTTTTATGTCAGCTATTTTGAAATTAAAGAGCCGTAAATTGTATCCGGGTCCGGTATTCATCCTATTTTGCAGTTCCTCCATTGCATGGGTAGAACAGGATATGGTACAAACCCTAGGGACGGCGGCGAAGAAACTCAATGATGTATATAAAGTCAAAGAGCTTAAATTCGTTGATATGGTTCAGTCCTTTCAAGAATATACGGTCAGCGAATGCGTACGAACCTATGGCATCATTGGAGGAATTCCAGGTTATATGAAGCGTTGGGACAGCATGAAGGACGTTCGTTCTAATATATGCCGGCACATTTTATCAGAAGAAGGTTTTTTATACGAAGAGGCGCAACGTTTTATAAAAGATGAGCTAAGGGAGCTTACCGTATACAATACCATTCTTACGGCAATTGCTTCTGGAAAAAGGAAACTAAACGATCTCTTCCAATACACGGGATATTCAAGGGCGAAAATTAGCGTATATTTAAAAAACCTCATGGAATTTGAAGTGGTTGAAAAAGTATATTCACTGGAAACAGGTGGATGGGAGAATACGCAGAAAGGTTTATATCAGATAAAAAATACGTATATTAATTTTTGGTTTAAATTTATTTTCCCACATCTGTCTGATTTGCATATGCAAAAGCCAGAGGAATTCTATACACGGTATATTGAAAAAGAATTGGAAGATTATTTAAACCGCTATTTTAGGCAAGTATGTGTGGAATACTTAGAGCTAAGGAGCTTGGTAAACCGCTTGCCGATAAAGATACACAAGACAGCTACCTGGATAGGAAAACAGGGTAGTATTGATATTGTTGCCCAAAACTCCGTGCGGGAAAATATCGTAGCATTGTGTAACTGGTCCGAAGATCGGATGGCATATGAAATGTATGAAAAACTGTTGAAAAGCATGGGAAAAGCAAAAATAAAAGCAAATTACTACTACTTTTTTTCTGCAAAGGCATTTGATGAAAAACTAATCGAATTGTCGAAAACAGATGATAAAATCGTACTAATTGACATGAATAGAATGTAGAGGGCAAGCATGGCGAAAGCTTTATATATTGCGGAAAAACCAAGTGTGGCACGGGAATTCGCAAAAGCATTAAAATTTAATATGACACGTTGTGACGGCTATTTAGAATCGAAGGAGGCAGTGGTAACATGGTGTGTTGGCCATCTGGTTACGATGAGCTATCCAGAGGCCTATGACTTAAAATATAAAAGATGGAGCCTGTCCACCTTGCCTTTTTTGCCGGAAGAATTCAAGTATGAAATTATACCGAGTGTGGGGAAACAGTACAAAATAGTTTCGAATCTGCTGAACAGGCCGGATATTGATACCATCTATGTCTGTACAGACTCTGGGCGTGAGGGAGAGTACATCTACCGTCTGGTAGAACAAATGGCCAACGTCATAGGAAAACAGCGCAGGCGTGTATGGATCGATTCCCAAACAGAAGAAGAAATCCTTAGGGGAATTGCCCAGGCAAAGGATTTATCAGAATATGACAACTTGTCTGAGTCTGCCTATCTACGTGCAAAAGAGGATTATTTAATGGGGATTAATTTTTCTCGCCTACTTACGTTAAAATATGGACAAGCTATATCAAATTTTATGAAAACAAAATATACGGTCGTAAGCGTTGGGCGTGTCATGACCTGTGTTCTTGGCATGGTCGTAAGGCGCGAACGGGAAATCAGGGGATTTGTAAAAACGCCGTTTTACCGGGTACTAAGTACAATCTGCATGGATAGCCAAAAAAATATGGACGGGCAGGCCGCCATGGACAACCAGAAGAATGTGGATAGCCAAAAGAGGGAAAATAGCCAGGAAATAGAGGGAGAATGGCGAGCGCTGAAAGGTTCGGCTTATTTTGAATCCCCGAAGCTTTATAAAGAAAATGGATTTTTAAAAGAAAAAGATGCGAAAGCCCTGGTAGACCTGCTTTCGAACCCAACCCCGATCAAGGCGACCATAGTGGCAGTGGAGAAAAAGAAAGAAAACAAAAATCCACCGCTTTTATACAATCTTGCAGAACTACAAAATGACTGTTCGAAACTTTTTAAAATGAGCCCTGATGAAACATTGCGAATCGTACAGGAACTATACGAAAAAAAGCTGGTCACCTATCCAAGGACGGACGCAAGGGTTTTATCAACTGCCGTAGCAAAGGAGATCGAAAAAAATATCGGCGGACTGTTAAATATTCCAATGGTCTCTAGCTATGCAGAGGAAATATTATCGACCGGCTCTTATAAGGACATCGCAAAAACCCGTTATGTCAACGACAAACAAATAACGGATCATTACGCTATCATACCCACTGGGCAGGGGATGGGCGCAAGGAAAGGGCTATCATCCCATGCAAGCTACATATATGAAGCAATTGTACGCCGTTTCTTAAGTATTTTTTATCCTCCGGCAGTTTATCAAAAAATTGGACTTACAACCAAAATACAAGAAGAAATGTTCTTTTCCAGTTTTAAAACACTCATATCCCCCGGCTATTTAAAACTTACAACCTATTCTTTTTTAACAAAGAAGGAACCGGAAGGGACAAAATCTATGGAAAAGAAGAAGGAGCCGGAAGCGGCAGAATCTACGATAATAAAAAAAGAACCGGAAGATACAGGGAATCTATATGATCAAGCATTTGCCATGCAACTGTCCAAACTAAAAAAAGGGATGGAACTGCAGATCAAGGCACTCACGATAAAAGAAGGTGAAACCTCGCCACCAAAGCGATATCATTCGGGATCGATCATACTTGCAATGGAAAATGCCGGCCAGCTGATCGAAGACGAGGAACTGCGGGCACAAATAAAGGGAAGTGGCATCGGGACAAGTGCAACAAGGGCGGAAATCTTAAAGAAACTTGTAAACAACAATTACCTTGCCTTAAACAAAAAAACGCAGACGATAATCCCAACGCTTTTGGGAGAAATAATATATGATGTAGTAAATGAGTCGATTAAGTCGTTGTTAAATCCAGAATTAACAGCAAGTTGGGAAAAGGGGTTAACATATGTGGCAGAAGGGACGATATCAACAAGAGAGTATATGGTAAAATTGGAACATTTCATAAAATCAAGGACAAGTGGCGTAGTAAAGCTAAATAACCAATATGTACTACAAAATTATTTTAAAGCCGCCGCAATAAACTATAAGAAAAAATGAGGAATTTGTACCTTAAGGTACCTTAAGCGAAGCGAAAGGAACGGTAACAAAATGAAGCAATGCATGATAAGCAACCTTTATACTTTAGAGGAAACAATCGCAAAAGACATCTTTAAAGGGATCACCTATCCATGGGAGGCGCTTGTGGCCATCCATTCTTTTATTCTCAATCTTGGCGCAAAATTAGATCCCAAATTATATGAGCAGAGAGGTGATGATATCTGGATTGCGAAAAGTGCTAAAATTGCACCTACGGCATTGATTACCGGACCATGTATTATTGACGAGGAGGCACAAATCCGCCACGGCGCATTTATCAGAGGAAATGCGATTGTAGGAAAAAGGGCGGTCGTAGGAAATTCGACCGAATTAAAGAATGTAATCCTATTTAACAACGTGCAGGTTCCCCATTATAACTATGTGGGAGATTCCATCTTAGGGTATAAAGCACATATGGGTGCAGGTTCCATCACCTCAAATGTAAAATCGGATAAAACCCTTGTTGTCGTAAAGGGGGAAGATACAACTATCGAAACCGGATTAAAAAAATTTGGTGCAATGCTTGGGGATGAAGTAGAAGTAGGCTGCAACAGTGTATTAAATCCGGGCACTGTAATTGGAAAGCAAAGCAATATCTACCCATTGTCTATGGTGCGGGGTGTTGTTTGTGCACATTCTATCTATAAAAGCAAGGGTGAAATTAGCGAGAAAAATAGATAAATGTTACGGTTCACAGCTAGCTGTGAAAGCAACGTTTGTACAAAAAATGTATTCCCATACATTTAATATACGTAAAAAGATTGTGCAAAAAAGGAGTAAGATTGTATGCTAGAAATTCAAAACTTGACAAAAAAATATGGAAAAACCCTAGCGGTAGACCAGGTAAGCTTTGTTGTCCCTGCGGGGAAGATCGGAATTTTGCTAGGGCCAAATGGAGCGGGAAAATCGACTATTATTAAAAGTATTGCAGGACTCCTACGCTATGCTGGGGGTGTGGGCATCATGAACATACAGGGGCGAAGCATTGAGGCAAAAAAGGTGTTTGCCTATGTGCCGGAAATGCCGGCCATGTTTGACGCACTTACTGTACGTGAACATATGGAGTATGTAAGGCGCGGCTATCATTCTGATATTACAGAGGAAGAAATCTACACGCTGCTACAGCGGTTTGAACTAGATGATAAACAGGAGAAACTTGGAAATGAACTGTCAAAAGGAATGATGCAAAAGGTTAGTATCTGCTGTGCCCTCGCCATTAAGCCGAAGGTTATCTTGTTTGACGAACCAATGGTTGGACTAGATCCGGCGGCAATCAAGGAATTAAAGCAGGTTATTTTAGAATTAAGGGATCAAGGGGTTACTATGCTCGTCAGTACGCATATGCTGGAAATGGTAAAAGACATTTGGGATATCATGTTTGTGATGGAAAAAGGAAAAATTATCGGTTCCTATACAAGGGAACAAGTGCAGGATCAAGGGATTGAAGAGTTATTCTTTCAAGTTACAAAAGGCGGTGAGCAGTAATGGGAAGCCTTATCTATTTATATAAACGGACAATTATAAATCGGATAAAAAAAGCATTAAAACGTCCGGTTACCTATATTGCCCTTGTTTTTGCCATCGGCTATGGCGCTATGGCGGTTTTTGGAATCGCCACTATACTTTCAGAGGGCGGAATCAATACTTCCGCTAATTTGGCAGTTTTTCTTTCGATTATTATATTTTTTATGCTCCCGTCAAATTTCATCAGCTATTCGAAGAGGAAAGGGCTATTATTTCGCCAATCGGAAGTGCATTTCGTATTTCCGTCCCCGGTCTCGCCAAAGCAGGTGCTGATGTTTGCAGGGGCAAAAGGGTTTGCGCTCACGGTGTTGCTTGGCATCGCAATCCTATTCATGGGGCTGCTGTTTTTTGAAGTACATCCATTCATTATGGTTGCGTATTTTATCCTATTTGTAGGGATGGAAAATTTAATGGAGGGCAGCCTCATCGTACTATGCTATGGAAATGAAACACTTTCAAACACCGTATTTAAGGTGATAAACAAACTGCTATATTTGCTGTTGGCAGTGTTTGTAGGCGTTGCAGCTTATCTGCTTGCTACAAAAGGCGTGTCATTTGCGGTGATACAAGAATACCTTTCCCTTTCCATTATACAAGCGATACCCATCATAGGCTGGAATATAGCGCTGATAAGACTGCTGTTTGTCGGACCTACGGTTTTAAACATTGTCTGCACAATACTCTATTGCGCCTCGTCCATACTCCTCTTTGTCTGTGCTTTTAAAATGAAGTGCACCGGGGAATATTATGAAGATGCGATGAAATTCGCAGACGATTATCAAGAACGGATACAGAAAAGCAAAAAAGGAATGATCGCTTTCGGTGGAAAGAAGAAATTCAAAAAAGCAGAAATAGAGTATAAAGGCTACTATGCAAAAGCCATATACTACCGCCAAATATTAGAATATAAGAAAACGAGATTTTTTATTTTCGGATGGAATACACTGCTATGCATAGGAATAGGCGCATTGATCGCTGTGGTAAGCTATTATAACCATTTCGCAAATGAGCTTGCAGCATATAAAATTTTTGTCATACCCGCAGTGATTGCCTACATCATCCTTATTTTCAGCGGAGCTGCTACAAAGTGGTCCAAAGAACTAGAAAGCCCCTACACCTACCTGATACCGGATTCTAATTTAAAAAAGATATGGTATGCGACAAAAATAGAACATATCCGCAGTATCGTAGAAGGTGCCGTAATCACTTTGCCGGGTGCTATCGTCCTACAGCTAAACGCCCTACAGATATTGCTAACCGTAGCACTCTATGTTTGCTTAATGGCGAATAAACTTTACTACTTTATGCTTGCAGATGCTATCATCGGAAAATTATTAGGAAATGTTGGCAGATCTATCCTAAAAACACTCCTACAGGGAATTGTGACTGCAATTGCAGCACTAGGTGCGGCTGTTGGCGGCCTTCTGCTTGGCAGTGTAGAAGCCGGGTTTGCGATCATGATTATCCTTACCCTGTTACTGACACTAGCAGGGGTAATCGGGGCATCCACTTCCTTTGAGCGGATGGAGCAGCCGGATTAGTATTTTGTGGTACCTCTTTTCTTAATACATTGAATGGAATCAAAGAATCCAATCGAGCAGCCGGATTAGTATTTTGCGGTACCTCTTTTCTGACTACGTTTTATGCACACAAGAGGTAAAAAAACGTTTGTTGAAATTTATACTCTCATGCGATATAATTGTGAAATAAGCATTGCGAATGTGGGCTTTTTGTCGCTTATAAAGAGGTAAGGTCTTAAATTTCACCTAAGACCTTTTTGTGGTTATGATAGACTTGTTGGCTATGATAGATTTGTGGTTATGATAGATGAAAAGACATGATTAAGTGGATCGGCGATACGTTTACACAAGGGCGGGAATGCTGCGCCAAGTGTAAAATGCAGGGGGGATTGTAGATGAGCAGAAGAGTGAAAAGGATAGTGGTTGCAGCAATTTTAATCGTGGCTGTAGTTGCGGTAGTTTTTGGCTTTTTTTACAGAAGCCGGCATAGGGCAGTGCCTGTAATGGTGCAGGAGGGCTTTCATGCTGACGCGAAATTGGAACAGGCATTGAAAAACCTAGAAACACTTGATGAAGAGGCGGAGGTTATCAGCAAAGTCGATACCTCTGAACACATTATAGCGTTGACGCTTGACGGCATGTTGAATGGGGAACAAATGTATCAGATTATGGACTTGCTAGAGCAGAACCATGTGCAGGCTACCTTCTTTGCAGAAGGGATTTTAGCGGCGGAAGAAGACGAGGTTTTGACATCGGAGAAAAAGAATGGCTTCGGTATTGGAAATTATACGCTTTACGGAACGAAAAACATGGAAAAATTGCCACGTGAGGTATTAGTGACAGACTTTGTAAAGTCTAAAAATATCCTTGATACAATTGCGGGGCAGGACAATACGGTTCTAAAATGCAATGTGACGCAGAACACGAAAGAACTGCTCCATGCGGCAAAAAGCAGTGGCATCCTGCATGTGGTAGAACCTACGGCGATCTTAAGTTCCAGCAGTTTTTCTTCTTATGAAGAAGCATTTTCCTATATGCAGAAGGTGAAACCAGGCAGCATCGTTTCCGTAAAGCTGAGCGAGGAGCTAAGCGAAGAAGAGATGGCGGTGGATCTAAGGCCGGAAAAGGATAAGCAGGCATCGATAAAAGAAGAAGAGGAAGAAGAGGCGAAAGAGGAGAAACCGGATGTCTTGACCATGCTCTCTTACCTCCTAGCGGCGATCGGCGACTCCAGCTTTAACACGATCCTTGTAGAAGATCTGCCAAAGTATGCGGATCCAGCATATGGGCAACGCTTTGTGCAGATGGAAGAGGAGATGGACGGTGCATTAGCAGATGTGTACACCGATATCCCAGTTGCGGGCAACTGGATAGGCTGCTCCTTTAAAGGCATCCGAAATGAAGAGATGCTGGATCTTGTGCTGAAACTTTTAGAAGAGAGCAAGAGCCATGCGGCATTTTTTGTTACCGGAAGCGACATATCAAAATATCCGGACCGCATAGAAAAGATTATAAAAGCAGGGCATACGATTGAAAATGGGGGTTTTTCCGGAGGCGGCATGAGTGGGCAGAGCTTCTCGGACATTTATCTGGAAATTGAAAAATGCCACGAGCTGCTAAAGGAAAAATTCGGGCTTACGGCACAGCTATACATGCCCCTCTATGGCAAATATGACGATACGATGCGAAGGGCTGCAAAGAAGCTGGGCTATTCGATCGTCACCTACAACAAGAACCCGATTACAGACAAGGAAAAGAGCGTAAAGGAAATACTTGCCTATTTTGAAAAAGGCTTAAAGAAGTACGATGTTATCTATTTCGACTTGGACTACTACAAGAATTTGCCGCAAGTCCTAAAGGCAGTCATAGATTTGGCGAACGGGCAGAAACTAACAATGGTTTCCACGACCATCATGTTCCGCAATAAAATTGCTCGGCCGCTGCCATTGACTCCGCCGAAGAAAAGCGACACACTTGTTGTGGCAAAAGCGGTGCCTCCAAAAAGCCCACCTGTCGTGATCGAGCCGGAACCGAAAAAAGAACCGGAGAAAAAACCGGAAGTGGATCCGGATGCGAAAATCAAAAAGGAATTGAAGGAATTACGCAAGAAGAACAAAGGGGAGCTTGCAGAGGAGATAAAAGGCCTTCACCTTGTAAAGGACAGTGTGGCATTTTTATTTTATGGGATTTCAAATAAAAGAGAATTAGACGATGTACTAAAACGGCTAAAAAAGGCAGGTGCAAAAGGCTCGTTCTTTGTCAGTGCCGAGGAAATCGAAAAATATCCGGAAAGGGTCAAAAAGATTAAAAAGCAGGGGCATGAACTTGGCATCATGGTTGCGCCTTTGAAAGATGAAACCTATGAATCGGTAGGCCTGCAGCTGTACCATGCGAGGACGTTGCTGAAAAAGAAATTCGGGCTCAAGGCAGTCCTTGCAATGCAACCTTGGGATGTGGCAAGCGATACCGTAAAAGAAGCAGTTTCTGCAATGGATCTTAAACTTGCGGGATACGACGTTGCCGTAGTAAAGGCTCGGCATATAAAAGAAACCTCAGTAAAGACGGTAGTGGATTCGGTATTTTCAACTTCCTTGTATGGATTAAAGCAGGGGCAGATCCTGTATTTTAGGATGGACTACTATCGCAGCGACAGCCTGCTAGGGGAAGTCGTGACACGGCTGATCAACCAGAAAATAGACACAATAAAATATAATCCTTTTGATTCTAAATTAATGGGGGGTAGCGATAAATTTACCGGATTTCAGATTACAGGGCTTACAGAGCTGGTTTCAACTCCAAAGGATTTTTATCAATATCCACTAGGAAACAGCAGCCTATTGCCGCAAGTAGCGGGCAAGATCTATCCCGGGCAATTGCCGGTGGACGGGTTGATGCCAGCCCTATACAAAGGGTATATCGGATCAAAGAGCGCTACTACGGCGAACGAGCTGGTAGGATTTTCCGATGCAGAAATTAAAAATCTTGATTATTCCGGTACCATCCATACAGCGGATAATGTCGTATTTTTGACCTTCGATGACTGGGGGACAGATGTACCGATTAATAAATTGCTGTATGTATTGGATAAGCATAACGTTCAGGGGACTTTTTTTGTCAGGACAAACCATGTATATGAAAATCCAAATCTGCTTCGCAAAATAGCACTTGCAGGACATAGGGTAGCAAGCCATACAGACCAGCATATAACATTGGCAAATACAGATCCTGCAACGGGAGCGTTCATACCCCTTACGCCGAAGGAACTTACACGATTAAGAGATGACATTTCGCTGTCCTATGTACGTCTAGAAGAAGCAATAGGTGATATTTCTATCAATGGAAGCCCGGCTTTGACGACTTGGTTTCGACCACCTACCTTAGCGGTAAGCAGGGCTGCGATGGAGGTTGTGCTTGACTGTGGATTCGATTATATTATAAGCGGAAATATTTCTACACATGACTATGAGGCAAAAAGTGCGGTTTCACTCTATGAAGAAATTACATCAGAAACGGTAGATGCAAATGGACAAATCATCAATGGGAGCATTATTGTGATGCATATGAGCGATGATGCCATTTATACCGCAGAGGCAGTTGATAAACTGCTTACAGAAAATGAGAAAAAGAGAGATGGGGACCCCAGTAAATTTCGCGTGGGCGATTTTGCCACATACCTTACCAATGACTATTTACAGGTACCTAATCCGGAGATCGTTCCAAATACTGTCCTAGATCCAAATGAGGCTCTGCCAGATAATATACAAGGGGCTGTCGGCAAATTTGCGAAAGGAAAGCCAGCAAAAGACGATGTAGAGGCAGGACTGGATATGACCGCAGATGCGGGCGAAGATACAGATGAAGGTGCGGACGAAGATACGGACGCAGGTGAAGATACGGACGCAGGTGAAGATACGGATACAGGCGCGGATACGGACGTAGGCGAAGATACGGATACAGGCAAAGATACGAATACAGGTGAAGATACGGACGCAGGCGAAGATACGGATACAGGCGCGGATACGGATACAGGCGAAGATACAGACACAGGCAAAGATACGGATACAGACGCAGATGTGGATCTTAACATGGGATCGGAAGACAGCGGAGAAAGCGGTGGCGAAACACCGGATAGGAATCCAAATACAAACAAGGAAGGCGATCCTACGATAGCGCCGAAACCGGCAGACAGCGAGGCAATTGATACCGATACCGGTTCCACGATGAGTCTTATAAACTATGTAGCGACAATAGGCCAACGAAATATCAAACAGGCCATCAGCCTACTCCAAAGGAATTTCCAGTGGATTTGGTACAGACTATTCTAATTAGGCAAGGATCCGGTATTAGGATGCTACAGAGCTTACAATAAATGCTGCTATTCTAATTAGGCGGGGAATCGGACTGCCTTGATATGGATATGGCATAGGAAGGGGATAGCATGAAGCGCAAGACAAGAGAAAAACAAAAAGAAGTCCTAAACGACATACTGCTGCAGACCGGAAACGACCGCAGGATGTTGCCTAATGTACCGGATATTGAAAAGATCAGGAACAACACCGACCGCAGGGGTCAGATCATGCTGGAAGACTTCGAAGGGTCTTATACGGAATACATGAGGGCGCAGAAGGCGGGGATCCGCTATGAGACGGCCTACAGCGTAAGGCTGAATATCGTTTTGAAAAGGAGCAAAAGAAAGGTATCCTTTCAGTGTAAGAGCACCAATATTTCGGATACGGGCATTCTCCTAAATATAACGGACAAGAAGCATTTGGCTTGGCTAGATGATGCGGAGTCCTTAGTGCTGCACTTTAAAATAAAGCCGGGATCCATGCCGGAAGGCTACGAGGGCAAGATCCATATTGGGGCACGGATTGTACGAAAATTCCAGCTCTCACAGGAAAAGGGCATATTTTGCGGTGCAGAGTTTGACGAGCCGCTATTTGAATACATAAGGAAGAGGAAAGGAAGGTATACCTTAATGATATCCAGCTTCCTGCTCTTTCTGATCGTGCTCGTCATCATGCTCATGCGCGTGGAAAGCGTCATCTACTTTAAATTTAACCGGTACTTGTACCTGTACAGTATCATCGCGGCGACGTTCTTGTTGTCTAGGTATCTGTTTGGGACATTTTACCGTGTCGTTCCGGTTGACAGGGACTTCACGCCGGCAGTAACGATTATTATCCCCTGCTTTAATGAGGAGGAATGGATACAAAAGACAATACTTAGCTGCGTCAACCAGGACTACCCGATAGATGCGCTGGAGGTGCTGGTCGTGGACGACTGTTCTACGGACAAGTCAGTAGAGAAGTCAAATGAAATAATTGCAAGATTAACAAAGGAGAACCCAAGGTTTAAAATCAAGGAGCGCGTAACCTGCGTTGTCCAGGAACAAAACAAGGGGAAAAGGGATGCTCTTGCAAGGGGGGCGCTGATTGCGAAGCATGACCTTATTGTATTTGTGGACTCCGATAGCTTTTTGGATCCCTACGCAATCAGAAACCTCGTGCAACCTTTTAAAGACCCTAAAATGGGAGGTGTGTCAGGGCGCACCGATGTGGCGAACACATACACGAATGCCGTCACGAAGATGCAGTCGGTCCGCTACTACATCGCCTTCCGCATTATGAAGGCGGCGGAGGCGTACTTCGATGCAGTGACATGCCTGTCGGGGCCACTCGCCTGCTACAAGAGGGAGATCATCTTAGAGAACATGGATGCCTGGCTGAACCAGAAATTTTTGGGGCAGAGGGCCACGTTTGGCGACGATCGGAGCATGACGAACTTCATCCTTCGGACCAGTCGCACGGGCTACCAGGATACTGCTATATGCCATACCATCGTGCCGAACCAGCACAGCGTCTTTTTAAAGCAGCAGATGCGATGGAAGCGCTCGTGGTTGAGGGAATCCATCATAGCGGCATCGTTCATGTTCAAGAAGGAGCCGTTTATGTCGTTCTGCTTCTACATGGGGGTAATTGTACCGATTGCGGCACCGGTGGTTGTAATATACAACCTTTTCTATGTACCGATAACCCACCATATCTTCCCGACCACATTCCTTGTAGGTATCTTCATGATGTCCATGCTGATGAGTGCGGCCCAGCTCCTCTTGCGAAGGAGCTCCATCTGGTTGTATGGCATGTGGTTCTGCATATACTATGAGGCGGTTCTGCTCTGGCAGATGCCGATTGCATGGGTGACCTTCTGGAAAAGTACTTGGGGCACGCGCATGACGCCAGAAGATGTAAAGGAGCAGGAGAAGAAGGAACAAAGAAAGCAGGAGATAGAGAACGAAAAGCTGGAGGCCAAAAGGAAGAAGCAGAGGAACAGGAAAGGAAGGCAAGAAGACGATAGGACAGAGGTTGTATTAAGCAATGACTCGCTAAGCTGGAAACATAAAAAAGAAGCAGAGGAACAACAAATGATAGGAGAGCCGGGTAAAGCAAGACTAGAAAAAAAAGAGATAACAGAACAGCAAATGGTAGAAAAGCCGGGTAAAGCAAAGATAGAAGAAAAAGAGATAACAGAACAGCAAATGGTAGAAAAGCCGGGTAAAGTAAAACTAGAAGAATGGAGTAAAGAAGAATTAGATGCATTAGATGATGAAAGTATAAAAGAATGGGTCAATGAAAAATTAAATAAAGAACCAGATAAAGGATTAAATAAAGAACCAGATAAGGGATTAAATAAAGAACCAGATAAGGGATTAAATAAAGAACCAGATAAAGAATCAGATAAAGAAAACAAGGAAAAATCAGGCAAAGAAAATGTAGAAGAATGGGCTTCGGATGTGTCAAATCAAGAAGATATAGAAGGATGGGCTTCAGATGTGCCATCGAAAGAAAGTTTAAAAGAATGGATTAGGGCTGCGTAAAAAGCAGAAAGGTAAGGTGAGGGTGTTGCACAATGCCCTCTTTCTTTTTCGTAGCCGAAACAAAAAAATCCATAGACATTCGTTGTTTGCAGAAAAGAGGAGACATGGAAAAAAAAGACAGCTTATACAAACAGCATAAAATCCCGAAGCAGATTTGGAGGGCAATCTATCCACCTGCTATTTATTTTGGTATGCAGATACTAATCAGTATTATAGTGATGATTCCGTATGCACTATCCCATACATTCGAAGAACTTCTCGCATTTGTAGATAGGAGCATACTGTCGATTGCATTTTTGAGCGCACTCATTTGTATTCCCCTATTTGTTCTGTTTGCACGGTTGGATCTGCATAGAGGAGACAAAAATCAATTTTCAAAACGAAAAACAGTGCTTGTCATACCGTTTGCATTGGCGGTTACCTGGACTCTTGACGTTCTCCTTTCCTTACCGATTGTGACAGATCTGTTCCCCTCCTATGAACAACACATAAATGCTACTTTTTCTGGTTCCTTGTGGATACAAATCCTCTATATTGGTATTACAGCACCAATAGCAGAGGAACTTTGCTTTCGGAAACTTATTTTCCGACGGCTTCGTGTGCAGCATGGCTTTGCCTTTTCAGCGGTTATTATGGCGGCGATTTTTGGAATTCTACATTTCAATTTTCTTCAAAGTATCTATGCGTTTTTCTTTGCCTTACTGTTAGCGTGGCTTTATGAAAAGTCAGGGAGCATCCTGGCTTCGATTTTATTTCATGCAACGGTAAATATAGTAGGAATTTTTGTAACGAAGTTTCTACCTAATGTTGAAATAGCAGATCGTACCGTGTGGAGCGTTACGTTTGTTACATTCGTGCTGTCCGTGGTATTATTTCTGGTTATCGGCAAAGGGACGATTCATAAGGACGAAAAAGAGAGGGTCGATCCCAACGGTACTTTTTAATCGCTTCTGGCCCTTTTACAATGGAGCGAATGATTTGAAGGGTGCCTTGTTCATTTGCCTTAACGCGCCAATTGACCATTAAAATTTTGCCATTTAAAATCTCGATACCGGAAATTCCTTTTGTGTGGATACAGCATCCCGTGTTAAAATAAGGCAGTTCTTTCGCAATCGGAAACCTCGGTCTATGTGTATGCCCACATATGAGCATTTGCTGATGCTTATGAATCCACTTCTTATAATTTTTCTCTATTTTATGCCGCTTATAGACATTTTTTGCCGGGCTTGCAGGATTGCGGAATCCAACGACATGCAAGTACCGCCAGAAATACCGCAATGCTATCATGGACAGAAACCAGAACTGGTCATTGAAAAAATCGCCTTGATGCCCATGTACTGCAAAAATTTCTTGCCCCGTATGCTTGTGCTTTAAAACAATCGCCTCATAAGCTTTTATTTTAGGAAACAGCGGGAAGGAAGAAAGGCGGTACTCGTCATAATAGCGAAAATAATTTTTTCTCAAATAACGTTGCTTTTTCAGATAAATGTTGTGGTTTCCATAAATAAGGACAAGCTTTTTTTGGTCATAAAAATTTTTTAAAGCAGTAAAAATATCGCTGTGTGCCATTCGAATATGTTTAAAATCAGGATATTCCCAAAGCTCATCTCCATCGCCTAATTCCACGTAGGTATAGTCATTATGATAGTAATAGTCAAGCGCATGTAAGAGGACAGGTTGATTTCTGGTAAATTCATCAGAAACACTGTCATCCCCCCTGTGCAAATCGCTAAAAAAAATATATTTGGAATTTTGGTCAAAATATTCTATCTTGGCATTTTCATATGCTTTCGTTAACTGCCTATCTGTAAACATTGCAAACCCTCCCATGTTTTACATTTATTATTACAATAAATAATATATTTATTCGCAGAAAAAGCTTTATTTTATAGCAATATGCGATTCGGAAGAATTTCCAATAAATCCTTGTCTAAAAATTTGAAAATTGCATAGCCTATCATGTTCGGAGGTGATGATAATGAAGGGATTTATGAAAAATATTACAAAGTCAATCGTTGCAATGTCACTCATATTTTTATGTACGCCAAGTGCTGTTTTGGCAAACGAAGGGAATTGGGGACTTGGCTATGGAACGTCCGGAGCAAAACCGACAGGCAATACGTCGGCAGAAAAATTAAAGGAACACGATGCATTTTTTGTCGGCAGTGGTGATGATAAGGTCATTTATCTAACATTTGATGCCGGATATGAAAATGGATATACCAAAGAGATTCTAAATGTTTTAAAGGAATCGAGTGTTCCCGCAACATTTTTCCTTGTAGGGACTTATGTAAGGGATAACCCTGCGCTTGTAAAACAAATGATAGCCGAAGGCCATATCGTAGGAAACCACACGATGCACCATCCGGATATGTCGGCACTATCAAGCAAAGAAGCTTTTGCAAAAGAACTTGCAGAAACGGAAGAACATTTTTTTAACGTAACCGGAAAACAGATGTCCAAATTCTACCGGCCGCCACAGGGAAAATACAGTGAATCAAACCTTAAAATGGCAAAAGAACTAGGCTACAAAACGATATTTTGGAGCCTTGCCTATGTAGATTGGAATGTAAATGATCAACCAACCAAAGAACAGGCATTTGCAAAATTAATACCGCGTGTCCATCCCGGTACCATATTATTGCTTCATAGCACTTCCAAAACAAATGCGAAAATTCTAAAAGACCTGATTGCCGAATATAGAGGAATGGGTTATGAATTTAAAAGTTTAGAAGGAATAGCATAAGGAATAAAAGAAATAAGAAATAAAAGGGGATTTGTTGTCCAATGCAATGGAAATTAGCATTGGACAACAGTCCCTTTTTCATATTATAGGGAAATGCTCCTATCATACAAAAACCCTCCGAGAGGATTCTTTATTATATTATAGGTAGAGTTTTAATGGTAGCTGGTCAGATACAGTCAGAAAAAATTAAGATTTGATTTAATTTAATATATTTTTACGAAAAAAAGTGTGCAATCTTTTTTTAATTGAAATTTTCTCTAATAAATGGTATAATATGAGTGAACCAAGCGAGTGCGTATCCCCCGCAGGGTTATGATGATTTAGCACTGATTTTTCTGCAATTTCCAGTGCATCCCCCGCAAGGTTATGATGATTATGAAGTCATTATCGTATCATGTGAATATAATGAATAGTAAAGTAACTTAGGTAATTGCGAAACGACGAAAAAATTTTTAATTGCTTTTTCAGGATAGGTGTATGCAGGGTGTGACGTTTCGCAAGCGCCTAAGTAAAGTAGCTTATATGGAGGAGACATGGAAGGTAAAATAACAAATAGAGATACAAAGCAAATTGGCAAGAAGGCAATGATTGTTTTTCTCTTAACGATCATTGTTTTTGTCATCATGATTAGTATATTCATTTCTAATAAATCAAATTTGGAAAAAATGACAATGGAGCAGGTAATCACGGAAAATAGTAGAAAGATAGAAGAGATCATATCAAGGCTATTATATAAAACAGAGGCGTTATCTGCCGTTGTTACTCAAAATAATGGAAAACTGGGCGAATTTGATACGTTGGCAGAATCAATTATGGACGATCCGTCTATCTTATGTATGCTTTTTGCACCGGACGGCGTCGTAGCGAAAGTATACCCACAAGAAGGGAATGAGTCTTTAATTGGCTATGATTTGCTGGGAGAAGGGGCAGGCAATAAAGAGGCAATCTTGGCAAAAGAGATGGATCAGCTTGTATTTGGAGGTCCTTTTACGCTCGTACAGGGAGGAGAGGGATTAGTAGGAAGGCTTCCGGTATGGCTAGAATCGCAAGAGGGCAATAAATATTTTTGGGGATTGGTAACGATCACATTAAAATACCCTCAAGTACTTGAGGAGGTAAGCTTGCATTTACTGGAAGCACAGGGCTATTCTTATCAAATATGGAGAATCAATCCAGATGACAATGAAAAGCAGGTCATTGCAAGAAGTGTGCTATGGGGGCAGAAAAATGAAAACTATATGGAAAAGGAAATTAATATCTTAAATGCAACCTGGAATTTTCGTATTGCAATGACAAAAAAATGGTACCATTACCAAGAATACTGGGTATTAATCCTATGTGGAATCTTCATGAGCTTTCTGGTGGCATTTATTGTACAGAAGAATGAGGAGCTAAAAGTAGAAAAAATAAAATTAGAACAAACAGTAGATACGGATATATTGACGCAGACATGCAACCGTAGGGGTTTGTTCGACAAATTGGAACACTTGATTTTGGAAAATCAAAAATTTTGGCTATATTATATTGATTTAAATCACTTTACACAAATCAATGATACCTATGACCCGAAAGTTGGAGATGATATTTTGGTGCTATTTTGTGAAAAGATAAAAGCTTGCATGGCGGATAACGATATTTTATCACGTATTGGTGGCGATGAATTCATCCTTGTTTGTCCGGATACAAAGGGACAGGAGGACGTAGATTTGTTTTGGGAAAATGTTGAAAATGAATTTAGGGATAAAATATATCTAGAGAGGCAGAAAGGATTTTATTTGACATTTAGCAAAGGACTTGCCGTTTATCCAGATGATGGGGTAGGCATTGAGGAACTTATCGCTTGCGCAGGCAAAAAAATGGATCTAGATAAACAGCAGGACCGTTAAACAGGAAAAGATAAATTTAAAACATCAGTTGAAGAGCTAATGCTAGAATACAAGAACTGATTGATGGAAAAATTCTTGTTTCCTTTACCTACCCAATTTCATTAAGTCTTGATAGAACTTCGGATAGGAGACTGTGACGCATTCTCCGTCTTTTAGTATCGTGTCCCCCTGTGCAGCTAGTCCGGCCACTGCAAATGACATTGCAATGCGGTGGTCTGCATTTGTCTCGATTTCACAGCCCCTTAAGGGAGGACCTCCGTCAATCACCATTCCGTCATCGGTAGCTTTGATTTTAGCACCCATACGGGTCAAGTTGTTTACAACAGAATCAATACGGTTTGATTCTTTCACCTTTAGTTCTTGTGCATCTTTGATGATGGTTTCACCCTCTGCGAAAGCGGCCATAACTGCGATTGCCGGAATTTCATCTATGAGTGTGGGAATGATATCGCCGCATATGGTGATGCCATGCAGGCTGCTTGATGTTACCAGCAAGTCTGCAACAGGCTCACCGCTTATCATACGCTTATTTAAAAAAGTCAAATTACCGCCCATATTCCTTGCCACTCTAATCATACCGTCCCTAGTAGAATTGATGCCGACATTTTGAATCAGAATTTCAGAATTTGGCATAATAAGGCCTGCCACAATGAAGTAGGCAGCGGATGAAATATCACCCGGAACTTCAATTTTCTGTCCGCTTAACATCGGATTTGGTTCAATGGAAGCTGTTTTGTTTTGAACAGTTACCGTAGCACCAAAGGCAGACAGCATAAGTTCCGTATGATTTCTGCTGGCAACAGGCTCTGTAACCTTCGTGGTACTATCTCCATAAAGGCCTGCCAATAAAACCGCTGATTTTACTTGTGCAGATGCCACTGGAGAATAATAATGGATACCGGCCAACGTACTTCCATGAATGGTAAATGGAGCAAAGTTTTCTTGTGCTAGGCTTTCTATCTGTGCGCCCATCATGGATAGTGGGGTAAAAATGCGATTCATGGGGCGCTTTTGTATAGAAAAATCACCAGTTAACGTAGTTTTAAAAGATTGTCCACAGAGGATACCGGAAATAAGGCGAATGGTCGTCCCACTATTTCCTACATCTAACAGTTTAGACGGTGCGGCAAGCCCATGTAGGCCTTTGCCATGTATGTAGACCGTGTTGCCCTTGTTTTGGATTTGAATCCCAAGCTTTTCAAAGCAAGAAATCGTAGAGAGGCAGTCGGCGCCTTGGAGGAAATTTGTGATTTCAGTCAGCCCATTTGAGATTGCCCCAAACATAATCCCCCGATGTGAAATGGATTTATCTCCGGGGATGGAAACTTCGCCCTTTAAATAACTTGCTTTACGAATTTGTATCTGCATAAAAAACTCCTTTGATGTTTCATTCCTATTTATCTAAAATTCAATGTAAGATTTCATCCATTTTTTGTTTATCTGATTTAGCAAAAAAATTTATCTTTCATAGACAATATACCTGTATTTTCGTAAAAGTACAATCGAACGTTGTAGGGCATCTTTGTCATATAGCTCAATACGTAGCACGCCCTCTTCAAATTCACGATTATGAAGGATGCCAATGTTTTTGATATTGATACGATTACTTGCAAGAATCGTAGCAAGTGTGGCAATGCCACCGGCCTCATCGATTAAATCGCAGTATAGCTCATAGACAGCCAGTATAGGACCGGTTTTCCCAACAGCGATAGAATCCCGGTAATCTTTCGCACTTTGGAAAAATGAAAAAATATCAGTTTCCTTTTTCTCGGAGATTTCTTCTTTAATACGTGACAGCGATGCAATAAAAGCATTCAAAAGCTTTAGGATCTGCTCTTGATTGGTAAGGCAGATTTCCTGCCACATGGCAGGAGAGGAGGATGCAATCCTTGTAATATCTTTAAATCCCCCGGCAGCGATTGCTTTCATCGTTTCCTCGCTGTTATCAAGCTCCTGTATCAGATTTACAAGGCTTGCAGCCAGAATATGGGGGAGATGGCTGACAGCGGCGGTCATAAAATCATGTTCCGCATAATCAAGCAATAGCGGGATTGCCCCAAGGGAGCTTATAAAATCTACAAATGTAGCGACTGTCTGGCAAGGGACTTCTTTTCCGGGCGTCACAATGTAATAGACATTTTCAAGTAAAAAGGCGGTGGCATTTGCATAGCCGCTTTTTTCAGATCCTGCCATTGGGTGCCCCCCAATAAAATAGGCATTCAAGGAAAGGCGGTCTATTTCACGATGAACGGAGCCTTTCACGCTTCCTACATCGGTTAAAATACAGGAAGCGTTTGCATAGATAGACAATGTCTGTAAAATAGCAGTATTTTTTTTGACAGGGGCACATAAAAAAATATATTGGCAGTCCGAAAAGGAATCGTCAATTTTTGTACAGGCTTTTGTGATAACTTTTTCTAAAAGAGGCTCGTTTAATGCTTTCGCATCGGTATCGTATGCAACGATCTGAAGTTCGGGGTAAATACGATGAACCGTTTTTGCTAAAGTTCCTCCAATTAAGCCCAAACCGATAAACCCAATTTTAGCAGGAATCATTTAAATACCCCCTTGAAAAAGATTGCTAGATGAAGCCAATCGAGCAATCATGAAAGTATCCTCCCCGAAAGCTTGATATAAGGCTGCAAATGCTCCATCAGTGTTTGAAATGCTTCAAAATCCAAGGATTGGGGACCATCTGAAAGCGCATGTGCCGGATCGTTATGCACCTCGATCATAAGCCCGTCTACACCGCAGGCAACCGCGGCTTTCGCAAGTGGCTCTATATAGGAACGTACGCCCGTCGCATGGCTTGGATCAACGAATATGGGCAAATGGGTTTTCTCTTTCAGCACGCAGACGGCACTTAGATCCAAAGTATTGCGTGTCGCTGTTTCAAAAGTCCGAATACCCCGTTCACAAAGTGCGACATTTTTATTCCCCTCTGAGATAATATATTCTGCGGCATTTAGCCATTCGTCAATGGTTGCGGAAAGCCCTCGTTTTAATAAAACCGGGAGTCCGGATTTCCCGGCTTCTTTTAAAAGTTCAAAATTCTGCATATTTCGTGCCCCAATCTGTAGCATATCTACATATTTGACAGCTAAGCCGACAGCATAAGAACTGGTTACTTCACATATCGTTTCAAGTTTTGCTTCATTTGCCGCCGTATGCATATATTTAAGCCCTTCTTCCTCTAACCCTTGAAACGAGTAGGGGGAAGTCCTTGGCTTAAAGGCCCCGCCCCGCAAAATGGTAGCGCCGGATTTTTTGACCGCATGGGCAATCGAAAGGAGCTGCTCTTGCGTTTCAACAGCACAAGGACCCGCTATAATCGTCATATTGTTAAAACCGATTGACGTATGTTGATTTAATTGAAAGGTAGTAGGCTCCGGGTGGAACTTCTTATTAGAAAGCTTATAGCTTTCTGTGATTGCAACAATTTTTTCCACATAGGGGTTCACTTCGATAAAACGAGTATCCAATTTTGATTTATCACCGACAACTCCGATAATTGTCACTTCTTCGCCCTTAGACAAATGTGCCGTCAGTCCATTTCCCTCTACATGCTTTAATACAAAATCCACTGCTTCTTGTGTTGCACGTGGCTTCATAACGATAATCATATGCCCCTCTTTTCTTTCCGAATCAATTGATAGATACTTCATTTGCGCATACTCCATTGGCGATATATCCTTGCACAACTTCGTGGCTGCCTCTTTTATACACAGCTTTTGTGTGGCAAAATTACTCTAAATCATAATACATGGAAATTCCATAGAAGTCAAGATTTCCATGCAAAATCCAGAAAGGACCATACTTATAGACGGCTGCTATGCATAGTCTAGTGTCGCAAAGCCACTTTTAAATTTTAAATAATAATGAGACGTTCGGCAATCTGCCTGCAATATGGTCCTGCCTACGATTGCGTGATTTTTCTAAACTTAACATACATAGTGAAAAAATTAACAAAATCCTATTGAATAAATAGTTGAAAAGTACTATAATTACACTGGAAGAAAATTTCGTAATAATTTATATATGGAGGGCTAAACATGAGCAATACGACGGATAACTTAGCAAGGCAGAGAATTTCCGGATTACTAGACGACAAAAGCTTTATGGAGATTGGTTCTTTGGTGGCGGCAAGAAGCACGGATTTTAACCTAAAACAGGTGGATGCCCCTTCTGATGGAGTTGTCACCGGGTATGGATTAATTGCCGGAAATCTTGTGTATGTCTATAGTCAGGATGCCGACGTGCTAAATGGGACAATCGGTGAAATGCACAGTAAGAAGATTGCGGCGATCTATGATATGGCGATGAAGATGGGCGCACCGATTATTGGCTTCATTGACTGTGCCGGGATACGACTACAAGAATCTGTAGATGCACTACATGGATTTGGTGAAATCTATAGCAGGCAGGTGGCGGCAAGTGGTGTCATTCCACAAATCTGCGCTGTATTTGGAACCTGTGGCGGTGGACTGTCGGTCGTATCGGCCCTTTGTGATTTTGCTTATATAGAAAGCAAAAATGGAAGCGTATTTGTAAATTCCCCGAATGCCATTCCAGGAAATACAGTAGAAAAATGCGACACCGCCGGTGCAGAATATCAAAGCAAATACAGTGGGAATTTTGATGGAACCGGATCAACGCAGGAGATCCTTCGTGCAATCAGGGAACTGGTATCGATTTTGCCGGACAACAATGCAAAGGGTGGATACCAGGACGAATGCACCGATGATTTAAACCGGACCTGTGAGGGGATTGCCGCAATAAAGGGCGATGCAAGACTAGTGCTTTCCCACATTTCAGATGACCATACGTTTATAGAGGCAAAGGCAGACTACGACCAAAGCATGGTAACGGGATTTATTAAATTAAATGGAATGACCGTAGGTGCAGTAGCTCCATGTACGCAGATACATAATGCGGATGGAGAAGAAATAGAACATTTTGAACCAGTATTAAATGTAAGAGGGTGTAACAAGGCAGCCGATTTTGTACAGTTTTGCGATGCCTTTGACATTCCGGTCATAACGCTTACGAATATAGAAGGTTTTGACTCCTCTATGTGTTCAGAAAAAGGACTTGCCCATGCGCTTGCCCGCTTAACCTATGCGTTTGCCAATGCAACGGTACCGAAAGTAAATATCATTACAGGAAATGCCTATGGAAGCGCATACGTCATTTTTAATTCAAAAGCGCTTGGCACTGATTTGACCTATGCATGGAAAGACAGTAAAATTGGCATGATGGATGCAAAGCTTGCGGCGAAAATCATGTATGCAGAGGAAGATGCACAAGTAGTTGCGCAAAAGGCGAAAGAATATGATGCGTTGCAGTCGAATGTAATTGCGGCAGCTAAAAGAGGCTATGTGGATTTGATTATAGAGCCGGCCGATACCAGAAAATATGCGATAGCGGCTTTTGAGATGCTGTATACAAAGAGGTTGGAAGGTCCTATAAAAAAGCATGGCACAAAGTAGAAAGGTGAAGTTTATGATGAAAAAAGTATTTCTGCTGTTATGCCTGTGCCTGTGCATAGTAGGAATGACAGCATGTGGAACGGATCCGAAAGATGTGGACTATAATGGGCTTAGCTATACGCAATTAAAAGAAATCTGTGAATCTACGGCAACTACCTTAGAACAGATGGATGCGGCTACTGCAGAGCAGTACCTTTCTAGTGGAGATGAGATGACGATTTCACTTATCGAAAGTTGGGTAGAAATTCGTCCGCAGATAGGCTCCTATGTAGAACAGGGCGATTTTACCATTACAAAGTCCGGCAAAACCCTAACGGCACAGCTTGAACTAAAATATGAAAAACGTCCGATCGTGTTGGCCTGCATTTTTAAATCTTATAACATGAGCATGGAAGATGTGACCGTAGATATGGTTTATTCCACCGGCGAAAAGATGCAGAAAGCCGGATTAAATACGGTAATGGGTATAGGAACAGTGTTTATGATGCTAATCGTTATCAGTCTGATAATTTCAGCGTTTCGTGTTATCCCATATTTGGAAAATAAAGTGAAAAGCAAACTTCCCCAGACAGATGCCTTATCAAAAGCAGTGGGAAACATCCCGGATGGAGCAGAGGAACAATACGTGGGTAGTATGCGTGATACTTTGGAGCTAACGGCTGTTATTGCAGCGGCGATCGCAGCAAGCACCGGGCAGTCTACGGATAGTTTTGTCGTACGTTCCATTAAACGAAGATGAGAAACTTATTAAAAGGAAACACCGAGACAAGGTGCGCTTTCACACAAGGCTTTTAAATACCTTGCCAAGTGTTCAATGCAGGAGGATTTTAAAATGAAGAGCTATACGATTACTGTAAATGGAAATGCTTATGATGTTACCGTAGAAGAGAATAACGCAGGGGCACAAACAGCGCCAACACCGAAAAAAGCACCAACGTTACCGACTGCACAAGCTGCACCGGCACCGGTAAAAGCTGCAGGCGGTGCACAAGGCGGCGTGAAGGTAGAAGCTGGAGCGGCTGGAAAAGTATTTAAAATTGAAGCGGGTGTAGGTACAGCGGTAAAGACTGGCGACCCGATTGTTATCTTAGAGATTATGAAGATGGAAACGCCAATTGTAGCGTCCGTAGACGGAACCGTGGCAACAATCGAAGTGACAGTTGGACAGAGTGTGGAATCCGGAGAACTACTAGCAACTATAAACGAATAATTTGGGAGGCTGACCTATGAGCTATGTATTAGAGACAATGGGAAATCTCCTGCACCAGACCGCATTTTTTAATCTGACATGGGGCAACTATGTCATGATAGCGGTTGCATGTGTTTTCCTGTATTTGGCAATTCGCAGGGAGTTTGAACCGCTGCTGTTGCTTCCAATTGCGTTCGGTATGCTTTTGGTGAACATGTTCCCAGGTATTATGCTTACGATAGAAGAAGCAAATGGCGGAGCAGCCGGAATGTTGCATTATTTTTATTTGTTAGATGAGTGGGCTCTCTTGCCATCTTTGATTTTCCTTGGAGTAGGGTCAATGACAGACTTTGGACCGTTGATTGCAAACCCGAAGAGTTTTCTGCTGGGCGCGGCGGCGCAATTTGGTATTTATTCAGCCTATTTGTTGGCAATCTTTATGGGTTTTTCAGATAAGGCTGCTGCTGCTGTATCCATTATCGGTGGTGCCGATGGACCTACCTCTATCTTCTTGGCAGGGAAATTAGGGCAGACCGGGTTGATGGGGCCGATTGCCGTGGCGGCATATTCCTACATGGCACTTGTACCAATTATACAGCCGCCAATTATGAAGCTGCTTACAACAAAAGCAGAGCGCAGTATCCATATGAAACAATTACGTCCGGTTTCCAAACTGGAACGTATCCTTTTCCCAATTGTCGTAACGATTGTTGTAAGTATGGTACTTCCAACAACGGCACCCCTCGTTGGAATGCTCATGCTTGGAAACCTGTTTCGAGAAAGTGGCGTGGTAAGGCAGCTGACAGAAACAGCCTCCAATGCATTGATGTATATCGTTGTTATTTTGCTTGGCACAAGCGTTGGCGCTACCACAAGTGCAGAAGCCTTCCTAAACGTACAGACTTTAAAGATCGTATTGCTTGGACTAATTGCATTTTCATTTGGTACAGGTGCGGGCGTATTGTTTGGAAAATTAATGTGTAAGCTTACACATGGCGAAGTGAATCCATTAATCGGGGCTGCCGGTGTATCCGCTGTACCGATGTCGGCTAGAGTAGCGCAAAAGGTTGGAGCAGAAGAAGATCCGACAAACTTTTTATTAATGCACGCAATGGGGCCAAATGTTGCCGGCGTTATCGGTACTGCAGTAGCGGCCGGAACATTTATGGCAATCTTTGGGATATAAGAAAAGCGACGGCTCGTTCATGCCTATGGACGTTTGTGTCCAGAAGCAAAGGTGAGAAAAAGATTTCACCGCCATGATTCATGATAAGAACGATTCGATTATTATGCATGAGAAGGTGAGAAAAAGATTTCACCGCCATGATTCATGATAAAAACGATTTGATTATCATACATGAATTAAGTTTGTAGAAGATAGGAGGAGAATATGTCAGAACAAAGAAAGAAACCGCTTAAAATAATGGAGACTGTTTTGCGGGATGCACATCAATCTTTAATTGCCACAAGAATGACAACAGACCAGATGTTGCCAATTATAGATAAAATGGATAAAGTTGGATATCATGCCATAGAGTGTTGGGGTGGTGCAACGTTTGATGCATCGCTGCGATTTTTAAAGGAAGACCCATGGGATAGGCTGCGTAAATTAAAGGCAGGATTTAAGAATACGAAATTACAAATGTTATTCCGTGGACAAAATATATTGGGATATCGCCACTATGCGGATGATGTAGTAGAATATTTTGTACAAAAGTCGATTGCCAATGGAATTGATATTATTCGTATTTTTGATTGCTTAAACGATATTCGCAACTTAGATACAGCTGTAAAAGCGGCAATTAGAGAGCAAGGACATGCACAAGTAGCATTGTCCTATACCCTAGGGGATGCCTATACATTGAACTATTGGACGGAAATGGCAAAAAAAGTAGAGGAGATGGGTGCACATTCCTTATGTATTAAAGATATGGCAGGGTTGCTAGTGCCCTATAAGGCGGAAGAATTAATTGGAGCATTAAAATCGGCGACGGATCTTCCGATTCAGTTGCATACGCATTATACAAGCGGTGTAGCTAGTATGACCTATTTAAAGGCGGTTGAAACCGGATGCGATATCGTTGATACTGCAATATCGCCATTTGCACTTGGAACAAGCCAGCCAGCCACAGAAGTGCTCGTTGAAACCTTTAAAGGGACGCCATATGATACCGGATTGGATCTACCGCTCTTAGCTGAAATCGCTGACTATTTCCGTCCGCTACGCGATAAGAGCTTAGAAAGTGGACTTATGAACCCGAAAGTATTAGGTGTGGATATCCAGACGTTGCTCTATCAAGTACCCGGCGGTATGCTCTCTAATATGATTTCACAGTTAAAAGAACAACATGCCGAAGATAAATATGAAGAAGTGTTAAGGGAGATTCCAAGAGTCCGTAAAGACTTGGGTGATCCGCCTCTTGTTACGCCATCCAGCCAAATCGTTGGAAGCCAGGCTGTCTTTAATGTACTGATGGGCGAAAGGTATAAAGTAGCCACAAAGGAAACAAAGGCCGTATTACGTGGTGAATATGGGCAGACCGTAAAGCCGTTTGACCCTGAAATTGTGAAAAAAGTAATTGGGGATGAAAAGGTCATCACCTGTCGTCCCGCTGATTTGCTCCCGGCAGAACTAGATAAACTAGAGGCAGAGATGGCACAATGGAAAGAGCAGGACGAAGATGTGCTGTCCTATGCACTCTTCCCTCAAGTAGCTGTCGATTTCTTCAAATACAGGCAGGCACAAAGAACCAAGGTAGATCCAACGGTAGCCGATACGCAGACAGGGTCATATCCTGTGTGAGATAGAAGCTGTTACAGGAAAGAAAGCCTATGCCGTAAAAAAGCCGCTTATCATGATAGCGGTTTTTTTATCTTATATGCCACGAAGGTTTCTTAAGAACAGGTAGGCACGAGTAGATTGGAGTATAATGGATGGGGAGCAACACAAATGAACTAAGTAATCGAATCAATGAGAAATATAGTGGCCTAAGCAAGGGGCAGAAATTATTAGCTACCTATATTACAGATAACTACGATAAGGCTGTTTTTTTAACTGCGGCAAAACTAGGAAAAACTGTAGGGATCAGCGAATCTACTGTGGTACGTTTTGCCATGAATCTAGGGTATCAAGGATATCCGGAGTTTCAAAAGGCATTGGAAGAACTGGTACGCAATAAACTAAATTCTATACAGCGCATGGAGGTGGCTTACGGACGGATCAGTCAATCTAAAATATTGGAAACTGTTCTGTTGGCTGATATAGAAAAAATTAAATGCACATTAGATGAAGTAGATGAACATGCATTTGAACTAGCTGTAAATACAATATTAAATGCAAAGCATATTTATATTATAGGAATTAGGAGCTGTGCCCCTTTAGCAAGCTTTCTGGCATTTTACCTTAACTTGATGTTTGAGGGCGTGAAACTGTTGCATACAAACAGCTCCAGTGAACTTTTTGAACAAATGGTACGGATTAATGGGGAGGATGTCATCATTGGCATCAGCTTTCCAAGGTACTCCATGCGAACCTTAAAGGCGATGGAATTTGCAAATAATCGAAGTGCGAAAGTGATCTCTTTAACGGATAGCGTCCATTCGCCCATGAACTTATATTCTTCCTGCAACTTAATCGCGAAAAGCGATATGGCCTCTATCGTAGATTCCCTTGTAGCCCCCCTAAGTGTGATTAATGCATTGATTGTAGCCCTTTGTATGAAGAAGCAAGGCGAAGTAGCGCAGACCCTTGACATGTTGGAAAACCTTTGGGACGAATGCCAGTTTAGCGGTAAGGATGAAATTAACTATATTGACGATACAATGAAAATGCGCTATACGAATCCGGAGGATACGACGAAATAATGCGATTTGCTTGATGCCCTAATTTGGAAAGGATATAGATGAGTAAAGTAATTGTGATTGGTGGGGGACCTGCCGGAATGTTTGCGGCAATTAAAGCCGCACAAAATGGGCATGACGTTACCTTATTGGAAAAAAATGAAAAATTAGGAAAGAAGCTTTACATTACCGGAAAGGGCAGATGCAACTTAACCAATGCCTGTGACAACGAAGATTTTTTTCAAAATATTATGCGGAATCCCAAATTTTTTTATAGTGCATGGTATCGCTGCAATAATTTTGCGGTCATCGATTTCTTTGAATCGAATGGCCTTAAAACGAAAATCGAGCGTGGAAACCGCGTGTTTCCACAATCGGATCATGCTTCTGATGTCATAAAGACATTGCAGCAAGTGTTAAAAGAAGTGGGTGTTACCGTAAAGCTCCATACGAATGTTTCGCATATTCTAGTAAAAGATGCTCATGTATCTGCGGTGCGGCAAGCAGATGGGACATTACGTTCATGTGAAAATATAATTCTTGCAACAGGAGGCCGCTCCTATCCGGCAACAGGTTCTACAGGTGCGGGATATCTATTTGCAGAGCAGGTTGGACACACGATAACAAGGACTTCCCCCTCTTTGACGCCATTTAAAGTCGCGGAGCCGTGGATTGGCCAATTACAAGGATTGTCTTTAAAAAATGTTTCTGTTCGGATAAAAGCGAAGGAAAAGACATTATATGAATCTTTTGGTGAAATGCTGTTTACCCATTATGGAGTCAGTGGGCCATTGCTTTTAAGTGGAAGTAGTGTGATAAATGACAATGCGGATAAAATGCCCCTCTCCCTTTTGATTGATTTAAAGCCGGCATTATCAGAAAGCCAGTTGGATAAACGAATATGCAGGGAATTTGGTGAAAATGTGAACCGGCAGTTTAAAAATGCCATCCAGAAATTATTTCCTGCAAAAATTATTCCGATCATACTTGTCCTAAGTCGGATTTCGCCCGATAAAAGAGTAAATGAGATAACGAAAGAAGAACGGATTGGCTTTGTGGATCTGATAAAGAATTTCCCTCTTACGTTAACAGAATTGTGTGATTTTAATGAGGCGATTATTACAAGGGGCGGTGTTAAAGTAGCAGAGGTTTCACCGAAAACGATGGAGTCAAAATTAGTAAGAGGGCTATTCTTCGCTGGAGAAATATTGGATTTAGATGCGTTAACCGGAGGGTTTAATTTGCAGATTGCTTGGTCTACCGGCTATTTAGCGGGTGATAGCATTTAGACATACGAATAAATTTTTGGAAAGTGTTACTGCAGGCTATTTAGCGGGTGACAGCATAGGGGATGTCTTATGATTCATGTTTTGGAGGAAATCAATGAGTTTTAAAATTGCAATTGATGGGCCGGCAGGTGCCGGGAAAAGTACTATTGCAAAAAGACTGGCAAAAAAGCTAGGTTTTCTATATATAGATACAGGTGCGATGTACCGTGCTATCTCGCTTTATTTTTTAAGGAATCACATTCCGTTAAACGAGGAGGAGCGCATCAGCAATGCATGTAAGGAAGTAGATGTTTCTATTGTATATAAAAATGAAGAACAGCAGGTACTGCTAAACAAGGAAAATGTTAATGCTTTCATCCGTACAGAGCAGGTTGGGGCGGCGGCCTCAATAACAAGCAGCTATGTACAGGTTCGTAAAAAACTTGTAGAGCTGCAGCAAAAACTGGCGGAACAAGAAAACGTCGTCATGGACGGCAGAGATATCGGTACTTGCGTACTTCCCGATGCCCAAGTGAAAATTTATTTAACAGCAAGCGTAGAAATAAGGGGAAAGCGAAGGTTTGACGAGTTAACGCAAAAAGGGGTTCCTTGTAGTCTGGAAGAAATATGCAAAGACATTCAGGAACGGGATTATCGTGATATGAATCGCGAAAATTCACCCTTGTGCCAAGCAAAAGATGCTATTTTAATTGATTCAACGTATCAGACAATCAATGAGGCTGTAGAAGAAATTTTAGAATACATAAATGCTATTTTTAGGTTTGCATAATAATGTTATGTAAACGCAATAAATGGAACAAGTATGACAACAATTTAGCCGTACCCCCTTTGCAGTTGCATTTATGTGCACAGACACAAAGAACGTGCCGTTGGGCATGAAAGGAAACAACATGAATGTAATATGTGCAAAAAGTGCAGGCTTTTGCTTCGGCGTAAAACGTGCAGTCGATAAGGTATATGAGCAGCTAGGGGAAAAAAAACAGGATGAAACACTTCACTTTGTAAATACTGGCGCAGATAGTGGTGATTTGGCAAACGCCGCTATGCCAAATAATATCTTGCTCTATACGTATGGCCCAATTATCCACAATGAAGAGGTTGTAGAGGATCTCGCCAAGAAAGGCGTTAAAATTATTGAAACGAAAGATGGGCTTTTACAATGCAAGGGTAAGACAATTGTGATCCGTTCTCATGGAGTATCAAAAGATATCTATGATTTCCTAGAGGGATCAAAGATAGACTACGTAGATGCAACCTGCCCGTTTGTACGAAAAATCCATCGCTTTGTAAAGGATTATACAAAGGAAGGCTATCATATGATCGTCATAGGAAATCATACCCATCCAGAGGTAGTCGGCATTAAAGGATGGGGGCAGGAAGGCAATATAACGGTTATTTCATGTCAGGAGGAGGCACAAAATTTCATTCTAAATGCACCCCAAAAGCTATGTATTGTTGCACAGACGACATTTAACAACAAGAAATTTCAAGAACTAGTTGAAATTATAGAAAAAAAGGGGTATGATATAAATGTTTTAAATACGATTTGCAATGCAACACAGGAGCGGCAGGCCGAAGCGATGGAAATTGCAGCTAAAGTAGATGCGATGATCGTGATTGGTGGAAAGCACAGCTCCAACACGCAAAAACTATTTGAACTATGTAAAAAAGAATGTGAAAATACTTACTACATACAAACACTTAAAGATTTGGATGTGTCAATTTTACAATCCATCGGTAGCGTAGGTATTACCGCAGGGGCTTCTACCCCAAATAATATTATTGAGGAGGTTCAAAAAATGTCAGAAATGAGTTTTGAACAAATGCTGGATGCATCATTTAAAACAATAAGAAATGGAGAGGTAGTCGACGGTACCGTTATCGATGTGAAACCGGATGAGATCATCCTAAATATTGGATACAAGTCAGATGGCATAATCACACGTAATGAATATACAAATGAATCCAATGTTGATTTGACTACACTGGTAGCTGTTGGTGATACAATGGAAGCCAAAGTTCTAAAGGTAAACGATGGCGAGGGACAGGTATTATTAACCTATAAACGCCTCGCAGCTGAAAAAGGAAGCAAGAGATTAGAAGAGGCTTTCAACAATCAGGAAGTATTGACAGCAAGGGTTGCACAAGTATTAGATGGTGGATTAAGCGTTGTCGTTGATGAGTCCAGAATTTTTATTCCTGCAAGTCTAGTATCAGATTCTTATGAAAAAGACCTAACAAAATACAATGGTCAGGAAATCGAGTTTGTCATCAGCGAATTCAATCCAAGGAGAAGAAGAATTATAGGGAATCGCAAACAGCTGCTTGTTGCAAAGAAAGCAGTATTGCAAAAAGAACTGTTTGAAAGAATTAATGTAGGAGACGTTATAAACGGGACAATTAAAAATGTAACCGATTTTGGGGCTTTCATAGATTTAGGCGGTGCAGACGGGCTGTTACATATTTCAGAAATGTCATGGGGCAGAGTGGAAAATCCAAAGAAAGTATTTAAAGTTGGAGAGGAAATCAGAGTATTTATTAAGGATATCAAGGAAAATAAAATTGCATTGAGCCTTAAATTTGAAGATGAAAACCCATGGAAAGATGCCTCTATTAAATTTGCTGTTGGAACAGTCGTTACAGGCGTTGTGGCAAGAATGACCGATTTTGGCGCTTTTGTAGAGTTGGCTCCCGGTGTTGACGCGTTGCTTCATGTATCGCAGATTTCAAGAGACCATGTTGAAAAGCCTTCCGATGTATTGAAAGCCGGACAGCAGATAGAAGCCCAGATTGTTGATTTTAATGAAGCCGACAGAAAAATTAGCTTAAGTATGAAAGTATTGCTTGATACGGAAGAAGAACCGGAATATGCAGAGGAAAATAGAGAATAAAATGGCGTAACTATTTAGAGCACCTTCTGAATAGTTACAAAATATTATTAATCTTTAAATTTAGGAAATAAAAGTTTAAGAGTGCAAAAGACGGCGAAGGCATGAATAGAAATTTGAATAGGAAATAGAGGTAGTATATATGTTTGAAGGATATGAAAAGTTTAAAAAGGACATACGTGCACTCACGACAATTGATTTGGATGCTTATAAAGAAAAACAGATGAAACGTAGAATTGATACGCTTATACAGAAAAATAAGATTTCAAATTATACGGAATATGTTGCACTGATCAAAAGGGATAAAGAAAAGCTTGCGCAATTTGTCAATTTCTTAACAATCAACGTATCTGAATTTTATCGTAATCCGGAACAATGGGTATTGTTAGACAAGGAAGTTTTCCCAAATTTAATCAAAAAATTCGGGAAAAGTATAAAAGTTTGGAGTGCGGCCTGCTCTACCGGGGACGAACCGTATTCCCTTGTCATGGCTTTATCTTCACATCTGCCTCTAAATCAAATCAAAATTATAGCAACGGATATGGACGACGAGGTTCTTGATAAGGCTAGAATGGGGCTTTATAACGAAAAGAGTATTGCGGCTGTTCCTGCTGAGCTTAAAAAGAAATATTTCAAAAAAGTTGGAGCATCTTATCAAATTACAAATGAGATTAAATCCCGCGTAGAATTTAAGAAACATAATTTGCTAAAAGACCCATATCCGACAGCCTGCAATTTGATTGTTTGCCGCAATGTCTTGATTTATTTTACGGAGGAAGCGAAAGAGGAGATTTATAAAAAGTTCAATTCCTCACTTGTGAAAGAAGGCGTTCTATTTATCGGCAGCACCGAACAGATTATGAATTGTGAAGAAGTGAATTTCAAACGCTTAAAGTCATTCTTCTTTCAGAGAGCGAAATAAAGGCACCGACAAATCATAGAAGGCACCAACAAACAACAAGGGTACCGACAAATATAGAAGGCATCAGAAAGCAACAAGGGCACTGACAAATATAGAAGGCATCAGAAAGCAACAAGGGCACCGACAAATATAAAACATGAATATGGTGGTATAAAAAGAATCGAAAGCAGGCAATTTACAGATGCCTGTTTTTCGATTCTTCGCAGTTTGGCTCTTCTATTTTTTTCAAATATATGCGAAAGGAATGGCTGTACTATTTTTTCTGTCCGGCTATGCTATTTTTGTTCTAGCATATACCAAAGCAAATGCTGCAGATATTTTTTCTGCGCTTCTATGGAGTCCGTAAATTCGTCCGTCATTTCAAAATAAGCATGTTTGTCATTATATTCCAATTTAAAATAGGGGGTGAATATCTCTTTATATTGGGGGAGGAAACACCCGGTTCGTTTACTGTAGCAGTTAGCCGCTTTTGCCTGTGTCCGAAAGTTTTTGTCAACGTAAAATGCGACACTTTTATGTATTGCCTCATCTTCATCCGGCAGATAATAATAGTCTTTGTAGTTGGAGTAGAAAAATTTAAGTTCGCCTTGGTAAATTTTTACCTTTAATTTAATGCTATTTTGAAAGCCGGATATGTAAACGCTGTGGAGACCGTATGAAAACCTTTTCGGAATGGCATAAGGGCAATCAATTGAAAACATCAGTTCGAGTGCCACTTTCCCTTCGTATTCTTCGTATGCCTGTATGTCTACGTCACGTACCGTAAAATTTCCTTGAAACAATTGAACATAGGCGAAAATGGGGAGCAGGCCTATCATGCCCATGACATCTTCTAAATTATGAAGGCGCATGACGGAAAGGCTGTTTGAATCTTGCGTTTTCACATAATCCAGATAAATGTTAATTAATTCACCGCCGGAATAGGCATCCTCTCGATTCAAGTCCAGAAATGTTTCCAACGTCTTTTGCTTTAGATTATTTAGCTTTAATATTTTCTTGAAGCCGGATAATGATTTGTAAATATCAATACAGATATAAGGGGAAAAGTCTTCCTGAATGCCAAGTACATTACACCGCGCCCTTAAATAGGACATATCAAAACCAATGCCATTAAAAGTAATAATCGTCTTATATTGCTTTAATAAGGCAAGAAAAGCACGGATCACTAGTTCTTCATCTTGCGGGTTTTCTGCAAAAAACTGGCTGGTACAAATAATATTATTGCGCCTGGATGCACAGCCAATCAAATAAACGAATGTGCGTCCTGGGGCAAACCCGGTCGTTTCAATATCAAAGAAAATAGAGGCTTCAGTAAATACTTCAGAATAGAGGGGATGTGAAGCTTCGAATAAGCTTTCTTTTTGAAATGTTTTCATAGATACCTCCGTAATATATTTATGGAATTCTTGTATCGTGTGGAACGTTCATAGGCTCATAATGGAACCATCATGCATCGTATGGAACATGGAATCATTTCATAGGTTAATCATCATGCATCGTATGGAACATGGAGTCATTTCATAGGTTATCATCATGCATCGTATGGAACATGGAGTCATTTCATAGGTTAATCATCATGTATCGTATGGAACATGAATAAGGCAATAGGTATAATTTGTGATGCAGCCTATACCTACCATTGTACCACATAAACCCCATGATTCAAGTAAAAATGTTTATATTTGCAAGATTTACAAAATTTTTCTTAAAAAAGTATTAAAAAAAATACAATAAATAATATGTACCATGTCATAATATGTGATATAATTGGCTGAAAGGGTTTAAGGGGGAGACAATTTACCTCTGAATAACTCATTATAGGCGAAACCATGACGAGCCGAGCATGAAGATGAAGATGCATTTGAAGATGTATTTGAAGATGCATTTGAAGATGTGTTGGCAAGTTTTTTGCTTTCGCAGTTATTATATTTCGTGAAACACTACGGTCAAAGGGACTTCTAAAAGGCTGGATGTGCTTTTGCACTAGGCTGGGGATTTCCTGCCAAAGTGTTCAATTTTAGAGAAAGTGGGGCAAAGAGAATGGGTTTAGGTACTTTTAAAGGTGGAATCCATCCCTACGATGGGAAGGATTTATCAAAGGATAAGCCAATACGCGAAGTATTACCCAAAGGAGATATGGTTTATCCGCTATCACAGCATATTGGGGCACCGGCTGCACCGATTGTAAAGGTTGGCGATTTGGTCTTAAAGGGCCAAAAGATTGCCGAGGCAGGCGGATTCGTTTCTGCACCGATCTATGCAAGCGCCTCTGGTAAAGTGAAAGCGATTCAACCACGCCGGGTTGCTGTGGGTGATATGGTAAATTCCATCATCGTGGAGAATGACGGTGAATTTAAATCGGTAGAATATAAAGAAACAGCCGATGTAGCCAGTCTTGCAAAAGAAGAAATTATCAATCGAATCAAAGAGGCTGGCATTGTAGGTATGGGTGGCGCCGGATTTCCGACCCATGTTAAATTATCGCCGAAGGAGCCGGACAAGATCGAGTTTGTAATTGCGAACTGTGCGGAATGCGAGCCTTATTTAACATCGGATTATCGAAGAATGCTAGAAGAGCCGGAAAAATTAATCGAAGGAATGAAAATTATCCTGCAATTATTTGATGGTGCAAAAGGTATTCTCGGTATCGAGGACAACAAGCCGGACTGTATTGAGAAACTGACAGCAATGACAGCAAATGAGCCACGCGTGGAAGTGATGGCACTCAAGACAAAATATCCGCAAGGGTCAGAACGCCAGTTGATTTATGCAGCCACAGGCAGGGCAATCAATGCCTCAATGCTGCCTGCTGATGCCGGATGCATTGTAGATAATGTAGATACGATTGTAGCAATCTATAACAGTGTCAAATTAGGTATGCCGCTAATGCACCGTATCGTAACAATTACCGGGCAAGCGGTAAATGAACCTGCCAATTTTTCGGTGTCTATCGGAACAAATTTTTCGGAATTAGTTGAAATGGCAGGTGGCTTTAAGGAACAGCCAAAGAAAATAATCGCTGGTGGGCCAATGATGGGATTTGCAGTCTTTAGCATTGACGTACCTACCACAAAGACGACCTCTGCCTTGCTTTGCCTGACCGAAGATGAAGTAGCGCAGACAGAGCCGTCCCCATGTATCAACTGTGCCCGGTGTGTTGAGGTCTGTCCTTCCAGAATCGTTCCCTCAAGACTAGCGGATTATGCAGAAAATAGTTTGGAAGATATGTTTGAAAAGTGGAGTGGCCTAGAATGTATTGAATGTGGCAGCTGCAGTTTTATTTGTCCGGCCAAAAGACAGCTTGCACAGGCTATCAAAGCTATGAAAAAAACAGTGCTTGCAAATAAGAGAAAAAAATAAAAATTTATACGTTAGAAAGAGGTGGATTATTGTGAGTGATTTATATAACGTATCGTCTTCACCGCATACGCGTTACAAAGATACTACCGGAAAAATCATGCTCTATGTGGTTATTTCATTGCTTCCGGCAAGTTTGTTCGGTATCTGGAATTTTGGAATTTTGGCTGCCGTAAATATCGTAGCTACCGTTGCCAGCTGTGTCATTTCTGAATGGGCATTTAATAAAATCGTGCACAAGAAGGATACGATACAGGACTTAAGCGCCGTTGTAACCGGCTTGCTGCTAGCATTAAACCTGCCACCCACATTACCGTGGTGGATGGGTGTTATAGGCGGTATCTTTGCTATAGTAGTAGTAAAAGGCCTGTTTGGCGGCCTTGGACAGAATTTCATGAACCCTGCCCTTGGTGCAAGGTGCTTTCTGCTCATTTCCTTTACAGGCCCCATGACAACGTTTGTCTACAACAAACTTGACGGCTATTCCGGAGCAACTCCTTTGGCGGTATTAGAAGGTATCGAAGCCGAGGGGGCACATGTATTTACGCCGTTAGAGAATCTTATCGGTACCGTTTCAGGGACGATTGGAGAAACATCTGTCATTGCCCTATTAATTGGTGCAATCTTTCTTATTTTAATGGGGGTTATTGACCTAAGGATTCCGTGTACATATATTATAACATTGGCTGTTTTTGTCCTGCTGTTTGGCGGACATGGATTTGACCTTGACTATTTAGTAGGACATCTTACACGTGGTGGACTTATTCTAGGCGCGTTCTTTATGGCTACCGACTATGTAACATCTCCAATCACACCGCTAGGGAAAATCGTATTTGGGATTGTTTTAGGTGTGTTGACAGGGATTTTTCGGTTGTTTGGACCATCGGCAGAGGGTGTAAGCTATGCCATTATTTTCAGCAACCTGCTCGTGCCATTGATTGAGCGGTTCACGATTCCTAAACCATTTGGTAAAGGAGGAGAGAAATAATGAATAAATTAATAAAAGATGCATTGTTATTGACACTGATTACGGTGATTGCCGGCTGTGCACTTGGATTAGTCTATGAAGTGACAAAAGAGCCAATTAAAAAAGCACAGGCAGCGACACAGCAAAAGGCTTATCAGTCTGTATTTGCAGAAGCGGATAGCTTTGAGGACTATAAAGATTTCACGCCTGAAGCGGCAGAGGCTGCATTGGCGGGAACGGATTATGCGGACAATGATATTTCCGGTGTGGTCGTTGCAAAAGATTCTTCCCAAACGGAACTTGGCTATGTTATTTCCGTTGTATCCCATGCTGGATATGGCGGCAATATTGCATTTTCAATCGGGATACAAAAGGATGGTACAATCAATGGGTATTCGATTACTTCGATTAGTGAAACAGCAGGGCTTGGCATGAAGGCAAAGGAATCAAAATTCTATTCCCAGTTTGAAGGGAAGCTTTCCGATGCCTTTGAAGTTACGAAGAATACCGCCACCGCCGACAACCAGATTGAAGCAATCAGCGGTGCAACCATTACGTCAAATGCCGTAACAAGAGGCGTTAATGCAGGTTTAATTTACTTTCAGGCAATTTCTGCTCAAAATTAATGAAAGGGAGGTAGCTCTAAATGAATAGAAATGTAGAACGTATATACAATGGTGTTATAAAAGAAAATCCTACGTTTGTGCTGATGCTTGGCATGTGTCCTACGCTTGCCGTTACAACATCGGCGATGAATGGTGTGGGCATGGGGCTTTCTACCACAATCGTATTGGTTATGTCAAACCTTTTGATTTCCGCCCTGCGAAATATTATTCCGGACGGCGTACGTATGCCGGCATTTATCGTGGTGGTTGCGTCCTTTGTTACCATTGTTGAATTTTTGGTAAAGGGTTTTGTTCCGGCTCTCTATGATGCATTGGGCATCTATATTCCGCTTATTGTTGTAAACTGTATTATTTTAGGCCGTGCAGAAAGCTATGCGTCAAAAAATCCGGTTATGCCATCTATTTTTGATGGAATCGGCATGGGCCTTGGATTTACGGTTGGGTTGACCTGTATTGGTGCGGTAAGGGAAATTATCGGTGCCGGCCAGATTTTTGGATACCAATTACTGCCGCTTGCAGAAGAAGGGAAATTCGGGTATACTCCAATTACAATTTTCGTATTGGCACCTGGGGCATTCTTGGTGTTGGCATGTCTGGTAGCGCTTCAAAACGTTGTCAAGAATAATGCCGCCAAAAAAGGGAAAACGGTTGTTCCGGCACAAGGCTGCACTGCGGCGGATTGTGCAGGCTGTGGCAATGGAACTTGTGGTGGCAGGATATTCTCAGTTGGCCCATACAAAAAAGAAGAAAAGAAATAGGGGGAAGCAGCGATGAAAGAATTGATTATAATAGCCATAGGTTCCGCTTTAATCAACAACGTTGTATTGAGCCAGTTCCTTGGATTGTGCCCATTCCTAGGCGTATCAAAAAAAGTAGAAACGGCAGCCGGCATGGGTGGCGCGGTAATTTTCGTATTGACGCTCGCATCTATTGTGACAAGCTGTGTCTATAAATTTTTACTGGTACCGCTTCACTTTGAATACTTACAGACGATCGTATTCATTTTGCTGATTGCAGCATTGGTACAATTTGTAGAAATGTTCCTAAAAAAGTCAATGCCGCCACTTTATAATTCACTTGGCGTGTACTTGCCACTTATTACTACAAACTGCGCTGTTTTAGGTGTGGCTTTAAAAAATGTTCAAGAGACCTATGGAATCTTAGAAGGTGCTATAAACGGATTTGCAACTGCAGTAGGATTCACAATTGCCATTGTCATTATGGCAGGTATACGTGAAAAGATAGAATTTAATAATATTCCTGCGGCATTTCGTGGTTCTGCCATTGTATTGGTTACAGCAGGCCTGATGGCAATTGCCTTTTTTGGATTTTCAGGCGTAATATAGGAGGGCGGATAAATGAGTATAACAGGAATTATCATTGCCACTGTCATTGTAGGCGGCACTGGATTGTTTATCGGGCTTTTCTTAGGAGTGGCCGGTGAAAAATTTCAGGTAGAGATAGATGAGAGAGAAGAGGCGATTATTGGCGTTCTTCCGGGAAATAACTGCGGAGGCTGTGGATACGCAGGATGTAGCGGTCTTGCGTCGGCAATTGTAAAAGGCGAAGCGGAAGTCGGAGGCTGCCCAGTAGGTGGTGACCCGGTTGCCGCAAAAGTCGGCGAAATCATGGGGATCAAGGTAGACACTTCCGTAAAAAAGGTTGCATTTGTAAAATGTGGCGGTACCTGTGAAAAGTCAAGTACAGACTATAACTATTATGGGGAAGAGGACTGTGCAATGGTTGCTTTCGCACCGGGTGGCGGTCCAAAAACCTGTAATTATGGTTGCCTTGGCTATGGAAGTTGTGTAAAAGCCTGTCCGTTTGATGCAATTCACATTGTAGATGGAATTGCCTTTGTGGATAAAGATGCGTGTAAAGCATGCAGCAAATGTATTGCGGCGTGTCCAAAGGGTCTGATTGAACTAGCTCCTTACGATGCAAAGCATATCGTACAATGTAACTCCAAAGGAAAGGGCAAAGAAGTAACAACAGCTTGTACCGTTGGCTGTATCGGCTGTAAAATCTGCGAGAAGAACTGCCCGGCAGGTGCAGTTACCGTTGTAGACAATATTGCACATATCGATCAGGATAAATGTACCGGATGTGGTGTTTGTGCAGAAAAATGCCCAAGGAAAATTATTACGGCAAGTAAAGCGTCATAATGAAAATATTGCAAAAGATTCTCACTGCGATTTATGCGGTTGAGGGTCTTTTGTAGTATAGATGCCATAAGCGATCAGATAGCATTTGCTTATTAAAAAATGAGCGAATGTGGAAGCTTTCTGTAAAACACCAAATTTTGTAAGCGATCAGATAGCATTTGCCTATTAAAAACAGATAGAACAAAGTATTATTTTGGCTGGAAGCAGGGGAGGGTTTTTTGAAAAAGAAACAATTATATGTTGGACTAGTGACAGCAGGTATTGTTCTGGTGGTCGGCATTCTAATCCTAACTAGATGGCGAGAAAAAGAAAGAACTGCAAATACACAGACGAAGCAGGGGAAAGAAGCGGCGCAAGGTGAAGGTGAAGCAACTCTAGGTGAAGTTGAAGGTGAAGCAATTCTAGGTGAAGTTGAAGGTGAAGCAATTCTAGGTGAAGGTGAAAAGGAAAAACTGGAAGGTAAAGATCCTAAGAGGGAAAATGAAGGGAAAGAGCCTAAAGGGGAAAATGAAGAACTTCAAGGGGAAAAAGTTGAAGATGAAGAATCTCTAGATGAAGCAAACGATAAGCGACTTGGAATAGAAGAATCCAAAAATAACCGGTCTGAACAGGAAAAATCAAAAAAAGAAGAATTAGAAGAAGAGAAAGAAGTAGTGGCATTAAAGTTGGCAGATATTCGAAAGCAAAAGGCAAATAGTATCGTGGATACAAGTTTATTGACTTCCGATCTTGTGGACAGCTTATTTTATGCGGAAGAAATATCAGATGGTGTATTTGAAAGGATTTCTAATTGTTCTTATGTAGAGAATACGGATATAACGGTGGATGCTTTATCTTACATCAGAGTGCTTCATATAGGGTTCGATGGCAATACGCATATTGGAGAATTAATCGTAAATGAAAAAATTGCGGATGACATCATAGATATTATGAAAGAGCTCTACGATAATTTTTATCCGATTGAAAAAATGGTTTTGGTTGACGAATATGGGGCAGATGATGAGTTATCCATGGCGGACAATAATACATCTGCATTTAATTATCGTGTGATTGCCGGTACTACAAGGTTGTCAAAACATAGTCTTGGGCTTGCAATTGATATAAACCCAATGTACAATCCCTATGTCCGCCACGCAAAAGATAGATCCATCCTTGTAGAACCGCTCAACGGCACTGCCTATGTTGACCGCGCACAGGAGTTTGCATATAAAATTGATACACAGGATTTAAGCTATCGCCTTTTTACAGAACATGGATTTACATGGGGCGGCGACTGGAATACAGTAAAAGACTATCAGCACTTTCAAAAGGAAGTTAAGTAACCCTGTAACGCTACGCATATCCACTTGCATCGCTATATTTGCACAGAATATAAATAGGCACATACCAAAGAACAACCATGCAGGCTATAAAGCCGGAAAGGCAGAATACAAAAATGGAAAAATACGATCCCTTAAAAAATGTTCAAACAGTTATGGAGCAAGCAATGGAGATTGGACATATCGAAAAACGTGTGTTTGAAATCATCAAAAATCCCCAACGAGAAACCAAAATTTATCTTCCGGTAGAAATGGACGATAATACCGTAAAGGTGTTTGAGGGATGGAGGGTTCAGCATTCAAATATCAGAGGGCCTTTCAAGGGTGGAATTCGTTACCATCAAGACTGCAATTTAAACGAAATTCGGGCACTTGCCATCTGGATGTCTTTAAAATGCGCCGTTGTAAATATTCCTTATGGCGGTGCAAAGGGGGGAATTAAGGTTGATCCGAAAACGTTGTCGAAGCGGGAACTACAAAGACTGACCAGACGCTACACCTATGCGATTGAGCCGCTTATTGGTCAAGATACGGACATTCCGGCACCGGATGTTAATACAAATGCACAAATTATGGCATGGATTCTTGATACCTATAGTATGCTAAAGGGTAGGCCTTGCCCTGGTGTGGTAACAGGAAAACCAGTTGAACTATCTGGCTCAAAAGGCCGTGCATCGGCAACTGGGCGTGGAGTCGTAATAAGCACAAAACAAATCCTCAAACAATATGGACAGACCATTGACACAATTAAAGTAGCGATTCAAGGATTTGGGAATGTGGGTAGCAATGCCGCTCGTATTTTTCAACATAGAGGTGCAAAGGTGGTTGCAGTCAGCGATGTGTCGGGGGGAATCTACAGCAAGAATGGACTGAATATCGATATGCTCTCTAAATATGCGGAAAATGGAGGCCTTTTTGCAGACTTAAAGCTAGATGGCATTACCCATATAAATAATGAGGAACTTTTGCTCTGCGCATGTGATGTTTTGGTTCCGGCGGCGATGGAAAACCAAATCAATGAAGAAATAGCTGAAAAACTCCAGTGTAAGTTTGTAGTAGAAGGGGCAAATGGTCCTACGACTGCCGAAGCGGATCTGATTCTTGAAAAAAGAGGTATTATTTTAGTTCCTGATATTTTTGCAAATAGTGGTGGTGTCATTGTTTCCTATTTTGAGTGGGTTCAAAATATACAGGAGCTAACATGGGAACGAGATCGAATCAATGAAATGCTTGAAGAAATTATGACAAAAGCTTTTTATGAGCTGATCGGCGAAGCAGAACAATCTAAGTGTTCACTTCGGATGGCGGCCTATATCCTTGCTCTTAGACGGCTGATTTATGCCGAAGAAATCAAAGGGATATTTCCTTAAACGGGATCGTAGATCCTAAGCCGGAGGTTATATGGAGTTTAAAATCATCGGTTATAAATATTGCCTCTGTATCCTTGTGGCTTTCGATCAGCTCCATCCCTTTTTCTAACCCTAAAGCAAAACAAGTTGTGCTTAACCCATCGCCGTCAATGGAATTAGGGCAAATGATTGTTACGCCAAGCAGGTTATTCTCATAAGGATAGCCTGTTTTGGGATCTAAAATATGATGGTAGCGAATGCCGTTTTGTTCAAAATATCGTTCATATACGCCGGAGGTTACGACTGTTTGATCCGTAATCTCTACCGTTGCAATGGAAGTCCCTTCTTTCGCAAAAGGCTTTTGAATTCCAAATGTATAATTTTGCCCATCTGATCGTTGTCCAAGGGCAAGTACGTTTCCGCCAAGGTTAATGAAACCTTGCGTAATGCCATTTGACAAGAGGTATTCTTTCATCTTATCAGCAATAAAGCCTTTCGCGATCCCACCTAAATCTAGCTGGGTATTCGGATTGCTTAGGGTGATGGTATCTTGTCCGATGATGATCGTATGATAGGAAACAGTTGAAACCGCTTGCGCTATATCGGATGGACTAGGCAGGGCATGGCTGTCACTTTTAAAATCCCATAAGTCGCTCACAGCACCAATCGTTATGTCAAAAGCACCGTTGCTGACTTTGCCATATTTCAACCCTTGTTCAATCAATGCAATCGTTTCTAAATCCACGAAAACAGGCTGGCCACCTGCGTGATTGATATTGTAGACATCGCTGCCGTTCATGGTACGGCTAAAAAGTTTCTCATACTTTTCGGCAAGCGTAAAACAATCATCAATGAGCGTTTCCTTTGTAGCATCATAAAGTGTGATTGCAATAACCGTATCAAAGTAAAAACCATATTTGGCAATGGGTTCCGGTCGTTTGTTGGAGCAGGCCTGTGTCAATCCAATAGAAGCGACAAATACCGTCAATAGTATAAAACCTAGCAAGTATGTGCCAATAGGGGAAATATGGGAACATTTTTTCATCGTAGTCCGTCTTCTTTCTCTTGTTTGAATGTGTTGATTTAAAAATTGCTGCCGGAGGCAATGCAAAACGCGCACTTTTGTAAAAGGCACACATAAAAGTGGCTTCGTGGTAACCGGCTGTGTATAGTTGTTCTGCTTCTACAATAGCACAAGTATCTAAATCAGGCAACAATGGAAGGGATTGTATGCAAAAATGTGCATCGGGCTTATAAAAAATGAACAGGGTAGTGTAGCCGAGGTGACTGTGGCAGGAATTGATGAATGTTTTCCTTGCTTGATAAAGTAGAACCCATATGGTAAATATAGGTGATACGGCTAATGGTTGTAATAGGAGCATTTCAGTGAGAATACCTGTACATTGGATACGAGAACAGTATATTGATATGAAAGCAGTACATAGGACATGAAAAACAGTATATTGGACACGAAACAGTACATTGATATGAAAGCAGTACATTGATATGAAAACAGTATATTTGTTTTATACTGATAAGGTAGTTTTTTAACTACCTTATTTTTATAGGCGGCAAATCCGCTTGTGGTGAGGGATTGCGGCGATTCGGGGAGGTGGTAATGGAGCAATATAATTGTTTATAGCGGCGGTTTTTACGATTGTTTCGCTGCTGTCATAGGTTAAAATATCACGGCAAACAGCGTAAACAATCGAAATTTCAAACTTACGGAAGGACTGGTTTATGGAGCTTACTTACAGCTTGTCGGGCGATTACTATTTGCCAGACATTATACTCAGCGACCTGCCGGACGCAACGCCACTCGGGCGGTACGGGCGGCTTCACAAGCGATACCTGCAAGAACATTGCCCAATTTTGTACAATCAGCTCTTGCTGGCGGAGTGGCTGAAAAACGCTTGCGAACAATCGCGGACAAAGAACAGGCGCACGAGATTATTCTTGCCGAATTGGTCTACAACTGAATATTTGCAAAAAACAGCAGGACGCCTACACGGTGTCTTGCTGTTTTTTATTGCGTGGCTTGCGTATTCTGCCCTGCTCTAGCCAAGCTACAAAATCCTCAAAGGGCAGTCCCCCCGCCTCACATTCATCACGCTTTCGCGCCACCTGTTCCGACCATTGCAAAAACTCGCTCTGCGTCATTTTTTTGGCGCGGGTGCGGGAGTTTATCCGCCAATACGCCTTTTTGTACACTGGATCTATGTCAATACTTTGGACAAAAAAAGTCGAAAGGTTTTATGCCACTTTTTTTAATTCCGCATCCTCTTTTTGCTGTGGGGTCAAATAATTAATGGAACCGTGTATCCTTTTACGATTATACCAAGATTCTATATATTCAAATATTACCCTACTCGCTTCTTTGAAGTCTTGGCAAGCGTGGAGGTAGATCTCTTCTTTCTTCAATACGGAATGAAAGGATTCTATGCAGGCGTTGTCATAAGGGCTGCCTTTTCTACTGAAAGAATGAACCATTCCCCTTTCAGACAAATACCGTTCAAAGGTTTGGCTTGTATATTGGCTCCCCAAATCACTGTGTAGGATGATTCCCTTGGTCTCCTTTACATTGAGGCATGCATTCTCTACTGCCCGTGTCGCTAATTCGGCTGTCATTTTGGTCCCATATGCGTATCCAATAATTTTACGGTTGCATAGATCCATGACGGAAGCCAGATATGTCCACCCTTCTTTTAGCATGTGAATATAAGTGGTGTCAGTCACCCATTTTTGATGGATGGCCTCTGCTTCAAAATCGCGGTCTAGGATATTTTTTTACCATCCGGAACCGCCCCTTGACTGGTGGCGTGATTATATTTTTTGACAGCCACGGAACGCAGCCCCTGCTCTGGCATGTGACGCTGCACCCTTTTTAAACTGCAGGGGATGCCTTTCTGGTTCAGGGCACGTTGAATTTTAACGGCGTCATAGATTTGCTTTGGTCCCTTAAACACGTCATTTGCCTGTTCGCTGAATTTTTCATATTCCACCCTGCGTTTGGAAGGCTCACGGACCAGGGCTTCATAGTAGGTGCTTCTTGGAAATTTCAGTGCACTGCAAAGTTGGGATATAGTATAGGGTTCCAAATTGCCGCGAATAAAACCTACGAGTTCATCTATTGTTCTTTTGCGGATATGGCGGTCGCTTTTTTTAATATTTCATTCCCTGCTTTAAGGCGTTGGTTTTCTTTTTGGAGCGCCTTATGCTCTTTCACTGAAATAGTTTCATCCTCTGATATCTGGATTGGGGAAAGGTTTTTTACCCATCCGGAAATGGTAGATCTTGATACGCCATATTCACGTTCCAATTGCGGATACGAATAATTGCCAGTTCCATATAAATCAACGATTTGTTGCTTGAATTCCGGTGTATATGCTTTTTGGCTTTTAGCCATGTCGAACATCTCCTTTGTCTTTTCGTAATTATTATAGATTGTTCGGCTTTTCGTGTCCACACTTATATACTAACACCAAACGCGGTTTGTTACGGTATGCGAACCCGATAAGGATTTGCTGCTTAACGCCGCGCTTGTCAAGCAACTCACCGGCGGCGACACGCTCGTGGTGCGTTTTCTAAACGACAATCCATTCGAGTTCACGCCGGAGAGCAAATTTTTCATCAATACGAACCACTTACCGCAGATTACTGACGATACTGTTTTCGCGAGCGGACGAATGATAATCATTCCGTTCACACAGCACTTCTCCGAAATTGAACAGGACAAAAATCTGAAAAAGACGCTCCGTTATGCCAACAGCCTCAGCGGCATACTCAACTGGCTAATCGAGGGTTATCGGCTTCTGAAGTCGGAGGGATTGGAGCCGCCGGAGAGGATAAAACAGTCTCTTGCCGATTATAGGCAGGACAGCGACGTTATCGGCGCGTTCCTCGGTGAGATGATTGCGGATTCTCCGAACGGGAAACTGCTTACCCGCGACCTGTTCCAATGCTACTGCGCGTGGTTGAAAGACACGGGGCTTCGGGCGCTGTCAGCTCAGCAATTTGTATCTGAACTCCGAAAACGCTACACAATCAAGCGTTACGGCGCAGTCGGAAAGACTGTAACCGGAATTGACTGGCGCAAAAATTAGTGAAACATCGGTGTCCGCAAAATGAAATATCAATAAGCGCATACATTACTCATCTAAGCCAGTAAAATAAGGGTTATACGGCTTGTTCGTGAAACTTGTGAAACATCACTCACCCTCGCGGTCTGCGGAGTTTATTCGCAAACCGCGAGGATTATTTTCGTCTGTTACGATAGAAGTAACAGCAAATTATGTAAGGAAGTGCTTTGCTTATGGCAAAATTCGCATACGTTCGCGTGAGTACCCTTGACCAGAACGAGGATAGGCAACTTGACGCGATGACCGTGCTCGGCATACCAGCCGACCGCATATTTATGGAGAAGTTAAGCGGCAAGAACACGCAACGCCCTCAATTTCAAGCCCTACTCACTGCCGTTCACCCCGGTGACAGCGTGACCGTGGAGAGCATAAGCCGGTTTGCCCGCAATACCAAGGATTTGCTTGAACTCGTAGAGCAACTCACCGCCAAAGGCGTGGAGTTCGTCAGTCAAAAGGAGCATATCGACACCACTACGCCGACTGGGAAGTTTATGCTGACAATATTCGGCGCGGTTGCGGAACTTGAGCGCGGCTATATCCTCCAACGCCAAGCGGCGGGTATCGCCACGCCAAAAAGCGCGGCAAGCACCTCGGCAGACCCGCTAAAAAGCCGCCCAAAGACTTCCCAAATCTCGTGAAACACTGGGAACACGAGGAAATCCCACTCCAAAAAGTCCTCGGCGAATGCGGCGGCGTTTGCGCGGCTACGTTCTACAACTGGCTCCGCGAACACCGCACCGCAAGGGGTTCTAAGCGATAACGAACTCTAAAAAGGTCTACCTTTTTAGAAAGGTCCTATGCAATCCCGCGCCCTCAACATCAGGTTGATTTTTCTAAAAAAACTGTTGCAATTCCCCGAAAACTGTAGTAATATAGGTGAATGAAAATATCAATCCCCCAGCTATGCTGGGGCGAATGGAATAAGCAGTAGCGTTACATCTGTTATAAAAAAGCCTCCTATGCTAGAA